>CAZYYJ010000185.1:0-1502 GCA_964651595.1 uncultured Pseudomonadales bacterium | reverse complement strand
CGCAGGGGTGAAGATCGCCCCAAGGCGATCTGAATCAATTCCACCCATCACCACCCAATCGCAAAGGGCCCCACCGGGGGCCCTTTTTGTTTGGCCTTAAGTATGAGGTGGCCACTAAAGATTTAGGGGTCTACCGGCGAGTCGCCCCTTTCTTTTGCAGGTACAATTGCCGCCTTTTTCGACAGTCAGCACGTCACGAAGGCAGCAGAGTAATGAGTCCCGCCCCGAGCACAGAAAACAACCAACGCGGCTACATCATCCCTATCGGCGGCGCCGAGGAGAAACTGGGAAATCCGGAGATCCTCGACCGCTTCGTGAGTCTCTGCGGTGGAACCGATGCGCGCATCAGTATCATCCCGACGGCGTCCCAGCTTGAGGACACCGGACGCAACTACGAAAAGCTGTTTCGAAAGCTGGGCTGCAAGCACGCCCGGGTGCTGGCCTTCGAATCCCGCGAGGACTGCCAGTCCAGCGAGGACCTGGCCTACATCGATAAGTCACACGGCGTGTTCATGACGGGGGGTAACCAGCTCCGCCTCTCGACCACGCTGGGTGGAACCGAGGTGGCGCAGCGCATCCGACGCCGCAACGCCGAAGGCATGCACGTCGCCGGCACGTCTGCGGGTGCCGCGTTTATGCCAGAGCACATGATTGCCGGCGGCTACGAGGGCAGCACTCCGAGTCCGGACATGGTGACCATGGCGCCGGGCCTGGGGCTAACCAACAAATTCATCATTGACCAGCACTTTCGCCAGCGCGACCGGCTTGGGCGCCTGCTGACCGCGCTGGCCTACAATCCGTTTGCGGTTGGCCTCGGTCTCGACGAGGACACCGCTGCGTTCATTTCGCCGGACGAGTCGCTGGAGGTCGTCGGCAGCGGCGGCATAACGCTGATCGATCCGACGCACTTAAGTTATTCTTCTATGGACAAGGCCCGGCGGGGCGACCCCGTCAGCCTGCTGGATGTGAAGTTGCACATACTGATCAGCGGTGGCCGGTTTGATATCGCGTCGAGAGAAGCGCGAGCGGGGGAAGACACGTGAAAATAGTCAGCACGAATGTATTCGTAGGCCCGAATATCTGGGCACACTTTCCGGTTATCCGCCACGTCATCGATCTTGGCGAGCTCGAGGAATGGCCGTCAGCGAAACTCGGCGAGTCATTTATCGAGCCGTTGCTCGAGCGCCTGCCGGGCCTGCACGAACACGGTTGCTCGTACCGGGAGCCGGGCGGCTTTGTTCGCAGGCTGCGTGAAGACGAGGGCACCTGGCTCGGCCATGTCATGGAGCATGTCGCCATCGAGCTGCAGAACGTTGCCGGCTCGCCCGTGACCTTCGGCCGTACACGTTCCATTGACGATCTGCCCGGGCACTACAACATGGTGTTCCAGTACAAAGACCCTGCAGTCGGGCGTGAGGCCAGCGCGCTGGCCCTGCAGCTACTGCAGAGCCTGTTGCCCGCGGAGCTGCAGTCCGATGACGCGCCCGGGGACGACTGGGAAT
>CAZYYJ010000184.1:0-1567 GCA_964651595.1 uncultured Pseudomonadales bacterium | reverse complement strand
GGGAAGTACGCGGCGCGCGCTGCCGGATCGTCCACAAGAACGCTGCAGTACTTGATGGCGAGTTGGGTCACGCCCATCTGCTGTGATGACACGAAGCCGCCGATCGCGGTGTCCACCGGCATGGCCTGGCGCACGAGCGCGTAGGTAGCTGCCACCTCGCCGTTGCTGGTCGGGATGCCGGTGACCTTGGACATGGCGGCATTGATCTCCGCAAAGTCACGCACACCGAGCGCGGGGTCGCGCGCTTGGTCTGGCGGCGGTGGCGGTGCCACGGGCGCGGCTTCTACCACCACGTTGGTGCTGCTGCCGAGACGCTCGAAGGTGAGGAAGAACTCATCCAGGGCCGCACCCTTCTCGAGGGGCACAACCGTGCCGAGGGTTGAAAGCGTCAGCTGGCCTGCAGCGGCGGTATAGAACGCGTCGTCAATCTGCGTGTCGAGGTTCGCGAACGCTTGGCCAACGGGCAGCTCGCGCCCGTTAGCGCCGATGCGGAGGCCTGCGATGGGGATATCACCGGGTTGGGCGTCGGCGCTGAGCACCGTGAAGAAAGGCGCGTCAAACAGGTAGCTGTAGGAGTCGAACTGGGACACCTCAAACACAACGTAGGCATCGTCGACGTTGACATGATCGCTCACGTTGAACAGCAGGAAGTAGCGCTCGCCAACGCCGGCATCGAAGTTGCGCTGAACCTGCTCAGGGCTCAGCACCCGGTTGTGCACAGCAAGCAGGCGCACGGTGCCTGCCCAACGGTTGTCGTTGTCCACCTCGCTGGCGACGGCAAAAGCGTACGTGTCGTCCCAGTCGTTCAGGTTGCCGCCCGCAGTGCTGTCGACATCATCGGTGAAGCGCCCGTTGACGTAGATCTGCCGGCCGTTCACCGGGTCGTAGGTCATCACCACATGCTGGAGCGTGGCCTGCAGGTCCTCATCCGCGGAGTCCGTGGACAGTTGCGGGTTGCCGCCTTCGTCGGTATTGGCCTGGCGCACGAAGGTGTCGTAGTTGTACTGCGTCTGGCCGATCATGAAGTTGCGGTTGGTGCCGCTGCCGGCGTAGCTGACGATGCGCGAAGGACCGTCCTGCACCACGTTGGCGGGCGCGACCCAGGCTTCCACCGAAAACTCGCTGGTGCTCGTGATCAGATCCCGGAGTTTGGCGCTTGCCGTGGTTGAGCCCTGCGCTTTGCCGTCGATGAACTGAACGCCCCAGCCGCCAACCCACTGGTAGTTGCCTGACAGGGTCAGGTTGAGGGCCGGCTCTACGCCGCTGGTGTCGAATACGGTGTTGCCTGAGCCGGTTTTGAACTCGTAGAAGGCGATGACGTTGGTATCCACCCGGCCGCCAGAGGATGAGGCGATGCCGTCGGTGAGCGTCAGCGCTTTGCTGGTCACCAGCGCTGGATCCACGGACGTTGGTGTGATGGCGTCCGACATCGTGGTGATGGCCGCTTGCATGGTTGCCGCGTTCGCCTGACAGTCACCCCAGCAGTTGTGGAACTCGTTGCCGAGACGAATGACAAAGCGCGAGTTTGCCGGCGTTTCGAGATCGATACGCGGCTGCGCGGCGGCGT
>CAZYYJ010000183.1:0-1585 GCA_964651595.1 uncultured Pseudomonadales bacterium | reverse complement strand
CCCCAGATGCGTTCGCCGCCGGGCGCGTCGACGCCGCTCACCGCGGGCCAATCCATCACCTCACCCAGCGCCACCACGCGCAGGTCCTCGGCCATAAACGCGGCCATCTCGTCGTAGCCGTAGTAACCGCCCCCCTGTTCGTAAACGGTTGGCGGCGTGGCTGAGCCGATGGCGGGAAAGATCTTCAGCGGGCTGCCGGCGTCTTCCGCCTGCAGCCAGAACTCGACGTTGCGGTTGCCGACCACGTTGGAGAGTTCGTGAGAGCCTTCCACCGTCCACGTGTTGCCGCGCGGAATCACCAGCGCAGCTTCGTACTCCGGCGTGAGGTAGCTGCTCTCGATGTGCTTGTGCGACTCGCCGAAGCCCGGCACCGCCCACAGCCCGCCGGCGTCCACCGTGCGCTTGGCCTTGCCCGGCCAGCTGCCATGGGCACCCACCCAGGCGATACGTTCCCGAGCGATGACAATGTCCTGCGCTTTGCGCCACTGGCCGGTGAACACATCGAGCAGGGTCACGTTGCTGACGATCAGGTCGGCATCGGCGCGGTTGAGCGCCACCTGAATCAGGTGCCGCCGCACCTCGCCTTCAAGCGCTACGTCTGCGTGTTCCGCCTGCCCGATAGCTGACAGAGGTGTGAGCAGCAGGCAGATAACGGTGATTGTGAGCAGGCGTGTTGGCATCGTTGCGTTCGTCCTATGTTGGTGCGCTTAATCCCAGAACCCTTCATGGCCGTCCGCAATCAGCTGCGCGACGGCTTCGACCGGGCCGATCACTTCGATCTGCTTCTGGCTGTGCTCAAACACGGTGCGGCTCGGCAGGTCCATGGTTGGGTTTTCCGCATGGTTGCCGGTCATGTTGAGAAGCTGGCGCTCGCTGATGCCGTACACCAGACGCCCAATGTTGGCCCAGTACTGGGTGCCCGCGCACATCGCGCAGGGCTCCACGGTGGTGTACAGGGTGCAATCCCACAGATATTCGGGAGGGTGCTCGGCGAAAGCACGACGCGCGAGCTCTGATTCTGCGTGGCGGACAGTGTCCAGGTTGCCTTGCTCCATGAGCACCGTGCTGTGATCCGGCGCCACGAGGATGGCGCCGAAGGGGTGGTGGCCAGCTTCTCGTGACGCGAGAGCAACGTCATTTGCCCGTTTGAGGTGGCGGAGTATCTGCGCCTGATCAGGGCCTTGGTTGCTGGCCGGCAAGAGTTGAGCCTCCGGTAAGGTGTCGGTGCCTGAGCGGTTGCGGCGCTCTGCCAATACCTTACATCGGTTCTCGCGAGAGCGCGTGGTCAGTTGCTGCCAGCTGCGCGGTTGGCAGCACGAAGAGGGTGGCGATGTGATCGCCAACCTCGGCAACGTACCCCTGCCCCTGATGCAGCCAGGTGTTGCGGTTCGCGTTTGCGCTGGTTGCAGAAAAGCGGCCGCTCCACGCGGACATAGAGATGGTCACGTCCTGAAAATCGAAGGCTGTGCCTTCCAGGGGGTAGATCGCTTTGTACACCGCCTCTTTGGCGCTGAACAGGCGTGTCGCTGCTGCATCGCCGGAACCGATCTGCAGCCGCTCCTCGGGCGTCAGCACAATCGGATGG
>CAZYYJ010000182.1:0-1644 GCA_964651595.1 uncultured Pseudomonadales bacterium | reverse complement strand
GGCATGATCCAGATGCTCGGCCGCGCCCAGCGCGACCCCCAGCAGCATCACAAACGCGATGGCCGGCCCGGCGACCGCGATCGCCATGCGGCGCTCGATCCACGTCCGTGGAAGCCACAGCGTCACGAGCCCGAGCAAAACGGGCGCGAATACCGCGATCATGACCATCCAAACCGAACTCATTTGATACCTGATCGATCCCTGGGTCTGCCCGACACACGCCCCCCGTCCAGACTTCATCGGCACGGGGCAAACATCCTCTAAATAACAGGCGGTTTCACGCGGTTTGTGTAACTTCCGCGGGCAGGCGGGCACAGTCTAGGCCCGGTAATAATCACCCGAGCACGAAGCGTAAGCGAGTGACCCGCGTTTCCTCCGGTTTGCGGTCACTCGCTTACGCTTCGTGCTCGGATAAGACAATACCGCCGTGCGAGTACACTCTTCCCATGCGACACCAAAACCTCTGGGCACCGTGGCGGATTTCCTACCTTCAGGGCCTGGTCGACGAGCCGATGGACAAGACGAAGGCTGCCAGCGCCGATGGCTGCTTCCTCTGCGCGGCGTTCGACGAATCATTGACCGCCGAGCAGCAGCAAGAGCGCATGATCCTCCTTGCCGACGGGCGTGGTTCGCTCATGATGAACCTTTATCCCTACAGCAACGGGCACCTGTTGGTCTCGCCAAAGAAGCACGTCGCGGACATCAGCGACCTGACTTCTCAAGAGCGGTCGGGTCTCATGGAGTTGGCCGACTTGGGCAACCGGCTGCTGCGCAGGGCGATGCACTGCCAGGGCGTGAACATGGGGATGAATCTCGGGCGGTGCGCCGGCGCGGGGGTGCCAGGCCATTGTCACATGCACCTGGTTCCGCGCTGGCAGGGTGATTCCAATTTCATGCAGGTCTGCGCCGGGGCACGTGTGATTCCGCAGGCTTTGGAGGAAAGCTACGTGATGCTTTGCAAGGCGCTGGAAGACATCGGTGAATAAAAATAGCCGAAGCGATGAACGCCTCGGCTATCACTGATGCCCCGTGGAATGGATGTTTTAGCCTGCGAGTTTGCTGTTCGGTTCGCTCAGCAGAACGCCGATGGTGTGGCGATCGTCGTTGGATCGGCAACGGACGACTTCACCTACGAGGTCGAAGCCCGCTTCGGGGCCGTGCGGCGGGAAGAAGATCGTGATGCGGCTGCCGACCGGGACGGGCTGTGTTGTCGCAGCTCCGACACCGCCTTCGGACTGATCGATCAGGTCCAGCGTCAGCATCTTGGCGGGGCCTTCCTCGTTGCCCGGCTCACGGATCACAGCGGTCACCTGCCCTGACGTCCGGTGGCGGGGGTGGCGACGCCGCTCGAAGTAGAGCGTGTCGGAGATCACCGTCGACGATTCACTGATTCGAAGTGCCTGGCTCATGGGGAGCCTCCTGTTCGGTTTGCCGCGCCGGCCCGGCTACAATGCACAGCTAAAGGTGCGGCTCATAAAGCGCATCGGCCATCCAACCGCTAGGGTTTACCTGACTTGACTAATCCGACCTCAAATTCTGAAAAAAGTCCTGCAAAGGGCCGTGTCTGGCTCGTGGGGGCGGGCCCGGGCGACCCCGGGCTGATCACCGTTGCTGGGCTCGATGCGCTGCGATCCTGCGACGTGG
>CAZYYJ010000181.1:0-1689 GCA_964651595.1 uncultured Pseudomonadales bacterium | reverse complement strand
CACCACAGCGATCGACTCGGCGATGCAATCGATTGAAGCGCAGCAGGCGACCATCGCGGCGCTGGAAGCAGAAGTGGCCGGCCTCAAGACGGCAGCCAGCGTAGCAGGGGCAGATCTGCGAGAGGTACTTTCCAGCCGCATCGATGATCTTGACGCCCGGATGGGTTCATCGCGACAGGACTGGGTGCTCGCCGAAGTGGAGTACCTGGTTCGCATGGGGAACCAGCAATTGCTGATGGACCGGAACCCCGGCGCCGCGGTCGCGCTCTTCCGTGAGGCTGACCAGATCGTGGCGGGCGCCGAGGGTTTAACCGCCCACAACCTGCGGGAGGCGCTCGCCAATGACATTGCCGCACTGGAGGCGGTGGGCGAACTGGATCGCCAGGGCCTTTGGCTGCGTCTTGCTGCCCTCGTGCGACAGGTTCCTTCACTGCGTGAGCCCCAGCTGACCTACGAGCAACCCGAGCCTGACGAGAGCGTGGCGCCCCCGGCGGAGACCTTGGCGGGACGGGCGATGAACCTTCTGTATCGTGGTGTGACGCGGCTTGCCTCGCTCATCGATTTCCGTCGGGACGTGCCGACAGTTGCCCCGATACTGCCACCGGAAGAGTCGTACTACCTGCGTCAAAACCTGGTGCTGAAACTGCAGATGGCCCAACTTGGCCTGCTCGAAGAAAAGCAGCAGGTGTACAACGAGAGTATTACCGATGCGCGCAACTGGGCTGCCAGCCACTTTGATGGCGAGGATGCCGGCACGGTTGCGTTCCTGGAAGCGCTGGATGCACTCGCGGGTATCAACGTCGAAATGCAGTTACCGGACGTCAGTGAATCCCTGCAACAGGCGCGACGACTGGTGGGTTCGCGCCTCGAGGAGTCCGGCTCTTGAAACGCAATATGATCACGGTTCTCGTGGTGATCGTGCTGTTCGGCACGCTGGGCACGCTGATTCAGCGTGATCCGGGTTATGTGCTGGTGACCTACGACGGGTACAGCCTGCAAACCAGCCTCTGGGTAGGCGCTGGCCTCCTCGCAGCGCTTGTTGGTCTCGTCTACTTCGGGGCGAAGCTACTGCGTTTCCTCCTCAACACCTCCGGCTACCTGTCCGACTGGAATGATCGCCGACGCGAAAACCGCGCGGTAAACCTGTCAACACGAGGCCAGCTTTATCTCTTGGCTGGCGACCATGCCCGAGCCCTCAAGTTCCTCGAACAGTCAGCGAAACATCATACCCACCCGGCACCGACCCACCTTTACGCGGCGCGGGCAGCGGACCTCGCTGGTGACGCGGAGCGGCGCGAAGCCAACCTCCGGCTGGCCATTGAAACAGATACCGAATCGGCACCGGCGGCAGCCACCGTGGCGGCGACGCTGGCGGCAGATCGTGAAGACTGGCCGGCGTGCCTCACCGCTCTGGAAGACGCCCCTGAGAATCCGGTCACCCTGGAGTTGCGCAAGCGTGCGCTTGCCGCGGCGGGCGAGGTCGAAGCGATGGAAAAGGCGCTGCCCGTCTTGCGAAAGAAGGTGGATGCTTCTGATATTGAACTGCCGGTCGCCATGGGCAAGCTGACATCAGTGCCGGTGGAAGAAGCGCGCAAGCAGTTCAAAAAGTTACCGGCGCCAATGAAGTCAACCCCGGACGTGGTGCTTGCCTACTGCGACGTGGTTGGTGAAAAGGAAGCTGAGGCTGCC
>CAZYYJ010000180.1:0-1755 GCA_964651595.1 uncultured Pseudomonadales bacterium | reverse complement strand
ATTCATGTAGCGCACGCCTTCCAGATCGGAAATTTCGGCGTGGTGGATGTGGCCACACACGACGCCGTCGTAACCGCGCTGCTTGCACTGTTTGGAGATGGCGACCTCGAACTCGCTGATGAAGTTCACCGCGCGCTTCACTTTGTACTTCAGCCACGCAGACAACGACCAGTAGCCGTAACCCAGCTTGCGCCGCACCCAGTTCACGTAGCGGTTGGCTGAGAGCAGGATCGTGTAGCCGATGTCACCCAGGAACGCGATCCAGCGGTGGTAGCGGGTGATCACGTCGAACTCGTCACCGTGCACCACCAGCAGCCGTTTGCCGTCACCGGTGTCGTGATCGTAGGCGTCCACAACCTGCACATTGCCGAGCTGCATGTCGGTGTATTTGCGCAGAAACTCGTCGTGGTTGCCGGTGACGTAGATCACCTCCGTGCCGCGCTTGGCCATGGTCAGGAAGCGCCGCATGACGTTGCTGTGCTCCTGAGGCCAGTAGATGCCTGATTGCAGACGCCACCCGTCGATGATGTCGCCCACAAGATAGAGGCGGTCGGCGGAGTGTTGCTTCAGGAAAGCGAGCAGTTGATCGGCTTGGCAACCTTTGGTGCCAAGGTGGATATCGGAGAGGAAGATCGTCCGATAGTGGCGTTTGGCTTGCTCCATGGGTGGCGCAATTTACGTCGGGGATTTGTCAGCCAGGTGACGAATCCATGAACAGTTGGTGACAGACGGATTCACGGAACTGAAGCAAAAGCTTCATGCTTTGTTCACGCCCGGCGCCCCTAATGCGCGGCCAGGACTGACCTGGAGCCCATATGACCGCATTTGGCGTTGGTGGCCCTGCCACCCAGTACGTTGTTCTGATACTCCTCTGTCTGATCGCTGCCTACCTTCTTTACCGCACCGTGCGTTTCGTCTGGGCGCTGCCCGGGGTGTCCATGATGCCGAAGGCGTCCAGGCAGCTCTCGCGGCTGGTGCGGTCGAATGATCATGACCTGCGCGGCTTTCTCTCTGCTGACGGTGCGTCTGAGCGTTGGTGTCTTGCCCGAGAGGCCGCGCTGGAACGGTTGGCCGAACGCTTTGCCAGCCGCTCGCCGGAGAGTACGGCGTGGGGTGAGAGCGTGCGTGATCATGTCTCCGATCTGCGTTTTGCCGACGCGAACCGCGTGCCGTTCCCGTTCGCGAAGCTGATGCGCGAAAAGTTCAATGTGGCGGCCGTTGCCGAGCGTTCTGAAGGCCCCTACCTGGTGGACCTGGATGGCAACCGCATGCTCGACGTCAGCGGCTCTTACGGTGTCAACGTTGCCGGTTACAACCGCTACAAAGCGTGGATGCGGGAAGGCCTTGAGATGACGGAAGGCCTCGGGCCGGTGCTCGGCCCCATGCACCCGATCGTGGCTGAGAACGTGAAGATGCTGAAGCAGGTCTCCGGTCAGGATGAGGTGAGCTTCCACGTCAGCGGAACGGAGGCGGTGATGGCAGCTGTCCGTCTCGCGCGCTTCAACACCCGCCGCCGCAAGATCGTGTGCTTCTCCGGCGCCTATCACGGCTGGTGGGACGGCGTGCAGCCTGGCTTGGGATCGGAGCGGCGCATCGGCGACTGCCTGACCCTCAAAGAGATGCACAGCAAGTCGTTGGATGTGATCCGTCGGCGCAAGGGGCAGATCGCTGGGGTACTGGTGAATCCGGTGCAGTCATTCCATCCGAACTCACCGCCGCCGAACGACGCGGTGCTTCTCTCCAGCGATGTGCGCA
>CAZYYJ010000179.1:0-1770 GCA_964651595.1 uncultured Pseudomonadales bacterium | reverse complement strand
CATTGCGATCCTCGGCATGGACGAGCTGTCGGAAGAAGACAAGCAACTCGTCTACCGCGCGCGGAAGATTCAGAAGTTCTTCTCTCAGCCGTTCTTCGTTGCCGAGCAGTTCACCGGCAACCCCGGCAAGTTCGTCAGCCGCGACGATACCGTGCGCAGCTTCAAAGCCATTCTCGCCGGCGAGTACGATCACCTGCCGGAAGATGCTTTCTACATGGTGGGCAGCATCGAGGACGCGGTCGAGAAGGCCAAGACGATCGAGGGTTAAGTCTTAGAGGATCAGGTCATGGCTACCATGCACTGCGAGATTGTCAGCGCCGAGCGGTCGCTGTTCTCCGGCGAGATCAAGAAGCTCACTGCGGTGGGCACCATCGGCGGGCTGGGTATCTACCCCGGCCACGCACCGCTGCTCACCGGCATACAGCCGGGGCCGGTGACGCTGACCATGGAAAACGACGAGGACGAAGTGTTCTTCGCCTCAGGCGGCTACATCGAGATTCAGGGCGGCTACATCACGCTGCTGGCCGACACGGCCGTACGCGCCGAGGACATCGATGAAGCGCAGGCGCGGGAAGCGGAAGAAGCCGCCGAGCGCGCGCGCAGTGAGGTTGCGGCCGACGTGGACTTTTCCGTGGTGGCGGCACAGCTGGCGGAAGCGCGGGCGCAACAGCGCACCCTCGACGAGCTGCGTAAGCTCAGAGGTCGCGCCTGACAAGCGAAACCGTGCGTAACACACAGAGTTGCACCTGACGCCGCAGGTGTAACATTTGCTTACAAAGGGGTGCGCGAGTGCACCCCTTTTTGCTATTTCGAGCCATATAATTGGGTCGTTTCAGGCACCCTCAGGCATGGAGCGCCCCCAATGAACCCAGACGTTAACCTCGACGTCGTCATTCTTGCCGCCGGCAAAGGCACCCGCATGCGCTCAGCGCGGGCGAAAGTGCTGCACGAGCTGGCAGGTCGTCCGCTGCTCCATCATGTCATTGCCACGGCCCGCGAGCTCAGCCCGCGCAACGTGGCGATTGTGGTCGGTCATCAGGCTGATGCCGTCCGCGCAACCACAGAGACGGCCTTCGAAGGCCTGAGCTGGGTCGAACAGCACGAGCAGCTTGGCACGGGTCATGCGGTGCAGCACGGCATGCAGGTGCTGCCCGACGATGGCGTGGTGCTGGTGCTCTACGGCGACGTGCCGCTGGCCCGGGCCGAAACGCTGCAGGCAGCCGTCGCGGCCGCGGCAGCCGGAAATGTCGGTCTCGTGGTGTCCACCTTCGATAAGCCTGCGGAGCTGGGTCGGATCGTGCGCGACGAAGCGGGCAACGTGCGTGAAATTGTGGAATACCGCGACGCGTCGGAGGCGGTGCGCGCCATCTGCGAGATCAATTCCGGAATCTGCGCGCTGCCGGCTCAGAAGCTCAATCCCTGGCTCGAGCAACTTCAGGGCAACAACGCACAGGGCGAGCTGTACCTTACCGACGTGATCGGCATGGCGGTGCGCGATGGCGTCACGGTGGTGAGCGTCGATGCCGGCGAAGACGAGGTGACGGGCGTGAACGACCGGATCCAGCTCGCCCAGCTGGAGCGGGTTTACCAGAAGCAGCAGGTCGAGCAGCTCATGACGGGCGGTGTCACGGTTGCCGATCCGGCGCGCCTCGACGTTCGCGGCACGGTCACGGCTGGCGAAGACTGTTTCATCGACATCAATGTCGTGCTCGAGGGCACGGTCAAGCTGGGCACCGGAGTTACCCTAGGTCCAGGCGCGGTGATCACCGA
>CAZYYJ010000178.1:0-2019 GCA_964651595.1 uncultured Pseudomonadales bacterium | reverse complement strand
GAAATTCTGCCGCGCATCCTCGACGGCACCGACTGGTGGTGTCAGGGCTATTCGGAACCCGGCGCCGGATCGGACCTGGCCAGCCTCAAGACCCGCGCGGTCCGCGACGGTGACGAATACGTGATCAACGGGCAGAAGACCTGGACCACGCTGGGCCAGCACGCCGATCGCATCTTCTGCCTCGTACGCACCTCAACCGATGGCAAGCCGCAGACCGGCATCAGCTTCGTGCTGGTCGATCTGGACACTCCCGGCATCGAGATGCGCCCCATCAAGCTCATCGAGGGCGGCTACGAGGTGAACGAAGTGTTTTTCACCGATGCACGGGTGCCTGCGAGCAACCTCGTGGGCGAAGAAAACCAGGGCTGGACCATCGCGAAGTACCTGCTGACGCACGAGCGCACCAACATTGCCGGGGTGGGCTTCGCCACGCGCAACCTGGAACGGCTGAAAAAGCTGACAGGCCAGGTGCGGCGCAACGGCAGACCGCTGGCCGAGAATGATGTGTTCATGAGCAGGGTTCTCGAGCTCGAAGCGGATCTGGAAGCCCTGCGCATCACCAACCTGCGGATGCTCGCCAAAGCCAAAGACGGCGCCGCCCCGGGTCCGGAAGCGTCGATGCTCAAAATCAAGGGCACCGTCATCCGCCAGGGGCTCGACGCGCTGCTCCGCACCGCCCTCGGTCCGCACGCAGCGCCGCTACCCGCAGAAGCCATGAGCGACCTGCATGTGCCGGAGGAAGCGCTGTCCGCAGCAGCCACCTATTTCAATAATCGCAAGCTGTCCATCTACGGCGGTTCCAATGAAATCCAGCGCAACATCATTGCGCAGAACATGTTGAGGGGTTGAGCCATGAATTTCTCTCACACAGAAGACCGTCGCATGCTCTCTGACAGCCTGCGCCGCTACTTCGCCGAGCAGTATCCCATCGAAACCCGCATCAAGGTGGCCTACGAAGCGCCCTACGGCGCCCCGGCCAAGTGGCAGGAGCTGGCTGAGCTCGGCGTGCTGGGCATGCTGGTATCCGAAGCTGATGGCGGCTTCGGCGGCACGGGCTTCGACCTCGCCGTCGTCTTCGAGGAAGTGGGCCGCGCGTTGTGCCCGGAACCGCTGCTGGCAGCGCTGCTGAGCCTGCGGGCATTGACCCCGTTCGGTCAGGCCGAGCGGGTGCAGGCGATCGCGGCTGGTACTCGGCGTTGCGCCCTGGCTATCTTCGAGGACGAAACGGGCGATGATCTCGACGCCATCCAGACCATGGCAACGCAAAGCGATGGCGCCTGGCAGCTTTCGGGCGCCAAAGCCATCGTGTATGGCGCGCCCGGGGCCGACGAGTTGCTGGTGGTTGCAAAAACCGCTGCCGGTCTTGGCCTGTTTGCCGCGCAGCCGAGCGAGATCGAGAGCTTTGCCATGATCGACGGCGGCGGTGCCGCCAACGTGCGTTTCGAGAACGCACCGGCGGAGCTCATTGCCGAAGATGCGCGCGAAGCCCTCGACAATGCCCTCGACGCCGGCCGGCTGGCTCTGTGCGCCGAAGCCGTCGGCGCGTGCGACGTGCTGCTGGCCATGACCGCCGAGTATCTGACCCAGCGCCAGCAGTTCGGCACGGTGATCGCCACGTTTCAGGCTCTGCAGCACCGGCTGGTAGACATGGCAACCGAGGCGGAGCAGGCCCGCTCCATGACCATCCTCGCCGCCAGCAAGCTGGGCACGCCTGAACAGGCCCGTTACCTGGCGCTGGCAAAAAATCTGATCGGTCGTGTGGCTACGCAGATCGGTGAGGAAGCCACGCAGCTCCACGGCGGCATCGGCATGACCTGGGAATACGCCAGCTCACACTACACGAAGCGGCTGATCATGCTGGACCACCAGCTGGGGGACCGCTACCAGCAGCTTCACCGGCTGCTGCATATGGCGGCCTGAAAGCACTCGCAGGCAGGGGGAAAACCGAGCGACGACCTCCCTGTCGCCGCTCGAGAAAGGCGTTTCAGACGCGGTGCAGCCGCACGGGCAGTTCGCTGT
>CAZYYJ010000177.1:0-2029 GCA_964651595.1 uncultured Pseudomonadales bacterium | reverse complement strand
CTGGAGACCGAGAACTTCAACTCAGGCCTTCGCCCCGCCATGAACCCAGGCACCTCGGTATCGCGGGTGGGCGGCTCGGCCCAGGTGCCTTTCATGAAGAAGATCTCCGGAGGCATCAAGCTGGCCCTGGCGCAGTATCGTGAGCTGGCTGCGTTCTCACAGTTTGCTTCCGACCTGGACGACGCCACCCGTCGCCAGCTCGAGCATGGCGCCCGCGTCACCGAGCTGATGAAGCAGAAGCAGTACGCGCCCATGTCCGTGGCGGAGATGGGTACGGCCCTGTTTGCAGCCAACGAGGGTTACCTGGAAGACGTCGAGGTCAGCAAGGTGCTTGATTTCGAGCGCGCGCTGCTGAGCTACATGCGCTCTGAGCACGCTGATTTCATGACGGACATCGACGAGAACGGCACCTACAACGACGATGTTGTGGCGACGCTGCACGAGGCGATCAAGAAGTTCAAGGACACGCAATCCTTCTAGGAACGCAGAGGTCACACGATGGCAGTCGGTAAAGAGATCAAGAACAAGATCGGCAGCGTGCAGAACACGCAGAAGATCACCAGCGCCATGCAGATGGTGGCGGCCAGCAAGATGCGCCGTACGCAGCAGCGCATGGCCGAAGGCAAACCCTACAGCGAACGCATCCGCGGCGTGATCGGGCACCTGGCCAACTCGAATCCCGAGTACAAGCACATCTACATGGAAGAGCGCGAGATCAAGCGCATCGGCTACATCATCATCTCCACTGACCGGGGACTGTGTGGCGGCTTGAACGTAAACCTCTTCCGTTCGGTGGTGAAAGACCTGGCCGAGTGGCATGCCAAAGGCATCGAGGCGGACCTCGGACTCATCGGCAACAAAGCCGGGCCGTTCTTCCGCTCGGTGGGCGGCAACATCAAGGCGGTGCTGAACGACGTGGGCGAAACGCCGTCCATCGAAAGTCTGATTGGTGGCATCAAGGTGATGCTGGACGCGTACGAGGCCGGCGAGATCGATCGTCTGTTTCTCGCGAGCAACGAGTTCGTGAACACCATGACACAGGCCCCCACGATCCGGCAGCTGTTGCCGCTGAATCCGGAGGACAACACCGATTACAAGCATCGCTGGGATTACATCTACGAGCCCGATGCGCGTCAGCTCATCGAAGGGCTGGTGACGCGTTTCATAGAATCGCAGGTGTACCAGGCCGTGATCGAAAACGGCGCGTGCGAGCAGGCGGCAAAGATGATTGCCATGAAGAACGCCACAGAGAATGCCGAGAAGCTCATCGAAGAGCTGCAGCTCATTTACAACAATGCGCGGCAGGCGGCGATTACGCAGGAAATTGCAGAAATTGTTGGCGGCGCCGCGGCAGTCTAGCCGGCGCAGACAGCGACCAGGGTACTAACGGGCAACCGAAAACAGGAAAAGAGGCAGAGCATGAGCAGCGGTCGAATTGTACAAATCATCGGAGCGGTCATCGACGTCGAGTTCGACCGTAACAGCGTGCCGAAGGTGTACGACGCTCTGAAGGTGAACGAAACGGGCCTTACGCTCGAAGTTCAGCAGCAGCTGGGTGACGGTGTGGTGCGCACCATTGCCATGGGTGTGTCTGACGGCTTGTCGCGCGGCCTGGAGGTATCCAACACCGAGCAGCCCATCTCCGTGCCGGTGGGTGAAGAAACCCTGGGACGCATCGTGGACGTGCTGGGCGACCCCATCGACGAGAAGGGCCCGGTCAACGCTCGTGAGCACATGCCCATTCACCGCAAGGCACCTAAGTACGAAGATCAGGTGGGTGGCAACGAGATTCTCGAGACCGGTATCAAGGTCATCGACCTCATCTGTCCTTTCGCCCGCGGCGGGAAGGTGGGTCTGTTTGGCGGCGCCGGTGTGGGCAAGACCGTGACGATGCTGGAGCTCATCCGCAACATCGCCATCGAGCACTCGGGCCTGTCCGTGTTTGCCGGCGTCGGCGAGCGTACCCGGGAAGGCAACGACTTCTACTACGAGATGGAAGAAGCCGAGGTTCTGGACAAAATTTCGCTGG
>CAZYYJ010000176.1:0-2098 GCA_964651595.1 uncultured Pseudomonadales bacterium | reverse complement strand
CCTCGACCACGATGCCGAGCGCGCGCTGGACAGCGTGCCGGGGCTGATCGTTGCGAATTGGGTGGAGGGGCGCCTGTAGGCGACAGTCTGGCCTCAGCTGAAGTCAATGGATCCAGCTCTATTTCGGCCACTCCTTGTAGCGATGCGCATAGAGGTCCATGCCTTCGAGAGCCTTCCCAAGCGCTTCCTTCATCCAACCCTTCCGACCTCCATACCATCCTGAAACGATGAACATGTAGATATCGGCAAGCTGCAGTAGGCGCGAATGGTGAGAGCGACAAAAATGAACACTGTCGACCACGCTCTTCAGTTCAATGCCGTAGGCCCATGGCGTGCCGCGCTGCCGAAATCGCGAGAAGTCGTTGACCATGTTGGTGGCCTGCTCGTCATCGAGATCTCCAATAAGAATACAGGGTTCAGAGCGAGGTATCGCAAGCTCCATGCGCTCTACAAAGTGTGCGAACGCAAATTCGGCCGCTTGATCTTCATTGTAGAGCTTCGGCTGTTTAATAGCTGAATAAACACGCTTTACATCATCGGCTTCACTTATGAACCGCGCCAAGCGAGCAATGACCTCAATCCTCTCCTGCGGAGGACGTCCCTTGAAGTTCCCTTTTCCGAAGTAGCAATAGCTGGCGTGAAATTCGGAATCGACGGTCAGTTCGGTAGTTCCAAATACCTCCTCAGACAGCGCGGTAACTGCGTGCTCAAGGGTGCCAATTTTCTCCATGGGGACAGCCAACCCCCCAACGAGGTAGTGAGTCCGGCCATGCTGTGGCATTGCTTTCACTTCGTCGAAATACGCCACATACAATTCTGATCTCCTCCTACGTCTCTTTTTCGAAACTCCAGCTCACGATAATGAAATGACCACGAAACGCGAAACGATATTGCAAGCGGTAGCGTGGGCGCTGCAATCGAGTACTCTTCAGCTTCTTCGCGGCGAGGTGCTGCCCGAGCGCGTGCCAGCTGCTGGCCTGCTGATCCTGCGCGATGGCGAACCTGGCGAGCCCGAGGTGACGCTGTCGCCACTGCGCTACCATTACCAGCACCGGGCCGAGATCGAAGCGGTCGTACAGGGCGTCGACCGTGACGCAGCCTTCGATACGCTGACCGCTAGTATTGGGGCAGCAATTGCGGCCGACCGGACGCTGGGCGGCCTCTGCGACTGGGTCGAGGCGGAAGCACCGCGACCGGTCGATCTGCCGGTCGAGGGTGCGGCGAGCCTGAAGGCCGCCGTAATCCCGGTTGTCCTGCACTATTCCACGGCAGACCAACTGGCCTGATCCAGACAACCCGAGGAGAACACAATGGCACGAGCCCAAGGGGCGCGGGCGCAGATGGCGCTTGCGTTCGAAACAACCTATGGAACGCCCCCCGTGGGCGGCTTCACGAAGATGCCCTTCGCCAGCACCTCGCTGGGGGCGGAGCAGCCGCTGCTGAATTCGGAACTTCTGGGCTACGGCCGTGATCCGCTGGCACCGATCAAGGATGCAGTGACGGCCGATGGCGACGTCGTGGTGCCGCTCGATGCGGAAGCTTTCGGGTTCTGGCTGAAGGCAGCCTTTGGTGACCCAACCACGACCGGCACCGGCCCCTGGACGCACGAGTTTCAGTCTGGGTCCTGGACGCTGCCCAGCATGTCCATCGAGACCGGCATGCCCGAGGTGCCACGCTATGCGATGTATTCCGGCTGCGTGCTCGACCAGATCAATTGGCAGATGCAGCGTTCAGGGCTGCTGACCGCGACGGCGCGGCTGGTGGCGCAGGGCGAGACCGTGGGCACGACGACCAGCGCCGGGACGCCAGCTGCTCTTGAATTGCGCCGCTTTGGCCATTTCAACGGCGCCATCACGCGCAACGGATCGGCGCTCGGCAACGTGGTTTCAGCCGACATCACCTATGCCAACAACCTCGACCGGATTGAGACCATCCGCTCGGACGGGCGTATCGACGGCGCAGACCCGTCTATTGCGGCCCTGACCGGTTCCATCGAGGTGCGATTTGCCGACCAGACGCTGGTGACACAGGCGATCAATGGCGAAGCCTGCGAGCTTGAATTCACCTATGTGCTGCCCTCCGGCGAAAGCCTCACTCT
>CAZYYJ010000175.1:0-2165 GCA_964651595.1 uncultured Pseudomonadales bacterium | reverse complement strand
CGCCTAGAGGCTGCTGCGTCCCCGGGCTGTAGGAGCAGGTCGACCGCGCGTGCATATTGTCGTCGACGAGGTGGTTGAGCTTCAGCATGTACATGTAGCCAACAGTGACCGGCCGGTCGAAGGCATCGCCCGTACGACCGTCGAAGAGCGTGGTCTGACCGCTGGTGGGCAGTCCCGCCAGCTCCAGCAGACCTTTGATCTCCTCTTCCGTGGCGCCGTCGAACGCCGGCGTGGCCATGGGCACGCCACCGCGGAGGTTGCCGGCCATCTCCATCACTTCCTTGTCGGTCAGCGACTTGAGATTGACGTTGGAATCGCCGATCTGGTTGTACACCTGCTCCAGGAAATCGCGCAGCTCGGCCGCCTTGCGCTGCTCTTCCAGCATGGCGTTGATGCGGTCGCCAACACCCCGGGCAGCCCACCCGAGGTGCGTTTCCAGCACCTGACCCACGTTCATGCGCGAGGGCACGCCGAGGGGGTTGAGCACAATGTCCACGGGCTCGCCGTTCTCGTCGAACGGCATGTCTTCCACGGGCATGATCACCGAGATCACACCCTTGTTGCCGTGACGGCCGGCCATCTTGTCGCCCGGCTGTATGCGGCGCTTGATGGCGAGGTAAACCTTCACGATCTTGAGCACACCGGGAGCGAGGTCGTCGCCGCTCTCGAGCTTGGCACGCTTGTCCGCGTAAATGGCGTCCAGCTTCTCTTTACGCTCTTTCAGCTGCGCTTCGGCGCTTTCCAGGAACGCGTTGAGGCTGTCGTCCTGCATGCGGATCTTGAACCAGTCGTCGAGCGCCAGGCTTTCCAGGTACTCGGCGTTGATGGTCAGACCTTTGCTCTGTCCCGGCGCACTGGCGGCCTTCTGCCCGTCGATGGCGCGTTGCAGACGCTCATAGGTCGCCGTCTCCACGATGCGGTACTCGTCGTCCAGGTCCTTGCGGATCTGGGCGAGCTGCGCCCGCTCGATGTCTTTCGCCCGCTGGTCTTTCTCCACACCGTCGCGCGTGAAGACCTGCACGTCGATGACGGTGCCTTTCACGCTGGTGGGCACTCGCTGGGAAGTGTCCTTCACGTCGGACGCCTTCTCACCGAAGATTGCCCGCAGCAGCTTTTCTTCCGGCGTGAGCTGCGTTTCGCCTTTCGGCGTCACCTTGCCCACGAGGATGTCGCCGGCTTCGACCTCAGCGCCGATGTAGACGATGCCGGACTCGTCCAGCTTCGACAGCGCCCCTTCACCCACGTTGGGAATGTCGCAGGTGATCTCTTCCGGGCCCAGCCTGGTGTCGCGGGCGATACAGGTGAGCTCCTGGATGTGGATGGACGTGAAGCGGTCTTCCTGCACCACCCGCTCGGAGACGAGAATGGAGTCTTCGAAGTTGTAGCCGTTCCAGGGCATGAACGCGATGCGCATGTTCTGGCCCAGAGCCAGCTCGCCCATGTCCACGGACGGGCCGTCTGCCAGCGTGTCACCCTTGGCGATGACATCGCCAGGCTTCGCTGGTTGATGCAGGTGTTCTGGTTCGAACGGGTGAATTTCGTCAGGTTGTAGATATCCACCCCGGCTTCGCCAGCCTGCGTTTCTTCGTCGGCCACGCGCACGACGATACGGGCTGCGTCGACGATGTCGACAACCCCACCGCGATTGGCAATGACGCAGACACCCGAGTCGCGCGCCACAGCACGCTCCATGCCGGTGCCCACCAGGGGCTTGTCCGCACGTGGGCACTGCCTGGCGCTGCATGTTCGAGCCCATGAGCGCCCGGTTGGCGTCGTCATGCTCGAGGAACGGAATCAGCGATGCCGCCACGGACACCACCTGCTTCGGCGAAACGTCCATGAAATCGACGTTTTCCGGTGCCGTCTTGGTGAACTCGTTCTGATGGCGCACGTCCACCAGGTCGGTTTCGAAGGCGCCGTTTGCGCCTACCGGTGCGCTCGCCTGAGCAATGACGTAGTTGGCTTCGTCGATGGCCGACAGGTACTCGATGTCTGCGGAGACCTTACCGTCGACAACCCGGCGATACGGCGACTCGAGGAAGCCGTAGTTGTTGGTACGCGCATAGGTGGCGAGGCTGTTGATGAGACCGATGTTCGGGCCTTCCGGCGTTTCGATGGGGCAGACCCGACCGTAGTGGGTCGGGTGCACATCGCGCACCTCGAAG
>CAZYYJ010000174.1:0-2189 GCA_964651595.1 uncultured Pseudomonadales bacterium | reverse complement strand
CCTCTTGCATGCCATGCAAGCGCTCTCCCAGCTGAGCTATAGCCCCACGGAGGCGTGAAATGTACGGACCTCGGTACGGGCTGTCAAGAATTTGGGATCGAATCTTTTTCTTCCGCCCAATGAGGCACTTGCCCGCCCCTGCCCCCGGCGGTCCAGGCCGACCGGTTCACTCGGCGTCAGGGTCGTCGGGTGCTGCCTCGCCGGCTGAAAGACCGGCACCACTCGCTGCCCCAGCCGGCACCCGGTAGATCATCATGGGCTTGGAGTGGCTCCAGCTCGTGAGTCGGTTCACGATACGATCCAGCAGGCTGTCCGGCAGAGGCAGTGCCCGGAACACGCCGATTGCCGCGTCGCGCACCGGTGTCGTGCGCTGGTAGGTCAGAACCCGCTCCCACTCGTCCGGAGGGTTGCGGACGGCATCCGGAACTTCGTGACTGTAGAAATCGAGGAAGTATTGGTCCGCGACGACATAGCCCTCGCCTATCGCCCTGTATTCCGGATGGTCATCGGTATGTACCCAGTCGACTCGACTAATGTTGTGATAGTCGCCGACTTCAAACCGTTCGTAGTAGTGAATCGACTTGACGGTGTACAGCGGCGCGTACAACGCGGCATCCCGGTGCGCATCATAGAACTCGTAGGCGATGCGTGTGTTGTCGACGTGGGATCGGTGGCTTTCAAGCCCGAGGTAGATAACCGGCACGCTCGTCACGGCGAGCATCACCAGGAGACCGATCGACCAACGGTACGACAGGCGTGCCAGCAGGACGCCGAGGAGCACGAGTAGCGGTGGCACGAACATCAGCATATAGCTCGAGTTCTTGAACACCGGAATGTAGGGATCCGTCGTGAGCGGATAGAACGTCAGCACAAGAAAGATGACGAATGTCCAAAGCAGCATCGACCTCTCGGACCGCCCGAATCGCAGGTCGCGGCGGAGCCCGGCCATGACGGCGAGCACCAGGAGAACGACGAAGAACAGGCCGACGAAATGCACGTCGGCAAACAGCCATATGAGGTACTGTCCGATGGGTTGATCGAGCATGACCAGCGTCGGGTCCTCGCCTGCGCCATACACAACGCGGGCCTCCATGGTCGTCTGTATGCGATGCAGAGGATTGCCGTTGCCAACCAGGAAAATGAGGAACTCGACGGCCATCACCGCCAGCACACCGGCGGCGACGACGAAGCCGTAGTAGAAATCGTCGCGCCCCAGCGTGACGAAATAGACCGCGAAGAACGGCAACACGAAGAGGCCAACCGTCTTGGCCCCGTATGCGAGGCCGACGGCGGCCCCGCTCAGGAGGTACCACGCAAGCTTCTGCCTGCCGCTCGCGTCGCCTGCGTACACCAGCGCCGTGATGCTGAGCAACAAATAAAACCCCATCGGAGAATCGGCCATCAGCTGCGTCGCGTACTTGACGTCGAGCGGAAACATCGCAAACACGACTGCTGCGAACACCCCGGCTCGATGACCACCCAGCTTCGTGCCGAGAAAATACGCCAGCACTACACTCCCGAGGGACGTCAACATCGGCCACATCGTGGACGTCACTTCAGTGACTCCGAACACGCTGTAAATCACACTGGTCGGCAGAATCAGTCCCCAGCGCAGCGACGCAACGTAATCCGGGATTCCGAGCTCGCCGTTCGCCATGCGCCAGGCGTCGAGTGCATACGAATACTGATCGCCAGGGTAAAACCCGTGATAAAAGATCACGCGGACCACAATCGCAGCGAGGACTACGGCGGCCAGCGCCGGCAGGGACGTTCGGGCTGAGGGATTTTGCGAGTTCATTCGTGGTCTCTGCGTGCGCATTGGACCGGGGACGAAATTACCGCGGATCGCGCACATTTGTTATTGTTTCGCGCGAGCAATATAACAAACTCCGGGCGCTTGACCTTGCGTAGTCACAGGGCTGGCCGGATTAAGTTACACGGGCCGCCTGGCCATTTCTGCGATCCGTCTCACACCGTCCCCCGCCCTCCCTGCGAGGCCTCTGCCGTGCCACCTGATTGCCAACGACTGCAGAAATTTTCGAGCACGCCGATCTCCGCCCTGCTGACCCTCATGACGGCCGCGCTGGTGGCTGGCGCCTGCAACAGCAGCGCGACATCCCCGGTCGCCTGCGAGGCAGCGCCGCCCCCCGCACCGATAGTATTCGTGCATGGATCGGGGCTGAGCACTG
>CAZYYJ010000173.1:0-2280 GCA_964651595.1 uncultured Pseudomonadales bacterium | reverse complement strand
CCATCTGCACGCCGCTGTTACCGCAGGCCAGCGGCACAACCCCGAAAGGCGCATAAAGCTCACGCCACAGCGCCATGCCGCCACCGTAAGCGAGCCAGCCGTTCATCTCCTGAGCCGTCATGCCGAAAGGCACGGTGGCGAACATGGCGGCCACAGGCATCTTGCCGCGCCAGTAGTAAGCTGCGCCGTGACCCATCTCCGCCGTGCCCTGAGCCACAGCGTCGAACACCTCGAAGGCGCCCACCAGCTCACCCGCCCCGTACACCTTGATGTCGAGGCGCCCGTTGCTCATGACCCGCAGCTTGTCGGCGAGCTTCTCCGGCGCCGTGCCCAGCCCCGGCAGGTTTTTCGGCCAGGTGGTGATCAACTTCCACTTGAACACCTGCTGGCTGGCGGCCGGCGCTGCCGCTCCCGCCTCCCCGCTGCCCTGCGGCCCGCAGCCGGCCAGGCCGACGCACACCAGCGCCACCGCAACCAGACGTTGTGCAACCAGTTGGCGTGTGCCTGTCATCTTTCTCATCCGTTCATTCCAGTGGTTGGAGATTGGCGTAACCGATCATGAGCCATTTGGCGCCCACGCCGGGGAAGTTCACTTCCACTTTTGCGCGCTCGCCGCTGCCTTCCATCTGCAGGATCACGCCCTCACCGTACTTGCCGTGAGCCACACCCTGACCGATGCGGAAGCCGGCGTCGTTCACCTCGCCGTCGAAAAGGCCGCCACCGCTCGCTTTGCCGCCGTAGGGCCGTTCCACGGCCCCGTTCATGCGCACCTCGGTCACCAGGTCCTGGGGAATCTCCAGCAGGAAGCGGCTGGGCCGGTTGTAGCTGTCCTGACCATGCAGCCGGCGTGTTTCCGCATAGGTGAGATACAGCTCGCGCATGGCGCGCGTGATGCCGACGTACGCCAGTCGCCGTTCTTCCTCCATGCGGCCCGGTTCCTCGGCGCTCATGCGGTGGGGGAACAGACCTTCTTCGAGACCGCCCAGAAACACCAGCGGAAATTCGAGGCCCTTGGCGGAGTGCAAGGTCATCATCTGCACGCTGGGGCCCTGGGCCGCCTGGCGGTCACCGGCGTCGAGCGCCACCTGATCGAGAAACTCCTGCAGCACCGATACTTCCGCGTTGTCGCTGTCCTCCAGCGGGAAGACGAGCTCACCGGCAAACTGGCGGCAGGCCGAGACCAGCTCCTCGAGGTTCTCCTTGCGCGCCAGGCCCCGCTCACCGCGCTCGGCGGAATGGTAGGTCATGAGGCCACTGGCATCGATCACGTGATCGGTCAGCTCGTGCAGCGGCAGGTCTTCGACAGCCGCGGCGAGATCGTCGATGAGCGCAACGAACGCGGCCACCGTGGTGCGCGCCCGGCCGCTCAACAAACCTTCGGCCAGCCCTTCCTTGCAGGCCTGCCACAGCGAGATCTCGCGCATGCGCGCCAGCTCACGCAGGCTTTCTACGGTCTTGTCGCCGATGCCTCGCGGCGGCGTGTTCACCACACGCTCGAAGGCCGTGTCGGCGTGACGGTCTTCCATGAGACGCATGTAACCCAGCGCATTCTTGATCTCGGCGCGTTCGAAGAAGCGCTGGCCGCCATAAATCTGGTAGGGGATGTTGGCCCGCAGCATGGCCTCTTCGATGACCCGGGACTGAGCATTCGAGCGGTACAGCACAGCCACCTCGCCGGGGCTGCCGCCCTCGTCGAGCCACTGCTGCGTGCGCTCCACGATGAAGCGCGCCTCGTCCAGATCGTTGTAGCCCGCGTACACGCGGATGGGCTCGCCACGGGGACCGTCGCTCCAGAGGTGTTTGCCCAGGCGGTCCTGGTTGCGCTGAATGAGCCCGTTGGCCGCATCGAGAATGGTCTGCGTGGAGCGATAGTTCTGCTCCAGACGAATCGTGCCGACATCGCCGAAATCCGTCGTGAACTGATGGATGTTCTCGATCTTGGCGCCGCGCCAGCCATAGATGGACTGGTCGTCGTCCCCCACGGCCATGACCCGGCCCGCACGGCCGGCCAGCACGCGCAGCCAGGCGTATTGAATGGTGTTGGTGTCCTGAAACTCGTCCACCAGCAGATCGCGGAAGCGGGTCTGGTAGTGATCCAGCAACGTCGGATTGTTCAACCACAGCTCGTGACTGCGCAGCAGCAGCTCCGCGAAGTCGATGAGGCCACCCTGCTCACACACCTCCTCATAGGCCGTATAAATGCGCTTGTGGGTGATCTGGAACAGGTCGTCCGCGTCGGCAACCTGATGCGCCCGCTTACCCTCGTCTTTCTGCCCGTTG
>CAZYYJ010000172.1:0-2333 GCA_964651595.1 uncultured Pseudomonadales bacterium | reverse complement strand
CATGCGCTACACCGAGTCGCGCCTGTCGGGCATCGCTGCGCTGCTGCTCGCGGAAGCGCGGCAGGGCACCGTCGACTACGTGCCGAACTTCGACGGCACCACGGACGAGCCGAAGCTGCTGCCTGCGCAGCTGCCGTTTGTGCTGTTGAACGGCAGCACCGGCATTGCGGTGGGCATGGCCACCGACATCCCGCCGCACAATCTCAACGAGGTGGTGTCGGCCTGCATTCACCTGCTGGACAGCCCCAAGGCCACCGTGGCCGATCTCATGACGCACGTGAAGGGGCCCGACTTTCCCACGGAGGCGCTCATCATCACGCCGCCGGAGGAGCTCCGGGAGGTGTACGAAACCGGCCGCGGCAGCATCAAGGCGCGGGCCGTGTACGACCGGGAAGACGGGGAAATTGTGGTGACCGCCCTGCCCCACCAGACTTCCCCGGCCAAGGTGCTGGAGCAGATCGCGCAGCAGATGCACGCGAAGAAACTGCCCATGCTCGTGGATCTGCGTGACGAGTCGGACCACGAGAATCCCACCCGCCTCGTGCTGGTGCCCCGCTCGAACCGGGTGGATGTGGAGCGGCTCATGAGCCATCTCTTTGCGACCACCGATCTCGAGCGCAGCTACCGCGTCAATCTCAACATGATTGGCCTGGACGCCCGCCCGCAGGTGAAAGACCTGCGCACCATCGTCAGGGAATGGCTGGTTTACCGCCAGGACGTGGTCACCCGGCGCCTGCAGTTCCGCCTCGACAAGATCAACGACCGCCTGCACATCCTGGAAGGCCTGCTCATTGCGTACCTCAACATCGACGAGGTCATCCGCATCATCCGCGAAGAGGAGCATCCCCGCGACGAGCTCATGAAGCGCTACGCGCTGTCAGAGGTGCAGGCCAACGCCATCCTGGATCTGCGTCTGCGGCAGCTCGCCAGGCTGGAGGAGATGAAGCTCAAAGGTGAGCAGGACGAGCTGGAAGCCGAGAAGGCAGAGCTCGAGAAGATTCTGGGCTCCAAGGCCCGCCTGAAAACGCTCATCAAGAAAGAGCTGCTGGCCATGGCCGAGGAGCACGGCGATGCGCGTCGTTCGCCGCTGGGCGCGGCACCCGAGTCGCAGGCGTATGCGGAAGAGGACCTGCTCAGCAACGAGCCCGTTACCGTGGTGCTGTCCACGAAAGGCTGGGTGCGTTCAGCCAAGGGCCATGAGCTGGATCCGGCTGAGCTCAGCTACCGCACGGGCGACGGCTTCCTGCAGGCCGGGCGCGGGCGCAGCAACGAGACACTGATTTTTCTGGACTCCCACGGTCGTGGCTACAACGCAGCGCCCCATACGCTGCCGTCGGCCCGCAGCCAGGGTGAGCCGCTCACCGGCCGTTTCAAACCGCCGGACGGCGCCCGCTTCGTGGGTGTGCTGCTCGGGCCGCCGGCCACCAGGGTGCTTATGGCGTCCGATGCGGGCTTCGGGTTTGTCGGTCGGCTGGAAGACATGGTCACGAAGAACCGGGCGGGCAAGGCGGTGCTGACGGTGCCTGCCGGGGGCTCGGCGCTGGCACCCTGTCCGGTCACCGACAGTGCTGCCTGGGTGGCCTCGGTCACGGACCAGGGCCGTCTGCTGGTGTTCCCGCTGAAAGAGCTGCCGGAGCTTTCCAGAGGCAAGGGCAACAAACTCATCAACGTGCCTACGGCCGCGTTCAAGGCGGGCGAGGAACGCATGATTGCGGCCATCGTGCTGGACGAGGCGCAGGCGTTGCTGGTGCATGCCGGGCAGCGTCACCTGCGCATGAAGCAGAAAGATCTCGAGAACTACATCGGCGAGCGGGCGCGGCGCGGCCGCAAGCTGCCGCGGGGCTTTCAGAAGGTGGATCGTCTCAGCGCGGAATAGCGGTTACTGATTGAAGCCGAGAATCAGCAGGCACTGGCTGTCGATCAGCGCATCCTGCTGGTCCGGGAGTGCCTCCACCAGATAAAAGAGTTCCGGCGTTTCGCCTTCCCCGCGCTGTTTCAGCAGCGGATGCGCGTGGGGGGTTGCCCAGGACTGCTCGTCCCCGCTGAGCTGCCCGTACACGGCGCTGCTGATCAGCGTGGCGTCTTCCCGTGTCAACGCCGCCAGCGTCAGGCTGTCTTCCAGGTCCAGGCCCTGGATGTCTTCGATGGCGAGGCTCGGCATGTCGGCCGGGGAGCCGGGCGCTTCCACCTCACAGAGATAACAACGGAACATCCCGTCGGTCTCGAACTCGCGCAGCAGCCGCTGCAGCAGCGTGGAAGCGCAGATGGCGGCGGCGGCGTCCACCGACTGCTGGTCGAACAGCACCACGAGGCCGCGGCCCGGCACGGTTTTG
>CAZYYJ010000171.1:0-2630 GCA_964651595.1 uncultured Pseudomonadales bacterium | reverse complement strand
AGCAACGCATCGCGGGTACCGGTACCGCCGGCGATGCTGCGCACGCCGTTGCGGTTGAGCTGCACCGGCACGGCGTGATCTTTGTCCGTGATCAACAGAACACGGCTCGAAAACGGCGCCACCGAGACAACCTGGCCGAACACGCCTTCCGAGTCGAGAATGGGCTGACCCACCTCCAGGCCCGCATCGCTGCCTTTGTCGATGATGATCTGGTGCGTGTCAGGCGCAGGGATCACGCCGATGATCTCGGCGATCAGCACGTCGTAAGGCAGCCGTGCCTGCGAACCGAGAAGCTCGCGCAGCCGGTCGTTTTCCGCCTTCAGCGCCACAAACTGCTGGGAGATCTGTGCAAGCTCCAGCAACTGTCGGCGCAATTGACGATTGCGCTCCCGCAGATCCGTGTGCGTGCTGACCACCTCGTCGAGTTGACGCGTCGCCTGATACGGCGCCTGGGTGATGAGATAAACCGGGCTGATCAACCCTTCGAGCTGTCCACGTACCGGTGCAAGGAGGCGCGTGGAGCTTTCCAGCGCAATCAGCACCATGGAGAGAAGCGCCAGGCCCGCCAGCAGATAGCCGGCACCGCTTTCTCTGACGAACAGTGCCTTGATCTATCGGCTCCGCGGAGTTCGGGTCAGGCCGTGGAGAGCAGGTCGGCGTTACCGGCAGCGTCCATGAGCTCGAGCGCCTTGCCACCGCCACGCGCCACGCAGGTGAGCGGGTCTTCGGCGATGATCACGGGCAAGCCGGTTTCTTCCGCCAGCAGCACATCGAGGTCGCGCAGCAGGGCGCCGCCGCCGGTGAGCACCATGCCCGTCTCGGCTATGTCCGACGCCAGCTCCGGGGGACATTGCTCCAGCGCGCTCTTCACCGCCTGCACGATCATCGACAGCGGCTCCTGCAGCGCCTCGAGAATCTCATTGCTGTTCAGCGCGACAGACCGCGGCACGCCTTCGGCGAGATTACGCCCGCGCACGTCTATCTCGCGCAGATCTTTCTGCGGATAGGCGGCGCCGATTTCCTGCTTGATACGCTCAGCCGTTGCTTCACCGATGAGGCTGCCCTGAGTACGGCGCACGTAGGCGACAATGGCCTCGTCGAAGCGATCGCCTCCCACCCGCACAGTATCTGACAGCACCACGCCGTTCAGCGAGATGATGGCGATCTCTGTAGTGCCACCGCCAATGTCCACCACCATGGTGCCCACCGCCTCCTGCACCGGCAGACCGGCGCCGATGGCCGCCGCCATGGGCTCCTCCACCAGCCGCACGTCCCGGGCCCCGGCCGACAGCGCGCTTTCACGAATGGCACGACGCTCCACCTCCGTGGACTTGCAGGGCACACACACCAGCACGCGGGGGCTGGGGCGGATGAAGGAGTTCTCGTGCACTTTGCTGATGAAGTACTTGAGCATTTTCTCCGTGACCAGGAAGTCGGCTATGACACCGTCTTTCAGCGGGCGTATTGCCGTGATGTTGCCGGGCGTTCGTCCCAGCATGCGCTTGGCGTCGAGGCCCACGGCCGCCACGCTCTTCTGGTTGCCGTTGTGCCGTATGGCGACCACGGACGGTTCGTTCAGGACAATGCCGGAGTCACGAACGTAGATGAGAGTGTTGGCGGTGCCGAGGTCTATGGAGAGATCGCGGGAGAACAACCCGCGGATATTTTTGAACATCTGTGGCATAGCCGGATCAGAAACTCTAATCATAGTGGCAAGCCGGACTAAAAGCACGGCTCCACACGCCCGAAAGAGGCGTTCAGCCTGGAAATATGATGGAGCGTGCACTATCGTTCGCCGCCCCGGGTAACCACCGCAAACGCCGCATGTCGCAGGACCCCAGAGACACCGACACGACCATCGACGTGGTACATCTCGCGCGGCTGGCACGGCTGCGCCTCGATGCCGACGCCGAAGCCCTCGCGCGCACCGATCTCGCCAACATCATCCGCATGATCGACACCATGCAGGCCATGGACACCGAGGGTGTGGCGCCCATGGCGAACCCGCTGGACGCCACGCAGCGCCTGCGCAGCGACGCGGTGACAGAAACGGTGGACCGCGAGGTGTTTCAGGCCGGCGCCCCGGCCGCGGACAGCGGCTACTACCTCGTGCCGCGCGTGGTCGAGTAACGCACCATGGATACCTTTGCTTCCGTGAGCGAGCTGCGCGAGGGACTGCGCGCGGGCACCTACAGCGCCGAAGAGCTGGCTCAGGCCTATCTCGCCGCCATACAGGCGCGCGCAGGCGCGCTGAACGGTTTCATCACCGTGGACGAGCAGCGCACCCTTGCGCAGGCGCGTCAGGCAGACGCCGCCAGGGCTGCAGGGCGCGCCACCGCGCTCACCGGGATTCCCCTCGCGCACAAGGACATTTTCTGCACCGAGGGCCTGCGTACGAGCTGCGGGTCGCGCATGCTGGAAAATTTCGTCGCCCCCTACGACGCCACCGTCGTGGCCCGGCTGAACGCGGCCGGCGCGGTGACGCTGGGCAAAACCAACATGGACGAGTTCGCCATGGGCTCGTCCAACGAGAACAGCTACTTCGGTGCCGTCGCCAATCCATGGTCACACCGCCGCGTACCTGGGGGGTCGTCAGGCGGCTCTGGCGCTGCCGTAGGGGGCCGCTTGGT
>CAZYYJ010000170.1:0-2790 GCA_964651595.1 uncultured Pseudomonadales bacterium | reverse complement strand
CTCCGGAAGGGCGTCGCTAACATCCCGGCTCCCGCGGGGCTTGGGCGCAGCGGGAGCACACGCGGGCTCGAGCCCGCAGCCGAGACGGGGGGGGAAAAACATGAAGGCGGTTGTCTATCCGGGTTCGTTCAACCCGATCACCAACGGCCATACGGATCTGGTTGAGCGCGCGCTGAGTCTGTTCGATCACGTGATCCTGGCAATCGGCACGTCGGCGCAGAAGAATCCCAAGGTCGACCTGGCCGACCGCATCGATCTCTGCCAGGAGGTGCTGGCCGTACACGGCGACCGGGTATCGGTCGACGGCTTCAACAACCTCCTCGTGGACTACGTACGCAGCAAAGGCACGCGCTTCATCCTGCGCGGGCTGCGCACGGTGACCGACTTCGACTACGAGTTTCAGATGGCGGAGATGAACCGGTCGCTCGATCCAGAGATCGAATACGTGTTTCTACCCACGTCCCCGGACTGCTCGTTCATTTCATCCACGCTGGTACGTGAGATTGCGTCGCTCGGCGGCGACATCTCACGCTTTGTACATCCGGCGGTGGCGCAGGCGTTGCAGAAAGCCTGAAAAGGCTAGCAACGCCGGAACAGGCAGGCTTATTTGCCGTTGTTGTGGTTGTTGTTGAGCGTGCGACAACCGAGGCAACGGACGAAGGTCGCTTTGGCCGGCCCGATCACGAGCTGCTCCGCGGCTTCGTCGATGTTTCCACCCAGCGCGCTGAACGGCAGACTAACCACAAACGCGGCAGTGCCAAGCACTGTCATGGCGGCACCGAAGGGACGTGCGATGGCAACGTCGGCGATCATTTCCGTGGGCGCCGGCTTGTCGTCAGGGTCAGCATAAGCCGGCATGGCACCAGCGGCCATGGCTGCTATGAGCGCGGCAGACATTGCTCTCTTAGCTTTCTTACCTAATCTGCGAATCCCGTAACGGCTGGAGTTGGTCACGTCCATTTCCTCTAAACCACATCGTTTGGCGCCAAGCACGTTAACAGATCACCGGTGAAAAACCTTGTCCGGTTTGGCACTTTGAACAGTAGAAGGAACTGCGCTGACCGATGACCCGATGGCGTACCGGCTGTTCGCAGACACGGCACGGTTCACCCTCGCGACCGTACACGTTGAGGCGCTGGCGGAAGTAGCCGGGTTTGCCGTCAGCGCCGACAAAATCCCGCAGCGTGGTACCCCCCTGGCGGATGGCGTCGCTCAACACCTTTCTGATCGCCCCGGCAAGATCGTCGCAGGCGCTGCGCGTCACCCGCCGTGCCGCCACACCGGGCCGGATCCCCGCAAGAAACAATGCCTCCGACGCGTAGATATTGCCCACGCCAACGACAATTTTGCTGTCCATGATGAGGTTTTTTATCGCAACTTTTCGGTTGCGGGTAGCCTCGAACAGGTAGGTACCGTGAAACTCGTTGCTCAGCGGTTCCAGCCCGAGATGCTCCAGCAGCCAGTGCCGCCCGGCGTCCTCGCCCGGGTGAAACAGCACGCAGCCGAAGCGTCGCGGGTCATTGAGCCGCACCACCCGGCGGTCGAATTCCAGGTCGACGTGGTCGTGCGTGAGCACCTCGGCCCCCGGTTCCAGCACGCGCAGGCTGCCGGACATACCCAGGTGCACGATCAGGGTCCCGGCAGCAAACCGCAGCAGCAGGTATTTGCCGCGGCGGTCTATGCGTTCGACGGTAGTGCCGACGAGCGCCGGCGGCAGTTCCACCGGCCAGCGCAGCGCGGCGTTGCGCACCACAGTGCCGGTCAGACGACGACCGGTCACCCACGGCTCTATGCCGCGACGGGTGGTTTCGACTTCGGGGAGTTCGGGCAAAGCCAGGACGGGCCGCGGCCGCGGCCCGGGGCAGGTGTTACTTGATCTTGGCTTCGGTGTAGACGACGTGCTTGCGAACCACTGGATCGTATTTTTTCATTTCCAGCTTGTCCGGCGTCGTGCGCTTGTTCTTGTCGGTGGTGTAGTAGTGACCGGTGCCCGCGCTGGAGACCAGCTTGATTTTGTCGCGCATCTGTTCTGCTCCTGTCTAGAGGTCGGTGTCAGACCTTCTGGCCGGCCGCGCGCAGGTCTGCGAGCACGGCGTCGATACCTTTCTTGTCTATCAGCCGCATGCCCTTTGAGGATACGCGCAGCTTCACATAGCGCTTCTCGCTCTCCACCCAGAAACGATGGTAGTGGAGGTTCGGCAGAAAGCGGCGGCGGGTTTTGTTCTGCGCGTGGCTGACGTTGTTGCCAACCATCGGGCGCTTCCCAGTCACCTGGCAAACCTGAGACATGTCATTGGCCCCGAAAAATGAGGGCGCGTTTATACCAGAGCGACCCGGCTCAGACAAGGTCTTGTCACCTGGCTGCTCAGCCAGGCACCAGTCCGCGCGCGGCCATGGAAAGCGTGGCGCCCCTGGCCACGATGATGTGATCCAGCACACGCACCTCAACCCGCTCCAGCAGCTCCGCCAGATCCCGGGTCAGAACGACATCGGCCTGACTGGGCTCCGCCACGCCGGAGGGATGGTTGTGGGCAAGAATCACTGCTGTCGCGTTCAGCTCGATCGCCCGCTTCAGCACAATGCGCGGATGCACGTGGGCACGATCGACGGAACCGAAAAACAGCGGCTCGAAGCGCAACAGGCGGTGCCGCGTGTCCAGAAACAGGCACGCGAATACCTCCCGATCCCGCTGTCCCAGGCGCCGGGCGACATAGCGACGCACCGTGCTGGCGTCGGTGAACGGTGCAAGCCCCCGCGTGCGCAGATCCGCCTCGAGCGCCAGCCGGTCCA
>CAZYYJ010000169.1:0-2846 GCA_964651595.1 uncultured Pseudomonadales bacterium | reverse complement strand
CGAGGTGCGCGTGGTGGCCAACGAGCTTGCGCTCGTTGCCGAGGGACAGGGCTGAGCGCACTTCTGGCTGACCAGCAACGCAGAGCCCTGCCCGGCCCGCTGCATCGCGACTGGCCGTTCCGCGCCGGGCGGTCCCCGTTCTTCTATGGCTGGGCCATCGCGGTCCTGTCCACGCTCGGCTTTCTACTCAGCGTGCCCGGCCAGACCATGGGCATGGCCGTCTTTGCGGATGAGTTCATCAGGGCCTATGGTCTCAGCCGGACCGAGCTGTCCACGGCGTATCTCTTCGGCACGCTTGCCAGCGCCCTGCTGCTGACGCGCGCGGGTCGCTGGTACGACCGTTACGGGGCGCGCGTGATGCTCGTGATTGCCCCGCTGGGTCTTGCCGTCATGCTGGTGTTTCTGTCCATGGCAGATGGCATCGCAGTGCGGTTGAGCCACTGGCTGCCCGTGATGGCCGACTGGATCGTCTTTGTTCTGCTGTTCATCGGTTACTTCGGCGTACGCTTTGCCGGTCAGGGGGTGCTCACGAGCGCCAGCCGCAACGTGCTGCTGGTGTGGTTCGAACGGCGCCGCGGACTGGTTTCGGGTGTGCGCGGGGTCTTCGTGTCGCTGGGTTTCTCCCTTGCGCCCTTGCTGCTGGCGTGGCTGATCGACGATCACGGCTGGCGCGCGGCGCTGTGGATTCTTGCGGCGCTGGTGGCGGGTTATGGTCTGGTTGCGCTGGTTGCCATTCGCGACCATCCGAGCCAGTGCGGACTGGAAGCCGACGGTGGGGGCCCGGGCAGGGGCGCGGCGGCTCTGGCATCAACGCTGCCCGATCGCACGCTCGCCGAAGCCCGGCGCGACCCCGTGTTCTGGTTGTACGCCAGCGCGCTCAGCATGCATGCGCTGTTCGGCACTGCGGTCACCTTCCATGTGGTTGCAATCTTCGGCGAGGCAGGGCGCGGTCGCGAGGAAGCCTTTGCCTATTTTCTGCCTCAGGCCATCGTCTCCACGGTGGTGAACCTGACGGCCAGCGCCGCTGCCGACCGCATGCGCCTGAAACCGCTGCTGGTGGTGATGCTGCTGGCCTTCTGCGCCGGCGCGATCGGCCTGATCAACCTGGCCAGCACCTGGGGTTACTGGCTGCTGGTGGCGGGCTTCGGCGCGGGCGGGGGCTTGTGGGGTGTATTGTCGAATCTGTTTTTCATCCGCCAGTTCGGGGCCCTGCATCTGGGCGAGATCAGCGGGCTCAACACGGCGCTTACCGTCAGCGCGAGTGCCCTGGGGCCCCTGCTCTTCAGTCTGGCCTTCGATTTCGGGGGGCGCTTCAGCCTGGCGGCCTGGGCGTGTTTGTGTGCACTGATCGGCCTTCTGTCGGTCAGCGTGGTGCTGCGTCAGCCACAGGATCGCGTCCCGGGCGCGGGCTGAGCACGGAGGTGGCCCGGGGTTTTACACGAGCGCCCGCTTCGCATACCATTGCGCGCCCTTCGGTGAGGGCCGGTTTATGCGACCGAGTCTGGTAGCCGCGAACTGGAAAATGAACGGATCCAACCAGTTCGTGACGGAGTACGCAGCTGCGTTCGATCCGGCCGTAGACGCATCGCGGGTCGACGTCGTGATTTTTCCGCCGACCGTGTATCTCGCCAGCTGGCTGGCTGCGGCGCCGCAGATTGCCTGCGGTGTGCAGGACGTCGGCATTGCCGCGTCGGGTGCCCATACGGGTGAGCTGGCGGCAGAGATGGTGCGCGATGTGGGTGGCCGCTGGGCCATTGTCGGTCACTCGGAACGCCGCATCGATCAGCAGGAGCGCGACGATCTGGTGGCCACCAAAGCGGCGGCGGCCATGCGCGGCGGCCTGCGGCCGATTGTTTGCGTTGGCGAGACGCTCGCGGAACGCGAAGCGGGGCACGAAATTGCTGTCGTGGAACGGCAGCTGGAAGCGGTGCTGGATCGGGTCGATCTCGCTTCGCTGTCGGCAGGCGCCATAGCCTACGAGCCGGTGTGGGCCATCGGCACGGGCGAGACGGCGACCCCGGAGCAGGCCCAGGACATGCACGCGTTTCTGCGTGACAAGGTGGCCGATGTGGACAGCGGTGCTGCGCAGCAGATCCGCATCATTTACGGCGGCAGCGTCAATCCGGAGAACGCCGGGGAGCTGTTTGCCAAGGAAGACATCGACGGGGGTCTGGTGGGCGGTGCCGGCCTGGACCCGGTCAAGTTTGCTGCCGTGGTTGCTGCCGCGGCGAAGTGAGTGTTGAGCGAGCTGGTTGAGAGAGCTGGATGAATTTGTCGACGATTGAGAGCGTATTGCTGGCCCTGCTGGTCATCGATGCCATCGCCCTGACGGTGCTGGTGCTGCTGCAGCAGGGTAAAGGCGCGGACGCGGGTGCGTCGTTCGGCAGCGGTTCGTCGAACACCATGTTCGGCAGCCTGGGTGCGGCATCGTTTCTGACCAAGGCGACCGCGTGGCTTGCGATCGGGTTCTTTCTGATCGCCTTTGGCCTCGCTTACGTGGCCAAGGAACGCGCCGCCGCTGCCGGCAGCATAGGTATCCCCACGCTGGAGACAACCCCTGCCCCGGAAGCAGGCGGTGATGTGCCCGCGGTGGATGGCGGTGGCCTCACCGCCGATGAAGCGCTCGACGCCGTGCTGGACGAAGCACAGCAGTCGCTCGAGCAGAGCGACGTTCCGGAGCTTGCACCAAGTGAAACCGGCGGCGACGTGCCGCAGCTGGGTGAGCCGTCGGAGGGCCAGCCCTGAGGGCCGGCTTGAATGGCGGTGACGCTCTATGGACAATTGCGATCCATGCCGAAGTGGTGAAATTGGTAGACACGCTACCTTGAGGGGGTAGTGGGCGTATG
>CAZYYJ010000168.1:0-3026 GCA_964651595.1 uncultured Pseudomonadales bacterium | reverse complement strand
ACTACAACATGATTCGCGGCTTCGCGCCCATGATTCGCGAAGTGGTGCGCACCAAGCGCATGCCGCCATGGCACGCCGATCCACATGTCGGCGTGTGGAAGAACGACATCTCGCTCACAAACGAGCAGACACAGGCGCTGGTGCACTGGGTGGAAGCCGGCGCGCCACGCGGGGACGGCCCCGACCCTCTCCTTGCCGCCAACGTCAAAGCTGTCGCATGGCAGCTCGGTGAGCCGGACATGATCATCGACATACCAGCCTACGAGGTACCTGCCTCGGGGGTCGTCGACTATCAGTTTCCCACGGTGGAAAACCCGCTGGACGAAGGGGTGTGGATACGCGCCGCCGCCGCCATTCCCGGCGACCGGGAAGTGGTGCACCACATCCTGGCCGGCACCATCGACGCCGACGCGTCTGAAGAGCGCCGCGACAGTGGCGTTTTCGACAACTACCTCATCGGCTACGCGCCGGGCAACGAGTCGCACGAGTTTCCGGAAGGCACCGGGGTGTACGTGCCGCCTGGCGGGTCGTTCCTGTTTCAAATGCACTACACACCCGTAGGACGCGTCGCCGTGGACGCCTCCAAGCTTGGCCTGTACTTCCACGACAAGAAGCCAGGCAACTTCTACCGTCAGCAGGTAGTGGTGGACCCCACCATCCGGATCCCACCCAACGAAGCGCGCCACGCTGAGACGGCCTACTACCAGTTCGACAAACCCGTGATGCTGCACGATCTGATCCCGCACTCGCACTACCGGGGCGTGGCCAGCAGGTTCGAGCTGATCAAGCCGGACGGCAGCCGCGAAACGGTCCTCAACGTGCCCAACTACGACTTCAACTGGCAGCGCACCTACGAGTTCGTGGAACCGCGGCGCCTCGAGCCGGGCACGAAACTGGTACATACGACGTGGTACGACAACTCTGCTGCCAACAAGCGCAATCCAGACCCCGAGCGCGAAGTACCGTGGGGTCTGCAGTCCTGGGACGAGATGTTGTACGGCGGTTTCAGTTACACCTACGTGGATGAGACCACCGAGTCTCCCATTCACGATCCCCTGTGGGAGCGCGCCACGCAGACCGTGGGAGTCTTCGACGACAACTTCGACGGCAAGCTCAGCTGGCGGGAAATGCCGAAAGAGCTGAAGAAGCGCCTTGTGCAGGGTTTCAAGGCCGTTGACAAGAACGGCGACGGCGGCCTCGACATCGAAGAGTGGCACGCCCTGACGGTCAAGCGGGCCGAAGCGGCGGCGGCCAGCAACGCCGGGGCACGCTGAAGGCGGCCCCACCGGCTGTACCGCAGTCTGCAGCCCACGGGGCTGCACGAGGTTGAGCCGAGAGGCAACGTGACGTTCTACGTGAACTTCCATCGCCCATGAGCCAGCGCTGGTGGCTGGCGCCGCTCTTCTGCGCGCTCCTGGGCGGCGGTACCGCGCGTGGCGCCGCCAACCTGGAACTGGCGCAGGCCGCGCTGGCAAGAACCAGCGCCGAAGTCGTGTACGACGGCGCCTACAGATCCATCGCATACCCTGGTGGTGACGTTCCCAGCCACATCGGCGTGTGCACGGACGTCGTTGTGCGCGCCTACCGCACGCTGGGCGTCGACCTGCAGGTGCTGGTTCACGAGGACATGCGCGGCAACTTCGACGCCTATCCCCGGCTCTGGGGTTTAAACAGGCCCGATACGAACATCGACCATCGTCGTGTGCCGAATCTGGAGACCTTCTTCGCGCGCAACGGCCACGCAATGACACCCACACGAAACGCCGACAGCTATCTCCCGGGAGACGTCGTTTCCTGGCGCCTGGGCGGGTCTCTCCCCCACATCGGTATCGTCAGCCACCGCCGGAACCCGGCCACCGACCGGCCGTATATCATTCACAACGTGGGCGAGGGCCCGAAAGAAGAAGACGTGCTGTTCCAGTACCAGCTTCATGGGCACTTCAGATACCCGGCTCCGGCTGACAGCCCATGACCTTCTGTCTCTTTCAGGTGGCGACCCCTTACGTGGTCAAAGGCAGCAACCTGTTCGTGCTGCCGGGGGAGGTGGTGGAAGGAGATGTTCGGCCGGGCATGTTTCTGAGCGTGCCGTTCAACAGCTCGCTGGAACTCACCGCCCCGGTGCATGCAATCGAATACGCCAGCAGCAGTGCTGATCGCTCTCTGTCTCTTGTCGTGAAGTGCGAGCGGGAAGAAGACCTCGAGCTCTGGGCGTCGATCGGTTTGCAGGACGAAGATCTGATCATCACAGAAGATCATCCCTGACCCGGGCGCAGCAGCCATGGAAGCGCCGGACGCGTACCGCAAATTTCTCGGCACGGAGGTTACCGTCGTCATCGACCGCCCCCTGGGGTCGAGCCATCCGACTCACGGCTTCCGCTACGAAACCAACTACGGCTATCTGCCCGACACGCTCGCCGGGGACGGTGAAGAAATCGACGCCTACGTGCTGGGCGTGTCAACGCCGTGCGCTACGTTCACCGGCCGCTGCATTGCCATCATCTACCGCAGAGACGACAACGAGCACAAACTGGTTGTTGCCCCCGAACCGCTCCGTGAAACGGAGATTGTGGCGCGCACCGCCTTCGTAGAGCAGTTCTACGACACCTTTGTGGAGCTCGCCGCCGGCTGAGGACGTGCCTGACGGGCAAGCAGCACACAGCCCACAAGCAGCCCCACGGATACCGCCGAGAGGCCATACAACGCGGCGACAAACGATCCGGTGCTGTCGTAACTCAGCCCCAGGCCTACCGGTCCCAGCACGCCGCCGATCTCAGCGGCCGCAAAAAACATTCCGCTCGCAAGGCCGGCGCGGCGTTCGCCCACCGCGGGCAGTTCCACCAGAATGAGCACCAGAATTGTCATGAGGCTGGACCGGGCAATACCCTGCAGCACAAGACCCGTAAACAGCAGAGCCGGCTCCGCTGCAGCCTGCAGCAGTAGGCTGGCGCCGAGCGCCGCAGCCGCCAGCGCAAAGAGAATGTAAAAGCGCCGGGCCGGCGTGGCCAATCGCGGAATGAGCAGTGAAC
>CAZYYJ010000167.1:0-3026 GCA_964651595.1 uncultured Pseudomonadales bacterium | reverse complement strand
AGCGCCGGCGCCGGCGCCGCCAGCACGGCCTGGAGCGTGCCGAAGCGGGCCAGCAACTGCGCGGCCAGCTCGAGCGAGTCCTCTTCGCCTCCCAGACACACCGCCAGCAGCTCCGCAGCGCTGAGACAGCCTGCGCCAGAGCGCAGCAGGCGCGCACGCGGGTGCAATTCATGGCTTACGTGCGAAAGCTGCTGCAAAACACAGACCTCTCTTCGACTATGATTCACCGACCGGCAGGGCCCGGCTGGAAAGCACCGACGCCGCGTTGCGAAGTAGGCTTCGTGCCCGTCTCGCAGTATGCTTCGCGGCCAGACGCCAGCTCCGACTCTCCGTTGTTCCATTCCCAGACGCGAGGCGCAACCGAATGGTTACCCAGAGCGAAACACAACCACCCGTCCCGCCCGGCCGCCTGGCAGGGCAGAACATTCTGCTGGGCATCAGTGCCGGAATTGCAGCCTACAAAGCCCCCATGCTCGTGCGAGCTTTGCGCGCCGAAGGGGCCGATGTGCAGGTGGTGCTCACCGACCAGGCGAACCGCTTCGTCACCACCACGTCGCTGCAGGCGGTGTCGGGCCATCCCGTGCGCCAGAGCCTGTGGGACGAGGCGGCCGAAGCGGCCATGGGCCACATCGAGCTTGCCCGCTGGGCAACGCTGGTGGTGGTGGCGCCAGCCACTGCAAACACCATTGCCGGGTTCGCTGCCGGGGGCGCCCGGGATCTTCTGAGCACGCTGGTGCTGGCCACCACCGCACCGGTATACGTGGCACCGGCAATGAACCAGCAGATGTACCAGCATGTCGCCACGCAGGACAATCTCGCGCGCCTACAGGCGCTGGGTTACGGCTTGATCGGGCCTGACAGCGGCTCGCAGGCCTGTGGGGAGGAGGGGCCCGGCCGCATGACCGAACCCGAGGCCATCGTGGCGCACCTCGCCGACGCTGTCACAGCCGCACCGGCACCAACACCCCTGCCCGCCGCCACGGCGCTCAGCGGTGTGCACTGCCTCATCACTGCCGGGCCGACCCTGGAAGCGATCGACCCCGTGCGGTTCATCAGCAACCACAGCTCCGGCAAGCAGGGGCTGGCCATCGCCGAGGCCGCGCGCCTCGCGGGCGCCACCGTGACCCTCGTGGCCGGCCCCGGCGTGGGGGCGTGTCACGCCGACATACAGCGCGTGGACGTCGTCTCAGCCCTCGACATGCACGCCGCCGTGCACGCGACCCTGGCGGAAACCGACCTTTTCGTCGGGGTGGCGGCGGTGGCCGACTACCGTCCGGCTACCGCTGCCGAGCAGAAAATGAAACGCTCCGGCGAGCAGGGCGCCACGCTCAACATCGAGCTGGTGGAGAATCCGGACATCATCGCCTCCGTGGCGGCCGCCGAATCGCGACCCTTCGTGGTGGGTTTTGCGGCGGAAACCAACGACACCCTGCAACACGCGCGGGAGAAGCGGCTGCGGAAAGGCCTGGACGCCATCGTCGTCAACGACGTCTCCGACGCCCGCATCGGTTTCAACAGCGACCACAACGCCGCAGTGTTCATCCATGGCAACGGCGAAGTGGATCTGCCCATGCAGTCGAAGAGTGCACTGGCCAAGGCGCTACTGGCGCATATTTCAGAACTTTTTCCAAGGAAAGGTAACCCACGCAAGGTCCAGGGTGTGTAACAATACCCGACACCTGGGGGAGGACCCCCCTCGCGTCTGACAGTCTGTGGCAAAAAAGCGGAAATCCAAGAAGCAGAGCTCGCTCAGCGCCGGCGAGGCACTGAGCGGTCCTTTCACCTTCTCTATAGCGATCGCAACGGCAGGACTCATCGTCGCGTTCGCGCTCATCTGGTGGCAGGTCATCGAGCAACCCAAGCAGGTCACGTTCAATCTCGAGCGTGACCGGCTGCTGGATCAGTACACCCAGCTGTTCAACGGCCGCATCGCCGAGCTGCGGGCCCAGGTGGGCGCCATGGCCGAGTCGGCCGCCGTCATCGAAGCGGTGGTGCAGTACACGCCGGAGCGCCGCCGCGAGCTGGCGGAGCTGATGGCCAACCAGGACCCGTACGTGATGCGGGTGGATCTCATCCCCAAGGGCGAAGCAGAGGTGGACCTCAACGCCGAGGTGCCCATCTCGTTTGCCGCCCTGGATCTGGTGCGGCGCGCAGAAACCAAGGCGTTTGTCGGACCCGAGGTGAGCCTCAACTATCGCAACCTCATCTACGCTGCGCAGCCCGTGACCGGTGACGGCATTGTGGTCGGCGTGGTGCTGGTGGTGTTCAACAGCCAGTTTTTCCTGAATCCGCTGTCACATTTCGAATCGCGGCTGGGTGCGCTGGAAGTGGAACAGCGTTTCGAAGGCACGCCCAGCACGGTGGTGATGCAATGGGGCGAGCCCACCGCCGAAGCCCGCGCCGCCAGCGCGCAGCTGTTTGCACCACACTGGTCGCTGCGCTTCTCCACCACCGAAGCTGCGCTGCTGCCTGCGGACCAGTCGCGGGGGCTGCTCATTCCTTTCCTGGTCTCCTGGGCGCTCGTCGCCGCCGCCATCTATCTCGGCCTGGCCCGTTTCACCCGGCGGCTGCGCGAAGACAGCGACATGCTGGTCGAATTCACAACCCGCATTCTGCGCGCCCATCCCGTCAAGGTGGGCCGCTACAACATCTCCATCATGCGCGAGATTGCCGAAACGCTGCTGCCGTTCGGCAAGGCGCCGCCAAAAACCGCCGCAGACAGCGGCGGCGACGCGGGTGGCGTGGACGATCTGCTCAAGGACATGGAAGAACCGGCGAAGCCCGCCGCCAAGAAACCGGCCAAGGCGAAAGACGACGACTTCCTGGAAGTGAACGACGTTGGCGCCGGCGCGCAGGACAACTTCGGCATCGAGGTGAGCGAAGACGAAGGCTCTCTCGGGGTGAGCTTCGATCCAAGCATCTTCCGCGCCTACGATATCCGCGGCATCACCACCGAGAACCTCACCGAAGAAGGGGCGTACTGGATTGGCCGCGGGTTCGCAGCCGAGACGGTCTCGGCCAGCAGG
>CAZYYJ010000166.1:0-3103 GCA_964651595.1 uncultured Pseudomonadales bacterium | reverse complement strand
AGCGTGGACGGGTCGGGCAGAAAACGTCATGGCGCAATTGTCTGGCCGCACGCCGGTTGCCTTAAGAAAAGCCTTTGCCGAGTGGCCCTTGATCTCCGCTCCAATGGCTGAGGCGACGACTGGAGCCAGTCGCGCCGCCGTTCAGCGCAATCTTGGGTGGATGGAGGCAAGCGGCTTGATCCGCGAAGTGACAGGGCAGGGGCGGTACCGAATGTGGAAAGCGACAAACTGACCTATCGCCCAGTCATAGATGATGGCGATTCAGACTAACTTTCAAAGAGTTACTTGGCGGCGTTTGCAGATCATGCTCATACTTTGAATGCACTCTCTCGTGGTCTGTCTCGTGGTTTTCTGCCAAGTGCGTTCAGCTGCAGCACATTTGGGGTCGCGTTCGACGCTGTTTTTCTACCCCTGCGACCAGTCAAAGCTCGCCCAAATTCTGGATCGCAATGATTGTCCACTAGGTAATTTCCATTGGTCTCCTTTAATTCCAAGTGTTTCTTGAGGAAGCGAGGTGGGTCAGCGACCTTCTAGAACGGCAGCATTGACCCGGTTCCTCGGCAGAGTATCCTCGAGCGCTGCATAGAATGCGGGCAACACCAAAAGGATCAGAACCGTCGCTGCTAGCAAGCCGAAGACGACCGAGATGACCAGCGGCTTGAGCGTCTGGGCCTGGGTGGAGGATTCCAGCAGCAGCGGTGCCATGCCCATGATCGTGGTCGAGACCGACACGAAGATCGGGCGGAAGCGGGCGCGCACGGCCATTCCTGCGGCCAGCGCAGCCGACAATCCCTCGGCGCGACGGGCGTTGATGACACCGACCAGCAGGATTGCGTTGTTCACCACGATCCCCGCAAGCGAAGCCGCCCCCACCAGTGACGGCATCGAGATGTTGTAGCCCATCAGCACATGGCCCCAGATGACGCCCAGAAATGCCAGCGGGATCGTGACCATCACAATGAGCGGCTCGACATAGCTGCGGAACTGAAAGCTGAGGACGATGTAGATGCCCACTAGCCCGATCAGGAACCCGCGCAGGATCGAGGCGACGGTTTCCGCCGAATTCGCGGCCTGCCCGCCGATGTCAAAGCCAAGGCCGGGGGTGGTGGCCACCAGACCGGGCAGGAAGCCCTCGGCCAGCCGCGCGGTGATCGCGTCGGCATTGCCGATCCGGCCGTCCACATCGGCCGCGACGGTCAGCGTGCGCAGCCCGTTGCGCCGCGAGATGGTGTCCCAGCCGCGCGCCTCCTCGATGGTGGCGATGCTCGACAGCGGCACGGTGCCGCCACCGGGCAGCGCGATCTCGAAAAGGTTGAGGTCAGCGCGGTTGGCGCGGTCCTCATCGGCAAGCCGCAGCTCGATATCCCAGGCCAGATCGCCGCGCCGGATTTCCGCAAGCTGCGTGCCGAGAAAGGCCGCGCGAAGCTGGCCAGCCACATCTGTGGCGGTCAGCCCCAAGGCCTCGGCGCCGGGTGACAGGTTCAGCCGTAATTCGGGTGCGCCGAGGCGCAGGTCGAGGATCGCGTTGCGCACACCGGCATAGGTTTCGAGTGCCGCCAAAGTGGCGCGGCCCGCTGCCTCCAGCGTGGCGAGGTCGGGGTGGCTCAGGCGCAGTTCGACCGCGATGCCCTGCGGGCCGATCCCCGGCTCGGTCAGGATCAACGAGGACACCCCGGGCAGCGGCCCGATCTCTTCGCGCCAGAGTGTGACGATCTCGTCCAGCGTGCTGGTGCGCGTCTCGGCGCCGAGCAGGTCCACCGCGACGGTGGCGAGATGGGCGCCTGTCGCGCCCGCCGACAAGTTGCGGCCCAGCCGGGTGATGCGGCGGATCACCAGCGGTTGTGCCTGGGGCTGATCGGGGGTGAGGCGGGCGTTCACGCGGTCCAGCGCCGCCTCTACTTGTGCGACGGCTTGGCCCGTGCGCGCCAGCGGTGTGCCTGCGGGTAGCATCAGCCGCGCCTCGAGCACGTCGCCGTCGATCTCGGGCATTGCCTCGCGATTGACCACGCCGCCGCCCAGGGCGCCGATGGTCAGGATCAAGGCCCCGATGGCCAGCCCGGCGACCAGCCAACGGCCCCTGATCGCGGCATCGGCCAGACGGCCCACGCCACGCTCGCGCAGGGCATCGAAGCCCGCGTCAAAGCGGGCGCGGAAGCGGGAGGGGGCAGTGTCCTTCATGCCCCCTTTCAGGTGGTGGGGCAGGATCAGGAAGGCCTCGATCAGCGACGCGGCAAGTGCGGCCAGCAGGACCACCGGCAGAACTTCCAGCACGGCGCCCAACTCGCCCGCCAGGAAGGCGAGGGGCAGGAACACGGCCAGCGTCGTTAGAAAGGAAGAGATCACACCGGGCGCCACGGCTGCGACGCCCGCCGCGACGGTTTCGACCGTCGCGCCCTTGGCGGCATGCACCGCGATGGAATCCGCGATCACGATGGAATCGTCCATAACGATTCCGATCGCCATCAACAGCGCCACCAGTGTCATCATGTTCAGGCTGAGCCCGGTCAGCGCCATCCACACGAAGGCGCCTGCAAAGGCCACAGGCAGGCCCATCGCGGCCCAGATCGCGAAGCCGGGGCGAAAGAACAGGCTCATCACCACGACGACGAGAACCAGCCCGATCACGCCGTTCTGCACCAGCATCACCAGACGGTCGCGGATGATCGATGTCACGTCCTGCACCACTTCAACGGAGATCGTTTCCGGCAGGCGGGCAGTTTCCTCGGCCACCAGCGCGGCAACGCCGTCCAGCACCCGAAGCGCGTCGGCATCCAGCGCCTTTGATACGTCGAGCACGATGGCAGGCACCCCGTCGACAAAGGCCCGGTCCTGCGGCGGTTCGAACCGTTCCTCGATCTCCGCCACATCGCCCAGCGTCAGGGTTGCGCCATTGGGCAGGACCAGCAGCGGGATCGTGGCCAGCGCCGTGGCCGTGTCGCGTTCAGCAGTGAAACGAAGGGTCAGGTCCGCGCCCGGTCCCTCCAGCGTGCCTACGGGCAGGTCGATGTTCTGCGCGGCGATGGCGGTGGCGAGCGTCGTGGGTGTCAGCCCGTGGCTGTCGAGCACGGCGCGCTCCGCGGTGATGGTCAGTGTCCGGGTGCCG
>CAZYYJ010000165.1:0-3114 GCA_964651595.1 uncultured Pseudomonadales bacterium | reverse complement strand
CCTTCGATGCGCTTCGTCCGCAAACTGACTTCTTCCACGAAGACGCCAGGGGCAAGATACTTGGGCATGGCGGTACGACTCCAGTTGCTCTGCGCAGACGGGCTGCAGTTACGTACGGCACGTAAGCTCAAAGGCAGCTTGCGACGCCGACAACTGCCAACCCGCCTTGCCTCCAGCGATGCCTTAGGGTAACTAGACGCCCTTACGTTACGTTGCAGGGTAACCTGATGCTGGAAGGAAAGAGAGCCATCGTCACCGGGTCAGCCCGGGGAATGGGCGCCGCAACGGTGCGCGCCTACGTCAACGCCGGCGCCCGGGTGTTTGCCATGGACACGAACGACGAAGCTGGGCAGACCGTGGCTGCGGCAGCAAGCGAGACCGGGCCCGGGCAGGCTCACTACCTGCACGTGGACGTTGCCGATCAGGCCAGCGTGCAGACAGCTTTCGCTGAAGCGGTAGCCAGTCTCGGAGGCCTGGACGTGCTCGCCCACCCTGCCGCTATCCAACGTTCGTCGGATGCAGGCGAAGTCAGCGTCGCCGACTGGGATCTCATGTTCGCCGTCAATGTCCGCGGCACCATGCTCACGAATCAGGCGGCATATCACCACATGCGCACGTCAGGGGGCGGCTCCATCATCAATTTCGGCTCCATATCCGGTCAACGCCCGGAGCCGGGCGCGGCAGCCTATTCCGCGGCCAAAGGCGCCGTTCACGCCTGGACCCGCACCGCCGCAGGCAGCTGGGGCGCGGACAACGTGCGCGTCAACGCGATTCTTCCGGCCATGGCAACGCCCATGTACCAGGAAGCCATGGCCCGGGCCAGCGACGCCGAACGCGAAGCGGCGTTCTGGCGCAATCGCCAGAGCATTGCGCTCGGCCAGGAGTACGGCGATCCCGATCAGGATCTGGCCCCGGTCATGGTCTTTCTGGCCTCAGATGCGTCACACTTCATCACCGGACAACTTCTGCCCGTGGATGGCGGACAAACCAGCGTCAGGTAGGTCGAAGAGGACACCCCATGATCGATGAACTGCTTTTTGATGGCCTGCGCGTCATCGACGCCAGCTCCTGGATTGCCGCACCTACCGCGGCCACGATCCTGGCCGACCTGGGGGCCGACGTCATCAAGATCGAGCAGCCCGAAGTGGGTGACGGCTACCGGCAGTACTACCAGCTGCCGCCCGGCCCCAACGCGGAGGTCAACTACACCTACCAGCTGGACAACCGCAACAAACGGTCCCTCGCTCTGAATCTGCGCGCCCCCGAGGGAAAGGCCATTCTCGAACAGCTCGTGCGGAACTGCGACGTGTACGTCACCAACCAGCCGCTGCCCATGCGCCGGGCGCTTGCCCTCACCTACGAAGACCTCGCGCCGTTGAACGAGCGCATGATCTACGCATCGCTTACCCCCTACGGAGAAGAGGGCCCGGAACGGGACAAGGAAGCGTTCGACCTGGTTGCCTACTGGTCGCGCTCCGGCTTGATGCACCAGATGCGCCACAAAGGCACCGAGCCCTTTCAGGCGATGGCCGGTATGGGCGACCACCCTACGGGCGTCGCCCTGTACGCGTCGATAGTTACCGCGCTGCTGCGTCGCGAACGCACCGGCAAAGGCGGCAAGGCACATACCTCACTGCTTGCCAACGGCCTGTGGTCGGCTTCCTGCTTCGCCCAGGCAGCCTGGGCAGACGGCGACTTTTCGCAGATACCCGGCCAGCGCCTGCAGACCGCACTCTACGAGGCGGCCGACGGCCGCTGGCTGCAGTTCTCCATGGTGCGCACAGAGGAGCTCTTTGACCGGCTGGTGCTGGCCCTGGGACACCCGGAATGGCTTGCGGACGAACGGTTCACAACCCACGAGCTGCGCATCGAGCACGCACCGCTGCTCACAGCGATGATGCGCGAGACCATCGCTGCACGCACGTCCGCAGAGTGGATGGCGATCTTCGATGCGCAGGACGTACCTGCGGCCCGTGTGGCCGAGTTTGCCGACCTGCCTGCAGACCCCCAGGTGCTGAGCAACGACATGGCCCTGCCGCCCCTCGAAGACGTGGGCATGAGCCGCGTAGTGCGCGACCCCGTCAACGTGGACGGCGTGCAGCGTGTGGGCGCCCGGCGTTTTCCGGAGCTGGGAGAACACACGGACGCCATTCTCGACGAGCTGGGTTTTTCCGCTGCGGAGGTTGCATCGCTGCGCGAAAACGGGATCGTATGAACGCAACCCAAAGGAGACGCGAAACTTGTCTGACAGCCTGAGAGATCAACTGGTCAAAGCCGGTCTGGCCACCAGCGCGCAGGCGAAAAAGGCCGAGCGGCAGGTGGAGGCGGAAAAGCACGCCAGCCGCCGCGGCAAGAGCGGTAAGAGCGGCAAGAAAAACAAGGGCGGCGAAACAAAGAGCGCCCCCCAGAAGGCTGCAGACAGCTCAGCCCAGGCGGCGAAATCACGCGCCAGGCAGCAGCTCGCCGAAAAGCGCGCCGACGACAAAGCCCGCGGGCAGGTTGCCAACCAGAAACGCTCTGAACGAGCCGAGCGCGCAGCCATGCGTCAGCTCATTTTTGCCAACGACCAGCGCAGCAAGACCGCGGCCGAAGACGACGTGCCGTATAACTTCGTGCACAACAAGAAGATCAAGAAAATCTACGTACCCAAAGCGCAGGTGGAACTGCTGAGCAAAGGCGCCCTGGTCATTGTGAACAACGACGGCAACTACCACCTGGTCAATCGTGAAGTGGCGGAGAAGATCCGCGCCCGGGATCCGAAGCGCATCATTGCCGCGCACGACAGCAAGCCACCCGAACCCGGGTCAGACGACGAGTTCTACGCGAAATTCGAGGTGCCTGACGACCTCGACTGGTAAAGGGACTACCGGAAACCCGGTATCACTTCTTCCACGTAGCGCTGCAGGTTGTCCCAGTCCACCGGCGGCCGGAAGGCGATGTTGATTCCCTGAATACCGAGGTCGCGGAACGCGCCAATGGTGTCGATGGCCTCCTGCACGCCACCGGTCAACGAGCCACGCGGATCGATGTCAGGCTCACGGTCGCTGCCCATGTAGAAGCCCAGGTTCACGCTCGTGTCTATCGCAGCAAAGTCGCGACCATGCCGTTCACAGG
>CAZYYJ010000164.1:0-3122 GCA_964651595.1 uncultured Pseudomonadales bacterium | reverse complement strand
TGGAAAGGCTGGTGAACGAGGCGGCACTCTTCGCAGCGCGGGCGAACAAGCGTCTCGTGTCCATGGAGGAATTCGAGAAAGCCAAAGACAAGATCATGATGGGCACCGAGCGCAAGTCCATGGTCATGTCCGAGAAAGAGAAGCGCAATACCGCTTATCACGAGGCGGGCCACGCCATTGTCGGGCGTCTCATGCCCGAGCACGACCCGGTCTACAAGGTCTCCATCATTCCCCGGGGGCGGGCTCTGGGCGTGACCATGTTCCTGCCGGAAGAAGACCGGCACAGCATGAGCCGCCAGATGATCCGTTCACAGATCTGCAGCCTGTTTGGCGGGCGCATCGCGGAGGAAATGATCCTCGGCAAAGAGGGTGTCACCACGGGTGCCTCCAACGACATCGAGCGGGCCACGCAGCTCGCCCGGAACATGGTTACGCGCTGGGGCCTGTCCGATTCCATGGGCCCGTTGCTGTACGACGAAGACGACGGTGAAGTGTTTCTGGGCATGTCCGCGGGGGCTAAGCCCAAGCATTTCTCCAACGAGACGGCCCAGGCCATCGACGAGGAGATACGCTCGATCATCGATGCGTGTTACGCCACGGCGGAAAAGCTCCTCACCGACAACATCGACAAGCTGCACATGATGTCCGATGCGCTCATGGAGTACGAAACGCTCTCCTCCGAGCAGCTCGACGACATCATGGCCGGCGCCAAACCCCGCGCGCCGTCCGACCTGCCGCCACCCAGCTCGGGCCCCAGCAAGCCCGAAGGCGGCGAATCGCCGATTGGAGGCCCCGCCGAGGAAACCTGACGGCGTGCTCTGCGCCGGCCGGCTCCTCGATCTGACGCACCCCCGCATCATGGGGGTGCTGAACGTCACCCCCGATTCCTTTTCCGACGGCGGACGTCTTCTGGACGCTCGCGGTCGGCCCGCACTCGAAGCGATTGTTGCCGAGGCTGGCGCCATGTTGGAGGCAGGGGCTGCCCTGCTGGACGTGGGCGGAGAATCCACGCGCCCGGGCGCCCGTCCTGTTTCTGTGGCCGAGGAACTCGACCGTGTGATCCCGGTCGTGGCGGCGTTGCAGGATTTGGCTACCATCGTTTCCGTCGACACCCGTCACGCGGAGGTTGCGCGAGCGGCGCTGGACGCCGGCGCGCACATGATCAACGACGTCTCCGCCGGGGCAGATCCGGCCATGCTGGAGCTCCTGGGCGGCAGTGATGCCGCCTTTGCGCTGATGCACATGCAGGGACAGCCCCGGACGATGCAGGAAGCCCCGCGCTACGACAACGTGGTGGACGAGGTGCGCGCCTTTCTCGATCACCGTGTAGCAGCTTGTGAAGCGGCGGCGATCGGGCGCGACCGGCTGCTGCTGGACCCGGGATTCGGCTTTGGCAAGACGATGGCGCATAATCTGCGCCTGCTGGCGGCCCTGGAAGCTGTGCGCGTTGCCGATTTACCCATGCTGGTGGGCCTGTCGCGCAAGAGCATGCTCGGCACGATCACCGGCAGAGCCGTCGAGGAACGCGTCGCGGCGAGCATCGCGGCGGCCCTGCTCGCCGTCGAGCGGGGCGCGGATATCGTGCGGGTGCATGATGTGGCTGGCACCGCCGACGCGCTCAAGGTCCGTGAGGCGCTTGTGGCAGTGCAGCAGGTGTGACGACCCGGCTCATGCGGGTATCGAGAAAAAGGACAATTCACGATGAGCAGAAAGTACTTCGGCACTGACGGCATTCGCGGTCGCGTGGGGCAGTATCCGATCACCCCGGAATTCTGCCTGCGCCTCGGCTGGGCTGTAGGCACGGTGTTTGCCGGCAAGGGCTCAGCCCATGTTGTCATCGGCAAAGACACACGCATTTCCGGCTACATGCTGGAATCGGTGCTGGAATCGGGCCTGGCGGCAGCCGGGGCAGACGTGAGCCTGATCGGTCCCATGCCCACGCCGGCCATTGCCTATCTGACGCGCACATTGCATGCCGATGCGGGGGTTGTCATCAGCGCGTCGCACAATCCCTACTACGACAACGGCATCAAGTTCTTCAACAGCCAGGGTAACAAGCTCGGCGACGATGTGGAGCTCGAGATCGAGGCGCAGCTGGAAGAAACCATGGCCTGTGTGGACTCGGACCGCCTGGGCAAAGCTGCGCGCCTCGGCGACGCCGCCGGACGCTACATCGAGTTCTGCAAGGCGACGGTCGCGCGCGGCTTCAGCCTGCGCGGTATGCGTATTGTCCTCGACTGCGCCCATGGCGCCACCTATCACGTTGCACCGCGGGTGTTCGAAGAGCTGGGCGCCGATGTGATCACCACCTGTGCCGAGCCGAATGGCATGAACATCAACGAAGGCTGCGGCTCCACACATCCCGATATCCTCCAGCAGAAAGTGCGCGAGTACCGCGCCGACGTGGGCATAGCCTTCGACGGCGACGGCGATCGCGTGGTCATGACCGACGAGCGCGGCCAGCTGGTGGATGGGGATCAGCTCATCTACGTGATTGCCCGGCACCGCCACGAAGCGGGGCTGCTCAGTGGTGGTGTGGTCGGCACCGTCATGAGCAATCTGGGCCTGGAGAAAGCCCTTGGCCAGCTCGGTGTTCCTTTCCAACGGGCCAAGGTGGGTGACCGTTACGTGACCGAGCAGCTGCTGGCCAAAGACTGGTCGCTGGGTGGCGAATCTTCGGGACACATCCTGTGTCTCGACCTCACCACCACCGGCGATGCCATCGTGGCAGCCCTGCAGGTGCTGGTTGCGGTCGTGGAGCGTGGCAAACCCCTGAGCGACATCGTTGCAGGCATGACAAAGCTGCCTCAGGTGATGATCAACGTGTCTGTGCCCGACCCCGCCAAGGTGGCCGGGTGCGAAGCTCTGCAGAAAGCCATCAGCGGCAAAGAAGCGTCGTTGAACGGCCGGGGCCGCGTGCTGGTGCGACCTTCCGGCACCGAGCCGCTGCTGCGCGTGATGGTGGAAGGCGAGGACGAAGACGAGGTGCGCGTGGTGGCCAACGAGCTTGCGCTCGTTGCCGAGGGACAGGGCTGCCCGCACTTCTGGCTGACCAGCAACCCAGAGCCCTGCCCGGCCCGCTGCCTCGCGCCTGGCCGTTCCGCGCCGGGCGGCCCCCGCTC
>CAZYYJ010000163.1:0-3274 GCA_964651595.1 uncultured Pseudomonadales bacterium | reverse complement strand
GATACAACCCTCGAGCTGCGGGAAGTGGCGCTGGAGAGCAAACCCGAACAGCAACTCAAACGCGAGCTTGCCGGGCTCGGCTTTCAGGAAGTGATTACCTATACCTTTGTGGACCCTGAACTGCAGCGACTGCTGGATCCGGACCTTGAGCCCCTGGCGCTGGCCAATCCCATGTCCAGCGAGCAGTCGGTCATGCGCACGACCATTCTGCCGGGCCTCATAGAGACCGTGCGCGCCAACCGGGCGCGGCAACAGCAGCGCGTGCGCGCCTTCGAGCTTGGTCAGGTGTTTCTGCCGTCAGGTGACGGATTGGCGCAACCGTTGCGCCTGGGCGGGGCACTTTGGGGTCGTCGCGCGGAGGAAGACTGGCACTCCAGCGATGAGAGAGTGGATTTTTACGATTTAAAGGGGATTTTGGACACGCTTTTGGCGGGTCAGCCCGTGCGTCTGGAACGCAGTGCGCGTAAGATTCTTCATCCGGGGCAGGGCGCCGACTTGTGGATGGGGGAGCGCTGTGTCGGGTCGCTGGGGCGATTGCACCCGCAACTCGAGACTGTACTCGATATAGACAATCTGTTTGTCTTTGACATCGATGCCGGGGTGTTGCTGGCTGATCCGCGACGCCTGCACCACGGGGTGTCCCGTTTTCCCAGCGTGCGGCGCGATCTTGCCGTGGTGCTGGGGCGCGATACGCCTGCGGGAGAGGTGGAGGATGCTGTCAGGGAGGCCTTGGGGAACGTCTTGGTCGACCTCAGGTTGTTTGATGTATATGAAGGCAAAGGTATTGATTCTAATGAAAAAAGCCTTGCCCTGGGCTTGACCTTGCAGAGTCAAACGGCCACCCTTAACGACGAAGAGATAGGACAATTTGCGCAGCGGGCACTCGCTGCATTGGAAGCGAAGTTTGGTGCCCGGCTCCGTTAGCCGGCTCTCGGGAGGTCGTTGTGGGTGCACTTACCAAGGCCAAAATGGCAGACCAGCTCTTTGAGGAGCTGGGCCTGAACAAGCGGGAAGCCAAGGAAATTGTCGAATTGTTCTTCGACGAGATTCGTGACTCTCTCGAGAACAATGTGCAGGTGAAGTTGTCCGGTTTCGGCAATTTCGACCTGCGCGAGAAGGGCGAGCGCCCCGGGCGCAACCCCAAAACGGGCGAAGAGATACCCATCACGGCGCGTCGCGTTGTGACCTTTCGGCCGGGGCAGAAGCTCAAGGCGAGAGTAGAGGCGTACGCTGGAGGAGCGGGCGCCGAAGACGAGGCAGCGGGCGGGGAGGCTGTTGCCGACATGGCGGACGAGGTGCAGGCACTCGACCGTAGATAGTCGCCCGGGGAAGTGGCGGAACGTTATATGGCAGGACAGCAGGCAGGCATTTAACGGATGCTGGAACCGAGCAACGACAACGAGCTACCGCCGATTCCGGGCAAGCGCTACTTCACCATCGGCGAAGTCAGTGGCCTCTGCGACGTGAAACCCCATGTGCTGCGTTACTGGGAGCAGGAGTTTCCTCAACTCAGCCCTGTGAAACGTCGAGGTAATCGCCGCTACTACCAGCGCCAGGATGTCATCATCATCCGCCAGATACGTGCGCTGCTCTACGACCAGGGCTTCACCATCGTCGGGGCGCGACAGCGTCTCAGCAGCGACGACGCGAAAGAGGATCAGACGCAGTTCAAACTGCTCGTACGTCAGATGATCGTCGAGTTGGAAGACGTGCTGCGTGTGCTAAAATCCTGAGGTTCAATCACTCTCGTCCGTAAATGCGATGAGGGACGCCCTGCCAAACACAAACATCAGCTCTTTCCTGACGCGGTTCGTCGCGCTGCTGCTGTGTGCGTTGCCGCTGGTGCCCGCATATGGCGACGGCATGCTCGTCGAGCCGGCCGTGCAGCACAGCGGCGAGTTCGTGTACGACGCACGCATGGCATTTCTGAAAGCCGGCGAGCTGTCGCTGGCCATGACCCGCTCGGGTGCCGACTACGAGGTGCTGGGCGAGTTTCAGACATCTCGGGCCATGAGCAATTACTACAGCTGGAACGGCGTCTTCGCTGCCGTGGGACGGTGGGAGCGTGCCGGGCCGGTGACGACGGCGTACATGTCCCGCACCACCAGCAAAGACAGCGACTTGCGCATAGTGCTGACGTACCCGGATGCCACGCGGGTGCTGGACGGATCCAACGAAGAGTTTGAAAGCGTGGCCCACCCGGGCGGCGTCGACCTCATATCAGCGTTGTTCTTCTATCCCACCTGCTACGAAGGTGGTGCCGTGCATGACGGGGAAGATGCCTACCAACTCACGCTGAAAAGCACAAAGACCCATCGGCTGCGGGGTGGCAGCCGCTCCTACCAGGGGGAGGTAACCTCCTGCGATTACCTCGTGCGCGACCACAAGGACCGTAAGCGCCGTGTGGTGGTTTCGCTGGGCGACGTCAACGGCGCCACCGTGGCGGTGCAGGTTCGGGCCAAGATCCCCCTCCTGCCTGACGCCGTGTTTCGCCTGCGCACAGATACCCCGGCCGCCGAGGCCGACAGCACCGTCGCAGCACGCTGATCCGTTTCTAGAGCATTGCCTCGATCAGGCAGGGACCATCGCTGGCCAGCGACGCCTGCAGAGCGGCCGAAAACTCTTCCACCGTATGCACGCGCCACGCGGGCACACCCATACCTTCGGCGATGGCGGTCCAGCGTAGCTCCGGGTTGGTGAGGTCCAGCATGCTCATGGCCTTGGGGCCGGGATTGTGCGCTCCAACCCGGCCGAATTCGATCTGCAGAATCGAGTACTTTTGATTGGCAAAGATCACGTTGGTGACGTTCAGCTGTTCCCGGGCCTGCGTCCACAGTGCCTGCACGGTGTACATACCACCCCCGTCCGCCTGCAGGCACAGCACGGGGCGATCAGGACAGGCCACCGCAGCGCCGGTTGCGCATGGCAGTCCATAGCCGATGGAACCTCCGGTCAGCGTCAACCAGTCGTGGGGCGCGGCGGTGCGCGTCGCAACGGTGCAGCCCCCGCCGCAGGTGCCGCCTTCATCGACGACAATGGCGTTTTCAGGGAAGTGGTGGGCGAGCGCGGCGCCGAGGTTCATCGGGTTGAGCGCACCCGAGGGCAGGTCAGGTACCTCGTGCGGCACCAGAACGGGCGCCGTGTCGCGGGCGCCCACGGCGTCAGCTAGGGCTTCCAGGGCGCCATCGATGTCCTCGTCACGCTCCACCAGCGTGTGCAGCTCACAACCGTCCGGCGTCAGCCAGTTCGGTTTGTCCGGATACGCGAAGAACGT
>CAZYYJ010000162.1:0-3307 GCA_964651595.1 uncultured Pseudomonadales bacterium | reverse complement strand
GCCCGTCGCGTGCAGGCTATCCTGCAGCGCCAGAAGGAACTGCAGGACATCATCGCGATTCTGGGTATGGATGAGCTTTCCGAAGAAGACAAGCTCACCGTATCGCGCGCTCGCAAGATCCAGCGCTTCCTGTCGCAGCCGTTCTTCGTTGCTGAAGTCTTCACCAACGCACCGGGCAAGTACGTGTCGCTGGCTGAAACGATCCGCGGCTTCAACGGTATTGCCAACGGCGACTACGACCACCTGCCGGAGCAGGCGTTCTACATGGTCGGCACGATCGACGAAGCCGTCGAAAACGCGAAGAACTTCCAGTAAACGTTTAAGAGACCACTATGGCGACCATCCACGTAGACATCGTATCCGCAGAAGGCGAGATTCATTCCGGCGACGCCCGGATGATCTACGCGCCTGCCATGATGGGTGAGGTCGGCATTGCGCCTCGTCATGCGCCGATGCTGTCGCCATTAAGTCCTGGCCAGGTTCGCGTCGAAGACGTCAACGGTGAAGAGCACTTCTACTACGTCACCGGTGGCCTGATCGAGGTGCAGCCGCACGCCGTGACGGTTCTGGCCGACACGGCCCTGCGCGGTGAAGAGCTTGACGAGGCGGCAGCTCTGGCCGCACAGCAGGCGGCGGAGAAAGCGCTTGAGGGCGCGTCGACCGAAACCGACCTGGCGCAGGCGCAGCAGGAACTTGCCGAGGCACGTGCCCGTTACATTGCGTCGCAGAAGCTCAAAGGCAAGCGTTGATCGATCGCGCTCGGTCAATCAGGAAAGGCGGCCGCATGGCCGCTTTTTTTTGCCTTCGAGAAATGACGGCCCGGGAAGCGGTTGTGTGTAGACTGGTCGCAGGCTAACCGGAACAGGAACATGACGGACTCTGTCGCTACGTTCGAATCCACGGTGCGACCCGACTGGATCGATCACAACGGCCACATGAACGTGGCGTATTTTGTGCTGGCGTTTGACGAGGCGACGGACGCCGTCTACGAAACCTGGGGTATCGGTGAACGCTATCCCGATGACTCCGGGTGCTCGGTGTTCACGTTGGGCATGAACGTTGACTACCACCGCGAGCTGTTTGAGGGCGACGCGCTACGCATCGAAACCACGCTGATCGATTGCGATGCGAAACGCATCCACTATGTCCACCGGATGTTCAAGGCAGACAGCGACGAGCTGTGTGCGATCAACGAATGCCTGTGCATGAATGTCCACCTGGAGACGCGGCGATCCGAGCCCTTCCCCGAGCCCGTGGCGAGGACGCTCGAGGCCGCCGTCGACCGGGAGGCTGGCATAGAGAGCGTTGGTCGAACGCTGGCAATTCGCCGCAAGCCGGGCTAGGCAGAGCGGATAAAGCGGGCCGCGGTCGCGCCGATCATCATCGAGGGCGCGTTGGTGTTGCCCGCAACGACCTCGGGCATTATCGAGGCGTCGGCCACGCGAACGTTGTCCATGCCGACGACGGAGAGTCTCGGGTCCACGACGGTACGAGGGTCGTCCTGAGCACCCATGCGCAACGTGCCGACCGGGTGATACGCCGTTCCAAGCCGTGCGTGGATCATCGCCAGCAGGTCATCGTCAGACTGCACGTCGGGTCCGGGCACCAGTTCTTTCGCACCACCGGATCTCAGGTGCTCGCTTGCGAGTATCTGCCGGAGCAGCTTCGCACCTCGCAACAGCGTCGCCTCGTCTTCAGGCTCGGCCAGCAGGTTGAGGTCGATGCTCGGTGCCGTCAATGGGTCGGCATCCACGAGCCGGAGACGTCCCCGGGATTTTGGCTTGAGCACACAGACGTCCGAGTAAAACCCGCGCCCCCAGACCAACGGGCTGCCCTCGTGTCCCAGCCGCGCCGGAATAAAGTGAAACTGCACGTCGGGCTCTTCGAGGCTATCCAGTGTTCTTGCGAAGCCACCGGCTTCAACGGTGTTGCTGGCGAAGAGACCGCGCCCGCTGAACAGGTACCGGAAGGGCGCCAGCGCATTCGCCGGCAGCGTTGAGAGGCTCAGCGCATAGCCCTGGTTGCCGCCACCGTAGTGCATCCCGACGGCGGGATGATCGTGCAGGTTTTCCCCCACGCCCGGCAGATCGACAACCGTCTGAATACCCACGTCCGACAGATGCGCCGCAGGCCCGATACCGGAACGCAGGAGAATGGCCGGCGAAGACACGGCGCCGGCTGCGAGGACAATCTCTTTCCGGGCCTTGATGCTCACCCGCTCGCCGTCTCGCATGGCCATGACCGCAACGGCGCGGCGGCCGTTCAACAGTAATCGATCCACGTGTACGTCATTGAGCACCGTGACACGTTGCTTTGCGACGGCAGGATGCAGGTAGGCATCAGCCGGGCTCCAGCGACGCCCGTTACGCATCGTTGTCTGGTAGTTGCCGATGCCTTCCTGGGTTTCGCCGTTGAAGTCGTCGTTAGCCGGTATGCCGTGTTCCGCAGCAGCCAGCGCCAGCTTTTCGGCCATCGGGTGCGGGGACGGAAGGTCCTGCACATGCAGCGGCCCCTGCGCCCCGTGAAACCTGCTCGCACCCCGGCTGTTGTTCTCAGCACGCTTGTAGCGTTTCAGCACAGTCTCCCAGTCCCAGCCGTCACAACCGTCCGCGGCCCACGCGTCATAGTCACTGGCGCGACCGCGGATATACACCATGCTGTTGATCGAACCGGAGCCACCCAGCGTACGGCCGCGCGGCACCGACACCCGGCGTCCGTTGAGGTGACTGTGAGGCTCCGAGGTATACCGCCAGTCGAGATGCTTGTGACCCATCAACGACACGACGCCCAGCGGTACCCGAATACGAAAATCCGAGTCTGGCGGCCCCGCCTCGAGTACGCAGACAGACAGGTCGCTCCCGTGAGCGAGACCGCCCGCCACCGCACAACCGCCGGAACCACCGCCAACAACAACTACGTCAAATTCCAGCTCGTTCATGGCGAGTTCGGCCGTCCTTTACTTCGATTTCCCACGCGACGCTCGTTTCCTACTTCGAATGCAGCCCATATAACATCTTAAACGATTGTTTTTATTAGATATGAATGATTCAAACCCGGCTTATTCTGAATCAGATTTGCATCCGAATTCAAACCGTCGCACACTAGACGCTTATTCGTCCCTCTCGCGGGGCCGAAGACTATAAAAAGCTCAGTTAAGGGGGAGCTAAACATGACTACTACCTGGCTCGAACGGGCACGACTGGTGTCTCTGGCCGCTTTCGCTGCGTCCGCTTTCCTGGCCCCTGCGGCCTACGCGCAGATCGAGGAAATCACCGTTACCGCTGAAAAGCGTGAAGAAAGCCTGCAG
>CAZYYJ010000161.1:0-3487 GCA_964651595.1 uncultured Pseudomonadales bacterium | reverse complement strand
ATCTCGCGGAACTGGCGGCGGATCTCCTGGATCATGTCCATGGCGGCGTCGCCAACGGCGGTCATCGTGATGGACGCAATCAAGAATGGCACGAGGCCGCCGATGAACAGACCCACCAGCACGTCGGGGTCGCCGAGGTGCAGGCTGAATTCGGGCATCTGGTAAGAAATGGTCTCGACATAGGCCGCGATGATCGCCAGCGCAGCCAGGGCCGCAGCGCCGATCGCAAAACCTTTGCCGATGGCGGCAGTGGTGTTACCCAGCTCGTCCAGCGAATCCGTGATCGCGCGGGTGTCTTCACCCAGGCCACCCATCTCGGCAATACCGCCCGCGTTGTCGGCCACGGGGCCGTAGGCGTCGATGGCCATGGTGATGCCCACGGTGCCCAGCATGCCCAGCGCGGCAATACCGACGCCGTACAAGCCGGCCAGGGAGGTCGAGACGAAGATGATGGCGCAGATGGCCAGCACGGGAATGACCACAGACTGCATGCCGACGGCGAGACCCGTGATCATGACGGTGGCGGAGCCGGTCTGTCCTGACTCGGCAATGCGCACGACGGGCTTTGACGAGGTGTAGTACTCGGTCACGAGGCCGATGATGATGCCGCCCACCGAGCCGGCAACCACGGACCACCAGATGGCGCTGGTGAGCCCGAAGCTCTGCACGATGAAAAACGCGACCACAATGAAAATCACGGGGGAGCCGATGGTGCCGAAGCGCAGGGCCACGGCCGGTTCCTTGGAGGACATCACCCGGACGATGCCGATGCCGATCAGCGAACAGATCAGACCCGCCGAGGCGAGAATGAGCGGCAGGCCCATGAGCGCGGCACGCGCGTCGGCTTCAGAAGCGCCCGGTGCCAGGTCGGTGAGATACACCATGGCCAGCGTGGAAGCGATGGCGATGGTGGCGATCATGGAGCCGCAGTAGCTCTCGAAAATGTCCGAGCCCATGCCGGCCACGTCGCCCACGTTGTCACCCACGTTGTCGGCGATGACGCCGGGGTTGCGCGGATCGTCTTCGGGAATACCGGCTTCCACCTTGCCGACGAGGTCAGCGCCGACGTCTGCGCTCTTTGTGAAGATGCCGCCGCCCACACGGGAGAACAGAGCCACGGTGGACGCGCCCATGCCGAAACCGTGAATGTAGTGCGCGGTGACCGGATCGCCGCCGAACATGATGTAAAGGATGCCGAGGCCGAGCAGACCCATGGACGCTACGGTGAGGCCCATGATGGAGCCGCCGAAGAAGGCCACCGACAGCGCCTGCGGCGCGCCGTGGGTGTAAGCGGCCGTGGTGGTGCGTACGTTGGCCTTGGTGGCCGTGTACATGCCGATCCAGCCGGCGGAGCCGGACGCCAGGGCGCCGACGAGGAAGGCCACGGCAGTTTCCCAGCCCAGGGAAAGATACAGCAGCACCAGCAGCACCGCGGCGAACGCGGCCAGCATCGTGTACTCGCGACGCATGAATACCATGGCACCCAGGTGAATCTGGTCGCCGATCTGTTTGACCTTGTCCTCGCCCTCGTCGTACGTCTTCACCACGCCGTAGATGAGCATGGCAACGATCAGGCCGATCACGCCGAGAATCGGCGGTACCAGGGATAAATCGAACATAAGAGTCCCCAACCGAATTGTTTAGTTATGGAATGAAGCGGGTAGCCGCAAGCGAACGCAAACGTTCGCAGGAGTCGGAGCAGAAAACGCCAGGGACCCCACCGTCAGGCGGCGCGTATCATACCAGCGTGGAGTTTTCACGCCACCGTGGGTTTGTAGGGTTTCTGTGACCTGTGCGGGTTCAGCCCTGTTGCAGCAGTGCTCTCAGGTCGATGATCGCTGCGTTGGCGCGGGCGATGTAGGAGGCCATCACCAGCGAATGGTTGGCCAGCAACCCCAGGCCGTCGCCGTTCAGGATCATCGGGCTCCACACCGTTTCCTGGCTGGGCTCCAGCTCGCGGATAATCTGCTGCAGCGAGACGCGGGCGTTCTTTTTGTCCAGCACATCGCCAAAGTCCTGCTCCAGCGCGCGCAGCAGGTGCAGCAGGGCCCAGGTGAAGCCGCGCGTCTGGTAGAAGACGTTGTCGATTTCCAGCCACGGGGTTTTCATGCGCTGGTCCCGGGGCGCGGTGGTGGCCTGGGTAGCGGCGCTGTCACCTGCGAGGTCGATGTTGAGCTGCTCGCGCCCGACGCTGGCGGACAGGCGCTGGGACAGGCTGCCCAGGCGCGTTTCCACCGCGGCCAGCCATTGCTGCAGATTGTCGGCGCGGGCGTAGAACTGCGCGTCGGCCTGGCCGCTGTCCGCAAGGCGGGAGAGATAGCTCCGGAACAGCTCGATGCCCTGGCGGTACTCGTCTTCCGACTGCGGCAGCAGCCAGCTCGAGTTGTCGAAGAAGAAGTGACCTTCCGCATCGGCCAGGTCCTGGTCCTCAGCGGACTGGCTCTGGGATCGGGAGAAATCGTTCCGATACACGCGCGCGGTGTCGCGCAACATCATCAGCACGCCGAATTCCCACTCGGGGATGTTGTCCATGAGCACGCCTGGCGGCGCCACGTCGTTGCTGAGATAGCCGCCGCGCTTGTCCAGCATGGTTTCGGCCACGCGGATGAACGTGGCGGTGGTGATGTAGCCGGTTACCAGCGGATCGTTGGCCTGTTCCGCCATGCGTGCGGCGTTTTCCCGGACTGCAAACTGATCCGGCTCGCTGTTCCACCACCAGCCGATCAGCAGCACAGCCAGCAGATAGGCGGCCACGGCCAGCCCGGTCCAGCGCAGGATGGTGCTCACGCGGGAACGGGGCGCCTCGTCGTCCATGTAGATCGGGTCGGAGGACTGCCAGAATTTCCATTGCATGCGATCAGGTCCTTAAATGGGGTGCTCGTCCCGTCGATGGGGCTGTCATGAGCTGGTGTCACCAAAACACAGACGCTCGACGCGTGCAGGCAGGCGGTTCACCACCTGGGCCCGCAGGCGACCTACCTGCGCTTCGGCCGCAAGCTGGCGATACAGCCAGCGGCCCTGGGCATCGTTTTTTGCCCAGATGAAGAACCGGCAGTCGAGTTGCGGCGCATAATTGCCCAAAGCCTTGAGCGCCTCAACCGCCGTGGCCGCCTCCGCCATCAGCTCTGCCTGGTCGAAAGTCACCACGGTACGCTTCGCCTCTTCCAATAGTCGCAGTTGCGCCGCCGTTGGTTTCAATGACGGGTGATCGGGCAGAATCAGGCGGCCGCGCGCGAGCATGGACCGGGCGGCAGCAAAGCGGCGCTGCTCCAGATTCTGCAGCGCAAGGGCCACGTAGCGTTCCACGATGCGTTCGCGCCCCTGGAGCGCGTCTTCCTGATCGGGGTCCAGCCCCAGGATGCGATCGTAGATGGCCAGGGCGCTGCCTTCGCGGGGAAAGGTGAGGTGATCGCGGTCGAAAGCCGCATCGGCTTCGTCCAGCCAGTCGAGCAGCTGCCGGCGCTCGATGGCCGGGGGAGCCGGGCCT
>CAZYYJ010000160.1:0-3509 GCA_964651595.1 uncultured Pseudomonadales bacterium | reverse complement strand
TGGTCATGGCGGCCTCGGACTCGAGCATGCCCTCGTCCATGTTGATGTCGATGACCTGCGCGCCGTTCTCCACCTGCTGGCGGGCGACCGCCAGAGCGGCCGGGAAGTCGCCTTCGCGAATGAGACGCGCGAAGCGCGCAGAACCGGTGACGTTGGTACGCTCACCGACGTTGACGAACAGCGAATCGGCGTCCACGCGCACGCCTTCGAGGCCGGACAGAGTCAGGGTGGCGCTGGGACGGGGCAGGGCGTGGGGCGTGACGCCCTCCACGGCTTCCGCCATGGCGCGGATATGCTGGGGCGTGGTGCCGCAGCAGCCGCCCACGATGTTGAGCCATCCGGCCTCCGCAAACTCGCGGATGATGCCAGCCATCTCCTCCGCGGTCTGGTCGTACTCGCCGAAGGCATTGGGCAGACCCGCGTTGGGATGCACGCTCACCGGGAACGGGCTGCGCGTGGCCAGCTCACCCACGTATGGGCGCAGCTGCTCCGCACCGAGGGCGCAGTTGAGACCCACTGAAATCGGCTTCGCGTGCTGTATGGAATAGAGGAACGCTTCGCAGGTCTGGCCGGAAAGCGTGCGACCACTGGCGTCAGTGATGGTGCCGGAAATCATCAGCGGCAGGGGTTCGCTGCGTTCCTCGTTCAGAGCCAGTGCGGCGTAGATGGCAGCTTTGGCGTTGAGCGTATCGAACACCGTTTCGATCATCAGCAGGTCGGCGCCGCCGTCCACCAGACCGTCCATGCTCTCGCGGTAGTGGGCAACCAGCTCATCGAACGTGATGTTGCGGAACTCCGGCCTGTCCACATCGGGGGACAGGCTGGCGCTGCGGTTGGTGGGTCCTTCGCTGCCCGCCACGAAGCGGGGCTTGTCGGGGGTGCCGAAGCGGTCAGCGACTTCACGGGCAATCCGCGCACCGGCTCTGCTGATCTCGTAAGCGAGATCTTCGGTGCCGAAATCAGCCTGGGCGAGGCGGGTGGCGCTGAAGGTATTGGTCGTGAGGATGTCGGCGCCGGCTTCGAGGTAGCTTGCGTGCACCTCCGCAATGACCGCGGGCTGCGTGAGATTCAACAGGTCATGATTGCCCTGCACCGACGACGGATGGTCGCTGAGGTCGACGCTGCCTGCGCCGTCGCTGCCGCGGTAGGCATCCTCTGTGAGCTTGTAACCCTGCAGAGCGGACCCGTAGGCGCCATCCAGGACGAGGATGCGTCGCGTCATCTGCTCCTTCAGCTGAGCGAGCGGAGGTTTGGAATCTGGGAGCGGTGTGGCCATGTCTTGGGGTTACTACGGCAAATTTGCGGCACGATAGTGCCTAGGTTACATGTAGACAATTGATGTTTATGGCCTTTTTTGTGAATGAGATTCATACACTCTTGAGTCGCCGGGTAATACCCGACTAAAATGCTCGGCTTTTACACCCTCCGGACTCTCCCCACGATGATCGAGATTTCCGCCACCGCTCAAAACTACCTGCGCGATCTGCTTGCCAAGCAGGATCAGCCGGATACGGCTATCCGCGTGTTCGTTGCCCAGCCCGGTACCCCCCAGGCCGAAACCTGCATTGCGTACTGTCGCCCCGGAGAGGAACAGGACGGTGACGTGCCGGTGGAGTACGAAGGTTTTCGCGCCTGGTTCGAAGGACGTAGCGAGGCTTATCTCGTGGATGCGGTCGTCGACTATCAGGAAGACCAGATGGGTGGTCAGCTGACCATCAAGGCACCGAACGCCCGCGTTCCCAACGTTGGTCCCGACTCACCGCTGGAAGACCGGGTCAACTACGTGCTCTACAACGAGATCAACCCGGGGCTGGCTGCCCACGGTGGCATGGTGACGCTGGTGGAGATCACCGACGAGCAGGCGGCCGTGTTGCAGTTCGGCGGCGGCTGTCAGGGCTGTGCAGCCGTGGACATCACGCTGAAGCACAGCGTGGAGGGCACGCTCCTGGAGCGCGTGCCCGAGCTCACGGCGGTGCTGGACCATACGGACCACACCGTCACGGAGAACGCGTACTACACGTAGGGCCTGTTCATGCGGTCGCGCGCGCTGGCGCGCGCGACGCGGCCGCACGGTCGAGGTCGAGCATCAACGCCTCGGTCTCGTTCCAGTCAACGCACGCATCGGTCACGGACACACCGTAGCGCAGCCCATCTGCCAGGTTCAGCGGCTGATTGCCGGCTTCCAGATTGCTTTCCACCATCACCCCCGTAATGGACGTGTTTCCGGCTTCGAGCTGATCGATCACCGCGGCGAGCACCCGGGACTGCTTTCTGTGGTCCTTTTCCGAGTTGGCGTGCGAGCAGTCCACCATGATCGATTGTGTGGCACCAATTTTCTCCAGCGCAGCCTCGGCGGCGCGGATGTGCTCGGGCGTGTAGTTCGGCCCGTTGCTGCCGCCGCGCAGCACGACGTGTGCAAACGCGTTGCCCCGCGTGTGCACTACGCTCACCTGACCTTCGGGATTGATGCCCAGGAAGCTGTGTGGGCTGGTGGCCGACTGCAGGGCGTTGATGGCTACGCCCAGCGATCCGTCCGTGCCGTTCTTGAAACCCACGGCGCAGCTCAGCCCTGATGCCATCTCGCGATGGGTCTGCGACTCGGTGGTGCGCGCGCCGATGGCTGACCAGGAAATCAGGTCCTGCAGGTACTGGGGAATGATCGGATCCAGAGCTTCGGTAGCAATGGGCAGCCCGAGCGCAGATATGTCGAGGAGAAGCTGCCGGGCGATGGCCAGACCTTCGCTCACCAGGAAGCTGTCGTCCAGGTGCGGATCGTTGATGAGACCCTTCCAGCCGACCGTGCTGCGCGGCTTCTCGAAGTAGGCGCGCATGACCAGCTTCAGGTGCCCAACGCGCGGCTGCAGGGCGGCGAGGCGTTGCGCATAGTCTCTCGCTGCAGCCGGATCATGGATGGAGCAGGGGCCAACCACCACCAGCAGGCGCGGGTCCTGCCGGCTGACAATACCACGCACGTCCTCACGGCCGCGCTGCACGGTCTCGCGCACCGCTTCGGTGAGCGGCTGCCGCGCTTTCAGTTGCTCCGGGGTCACCAGCACCTCGTGCTTCTCCACGTTGACGTTTTCTAAACGCATCGCTCGCCTCCTTTTCGTGCGCACGCTCGAGCGAGAGCGATACGCTTGGTCTCGTTAGGGCAGTTGCTGGCTGGTACGGGTGATGTAGAAGGCAACAACTTGCCTTCCAACGCGAAGGCAGCGTTAGCTAAAGTAGTAGCTAAAGCCTCGCCAGCCTTCGCTGAGAGCTGCATCGGCGCGCACGGCAGCGCTGGCGGTGTGCGCCAGTTGATTACTGCTGTGTTGCATGTCGCGGGTCATTTACGTTGCAAAGCCTGCCGATGAGAGCGCGCATGTTACGCCCTCGACGTTTGAATGCAAGGACCGCGTCAAGGGGCGGCGGCGTGCAGCACCTCGAAGCGATCGATGTCCGTCAGATACAGCGCGGTGGCCACGGGCTCTTCAAACAGCCCGCTACCGATGCGCCGGTAAAGATCC
>CAZYYJ010000159.1:0-4128 GCA_964651595.1 uncultured Pseudomonadales bacterium | reverse complement strand
ACTAGCTTGGGAGATGCGCGGAGGCCGTCGTTCGTGCTTCCGCCAGGACAGCAACAAGCCAGGACAGGCCAGGACAGGCCGGAAGAAAAAAAGGGAACAAGCGGAAAGATTCAGTGAGCAACGCAGGCCCCGTTTCGCATCGTGTCCAGCAGGGTGAGTGCATTGCCAGCATAGCCACCCGCTACGGCTATCTGCCCGACGTTCTATGGCTGCACGACGCCAACAGTGACCTGCGCCAGAAACGCGGCTCCGGTGACGTGCTCAAACCCGGCGACGTCGTCGAAATTCCCGAGATCGGTGAGAAATCCATCAGCGGCGGCACCGGCTCCAGACATCAGTTCCGTCGCAAAGGCAGCGCCTTCCTGCACATCCGCATCCAGGTTCCGGACGAAACGCTGGAAGACGAGGAGTACGAACTGACCGTCGGGGGCACGACGCACACCGGTACGGTGGGCAGCGACGGAGAAATCGACGTGAACATTCCCGCCGATGCGGCCAGCGGCACGCTGACACTGCTCGGGCGCACGTTCGAGATCAGCCTCGGCAGCCTCGACCCGGCCGATACCGTCACCGGCGTTCAGGCGCGGCTGAACCAGCTCGGCTACTCAGCCGGCGCTGTCGACGACGACCTCGGTCCGCGCACCGAAGCCTGCCTGAAGGCTTTCCAGGAAGACAACGAGCTGGAAGCCACAGGCACGATGGACGCTGCCACGCAGCAGAAACTCACCGATCTGTACGGCGCCTGACGGCAGCGGGTGCGCATACCGTGACGATCCCCATACATCTGGCCAGGGCACTGTCGGAACTGTCGAGCCGCAACATCCTGACGCTGCGACGGGTGAAGCTGCGTTTTCAGATCGGCGGCGGCACAGACGACGCTCTCGGCGTAGAGAATGCCACCTGGACCCTCACGCTCAACGGCCGTGCGGTTGGCAACGGCACCACCGGGGCAGACGGCGAAGTGAGCTTTCTCATCTCCCCCGGCGAAACGCTGGTGCTGAATATCTTCGACACCGACTACAACATCCGCCTGCACGCAGGGCTGCAGCCCGTGACGCAGAGAAACGGTCAGCAGAAGCGGCTGGACGCGCTGGGCTACATGACCGGTTATCTGCGCACACCCATCGCCAGCGACCAGCCGGACGACGGCACCGACGGACCACGCACCCGCCAGTCGCTGCTGCAGTTTCAAACCGACGAGACGCTGCAGCAGCGACCAGCCGGACGACGGCACCGACGGACCACGCACCCGCCAGTCGCTGCTGCAGTTTCAAACCGACGAGACGCTGCGCATGGACAGCGTGCCCGGCAACCGCACGCGCACGGCGCTAACCAACAAGCTGGGGAGCTGAATGGCCTTTGATCTGCACGTGCTGAGCGAAACCGGGGTAGATCTCGTCAACCGCGTGGCGCCCGTGCGTTTTGCGCGTGCTGTCACCGGCGCAACAAACAAGCGCGCGCCCGATATCGACGACCGGGGTTTCGAGGTTGCCCCGGCTTTCGGCAGTGCGCGGGGCCCCGTGGTGGCGGTCATGAAACGCAAAACCATCCGCGTGCAGGTGATCCGCGACCGGGTCGAGGCCACCACCCCCCTGTTCGTGTCCACGGACGATGACACCATCGCACGCATCGAGCATCCCGCAGCCGACGCGGCGCTGGATCCCAACGATATCGCAGAAACCGACGCCACCCCGGAGCGCAAAGGCGACTGTATCTACATTCACGGCGCGTCTACTTCCCGCCGGTCGCAGGAGACGATCGTGCGCGTGCATTTCGGCGCTGCCGACGGCCCGGTAATCGCCGAGCTGGCCGTGCGCGTGCTGCCCATCCTGGTGGTGAACGTGCAGGCCCACTCGGTGGCCATCAACACCGCCAACCAGGCGATCACCAACATAGGCACGCTGCGGTCGCTGTTCCGGCGCGTCAACCACATCTACGCGCAGGCCGGGGTTTACTTCCGCTTGAGCAGCAATCTGCTGCAGGAACGCGTGAACGGTTTCGCGCGCAACGACACGGTCACGCTCACTGCCACGGCAGACTCGCGCAACAACGAGCTGCAGACCGTGCTGAACCAGAACCCCCGCGCCAATCACCTGAACGCTTACTTCATACGCAACTACGTGGACGTGGTGCCGTCGCCGCCGGACGTCAATGGCGTGCTGGGCATTGCGTTCTCTACCATCCAGGCCAACGCGAACCCACCCGCGGGTGCGTTCCCGGGTACGCAGGCCGGCATCACCGCACGCATCGATCCCGACGCGCGCATGCTCAGCGACACCGTCGCCCATGAGATCGGCCATGCCCTCACGCTCAATCACACGCGCCTGCGTGGCGATAGCAACGAGCCGGGGGACGTGCAGTCCTACCGCACGATGATGTACTTCGAAACCGGGCTGACTGGTAGCATCAACATCGACCAGATCGGTTACGGGCGTCTGGCAGACGGCACCCGCACCAACGGCACCCTCATCTGGACAAAACGCTGGCGCGGCTGGCGGGAAAGTGATCAGGCGAACCGCATCCGGCGCGCCGTGCTCGGTCGCCGCTACGCGCCGGTGCGCGTGCCCTGATGGCATGATGGAAAAGCGCCATGGGGCGTAGCCTGAGCGCCGTGTTCGGCGCATCGCTGATCACCCTGGCCTGCGCCACGTCGCCCGCTTCCCTACAACCAACGGTGGGACCCATGCACGAACAGATCGTCGCCCTCATCAAAGCAAAGGACGTTTCGGCCAAAACGCTGTGCAGCCAGCCGGACGACACGATCACGCAGGCCCTCGTCGAGGCGTTTGACGAGTTCGACATCGAAAGTCTGGATCTTGCGCTGGACTGCCTGGCGGCTCAGCAAACTCCAGCAGCCGCCCAGGCCCTGCTGACCATGACAAACGACAAGAACCCGGACGTGGCTGCGGGGGCCGTGAACCGATTTGCCCGGCTGGTACAGTTCAGCTCCGGCGATGCCATTCTGGCGGCACTCGCTGAGGCTGAAGAGCCGTTCATTCGCGAGCAGCTCTACCTGGTGCTGGGGGCCACTGGCAACAACGCCCTCACAGCGCCACTGCAGTCCCAGGCACAGGAGGAGGACGAGCCGGAGACTCAGCTCGCGGCGCTCGCGGCGCTGGCACGCCTGGCCGAGCCGGCAGCCGAGCAGACGTTCCTCGAGCTTCTGCGCACGGCGGAAGCCGACGATGCGGTGGACCTGTCGGAAAAGCTCGTCTACACCGGCAACACGCGCCTGCTCAAAGGCCTGCTGCCGTGGCTGACCAATCAGGAAGGGGTATTCCGGCTGGGCAGCGACCGCCATCCGGACACCATGGTGCGCGTATGCGATCTGGCCGCCTGGACCGCACAGCAGATGGGTGTGGCCTTCACGCCCCCGCTGGCGCACATCGACATCTTCGACGACCAGGTGCTGGCCCAGGCCCACAGCCTGCTCTCCAGACTGCCCTGAGCCGGCCGCCTGACGCGGACACGGGCGCAGGAAGGCGGTATCATGCGCGGCTCGTTTCGAGAGGCAGGCTGGAGCAACTATGCCGGACATCATGGCCACGCTGCGGGAAAAACAAGCGGCCGCCGAGCTCGGTGGCGGCGAACACCGCATCCAACAGCAACACCTCAAGGGCAAGCTGACCGCCCGGGAGCGCCTGGACATTCTGCTGGACGAAGGCAGCTTTGAGGAATGGGACAAGTTCGTAGAGCACCGTTCCACCGACTTCGGCATGCAGGACCAGAAGGTTCCGGGCGACGGGGTCGTGACCGGCTACGGCACCATCAACGGCCGTCTCGTGTTCGTGTTCAGCCAGGATTTCACGGTCTTTGGCGGTGCGCTGTCCGAGGCGCACGCTGAGAAAATCTGCAAGGTCATGGACCAGGCCATGAAGGTGGGCGCACCGGTCATCGGCCTCAACGATTCCGGCGGCGCGCGCATCCAGGAAGGTGTGGCCTCCCTCGGCGGCTACGCCGAGATTTTTCAGCGCAACGTGCTGGCCTCCGGGGTGGTGCCGCAACTCTCCGTCATCATGGGCCCCTGTGCCGGTGGCGCGGTGTACTCACCGGCCATGACCGACTTCACCGGCATGGTGGAAGACTCTTCCTACATGTTCGTGACGGGGCCGGACGTGGTGAAGACCG
>CAZYYJ010000158.1:0-4198 GCA_964651595.1 uncultured Pseudomonadales bacterium | reverse complement strand
AATCCACCTGCGCATTCGATCCAGCAGGCAGCAACCAGCCGCACAGGGTCAGGAGTAGTGCAGAAGCCCGGGCGCTTGGCGTCACGCGGGATGGGTTGGCGGAAACTGTTAGCGAAAATAAAGCTGCTGAAACCAGCCTGGTTAGGCTACTGCCCATGATCCCCCCAGCGAACTATCCGTGCCGTCTCTGTAATAGTTCGTGTTTCTCCACATTAACCTACCACGACGGCGGCTGGGTCGCTTCATCCGGAAAACTTGGTTACGCCGTCTTTACGGGGCAGCTCCAGCGTAAACTCGTCAACATCGTCGAATGCCTTGCGGAAAGCCGGGCGTCTGGCAATTCGCGAAAGATAGGCGCGATAGATCTCGTTCTGACAGAGCTGATAGGCGCGGGCCCAGGTCACGTTATGTCCAATAACAATGTCTGCGCCAGAGAATTGCTCCCCGCAGATAAACGCCGTCTTGCTCAGCCGCGCTTCCAGCTGTGGCTCTACTTCTTCGGCAAACTTTTTCCGATACCGGTCAATCGTTCGGTCGTCGGATTGATCGGACGGCAGCACGTGCTCATGTATGCGAACCTGCCACAGCATCATGTCCATCCACGTACCGCCAAAGTGCAGCATCTGCAGGTAGTCCGCCCGCGCCTGCGACAGACCGGGCGCCGGCGACAGCTGCTTGTCAGGAAATGCATCAGCCAGCCATTCCACGATCGCGACGCTTTCCAGCACGCGATGCACGGAATCATCATCCAGGGTGATTTCCAGCACCGGTACGTTGTGGTTGGGGTTTTTCTGAAGGTAGTCCTCGTGGTACTGCTCGCCGTGGTAGAGCGACACTTTTTCGACCTCGAAATCGTCGCCGACGGTTTCATGCAGGGCCCAGCGAGCGCGAGCACTGCGACTGGCGGGGTAGTGGTAAAGCTTCAATTTCTGAATTTTCATCGCTGCTGACCCGTAATTCTCTGAGCAGCAGGGACTGATGGGTCGGGGCATCGGCTATGTCGATGCACACCTGCTGGCCGCTGCCAAGCTCGCCGGCGTCGGCGAGTTGTGGACACTGGACAAAAGGCTGGATGCCGCAACCGGCGTGGTCGGCGGCTAGCGACGCGTTATCGACGCGCCTCTCTCTACTCGGTACCGTTTCTTCCGCCCAGGGCCTTCCCGCCGTTGGTATCCGTCAGGTACTGCTCGATCTGCTCGCGGTGCGCTTCGTTTTCCTTGCGCGCCTTGTCCAGTTGCTTCTGCATCTTTTTCTCGAGCTTGTCGTACTTCTTTTCGCTCAGCGGTTCGAGGTACTCGATCTCGAACGGGCGGTACCCCGAGCAGTCTGCGCCCATCGCGGACATTTCCATGTAGTACTCGCCCGTTATGAACGCTTCGTTCTCGAGCTTGTAGGCCCCATCGAAAATTACCTCGGCACCATCTTCCTCGCCTGGCGCGACGCCGAAATAGAGGCAATCACGTCCGCGATCCATCACGACGTCCGCGCGGTCTTTCTCGTAGGCCTCGGAAAAGATGGTCGAGCAGTCGTCGTTCAGGATCCAGATCGCGCCGTCATTCTTGTCGGCCCCTTTGAGCGTCCGCTTGATGCCGAGCACGTTGCACTCCATCCAGCCGTCCAGGTTTTTGACTCGCCAGACCCCGGGTTTCGGGCAGGCGCAGACGGCGTCTGTCACGATGTTCACCTCGTACTTCGGCGTCTCTTGTGGCGAGTCGGCTGCTTCCTCTGCCGCGATTGCTCCGAGTGACCAAAGGACTGCGACTGCGATGCAGCCCTGCACGATAAACAGTGCCGATTGTCTGGAAATCATGTCTTTCCCCGCACGCGACTGATTCCGGCGTTAACTGATTCGTTAACACTTTCACCCTAGCACGGCTGCCGCGCGCCGGCGAGTTTTCACGCGGGCGCCCAGCCCGTCCGGGACGGGGCGTGTCGCGGGCCGCTGTGATTGGAATAGCGGCGGTTCTCGAGGCCCCGGGTCAGCGCCACCTCGCCACGCGGGTGGCACCGGTACCCAGTTTGACGGTGACCTGGATCGTCTTGCCCGGCTGCTCGCTCATCACCCGTTCCTGCACACGTCCTGCGTACTCGTAACGCACCTTGTAGCCTGACAATTCCTGGCGCGATTCCGTCTGCGACACCATTCTGCAGCGATACACCTGCTCGGGCGGTTTCCGCAGCTCGGCCTCTCGTTGCATTGCGCCGAACAGGTCGATGCCCGGTTCCACAGACCGCGCATCGCCGAGCGTCCGCGGATCGACTGATTCCGCGTTGACCGGTTGCTCGTAGCCGCACTGTTCGACCTGCACCGGCACTTGTCGCAACCGGTACACCGGCTGTACGTCGATGACGCGGGCCTGGTCGTAGAAGGTCTCCGCGCTCGCGGGCAGCCCGCCTGCCAGGGCGGCGAAAGCTGTCAGGGTGATCAGGCGCCTGTTCATGGGTTGTTCTCCATCGCGCTACTGCAGCGGGAAACCAGCCCGTTTGAGCTGGTTGGCACTGCGAGAAAACTCGTCGCGGTCGGCGTAGCTCAGCACCACGACGAACTCACCCACGCCATGGCGGAACCAGTCGAGGGTGAGCTCCGGCGCGTAGGCCTCCATCCGCTCGATGAAGGCTTCCGCCCGGTACGGCTCGCCGAAACGGATCACGGTCGTGCGGCCCAGCGCTGAATACAGGCGTCCCGCGCCCGCCGGCGTGTTCCGGTCGCCGAGCACGTATCCGAGGTGCCGAAAGATGTACCCGCTGTACCACTCGGCGCCGGATGGGATGTTGCTGCCGCTTCTCGATATGCGCCCGGGACCATAGTTGTACGCGGCCAGCGCCAGGTGCAGGTTGCCGTCGAACTGTGCCAGCAGTTCTTTCAGGTAGCGGGTGCCGGCCTCGATATTGGTGCAGGGGTCGTAGAGATCTGACAGGCGATGAATGCCGAGGTGATTGGCGGTGCCGGGCCAGAGTATCTGCATCACCCCATAGGCATCGGCCTTGGAGCGGGCCGTCGGTTCGAAGTCGCTCTCGCCACGGGCCACGGCCAGCAGCAGGGTTTCCGGCAGGCCGTGTGCGTTGGCGGCACGCTGGAAGCACTGCGCATGCGGGAACCTGTAGCTCGGCGCAAGGTCGGTGTCATGCGCCAGGTACTCGCGCCAGGCCTGGTCGAGATCGGTTGTCGTACGTGCGCCGGCAGTGCTGGCGGCGAGCAGCACGAGCAGCAGAATAGTGACTCCACGCATTGTCACGGCGCGGCCTCCGCGACGCGCAGGCCGGTGGCGCTTTCTATCTGCGCGAGCTTGGCGCTGCGCTCGAGGTCGTCGGCGTAGGCGAAGGCGACCTGGTAGGCGCCGGGCTTCAAGCGCAGCACGCGATAGTCGATGTCGGTGATCGCGGTGAGCCGGGATGCAAATCCGTTCGCGGCAATCTGGCTGCGGAACGGTTGCCAGAACGGGTGCCAGAGTTCGTCGGTTCCCGGTGTTTCGAGCGCGGGTTCAACAAGCGGTGCGGGCGTGGTGTTGGTCTGCGCCTCGGCTATGGGTTCCGCGGGGCTCTCAACCACTGGCACAGGCTCAGCGACCGGCACCGGCACGTCATAGTCTCCGGCCGGTTTGTCGATTGACGCGGGCTGGGCTGTCGCTTGCTCCGGCTTGTCAACGACCGCTGGTTCCTGCACGTCCGGCGCACCCAGCAGCATCACCATCGCGCCGATCACCGCGGCCGCGCCTGTCACGAATCCCAGTAAACGCATCATGTTCCCCGCCTCAATACACGTGGTGCACGCGCACGGCCTGCCAGTCCACCGCATAGCGCCAGCGGCTGGTGATTGCACCCAGCTCGGCCAGCCAGGAGTCCAGCGCCGGGCCTTTCAGGCCCTGCGTGGCCGACAAGCCACAGCGGGTCGGCAGTGCGTCGATGTGGCGGCTGAGCGCGCGCGCGGCGTTGTTGTCGCTGACCGCGATCGCGTAGAAGCTCTCCAGCCCCTCATGACCCTGCCAGGCGCTGGCGCTCTGGCGCGCATCATTGACGGTCGGGAAGTGCAGCGGCTTGCCAGCGCGCGCGTCGATCCACGCGGCGTCATGGCCACAGCGCCGGCCGGACAGGTTTACCAGGCCATGGATGACCTGAAAGTTGAGCAGGAATACCTGCGCATCCCGATGCGCGCGCGTCTGCAGCAGAAAGCAGTCGCCGCGTTCTATCGTGTAGTCGG
>CAZYYJ010000157.1:0-4448 GCA_964651595.1 uncultured Pseudomonadales bacterium | reverse complement strand
GACTGATTCGTAATCAGTAGGTCCGCAGTTCGATTCTGCGTTCCGGCACCATCTTTCCCGGCGTCCCCCAAGCGTTGTGTGACTTTGTACGTCAGGCGTGGTTACGCCTGGTCGGCTCCGCTTTGTCGCTGGGGCAGGTCAAGCAGCCCGACCATTTCCCCCGTTTCCCGATCGAACGCCGCGTACGTGTACACGTAACGGGTGGTGAACAGATAGAAGTCATAGGCGTCAATGGGCCCGTGCTCGGCAGCAAAAGCCGCGATGGCCTGCGCACCCTGCGGGGTTGCGGCCAGCTTGCCGAGATCCCGGGGCTGGTTGACGAACTGCGGGTGTCTGGGATCGAAGGCCACGTAGCGGCCGACAGCGGCAATTGGCGTCACGCGGCGTTTGAACACCTCTGCGCGAAAATCGGCCAGTTCGTTGGGATCTGTGGGCACTTCGACCAGCACCCACTTCGGGTTACCGGCGTCGAGGTGATCCAGATCGGGTGTGCCGGGCAGGCCGTTGTCGCGAAAATCATCCACCGTCACGGTCTGAAAACGCCCGTCGACGTAAATGATGGCCTCGGGCTTCTCCGCCCAGACGATGTAGGTGCCGGCCACCAGGCAGACGGTCTGCAGCACCCCGATGATCGTGAGGTCTGTTTTCAGGCCCGGTTTGCCGGGTTTGAACACGGCGAGCGTCAGCACCGGTCCCAGCACGAGATCGACCGCCACGATGATGCGCATGCCGCGCCAGCCACCGTCGGTGTCGAAGAGAATGCCCGGGTACCACACGAACACCACGAGATAGGCGAGCGCGAGAAAAACGATGAAGCTGAGGCCCAGGTGGGTAGCGAAAGCGGTCCAGCGAGTCATGATCCTTTAACTCTCTTTACGTTCTGCGGGGTCCCTGGTTGGTAGGTGCCATGCGCATGGACAGGTCCAGCGGCTGCACCTGCTTGGTCAGAGCGCCAATGGAAATATAGTCCACGCCGGTGCGTGCGATGTCGGTGATCGTTTTCTCATCGATACCGCCGGACGCTTCCAGCTTGAGCCTGCCGCGACTTTCCGCCACGGCGGTGCGGGTGTCCTCGAGGGTGAAGTTGTCCACCATGGCAATATCAGCGCCCGCGGCCATGGCCTCGCGCAGCTCTTCGAGCGTTTCCACTTCCACCTCCACCAGGCGCTCCGGAAGCGCCGCGCGGGCTGTGTGCACCGCCGCAGTGATGCCGCCCGCGGCGGCAATGTGGTTTTCTTTCAGCAGGTAGGCATCGTACAGCCCCAGGCGATGGTTGCGGCCGCCGCCGCAGGTAACGGCGTATTTCTGCGCCACGCGCAGCCCCGGGACGGTCTTGCGGGTGTCCAGCAGCTGCGCGGGGGTGCCGGCCAGTAGCGCCACGTACCGGGCGGTGCTGCTGGCTGTGCCCGACAGCAGTTGCACGAAGTTGAGCATCGTGCGCTCGGCTGTCAGCAGCGCGCGGGCCGGGCCGTGCAGCTCGAAGAGCACATCGTTGGCCTGCACCGCCTGCCCGTCGGTGACATGCCAGGTGATTTCGATGCGGGGATCCACGGCGCGTGCCACGGCGCTTACCCAGGGGTGTCCGCAGAAGATGCCGGCGTCGCGGGTGATCACCTGGGCATCGGCGAGGGCGGAGGCGTCGATCAGCGTGGCGGAAATGTCACCGTCACCCACGTCCTCGGCAAGGGCCACGGCAGCGTCTTCCGCGGCCTGGGCGGCAAGGGTGGCGGTATCAAAACTGTGCGTCAGGTCAGGCATGCGCCGGTTGGCTGCGTCGTTGGAATGGGGATAATTGTAGAGCCCTCACGGGCACGGACAAAGCCGCGACTCCACGGACTAGAGCGTAAACGGCCTCAATGGACATCCTCGACAATCATCGGCTTGCCGGCGTGCGGTGGGCCCCCAGCCCTCATCACGACGCCCGCCCGGCCGGGATTAACCCCGAGCTGGTCGTAGTGCACTGCGTATCGCTCCCCGAAGGTGTCTACGGCACCGGGGCCCCGGAACGGTTGTTTCTGGGATCGCTGGATACGACAGAGCATGCGTCCTTCGCCGACCTGGCCGGCCTGACGGTCGCGCCGCACGTGCTCATCGATCGGGCCGGGGAGATCGTGCAGCTCGTCGCGTTCGACCGCCGCGCCTGGCATGCGGGCGTATCGGCATGGCACGGTCGCAGCGGGTGCAACGCCTTCTCCATCGGCATCGAGCTCGAAGGGTGTGTCGCCGAGGGTTATGCGCCGGCGCAGTATGAATCTTTGGCGCGCGTGCTTGTCACACTTATCGGGCGCTATGCCGGGCTGAGCGTGGAGCGCGTTGTTGGACACAGCGAGATTGCGCCGGGCCGCAAGCAGGACCCGGGTGCCGGCTTCGCATGGTCGGCGCTGCTGCGTGGCGTAATCGGTGCCGTGGTCGCGCATCGCTAATGGCGCCCCGAGGCTATACTTTCTGAAACCCAAACGGTGGCTGCGTTCAGCGGCCGTCCGGCACAGAGGCGAGCGATGGCATATCCGCGAGAACTGGATGACACGAATGTCGACGAGACCAGAGAGTGGCTCGCGTCGCTGGAGTACATCCTGGAACAGGACGGTCTGGACCGCGCCAATTTTCTGTTGGAGCGTTTGTCAGCGCGCATGACCAAGACGGGCGCGCGGCTCCCGTACACGATCACCACGGCGTACCGCAACACCATCCCGTCGTCGAAGGAAGCCTTCATGCCGGGGGATCTGTTCATGGAACGGCGCATCCGCAGCCTCATTCGCTGGAACGCGCTGGCCATGGTGGTGAGGGCGAACCAGCGCCCCGGGGATCTCGGGGGGCACATCTCGAGCTTCGCCTCGTCGGCCACCCTGTACGACGTGGGTTTCAACTACTTTTTCCGCGGCCCGGATGGAGGTCACCCCGGCGATCTCATCTACTTCCAGGGGCATGCCGCGCCAGGCGTGTACGCGCGCTCGTTCCTGGAGGGGCGCCTCGACGAAGCCCAGCTCGACAACTTCCGTCGCGAGGTGGACGGCCAGGGTTTGTCTTCTTACCCGCATCCGTGGCTCATGCCCGACTACTGGCAGTTTCCCACGGTGTCCATGGGTCTGGGCCCGTTGCAGGCAATCTATCAGGCGCATGTCATGAAGTACCTGGACAGCCGTGGCCTGGTGGAGATGGGCGACCGCAAAGTGTGGGCGTTTCTGGGTGACGGTGAATGTGACGAGCCCGAATCTCTGGGGGCGCTGTCGCTGGCGGGCCGGGAGCGCCTCGACAACCTGATTTTTGTGGTGAACTGCAACTTGCAGCGCCTGGACGGACCGGTACGCGGCAACGGCAAGATCATCCAGGAGCTGGAAGGATACTTCCGGGGTGCCGGCTGGAACGTCATCAAGGTGGTGTGGGGCCGCTTGTGGGATCCGCTGTTTGCGCGGGACGACCGCGGCCTCATGCAGCAGCGCATGAACGAGACCGTCGACGGCGAGTATCAGAACTTCAAAGCCAAGGGCGGGCGCTACGTGCGCGACAACTTCTTCGGCCAGGACGAAGACCTGCTGAAGATGGTGGAACACCTCTCGGACGAGGACATCTACCGGCTCAATCGCGGCGGTCACGACCCGTTCAAGGTGTACGCGGCCTATCACGCGGCCGTGAATCACACGGGCGAGCCAACGGTGATTCTGGCCAAAACCGTCAAGGGCTACGGCATCGGCGATGCCGGGGAGTCGGAAAACGACACGCACAGTGTGAAAAAGCTCAATCTCGACGAGCTGAAACACTTCCGCGACCGGTTCGACGTCCCGCTCACCGATGCCGAGCTGGAAGCGATTCCCTACTACCGCCCGGCGGACGACTCGCCCGAGATGATCTATCTCAAAGAGCGTCGTCAGTCGCTGGGTGGCGCCATTCCGCGGCGCATCGTGGACGATACGCGCCTTGCGGTGCCGGAGCTGTCCGAGTTTGCCGCTCAGCTCAAAGGCACGGGGGAACGCACCATCAGCACAACCATGGCGTTTGTGCGCATCCTTGCCACGCTGGTGCGCAACAAGGCCATCGGCGAGCGGGTGGTACCCATCGTGCCGGACGAAGCGCGCACCTTCGGCATGGAAGGTATGTTCAAGCAGCTCGGCATCTACTCGTCCGTGGGTCAGCTCTACGAGCCGGAAGACTCCGCCGAGCTCAGCGCCTATCGCGAGTCGAAGGACGGGCAGGTGATGGAAGAAGGCATCAACGAGGCCGGCGCCTTCGCGGCCTGGGCGTCTGCCGCCACGGCTTATGCCACGCACCAGTACACCCTGGTGCCGTTCTACATCTACTACTCCATGTTCGGCTTTCAGCGCATTGGCGACCTCGCCTGGGCTGCCGGCGACCTGCAGGCACGGGGTTTTCTGCTGGGCGGCACATCAGGCCGTACCACGCTGAACGGCGAAGGGCTGCAGCACCAGTACGGCCACAGCCACCTGCTGGCT
>CAZYYJ010000156.1:0-4504 GCA_964651595.1 uncultured Pseudomonadales bacterium | reverse complement strand
GCTGTGCCGCCTAACACCGCGTTGAGCTGCCGTTGAGGCGCGGGGTGGTTTGCGGTAGCAAACCAGCCTGCGGGTCAACGGTCAGCTCCAATAGCTTGTTAGGCGGCAACTGTTCAACGTGCATCAATCCCAGTCCAAAGCATCGATCGGAAGCCGATCCTCGACGAATTCTCGCCACGTAAGGTATGTGACTGTTGAGGGAACTGGCGGACGTTCGCCGGACGTGTATGTCAAATGTACAACGGAGAAACCTTGATCGTGCACAAAAAGCACGTCATCACGATCAATCCGCCTTGCTAGCGCCTTAGCCTGTCTGCCCCAGAGCTCATGGCCTTCTGCGATTTCCCGGACGAATTCTGCTTCCAGCAGCACAACGTCTTCAGCATCTATTTCAATCCAAGGCTCTACTAGATCCTCCAGCCGGGCGTCTGATGGTTTCGCCATGCCGCCTAACACCGCGTTGAGCTGCCGTTGAGGCGCGGGGTGGTTTGCGGCAGCGAACCAGCCTGCGGGTCAACGGTCAGCTCCAACTGCTTGTTAGGGGGCGATTGGAAAAATGTAAGGGTGTACATGCCGACGTCCCGAAACAAGGTAAGCCCACGCTACTAGTTAGGCGTCGACTTTAGGAACCTATCTGTTAGCCGCTTAGTCCTTTCATACACTCGCCATTCGTTGGCCAGATTGGTCCATAGTTTTCCAGACTTCTTTTTTAGAAACACGACGTATTGTTCCCCAATTGTGAAACGAGATCTGCATTTTGATTGGGTCCAGACGACGATAGAACCTTCCGGCACGTCACCTTTTCGAATTTCGTGTACCTGCAATTGGTACCGGTCTCTTCTGAAGGAAAGATCGAATAGCTTCGCGTCGATTGTTCCGTAGACAGCGACATCGCTCTGATCCATTAGGGTGTCTAGGTCCCTATCTTCAAGGAAGCAGCTATACGCTGATGCATGCGGCGAGCTGAGAAACAAAAGAAATGGCAGGAGTAGGTACAGGTGTTGGGGATTCACTTTGAATAGCCCATCCCAACAAACAACGTTGAAGATTCGATCATGCTCGTCTCGCCGCCTAACACAGTGTTGAGTGGCGCTTGACGGCTGGGTGGCCGTGCGGCAGCGCGGACGCCCAGCTGTCAACGCGTCCACTCCAACGACTCGTTAGGCGGCAGCTGGGAATCTGGCGATGTATCTGCCTACCGATGACTCGAAGCATGAGCAACGACCGGGTTTAGCTCGATGAACTGAGTGTGCCGGATGCGACTGGCGGAGAGAAGAGGATTTGCGTGGCCAGTGCGAATGAAGATGCGGCCGATGACGAAACCGCTGAGTCAAAGGGCAAGGATGAGCTCGCGAAATTGGACCGCCCAGATGGTTGGCGAGCTGGAAGTGTTGAGCGCGCGAGAGTACTTGGAAGTCGCAGAGGCGATACGAGGATGCCAAACGGTGCTGGCCTACGCCGAACCTCTGATGCTCGCTGGCCTAGCCTTTGGAGAGTTTCTCCCGGTGAGTCGTCTCGGTTAGTGCAACGAATGGCCTGGTCCTACGCGACCGTTTTGGAATGATGCTGCTATGCCGCCTAACACCGCGTTGAGCTGCCGTTGAGGCGCGGGGTGGTTTGCGGCAGCAAACCAGCCTGCGGGTCAACGGTCAGCTCCAATAGCTTGTTAGGCGTCATTTCAAGAAACCTCGCTTCTCGGACTCTGAAATCGGAGATCCCCACCCGTCGGATGGTTCAATTTCCCGCATCGCTTGCAGATTGTAGTGAGAGAGGTCGATGTTTGAGATTCTCACGGCATCGGTAAGGAAACTTCGAACCTCTTCGGGATTGTACCGACCGTAGATCTGCGATGCGCTAATCTCGCGAACGACCCCCACGAGACGGTGAAGCTCGCCACTGTCTAGATGTACCGGTAGAGGATCACCCAGTCCCGTGATTTGGAGGGATGCGCCCTTAGCGTCCCATTCACCGACATCGTCGGCGTCGATCAGCAGCTGGATATAGTCGCAGAATTCAGACAGTTCTCTATCGTCGATCCCGCGGTCGGCCGCATAGTGTGATAGGCACTCTGCCCCGAGCCATGACGCCACTCGTATGTTCAGCGGAAGCATGTCGAGTTGACGCCTAACACCGCGTTGAGCTGCCGTTGAGGCGCGGGCGGGTTTGCGGTAGCAAACGCGCTTGCGGGTCAACGGTCAGCTCCAATAGCTTGTTAGGGGGCAAACGGGTCAACGCTTGGTTGTAGCCTTCCACGTCAGAGTTCGCCGCGCTGGAACAACAGTACTGCGAGTGCCTTGGCACCATCAGGGCCGATGCATTTCCCGATTGCATTGCCTTGAACGGATAGTAATTCACCGGCGAAGGCACCCACCTCGAAACCTGTTGCATCGTAGACTCCTCCTTCCTTGGAGAACGATCCAATTTGATCTTGTTCCGCATCGAATACGCTGTTCGTTTCGTCGATGTACCCGCCGAGCTTGTCCAAAGTGCCAGGGCGAAAAAGAACGCCGGTTCTCCCGATGGCAACTCTGACGCCCGCCATGTCGAACACTGAAGCAACTTCCATTGCCGCCTAACACCTATTCGACCTACAGATTCTCATCAAATACTGCACGATAAATCCGCTTGAATAACCGGCGCTGCGCATCGCTGAGAAAAAGCCCCCTATCACGAAACGTTTCCATCCTACAGCGCCGGAATATCCGTTACGAATAATCCTGTAGGTCATTGCGTTAAGTGATCAAGCAACGTGACACAGGAAAATCCGCCGCCGCCCCCCAAGCTCCTCGACCAGGTCCGTGCCCGTATCCGCCGCCTCGGCTTGAGCAAACGCACAGAAACCACCTATGTCGCCTGGATCCGCCGTTTCATCCTCGCCAGCGGCAAACGCCATCCTGCCCAGATGGGCAAGGCCGAAGTTGAAGCCTTCCTCACCAGTCTCGCCACCGAACGCTCGGTCAGCGCGGGTACCCAGAACCAGGCCCTCAGCGCCCTTCTCTTCCTCTATCGCCAGGTGCTGAATATCGAGCTTCCCTGGATGGACGACGTCCGCCGGGCCAAGCGCTCCGAGTACGTACCTGTGGTGCTCACTCACCGCGAGGTCAACGTCGTTCTCCGGGAGCTGAATGGCGTGCACTGGCTCATCGCGAGCCTTCTCTACGGCACAGGCATGCGCCTGCTGGAGACGCTGCGTCTGCGAATCAAAGATCTAGACTTCGATCGCTCCGAAATCACCGTGCGCATGGGCAAAGGCGCCAAAGACCGGCGTACGGTCTTTCCGCAGAAGCTGCACATGCCCGTGAGCGCTCAGATCGAGGAAGCCCGCCGCGTGCACGAGCGTGATCGTGCGGCGGGATACGGTGCGGTCTGGTTACCTGCCGCCCTGGCGCGCAAGTTTCCGGAAGCGCCGCGGGAGTTTCGCTGGCAGTACCTGTTTCCGGCGTCACGCCGCAGCGTAGATCCCCGCAGCGGCATCGAGCGGCGCCACCACTTGAGCGAATCGTCGGTGCAGCGCGCGGTGCGCATCGCCGTGCAGGCCACCGGTCTGCAGAAACGCATCAGCTGCCACACCTTCCGCCACTCGTTTGCCACCCATCTGCTCGAGCATGGTTACGACATCCGCACCGTGCAGGAGCTGCTCGGGCACAAAGACGTGGAAACCACGCAGATCTACACGCACGTGCTGGGCATGGGCCCCAACGCGGTGCGGTCGCCGCTGGATCGCGACTAATCCAGGTATTTGTCGGTCACCGCCCCTTCGCTGGCGCTCGCCACCAGGCGTGCGTATTTGGCCAGCGTGCCGTGCGTTGCATATGGTTCCGGCCGTTGCCACCGCCCGCGTCGGGCGGTCAGCTCCGCGTCGTCTACGTGCAGCGTAATCTCCGCCGTTTCTGCATCGACGGTGATCTGGTCGCCGTCTTCCACCAGCGCGATGGGGCCGCCGTCGTGCGCTTCGGGTGTCACGTGTCCAATCACGAAACCGTGCGAGCCACCGCTGAAGCGGCCGTCGGTTATCAGCGCTACGTGCTCCGACAGTCCGCGGCCATTGATTGCGCTCGTTGGGCTCAACATCTCGCGCATGCCCGGTCCGCCCCGCGGGCCTTCGTAGCGCACAATCACCACGTCGCCTTCCCGCACCTGTCCTTCCATGATTGCGCTCATGGCCGCTTCTTCGCCGTGGTAGCACTTCGCGGTGCCGGTGAAAGCCAGGCCTTCGTGGCCGGTGATCTTCGCCACAGCGCCTTCCGGCGCGAGGTTGCCGCGCAGCACCACCAGATGGCTGTCTTTCTTGATCGGGTTCGACAGGGGGCGAATGATCTGTTGCCCGGCAGGGTAGTCGGGCACGTCGGCGAGGTTTTCGGCCATCGTCTTGCCGGTCACAGTCATGCAGTCGCCATGCAGCAGCCCTTCCTGCAGCAGCATTTTCATCATCGGCTGGATGCCGCCAATTTCGATGAGCTCGCTCATGGCAAACTGCCCTGCCGGCCGCATGTCGGCCAGCACG
>CAZYYJ010000155.1:0-4700 GCA_964651595.1 uncultured Pseudomonadales bacterium | reverse complement strand
CTCGTCGCCCGCGTGCTGCACGCGGCGATCATGGCCGCCATGATGCTGGCAGCGAGCGCGTACATGGCTGACATCACCACGCTGGAAGGCCGCACGAAAGGTATGGGCGCCGTCGGCGCAGCCACCAACCTGGGGAACATCATGGGCCCTGCGGTAGGCGGTCTTCTCGCGGGGATCACCCTGCTCACTCCGCTTTGGTTCGCGGCCGCGCTGGCAAGCCTGACCGCTCTATTCGTGGCATTCATGCTGCCCGAGTCCCCGCGTCGCGAGGCCATGGCAGCTACGGGCGAGCCCGCTGCAACTGCCGGGCGTCCGCCGCGCTTGCGCTATACCGACCGGCGTATTCTCCCGTACGTGATTGTCGGCGTTCTGATGTTCATGGGCATGGCGCTGGTGCAGCAGACGCTGCCGTTCCGTTTTCAGGACGTGCTGTCGTTGACGGCCGTGGAAACCGCACAGACGTTCGGCGTGGCCATGGGCCTGTCGGCCATGGCCTCCCTGGCTTCACAGCTGCTGCTCATGCAGCGGGTGGATCTGCAACCGTTTCAGTGGATGCTGGTGGCCATGCCGGTGCTGATCGCGGCGTTTCTGGCCATGGCTCTGGCCGAAACCCGGACCACGCTGGTGCTGGCCATGGTGCTGCAGGGCGCTGCCATGGGGCTCGCCGGTCCGGCGTTCATGGCGGGTGCTTCCCTTGCGGTGAGCGCCGAAGAACAGGGTGCCGTAGCCGGCGTCGCGGGTTCCTGCGGGCCCCTCGGTTTCACCATCGGGCCGTTACTGGGGGGGTATATGTATCAGCTGGACAGCACCCTGCCTTACTGGTTCACGCTGGGGGTGTACGGGCCCCTGCTGCTTTTCGTGATCTATCTCAGCCGGCGCAAGCCCGCCGGCACGCCGTGAGACCCCGCCAACCTGTGCCGCGATGGCGCCGGGTCCTTTCTGGCACTGCCCGGGAAAACCCGCTACGCTGCCGCGCTTCGGTAAAGGGTCAGGTATGGCGGAACCAGTGAGGCGCGCCCCGGGCGTTCGGACGCGCTGGCGCAGGGCAGCGCGGATCGCATGGCTGACGCTCGCGACCACCCTTCTGGCGTGCGCCGAACCTGCCGATGCGCCCCCCGAAACCATGCCCTCAGGGGCCCGTCCTGCCGCACCCGGCGAGTTTCGCGACCTCGCCGAGGCCATGAGCCACCCCGCATTGACGGTGACTGTCGTTGACAAGGGTGAGCACGACGTCACTCTGTTTGCGCTGCTGGATCTGCACCAGCTCGAACCCTGGCTGGTGCAGGCTGCGGGAGAAGGCGTGTCTGTGGCAGACGCCATGGACGAGCAGGACCTGCTGCTTGCGCTGGGCAGCGGCTTCGTGACCCAGCTGAACGTGCTGGAGCCGCTCGGGCTACTGCAACGTAACGGCGAGGTGTTGAACGATGTGGAACCCCACGGCTACACGCGCATTCTGGGCATCAGCGACCGTGGCCTCGGCGTCGTGCACAAACAGAACTACGAACGCGGTCTGTTTCACAGCGCGCTGCAGGTGGGCCCGGGCATCATCGAGCAGGGCGAGCTCGACATCTCAGAGCGCGATCTCCAGCGCCCTAAGTACTTTCGCAGCGTGCTGGCGCTGTGCGGTCGCACCGCCGCCGCGGGGATCAGCCTGGTGCCCATGAATCTGCGCACGCTGGGGGAATCTGCGCAGGCACTGTTTGCGCAACGCGGGCTGGCATGTGATGAGATGGTGAATTTTGCGGGCGACCGCCAGGCGGTGCTGGCCGTGCGCGACGGCGAACGAGTGCTGTTTCATGGCGACATCGACGCACAGAAAGTGAGCTTTGTGGGCTTCCGCACGCCCGGGGCGCCCTGAACCTACCCGAGAAAGTCGACGCCGGTGGCGGCCTCGGTCAACTCCCACAGCCGCCGCCCGACCGCTTCGGATTGCGACAGAAAACTGGACGCCACCTTCCGCGGCCGGCCGCGCATCTCACCGAGGCCATCGGGGCCGATGTAGTCACCCCCGCCCGCCTCGTCTGCCAGCGCCGCGTAAAGCGTCGGCAAGGCCCCGTCTTCCGCCGTTTGCGCAATGATCGACGTGTAGAACTGCACCAGCGTCTCACCGAACGCGGAGCCCAGCATGCGGGGGCCTGCGTAGCCGAGATTAGTGGCCGCTATGCCCGGATGGCAGGCATTGGCAACGACATCGATACCCGCGCGACGGCAGCGACGGTCGAGCTCGAAGGTGAACAGCAGGTTGGCGAGCTTGCTCTGGGCATAGGCAGCCCACGGATCGTAGAGAAACCGCCCATGCAGGTCGCCGAAGTTGATGAAGCCGAACTGGTGCGCAAGGCTCGATACCGTGACCACGCGCGCCCCCGGCGTTGCCGCCATGGTCGGCCAGAGGCGGGCGGTGAGCGCAAAATGTCCGAAATGGTTGGTGGCCAGCTGCATCTCGTAGCCATCTTCGCTGTCGCGTCGCGGGATGGCCATGACACCAGCATTGTTGATGAGCAGGTCGATCTGCGGGAAGTCACCGCACAACCCGGCGGCACACTGGTGCACGGAGTCGAGGGACGCCAGATCCAGTTGCGCGACCCTTACGTCCATTCCCTGGCCGTCGGCGCCGAGTGCATCGCACGCAGCCTGCGCTTTGTCCACATCACGACAGGCCAGCACCACGGTGGCGCCCAGACCCGCAAGGCCTCGCGCTGCCTCCAGGCCAATGCCGCTGTTGCCACCGGTAATGACGGCGACGCGCCCGCTCTGATCAGGCGCGTGCTCTAGCTGCCAGGCCATGGGAATTGTAGGAGTCGGGGCACAGGCGACGGCCGCTGGCCGTCAGCCCGCTACCTCAGCGCCGCGTTTTTGAACGCCGCGCCGCATAAAGACCAGCCACGGCAAGCGCAGCCAGAGCAAGCACCCAGCCCGCATGCGGGGCCGAGAGATAATGAAAAAGGGCGCCAGGGTCGATGCCGTGCCCTTCGTGGGCAAGTGCAGCCGGGGCAGCCATGGTCAGACCTAGCGCTACGAACTTCTTCACCGACGATCTCCCTGTTTGTGGTAGCCGAGAGTAAAGCAGATCGCAGCCACCCTGGCCACGGGTCAGCGGCGATTGTCGGGAAATCTGCCGTAGGTGAGACCCCGCCACAGCCATTCCACGGGACCAAAGCGATAACGCGCCAGCCACCAGGGGCTGAGCAGCAGCTGCAGTACCCAGATGCCAAGCACCACCATGTAAAGCTCCGCCCGGGTGAGCGTGCCAACGAGCGCCAGTCCGGCCCCCGTAAAGAGAAACAGGCACAGCAGCGAATGCATGAGATAGTTGGTGAGCGCCATGCGTCCCACTGCCGCAAGGCGCGCGCGCATCGCGGCGAGCATGTGCCCCTGCACGCAGAACAACACCAGACCCATCCAGCCGAACGCCATCCCCAGGCGGCCGATATGATAGGTCCACTGCATCTGCGCGAACGTGGCAAACAGATCGAAGTCGCTCGTTACCGCACGCGTCACCTCATAGCCGTTGACCAGCAAGCCAATCGAAAAGCCCACCAGCATGAGACGCCGGGAAAACGACCTGCCCCGATCGCCCTGCAGCACACCCAGCTTATAGAGCCCCATACCCAGCAGCATCATTGCCAGCGCGTCCCAGAACAGGAACACGGGCAGCACGAACAGGAGCATGTCGGTGGTGTACGGCACGTTCCAGGCGAAGGCACTCGCGTAGCTGGCGCGCCGCTGACTGAGCTCCTCTTCCAGCTCGTCAGGCGAAGGCTGGTAGTCGCTGCGAAACTCTTCCCAGCCGGCCGCGTACTCCACCAGCTCTGCGGAGGCGTTGTCGGGATCCGCCGCCACCTGCTCTGCGGCCTGCCAGGCTCCGTGCATGCCAAGCTGCATGACCGCATGCATTGCACTCATGAGCACAATTAGGACACCGGCGCTGATCAGCAGGCGCCGGGCGCTCGTGTGACGTACGAAGTAGAGAACGAAGCCGGCGAGGGCGTAGTTGATGAGAATGTCCCCGCTCCACAACAGGACGTACGCATCAAACAGCCCGAAAGCCAGGAGCCATCCGTTACGCCTGAAGTGCACCGCACCCGCTTTCGTCTCGGTAAACAATGCCACTCCCGCCCCGAAGAGGATGGAAAACAGACACCGCATGGCACCTTCGGCAAAGAGCTCGACACCACCCCAGACGAGATGGTCACCAAGCCCTTCCAGGGCGACAGCCGGGTAGGAATAGGCAGCGGAAGGCAGGCCGAAGCCGATGATGTTGAGCAGCAGAATGCCCAGCAACGCAAAGCCGCGCAGCACGTCCAGCGATTCTATGCGCTGCGCTTCGCTGACGGGAACACCGTCCAACGCTGTCTCCAGCCGGGCTCCCGCGGCTTCAGCCACCTTCGATCCGAGCCATGAAAAACACCTCGCTGTCGGGGCTGATGGGCTCCAGGAACGCATCCTGATAAATCTGCCCGTCGATGGCGACGGCGGTACGCTCCAGAGAGGGCGCCAGCTCAGGCCAGCGCGCCACCAGCTCCCGGACGAGGTCGCGATAGCTCTCAGCCAGCGTCTCGGTCTCGCGCTGCCCGCCGGTGTAGCTCAGGAAGCTGTCGGGAAAGACGACTTTGGCCATGCTGGGAGCGGTTGCGACGAAGGGGCCGCGGCGCGGCCCCGCGTACGTCTCCGTCGTCCAGGGCAGCCAGCACGTTGGGCGG
>CAZYYJ010000154.1:0-4752 GCA_964651595.1 uncultured Pseudomonadales bacterium | reverse complement strand
GTCAACAAAACCGACTCGGCCATCCGTCTCACGCACCTGCCCACCGGCACGGTAGTGGAGTGCCAGGACGAGCGCTCGCAACACAAAAACCGGGCCCGGGCCATGGCGTTGCTGCAGGCAAGACTGCTCGACGCTGCCCGCAGCGCCCAGGAAACCGAGCAGGCTGAGAACCGCCGTCAGCTGGTGGGGTCCGGCGACCGCTCCGAGCGCATCCGCACCTACAACTTTCCCCAGGGCCGCGTTACCGATCACCGGATCAATCTCACCCTGTACAAGCTGGACGAGGTGATCGAAGGGGATCTAGACGCTGTGGTGCAACCGCTGATCCAGGAGCACCAGGCCGACCAGCTCAAGAGCCTGGGCGCCGGGGAGTGACCTCCGTCGGCGCGTGGCTGACCGACGCCCTCGCGGCGCGGTCGGCCGGCGAGGGCGCGGTGGCGCGTCTGGATTGCGAGCTGCTGCTGTCGCACCTGCTGAAGGTGCCGCGCACGACGCTGCTGGCCCGCCCCGAAACCCCCATTCCCGAGGCCGCGCTTGCGCCCTTGAACGACGGCGTCGACGAACTGCGTCGCGGTGTCTCCGTGTTCTACCTGCTGGGCAGGCGGGAGTTCTGGGGCATCGATTTCAAACTCACGCGCGACGTGCTCGTGCCAAGGCCAGACACCGAGCTGCTGGTCGAGAGCACGTTGAAACACGTCGCTGCGGGGCAGCGTGTGGTGGATCTTGGTACCGGCAGCGGTGCCATTGCTGTGGCGCTGGCCAGCGAGGTTCCCAGCCTCGACGTCACTGCCAGCGACTGCTCGGCCGCCGCGCTGACCGTTGCCCGCGCAAACGCCGACGCGGCGCAGGTGCGTTGCCGTTTCGTGCGCGCCGACTGGTGGCAGGGCTTGAACGGCACCTTCGACGTCGTCGTGAGCAATCCTCCCTACATTCGTGCTGACGATCCGCATCTGGCGGCGCTGCAGGACGAGCCGGCGCTGGCCCTGGTAGGCGGCGAAGACGGGCTGGCCGCGCTGCGCAAGATCATCGACGGCGCACCGGCACACCTTGCCGACAACGGCTGGCTGCTACTGGAACACGGTTACGATCAGGGTGCCGCCGTACGGGATCTGTGCCGGCAGGCCGGTTTCGGCGACGTGCACACGTTGAAGGACCTGGGCGGCCAGGAGCGCGTCACGCTGGGGCGCCTGCGCCGGTAGCGCTACACTGGCCCTGCTATGAACGACGAAGAACTGCTCCGCTACAGCCGCCAGATCATGCTGCCCGACATGGACATAGAAGGGCAGGAGCGCCTGCGAGATGCGTGCGTGCTGATTGTGGGCGCGGGCGGCCTGGGTTCCCCTGCGGCTCTTTATCTGGGGGCCAGCGGCATCGGAGAGCTGCGCCTGGTCGATCACGACAGCGTGGAGCTGTCCAACCTGCAGCGCCAGATTGCCCACGACGGCAACAGCGTCGGTCAGAACAAAGCCACGTCCGCTGCCGGACGTATCCGCGCCATGAATCCCCACACGCAGGTGGTGGTGCACGAGACCGCGTTCAGTGAACACAATGCCGCGGCGCTGCTGGCCGGCGTGACGGTTGCGCTGGATTGCACCGACAACTTCGCCGTCCGGGACCTGCTCAACCGGGCCGCCTGGCGCGCGGGTGTGCCGGTGGTTTCGGGCGCGGCCATCCGCTGGGAAGGGCAGGTAACGACCTTCGATCCCAACGATCCCGGGAGCCCCTGCTATGCGTGCCTGTATCCGGAGGATGCACCAGGCGCCTTGAACTGTGCCGAGAACGGCGTCATTGCCCCTCTGGTCGGAGTCATCGGCGCGCACCAGGCACTGGAAGCGATCAAGATCGTGACGGGGGTTGGCAGCGGCCTGGTGGGGAGAATTCTCGTCTACGAGGCCAAGTATGCCGAATGGCGCAGCCTCAAACTGCCGCCTCAGCCTGACTGTCCGGTGTGCGGAGGGACAGCGCGAAGGTAGCTGCCATGGCTTCGCGCAGGTGTTCCTGCACCCGCGGCAGCGTCACGGTGGGATCGAAAGCGGCCATGTGCGTCACCTGCACGCCGAACAGCCCGCAGGGATTGATGCGTGAGAAAGGCTCCAGATCCATGGCAACGTTCAGGCTGAGACCATGGTACGAGCAGCCCCGCCGCACCCGCAGCCCCAGCGAGCCGATCTTGTCCCCGGCTACGTAAACTCCCGGCGCATCGGCGCGGGGTGCCCCATCGATCCCGTACCGTTCAATGGTGCGCACCATGGTGTTCTCGATGCCGGTCACAAGATCGCGGACACCAAGGCCCATGCGCCGCAGATCGAATAGCAGATACGCGGTGATCTGCCCGGGGCCGTGATAGGTCACCTGCCCGCCGCGGTCGGTCTGCACAACCGGAATGTCGCCGGGCGCCAGCACGTGTTCCGCTTTGCCTGCCTGGCCCTGCGTGAACACCGGCTCATGCTCCGTAAGCCACAGCTCGTCCGGGGTGGTTTCATCGCGCTCGGCGGTAAAGCGCTGCATGGCGTCGAACACCGGCCCATAGGCCGTGCGTCCGAGGTCTCTGACGATCGCGCTGCGGTTCACAGCACCATCTTCACGCAGGCGAGCTGCATCAGGTCCTGGTGAAGGGCCTTCAGCTGCGCCTCGCCGGTGGCTTGAATGGTGACCCGCACCGACTGGAAGTTACCGGCACGGCTCTTGCGCGTATTGATCTCGTCCGGCGTCACTTCGGGCGCGTGGCGCCGCACCACCTCGATCACTTCGGGCACCTGCGCATCGGCGATCGCCCCGATCACCTTGATGGGATAAGCGCACGGAAACTCGATCTTCGGCATGCGCGGTTCGTCATTGGTGCCTGCGTCGACCATATGGGTCACTCGCCGCCGAAAAGGCTGTCGATGAACAGGGACAGAAAATCACCGAGCTGTCCGAAGATGCCGGCTTCCACCACATCGTCCAGCGCAACCACCGGCGCCTGATAGAGTACATCGTCTCCCAGCTTGAGCGTCATCTCACCAACCTCGTCGCCTTTGGTCAGCGGCGCTTCGAGCTGCTTCTCCACTTCGAAGTGCACCTCGATCTCCTTGTAGTAGCCACGCGGGAACGTCACCACCACCGGCTCCGTGACACCAAGCCCAATGCTGTCCACCTCGCCGTAGTACACCGGGTGCTCTTTCAGCATCACATCGGCGTCGTACATGGACTGGGTTTCGAAATAGCGGAAACCGTACGACAGCAGTTTCTGGCTTTCCCGCATGCGCGCTTCATCGCTGTCGGTGCCCATGACCACGGAAATCAGGCGCATCCCCTGGCGCACCGCTGAGGCCACCAGGCAGTAGCCGGCGTCGTTGGTGAAACCGGTTTTCACTCCGTCCACGGTTTTGTCACGCCACAGCAGCCGGTTGCGGTTCGGTTGATCGATGTTGTTGAAGCTGAAAGAGCGCTCGCTGTAGATCGCGTAGTGCTCGGGGTAACGGTCGATCAGCACCCGCGTGAGCAGCGCAAGGTCCCACGCAGAGCTGTAGTGTTCCCGATCGGGCAGGCCCGTGGCGTTGCGGAAATGGGTGTTGCGCATGCCCAGCACGGCGGCCTGCTGGTTCATCATGTCCGCAAAGGCCTCTTCACTGCCCGCAATGTGTTCCGCCAGGGCAATGCTGGCATCGTTGCCGGACTGGATGATGATACCGCGCAGAAGATCGCCCACAGAAACGCGCGTGCCTTCGCGGATGAACATTTTGGAGCCCCCCGTGCGCCAGGCATTGACGCTGACCAGCACCTCGTCCTGTTCCGCGACGCGCCCCGCTTCGATCTCCTCTTCCGCGATGAACGCGGTCATGATCTTCGTGAGACTCGCAGGGGCGTTCGGCTCGTGCACGTTGTGCTCTACCAGCACCGTTTCGCTGGTGGCGTCGATCAGCAGAAACGACGTGGCGTCCACCTTCGGCGGCGGGGGAATGATCGGCGCAGCCGCAACCGCGTTTGCGGCCCAGGCCAGGCAGGCCGCTGCAACTGCCAGCACGGCAACTATCCTGCGAAACACCAGCACCTCATGAAGACTCCTGAACAAAATCGCGCAATTCTACCACCTGCGCGGCGCTGCTTGCTCCGCCCGCATCGCCCGCAGACACGTCTTGCTATCAGCAGGACACCGCCTCGAGCTCGCACTGCCCGTCCCGGAGCGGCAGCCGCGTCGGCTTCCCGTAGTCCGATGCTTCCAGCAGCGCCGCCACCCGCTCCAGCTGCGGTCCGGCAGGGACTGGGCCGAGGCGCACGCGATACAGGCCGTCGCCATTCATGCGCACGATGCTGCCGGGCAGACCGGTAAGCTTGGTCAGAGCAGCCTGGTTGCGGTCTGCCGCTTCGAACTTCGAGTAAGCCCCCGCCTGCAGCAGATAGTGGCGGATGTCCGGCTCGGGCTGCAGCACCTCCAGATACACCCGCGCCGTGCCTTTGTCATGGAAGCCGAGCTTCACCGCCGCTGCGTAAGACAGATCGATGATCCGGCCCTCGTGAAAAGGCCCGCGGTCGTTGATGCGCACGATGGTGGTTTTGCCGTTGTCCTCGTTGGTCACGCGGACGTAGGTGGGAATGGGAAGGTGAGGATGTGCCGCGGTGAGTTTGTAGATGTCATAGCGCTCACCATTGGCGGTGGGTCGCCCATGGAACTTGGTGCCATACCAGGAGGCTATTCCTCTCTGCCGGAACCCTTCCGCTGAATCGAGCACACGGTAGGACTTTCCCAGCACCGTGTAGACAGACCGGTTA
>CAZYYJ010000153.1:0-4980 GCA_964651595.1 uncultured Pseudomonadales bacterium | reverse complement strand
ACCGGATCTGCACCGGCGCTCACCACCAGCAGCGGCACCTTCACGGCAGCCGCGCGCGCCTGCAGCGCGCGGCACACGGCGAAAGCCTGGTCGATCCAGTGCGCGCTCGGCGCACCCAGGCGCGCTTCGGGTAGCGCGGCAAACTGATCGGCGATGTAGCGCTTGCGGGGCACGCTGCGTGTGCAGGGTTCGTCGTCGGCAACCTTTCTTGCAGCAGCCTCGTCGTAGCGGTAATTCATGAACGGCGGAGGCCTGGCACTGCGCCTCGCCACTCGCAGCACTTTCAGGAACGCGCGCGTGAGCCGGTTGTCTCCCCGGATGCCGAACATCGGTGCCGACAGCGCGGCTCCCGCCACCGCGTCGGGTACGGCGCCCGCCATGCCCGTGAGGTAAGCAGCAACCGTCGTGCCGCCCATGGAGTGTCCGAGCAGCAGCACCCGTGCGTGCCCGGCGGCGATGACGATCTCCTCGACGAACTGGGCCAGATCGTCCACGTAGTGACGAAAGTCTGTCACGTGCCCCACCTGCGGATCGTCCAGGAGGCGCCCGGACAGGCCCTGTCCGCGGTGGTCATAGATGTAGACCGCGTAACCCAGCACCGCAAAGTCGCGCACGATCTCCTGGTACTTGATGAACGCCTCGGTGCGCCCGCTTGCAATCACCAGCGCAGGTGCGTCGCTGCCACCCACGGCGCTGGCGTAGCGCAGCCGCAGGCCGTCCACGCGACTGATGAACGCACCGTCCGTCGCCACCGCGTCGCGCCAGAAGGCCGCCACGCCGTCGGCATCGAAAGCCGGATCGGCCGTTGCAGGGACAATGACGGACGGGGTGACGTCTGGCATGGCGGGCTTGCCTGCTGGCGGGCTACTGCACGTGGGTGCGTTCTTCGCCGCAGCGCGCGCACTTCTCGATGCTGACCAGACGACCGCTTTTGACGTCGAATTGCTTGCGGTCGCTGAACTGCCACTTGTGAAAGCCCCGGCCGCAGAGGGTACGGCTGCGGGCCGTCGCTTTGCGTTTCTGCTTCCTGAACTTGTCGAGGCGGGTCGGCTCTGCCATGGTCGCATGTTAACAGCCCTGAGCGCGGCGTGGCTGCGCCGCGCACAGTCTCTCGAAGCGCGTTTCAAGCAAGCCAGGATCGTCACCAAGCCATGAGCACATCGCAACCCGTCAGTGCACGCAGCACCGTCAAACGTAACGCCCGCCGCGCCGTCTACACGCCCGACGAGCTGCGCGCCATTCTGGAGGCACAGCAGGTCTGCCACGTCGCGTACGTGGAAGCTGGGGAGCCGCGCCAGATTGCCACGCTGTACATGATCGACGGCGATCATCTGTACCTGCATGGCAATCGGCAGGCGGCGTTCCTCAAGCACCTCGCGGCGGGCGGCGAAGCCTGCATCAGCGTCACCATCGTCGACGGCGTGGTCGTTGCGCGCAGCGGTTTCCACTGTTCCATGAACTACCGCTCCGTGACCGTGTTCGGTTGCGGCGAAGCGGTGGAAGGCGCGGCGCATGCCCGCGCGCTGGATCTGTTTGTCGCCGCGCTCGTGCCGGGCCATGAGCAGGCGGTGCGCGAACCGACCCCGCAGGAAATGGCTGCCACGTCGGTGGTGCGCGTGCCTTTAACAGAGCTTGCGGGCAAGGTGCGCTCCGGTGATCCCATCGACGACGAGGGTGACCTGGACGACGACGTGTGGGCGGGTGTGATTCCCGTTGCCGCTGAAACAGGCACGCCGCAGCCGAGCGGAGACCTGAAGGCCGATGTTGCGCTGCCGGCCTATGTGCGCAACTTCCAGTACCGGGGTTGAACGCCGGTGAGTAAGGCAAGGCTCGGTTTCGGCATCGATTTCGGTACCTCGAACTCGGCGGCGGCTGTCTTCGACGGAGACGTCATCCGGCTTGTGCAGCTGGAGGCAGACCAGCCCATCATGCCGTCCGCCACCTACATCGATCAGGATCTGCAGTCGAAAACCGGGCAGGCAGCCATCGACCAGTACATCGCCGACAACACGGGCCGCACCGTGGAGCTGACGCCCGAAGTGGTGGGTGAGGTGTCTCAGTTCGTGGACAGTGGCGGCGGCGACGAGCCGGCGCCCGTGGAAACATCCACCCAGAAGATCTACGGCGCGCCGATCACCGACAGCGGGCTGCAGGGGCGGTTGTTCCGCGGCACCAAGCGTTTGCTGGGCGACGAACAGGTGCGCCGGCTGATGGTGTTCGACCATCCCTTCCGTCTCGTGGCTTTGATCACGCCGATACTGCTGCGCATTGCGCGGGCCGTGGAGCGGGAGTACGGCGTCATGCCGGGGACGCATCTTGGCCACCCGGTGAACTTCGAAGGGCGTGACGAGCACCGCAATCGCCTCGCCATGACGCGCCTGGGCGAAGCCTACAAATACGCGGGGGTGAAGCAGCAACACTTCTATCCCGAGCCCATCGCGGCAGCGGCGAGCTATCTCCATGCGCATCCGGACGTAGCGGGGGAGTATCTGCTGACGGTTGATTTCGGCGGCGGCACGCTGGATCTGTGTGTGCTGCGTCGCCAGCCGGGCGCGGCCAGCGACGTGCAGTTCGAGGTGGTGACCACCAACGGCATCGGTCTGGGTGGGGACCACATCGATCAGCTGCTGTTTCGCGAGCTGTTGTTTCCGCTGCTGGGCAAAGGCGAGCAATGGCGCCGGCGGGGTGTGGATCGCGAGATCGAGACACGCTTCCCGTTCGAAGACTTCGAAGATCTGCTGCTCAACTGGGCCATCACCTACACGCTCAATCAGAACCGCTACACCACGCCGGTGATGGAGTGTATCGAGCAGGGTGGACCCGGCAGGCGCAAGTTCGAGCGGCTGCGCGAGGTGATCAAGCACAATCTCAGCTATCTGCTGTTTGCCTGCATCAAAGACTTCAAGGCAACCCTGTCCACCGCCGAGGAGGCGCGCCTGGACATTCCCGAAATCGACGTGGACGTGGTGATGACCCGCGCCGCTTTCGAAGATCTCATCAGGGAGCCGCTGGCGCGGATCGAGAAGGTGGTGGACGACACGCTGGCAGCGGCTGAGCTACCGGCCGGTGCCATCGACATCGTGCTGCGCACGGGCGGCTCCAGTCTCATTCCCGCGGTGAAGGGGTTGCTGGAAGAACGTTTCGGTGAACGTGTGGTGGAGCACGATCCGTTCACCAGCGTTGCGACCGGGCTCGCGGTGGCCAGCTTCTACGGCTGGGCGACCTGAACGCTAAGGGTCGTCCACCGGCCGCCAGCTGCGGTCGATGGTGGTGAAAAACGTCTTCAGGATTCGATAGGTCAGGCCCCACACGAAGTGGCCGCGCTCCAGGCGATAGCCGTTGAACACCGTAGGTGTGCCGGCCAGCGGATAAGATTCGGTGTCGTGGATTTCGTTGGTGGCCATGGGGCCGAGCTTGGTCCACACCACCTCGGCCACCTCGTGGTTGGGCGCAAAGCGCGGATCGCCGTCGATCACGAACACGTGCGGTGCAATCAGCATGTCCAGCACGCGCCCGCGCGGCTGCGCGTGCTGATGGTCAAGGGCTCCGAGGTAACGGCTGGTGTCGAGGTCCAGCGCTATCTCTTCCAGCGTCTCGCGTCGGGCGGCATGTTCCAGCGATGCGTCGGTGTCGTCGCGGTGGCCCCCGGGAAAGGCCATGTGCCCCGACCATGGATCACCCTTCTTTTCGGCCCGCTGGATGAACAGCATCTCCGGACCGTCGACGTGCTCACGCATGATGATCGCCACGGCCGCCTGGCGCGTGGAGGCCTTCGGCGTAACCTCCTGCGGTTCGCGGTCGTGCAACGCTGCGGCGATCTGATCGAGGGTGAACACGGCTGTTTGTCGGGCGAAAAACAGGCATGATAACTGTTTCTCGTGTGCAGGGCGTGATGATCGACCGAGCTACCTCTGACCCGGCAGCCATTTCCCGGCGGGAAGCGGGTCTGCAATCGGAAGCCAACCATTGCTTCGTGTGTGGACCGTCCAACCCCATTGGCCTGGGCGTCACGTTCCGCTTGGAAGAGGGGGTGTGCAGAGCCGAATTCACACCCCGCCCGGAGCATATGGGATATGACAAGGTAACGCACGGAGGTATCGTGTTCAGCCTGCTCGACGATGTGATGGCCAACTGGTTGTGGCTGCAGGGCGAGCATGGTTTCACGGCGAAAGCAGATATCCGCTATCGTAACCCCCTGCCGGTGGCCACGCCGGTGCGCCTGGAAGGGCGGTGCGTGAAGCGCAAAGGGCGCCTGGCACAGATGGAGGGCCGTGTGCTGGGCGCGGACGACGAGCGTCTCTACGCCGAGGCGACGATGTCGTTCATGATAGATTCGTGAGAAGCAGGGCGTCCGGACGAAGGCGCTCACTGAACAAAACGGTCAGGGGGGATTATGGCCTACGTCACGCTGGTCGCCATGCTGGCGCTGGTGCAGTTTGTCTATTTCGGCTTCGCTGTGGGCCGCGCCCGCAGCCGTCACGACGTGGCGGCACCGTCGGTCAGCGGCGATGAGCAGTTCGAACGGTTCTTCCGGGCGCACCAGAACACGCAGGAACAACTCGTGGTGTTCGTGCCCGCGGTCTTCGCGGCGGGGTATTTTGCCAACGCGCTGCTCGCAGTCGGCTGCGGTGTGGTGTATCTCGTTGCGCGTACCTGGTATTTCCGCGCATACATTGCCGATCCCGCTCGCCGGGGACCGGGCATGGTGCTGACGCTGGCCGCCAATGCGGTGCTGGTGATCGCTGCGGTGGTAGGCTCTACCCGCAGCATCCTCACACCCTAGGGGCTTCAGGCCGGGTATTTTCGCTGCAGCCAGTCGAGCAGTGCGGCGTTGGTGGCGTCGGGCTCTTCCTGCTGGATCCAGTGGCCACAGGGAAAACTCGCCGTTTCCAGGTCGTCCACGAAGTCTTTGAGGGTGTCGGACTTGGGCACCATGTCGTAGTCGCCGTACAGCATCAGCGCGGGTTGCGTGATGTGCTG
>CAZYYJ010000152.1:0-5198 GCA_964651595.1 uncultured Pseudomonadales bacterium | reverse complement strand
AACGACGGGCTGACCGATCAGGCGGAACTGACGGTGCACGGCACCAATCCGGAGAGTGTGGATACGGACGGCGACGGCTACGCGGACGGTGACGAAGTGGCTGCGGGTACCGATCCCGTCGACGACACCAGCTGTCCAGAAGATGCCTGCCGCAACGACAGCGTGCTTCTGCGTATCATCCAACTGTTGAGCGGACGGGGTTGACTTAAATCATGCGGCGCGGCCTTAAGATCATCGTCTGGCTCATGGCAGCCTGCCTGCTGGGGGCCGGCTGCGCCGGCCAGGCACCGGCGCCTGCGGCTCCGCAGGCGGCGTTGCTGCGCTACGGGGACCGCACACCTTCGCCCAGAAACCCCGCCGAAACGGTTCTGCAGCGAGGTCAGTTCACCGGCGAGGTGCATGCCCTGAACGATCTGGGACGCCTCTGCCGCGGAGAGCTGTCACATGCAGGGCGCGTGATCTCCGTGTTCATCAAGAGCGCCTATCACCTGCACGAAGTACAGCTGCGCGAGGGCATTCCTTTCCACGCGGACAATCGCAATGCGGACGCCGCCTATCACGTCAACCGCTTCCTCGATCTGGTGAACACACCGCCCCACGTGCTGCGTGACGACGTGCCAGGCTGCGACGGCAGGGGCATCTCGGCAGCGGGTGTACAGCTTTTTGCAGAGGGCTCCCGGAGCGTGGACGACAGTCACGTCGAGCGCCTCGTCAGCGATCCAGCGTTGCTGGACGAGCTGGAAGCCATGGCCGTGTTCGACACAATCATCGGCAACACCGACCGGCACGACAGCAACTGGCGCTGGGTTACTGCGCCCGCGGCCGGAGAAAGGCGGCTCCTCGCGCTGGACCACGCGCTGGCCTTTCCCGTCGAACGCAACGTGCGCGGCAACTACCTCATGATCGAGCGGTACCTGGCCTCAACGCGTGAAGGACAATTGTCGACTGCCACGCTCGCCAAACTCCGTGCCTTCCGGAGCAACCGCTTGCAGGTCGACACCGTGCTGCGCCTCAACGTCAATCCCAGGGCCATCGAGCACCTGTGGGAGCGTGTCGACCGCCTGCTCGAGAACCGTACGGTATTTACGCTCCGCGCGGATCGTGCCGGCAGCCGCTGACCGGGGTTACTGCTTGCGGTAAACCTTGACCGGCAGTTGCGTGTAGCCCTTCACGAAGGAAGAAAACGTCCGCTCCGGTTCCGCCTGCACTTCGATCCTGTCGAAACGCTGCAGAATTTCTTCCCACAGAATGCGCAGCTGCAATTCCGCGAGCCGGTTGCCCATGCAGCGGTGGATGCCGAAACCGAAGGAGAGGTGCTGGCGCGCGTTGGGGCGTTCGATATCGAGCGCGTCGGCGTTGTCGAACACCTCCGGATCGCGATTCCCCGACAGGTACCACATCAGAAGCTGATCGCCTTTTCTGATCTGCTTGCCGCCGAGCTCACAATCCTGATTGGCGGTGCGGCGCATGTAGGCCAGGGGCGTCTGCCAGCGGATCACTTCGGCCACCATCTTCGGAATCAACGCGGGGTTGGCGACGAGCTTGGCGTACTGCTCGGGAAACTTGTTCAGCGCGTACACGCTGCCCGACATCGTGTTGCGGGTAGTGTCGTTGCCGCCGACGATGAGCAGAATGAGGTTGCCGAGAAACTCCATGGGCTGCATGTTTTTCGTGTCTTCGCCGTGGGCCAGCATCGAGACGAGATCGTCACCCGGATTCTCTTTGCGTTCGTGCCAGAGGCGCGTGAAATACTCCAGACACTCCAGCAGCACGTCACGCCGCTCTTCCGCAGACTCTATGAGACCGCCGGGCTGCGGCACAGCCGTGGCCACGTCAGACCAGTAGGTGAGCTTGCGCCGTTCTTCGTAGGGAAAATCGAACAACGTCGCCAGCATGCGCGTGGTCAGCTCGATCGAAACCTTGTCCACCCAGTTGAAGGTCTCTCCCTCCGGCAGGCTGTCCAGCACGCTCGCCGTGCGTTCGCGGATGAGCGGCTCCACCTTGGCCAGGTTGCCTGGCGCCACCACGCCCGTCACCGTCTTGCGCTGCACGTCGTGCACAGGGGGATCCATGGCAATGAACATGGAGATGTTCAACATGCCTTCGGGCAGAGGCGCATCGACCGGGAAGCCCAGGGTTATGCCGCTCGCCGAGGAGAAGTTCTGCCAGTCCGAGTCGAGTTTTTTGATGTCGGCATAGCGGGTCAGCGACCAGAAGCGGCCGGCAATGTCGGTCTCGTTGAAGTGCACCGGATCTTCGTTGCGCAGCCGCTCGAAGTACTCCTGCCAGCGGTCCTCGGCAAACAGGCGCGGATTCACCGGCACAATCTTCTCCACAGGCACTTCGCTCGCCGGCGGGATCGGGCTGGTGGTATCCACGTCTGCTACGCCGGGCATCTTTACCGGCGCGGCTTCGGGGTTGCTTACGGCTTCGCTCATCGATTCTCTCCAGAATGTACTTCCCCGAATGCAACATCATTCGCCAAAACTGTCAAATCGGGGATTTCCACAGGTGACCCCGGTCTCGTCTACACTGCCACCTCGGGCTGCCAGGGGAACGGTGTTGATCAAGCAGATCGGTTTATTGAAGCGCAAGCCGGGCATGACGCCGGCACAATTCCGTCGCTACTACGAAAACTCCCATCGGGTGATCGGCGAGAAGTACCTCGCCGGTTACGCCACCCGGTACGCGCGCCGTTTCCTGAATCCGCTGACGACCAGCGCCGAGCTGCAGGAATTCGACGTCATTCTGGAAATCTGGTATCCCGACCATGCGAGCTACGACCGCTGTCGCGAGCATCTGTCGACGCCGGCGGTCGCCGCGGAGATTGCTGCTGACGAAGAGCAGCTGTTCGATCGCTCCGCCAACCGCTTCTTCCTGGTGGAAGAGCACGAATCGTCATTGCCGTCTGTCTGACAGCACCTGAGAGAGGAGACGTTCAATGCAGAAACTGCTGTTGCTAGTGGCGCTGACGGTTTTGACCGGCGCCACCCATGCCCAGGAAGACGCGCAGCCCTGGACCCATCCGGACGTTCTGCAGGCTGCTGCGAACATCCGCATGAATCCGGAGCAACGGGCGCAGTTTCGCAGCTCGGTCACCGAGTTTCTCCAGGGTTATAGCGCCGATGTGCAGAAACTGCTGCGCGCGCACAACCAGACCGGGCTGCCCCGGAAGATCGCCAAGAAGCGGCGCCATCGCGTCAGCGCAATGAACGAGCAGATGGGCGCGCTGTTTTCCGAATCCCAGTACGCGGCCTACGAGACCTACCGCGACACGCTGCTCGAGAAGATGGCTGCGCGAGCCCGGGCACGACGCCGCTGAAGGCCGCTCAACGCTTCGGCGCCGGCAACTCGATGCCGGCCTCTTTCGCAGCCTCAGCTTCCCGCGCCAGCGCTCTCTGATAACTGGGGCGCGCCTGCACTCGTGCAAGCAGTGACGCCACGTTCGGATAGGCATCGAGACCGAAGCCCGCCAGCTGGGCGGTGGTGAACAGCCAGCATAGATAGACGTCCACAATGGACCAGTCGGCCCCGTACCACCACTGATCATCAGCGGTGCGCGCTTCCACCTGGGAGGCAATTGCCGCGACGTATTCACGGCCCTTCTCCTGCACCCCCGACGGGTCACCATCGGTGAACCGGATGGGCATACGCACCTGCCGCACCGCCGGGTGCACGGTGCCCGAGCACCAGACCAGGTCTGACACCTGCTGCGCACGGCCGACCGCCGTGGCCACCTCCGGCAGCAAGGCGGCTTCCGGCGCGAGGTCGTTAAGAAACAGCAGGATCGACGCGTTCTCTGTGATGACCACATCGTCCACCTGCAGCGCGGGCACCTTGCCGCCGGGATGAATGGCAAGATATTCCGGACTTTTCTGCTCGCCCTTGAGGATGTTCACAAGCCGGTCCCCGTAGGTGAGACCGGCTTCTTCAAGGGCGTTCATGGTCACCCGCGAACAGGCCAGCGGGCAGTGAAACAGGGTCAGATTCATGGTCTCTCTCCACTGGTTGATGAAACGCGTGGCGCCAGGGGCAGTGCCGTTGCAAAGGCACGCCGTCCAGTCGCCAGCGCGACGTGTGCATACCCGTCATCGTAACCGATCATTGACAGAGCCGACGGCGCCCCGACGTCACCCCTGACCAGGCCCTTGCCCGCCCTCATCCGGTTGCCTCAATACGCGCCCGCAGGGCCCGTTGCTCTTCCCGGCCCAAGGGAAAGCGCCACATGATCACTGCGACCGCGGCCGTGATGAGCGTGGGCGACGCGGCAACCACGAGGCGCACCGCGTCGAGCGTGCTCTGCGGATTGACCCCATTAGGATCGAAACCAACCCAGTCGAGCACCGGATAGATGATGCCGACCGCAAGCGCGGCACCGACCTTGCTGGTGAGCGTGAGCATCGAGAAGTACAGCGCGCTGCGGTCTTTACCCACGTTGACACGGTCCTGATCGATGACGTCCGCCATGATCGAGCGCATCAGCAGATCTTTGGCACCGAAATTGACCCCCACAAGCACGAAGATGAGAAACACCCACCAGAAACTGGCGCTCGGCACCACGAAGAAAAGGCCCGTCGCCAGCGTCGATTGCAGCGCGGCGAGGCACAGCGTCTGGTGCTTGCCCATGCGGCGACTGAGCCACACGAACAATGGCACGCACGCCAGGCCTGTCACGAAAATCAGCACCAGATAGAGGCTGGCTGCCTCGGGAAGCAGCAGCACCTGCACAACAAAAAAGAAATGCACCGAGCCGTTGATGCCACCCTGCAACCCCATCAGCAGATCCGCAAGCAGCAATCGCCGCAACGCGCGATTGCTCACCACGGAGCGCCATGCGTTGCGCCAGGGCAGACGGGGCTGCTCACGCACCGCCGCTTCCCCCACGCTGGTGAGCGCCACGGCGAACAGCAGCGGCAACGCCAGCATGATCAGCCAGCCCATGACCGCGCTGCGCAGACGCATCCCTCCATCGGGATTGAAATAATCTACCACCGCCGGCACCGCCAGCACGGCAACGGCGCCAAGGAGACCGCAGAACTGCACCGCACCCATGATGCGTGTGCGCTGATCGTAGTCACCGGAGAGTTCACTCGCCCAAGCCGTGTGAGAGATGGCAAGCAGCGTCCAGCCGGCGTACAGCACCAGCAGCGACAGCAGCAGAACGGTCTCGCAGGCAGGTTCGGGCGGCAGAAACAGTC
>CAZYYJ010000151.1:0-5277 GCA_964651595.1 uncultured Pseudomonadales bacterium | reverse complement strand
CTTCTGCGATGCCCTTGGGGCAGAATCCCTGTTCGCGCACGCCGACTATCAGACCACGGGTGAGCGCGCGCGGCGCCGCGAGCAGATCAAGGCGGACATGACGGAAATCACAAAGCGCTTCACGGTGGCGGAGCTGGTGGACAAGCTGAACGACGCGGGCGTTCCCTGCGGTCCCATTCACACGATCGGTGAAGCGTTCGAGCACGCGCAGGTGCAGCATCTCGGCATGGCGCGGCCCGCTCCGCACGCGGAGCTGGGCGACGTGAATCTCGTCCGCTCGCCCATCAATCTGTCTGCCTACCCCCATCCGGGGCGCTTCGATCGGGCTGCCCCTGATCCGGGCGAGGACAGCGCGAGCGTGCTCTCGCAGTTTGGCTTTGCGGGTGATGAGATAGCATCCCTCACCGCCACGGGCGCCATCGGCGACTAGCGCTCATGCAACTGCGCACTGCCATGGGCTACGCCGTGGGCGACTTCGGCATCAATCTGTACTTCATCTCCGTGATGACGTACCTCCTGTACTTCTACACCGACGTGCTCGGCATCAGCGCCCTCGCGGCCAGCGGCGTGTTTTTTGTGGCCCGGATCATCGATGCCGTTACCGACCCGCTCATGGGCGTGGTTGCCGAACGGACGCGGTCGCGCTGGGGACGTATGCGCCCCTGGATACTGTTCGGCGCCGTCCCGCTGGCACTGATCAGCTACCTCACGTTTTACGTTCCGGACTTCGACGAGGCGGGCAGGGTGCTGTGGGCCTATGTCACCTACATCCTGTTCGGCATTGTCTACACGGTGGTGACCATTCCCTACGCCACGCTGACGGCGTCCCTCACCAGTGACTACGAGGAACGCACCCGTCTGTCTACCTATCGCATCGCCTGCGCCTTTGCCGGCGGCTTTCTCGTGTCGGTGGGCACCATGCCTTTTGTGGCGCTGTTCGACAGTGAGGCGCAGGGCTTTCAGGCCTTGATGGTGCTGTTCGGAATTGTTGCCACGCTGCTGCTGTTTGTGGTGTTCCGCACCACGGACGAGGTGGTAGCGCCGCCGGCCCAGGTGCGGATCAGTCTCGCGGACAGTCTGAAAGCCGTGGCCTACAACCCGCCGCTGTTGATTGTGATCGGTATTTTCTGCTGCGGCATGCTGAGCTTCACGGTGCGCCAGACGACGACTGTGTATTTTTTCATCTACAACGTCGGTCGCCCGGATCTCATCGCCGGATTTTTCGGCGCCACGCTCGGCTGCATGCTGGTCGGGATCTGGTCGGTGCCGATGCTGGCCGAACGCTTCGGCAAAGCCGGCGCGACGCGTCTGGGGGCATATCTCACGATCGTTGCGTGCGTGGCCTTCTATCTCACGCCCACCGACAACCTGCCGCTGATTTTCCTCTGTGGCTGCCTGGTGGCGCTGGGCGGCACCCCGGTGGCGGTGCTGGGCTGGGCGATGATTCCGGATACGGTGGAGTACGCGCAGCTCCGGCACGGTGTGCGGGCGGATGGGGTGATTTTCTCCACCGCGAGCTTTTTTCAGAAAATTGCCAAGACTGTGGGCGGCGCTGGTGTAGCGCTGGTGCTGGGGATTGCCGGTTACGTGGCCAACCAGCCGCAGACCGAGACGGCGCTGACCGCCATTCATGCGGTGCTGACGCTCGTGCCCGTGGCGATCATGGTGGTGCTGATTGTGCTCACTCACGCCTACTCGCTGAACAAGGAAACGCACCGGGGAATTGTGGACCAGCTGGCGGGCTGAGCGCGCCGGCACTGTCTTCTCCTCCTTAAGTGTTCAGCCGCTCGTCGATCCGGGCAACGGTGTCCGTGAACATCCGAAGCGTGTCCTGAAGCACCGTCTCCTCAATGTCGCGTGTAATGAAAACGATACGCGAGCGACGGTCGTCGTCGGGCCACTCGTCCAGCAGGATGGGTGGATGAAAGATGTGCTGGACACCGTGGATGACCATGGGCCTGTCCAGCTCAGCGATGTTGATGATGCCTTTGACGCGCAGTAGGTCCGCGCCCCGCATCATGAGCAGCGTGTCCAGCCAGGCGTCCAGCGCTTCGCCGGGGATCGGGTCGGCAATAGCCAGACAGTGCGCCTTGATGTGCTCGTCATGACGGTTCACGTCGTTGTGGTCGTGATCGTGCTCTTGGTCGTGGTCGTGGTCGTGGTCGTGGTCGTGGTCGTGGTGATGATGGTGGCGGTGTGCGTCGTACGCTTCCGCCTGCAGCCACGTCTGCACGTCGTGGGTCTTGGTCTGCGGGTCATACACGCCCGCATTGAACAGCAACGCAGCATCCACAACCCCCTGCCGGGCAACCACCTGCGGTGCGCCAGGGTTCAGCGCCCGCAATCGCGCCTGCAATCGGCGCAGGTCGTCCGCGTCGGCGAGATCCGTCTTGGTGACGAGCAGGCGGTCAGCCATGGCAGCCTGTTTCACGGCTTCCAGCTGCCTGTCGAGCGTCTGCGCACCGTTGGCCGCGTCCACCGTTGCGATGACACCATCCAGATGATAGTGCTGCGCCACCCCGGGATCGGTCATGAGCGTGTGCAGGATCGGCGCAGGATCTGCGAGCCCGGTGGTCTCGATCACCACGCGGTCGAACCACAGCTTGCCACCCCGGGCAAAACGTCCGGGTGCTTCCCGCAGGGTTTTTGCCAGATCGCCCCGGATCGTGCAGCAGAGGCAGCCGCTGGCCATTTCGATGACAACATCGTCGGTGCTGTGGGTCACCAGGTCATGGTCGAGACCGATCTCGCCAAACTCGTTGATGAGCACGAGCGTGCGCGTCAACGCCGGTTGCTGGATCAGATGGTTGAGCACGGTGGTCTTGCCGCTGCCCAGAAACCCGGTCAGGACGGAGATCGGCAGCAGCTTCGATGAATCGCTTGGCACGGGCGCTGCTCAGTGCTTCAGCTCTGCGGAGGCGCCCCACGCTTCGCGCAGCTTGTCGATGTTGAAACCCGGTTGCTGCGCTGCGGAAATGATCACCGCTTCCTGCTGCGCGATGGTCTCCGCTGCGCCCGCGACCTCACCCGCTACCTCCCAGGGAATCACCACGGCGCCGTGTTGATCGGCATGAACGAGATCGCCGCTGTCTACGCGCATGCCCGCCACGGTCACCGGCTGGCCGAAGCCCACGACGTGCACGTAAGCATGGGACGGACCGACACGATCGGCCATCATCTGAAAGCCCTCAGCAATATCCGGCAGATCGCGCACGGAACCGTCAGTGATGACGCCCAGCGCCCCCAGCCCCTTGTGCACGTTGGAATTCACTTCCCCCCACCAGCTGCCGTAGGCGCGTTGCGGTCCGTCCATATCCTGAATGACCACCACGCTGGGCTTGGGTCCTTCGTCCATGTAGGCGTAGTACGCGTCGTTCAGCGCCCGGGCTTCGCGCCCCTGCAGCTGTGAGGGGTGCGCGGCGCGAATGGTGGCGGTGCGGGCCACACCCACCATGGGGGGCAACCCGGGGCGCGTGCACACCAGCGGAGCGGTGGTGTAGCCATAGCCGCGGCGGCCCGGCGCAACGATTTCCAGGGCGTTGCAGACAGTGGGGGTGTCCAGCGCCTGCAGTGCGTCGATCAGATCAGTGGTGAGTTCCATGGTTCAGTCCTCGATGGTTTGGCCGGCGGTGGCTGCGGCAGCGTCAATGGCCTGCGCCAGCGCGTCGGCGTGATCCTGGCGGTGCCATTCCAGCAGCAGGAGCTTCACCGCCATGGCCAGTGCCGGCGGGTTGTCGAACATCATGTGGTGATAGGTGTCCGGTATGGTGACGGCGGGCAGCAGGCCGCCCGTGACGGCTGCCATGTGCTCGGCGTAGAACGCGCCTTCGTCCTCGCTGTGCTCTCCCAGCACCAGCGCTGAGCGGCACTTCAGCCCCAGAAACTTCTCGTGCTGGTCGACACCCATCTCCAGGTAGTCGAAGAGGGTTGGGTCGAACTTCCATGTCCAGCCGCCTTCAACCTCGTGGATGCCGTTGGCGGCGAGGTGCTGCATGACCGTGGGATGCACGTGCGGTTGCTCGGGCAGAAAACGGAAGCGCGCCATAGCGGCCTCCTTCGTGGGGTAGACACGCAGCTTGCGACCGGGCTCGACACCGTCACGTTCGGCTCGCAGGCCCCACTCGAGTGACTGGTCCGGCGGTGCCGTGGTGAAATCGAGAAACAGAATGCCGCCAAGCTCGGCGCTGTGCTGGTGACCGGTTTCCAACGCCACGAAGCCGCCGAAACTGTGACCCACCACAAACGGACGCTCGCCGAGCTCAGCGGCCTGGCACACGGCCCAGACCTCGTCGGCAAAATCGTTGCGGCTGTAGCGGGGTCGCCAGTCGCTGTCGCCATTGCCGGACAGGTCCAGCGCAACCACGCGGAAGCGGTCGGCCAGAAACGGTGCGGTAAAGCGCCACCATTCGAGGTGCGCGTTGCTGCCGTGAATGAGCACGATGCCCCGGTTGCCGACGTCGCCCCAGGTTTCGTAGGCGATGCGTGCGCCGTTTACCTGCACCTCGGCGCGTTCGGACGGGGTGTCGAGCGCCTTGCTCAGCCAGCCGGGGTTGTCTGTCTGCCCCGTTGCTTCCGCCATGAATTCAGTCTCCCGCTCAAAACCGCCATCTTAACGGACGCGCGTGTGTGATTTAATGCTGGTGCCGCGACGAGGGGAAACGCTATGAAGCTGGGCATACATGCAGGACCACAGGATCTCACCATGGCGGAGCTGAAGCGCCTGTGGGCCATTGGTGACGAGCACTTCGACTGGGTATCAGTTTGGGATCATTTCTACGCCAACCCTCTCAAGGAGCGTACCGACCCCTGCTTCGAAGGTGTCGCAGCCATGGCCGGCCTGGCGACCGCCACGCAGAACGTTCGCGTGGGCTGCCTTGTCTTCTGTGCGCTCTTCCGCAACCCGGGGGTGCTGGCCAAAGCGGGCGTCACCATCGACCATCTGTCGGGCGGTCGCGCCGATATGGGCATCGGTGCAGGCTGGTTCGAGGAGGAGTTCCGCGAGTTCGGTTACGGTTTTCCGCCGCTGGGCAAGCGCTTCGACCAGCTCGAGGAAGCACTTACGATCATTCGTACGCTCTGGGACGGCGATGAGGTGGATTTCAAAGGCACGTACTACGAGATGCATGGCGCGGTGTGCAGCCCGGCACCGCTTGGCCTGCGGCTGTGGATTGGCGGTCGCGGAAAACAGCGCACCATCGATCTGGCGGCGCGCTTCGCGGATGGCTTCAATATGCCCTACGTGCCACCGGCGGTTGCCGAGGACCGCCTGGGTCGCCT
>CAZYYJ010000150.1:0-5407 GCA_964651595.1 uncultured Pseudomonadales bacterium | reverse complement strand
TGATTGCGCCGATTGCGATGGACGATGGTTTGCGTTTTGCGATCCGCGAAGGCGGCCGTACGGTAGGTGCCGGCGTGGTGACCAAGGTCATCGAGTAAGAGACGGAAGAGCCGGGTTCGCTTACCACGAGCCCGGCGTCAACGGTGGTTCTGATACGCGGGTTTGCTCTGAAGGAGCAAACCCGCCAAGAACTTGACTCGGGAACCGATGCGGCGGCGTCCGAATCGATTGCCGAGTCAAGTTCTAGGCCAGTAGCTCAATTGGCAGAGCAGCGGTCTCCAAAACCGCAGGTTGGGGGTTCGATTCCCTCCTGGCCTGCCACTATCAACCGCGTTGCGGTGTGAGGCAGAGATTTGAGTACGAATACGGAAGCGTCGAGCGGCGGCATCCTGGACACGCTGAAGTGGCTGGTTGTAGCTGGTCTGCTCGGTGGCGGTGTCTACGGTAACTGGTACTTTCAGGACGAGTCGCTCCTGATTCGTGTCGCGGCGCTGCTGGCGCTGGCCGTGGTTGCCGCGCTCATCGCCGTGTCCACCGAGCGTGGTCGCGCGACGTGGACGCTCATGAAAGAAGCGCGCACGGAAATCCGCCGCGTGGTATGGCCCTCCAATCAGGAAACGTCGCAGACGACGGTGGTGGTGCTGATCCTCGTGCTCATTTTTGCGCTCATTCTGTGGGGCCTCGACTCGTTGCTGGGTTGGCTGGTCAGCTCGGTCATCGGTTAGGAGGCGCGTATGTCGAAAAAATGGTTCGTGGTGCACGCCTATTCCGGCTACGAGAAACACGTTGCCCGGGCGTTGCAGGAACGTGTGGAGCTGTCCGAGCTGGGTGACTTCTTCGGCGACATTCTCGTGCCCACCGAAGAGGTGGTGGAGATGCGCGCCGGCCAGAAGCGCCGCAGCGAGCGCAAGTTCTTCCCCGGCTACGTGCTGGTGGAGATGGAGCTGAACGACGATACCTGGCACCTCGTCAAAGAGACGCCGCGGGTGATGGGCTTCATTGGCGGCAAGGCCGATCAGCCGGCGCCGCTCACGGAAAAAGAAGCATCTGCGATTCTGGATCGCGTTGCGGCCGGCACCGACAAGGCCACCCCGAAAACCGTTTTCGAGCCTGGCGAGATCGTGCGCGTCATCGATGGGCCGTTCAACGACTTCAACGGCGTGGTCGAAGAGGTCAACTACGAGAAAAACCGCCTGAATGTCGCTGTGACGATTTTCGGGCGCTCCACGCCTGTCGAACTGGATTTTGGCCAGGTCGAGAAAGGTTAAGAGAAACCGGGGAGCGTAAGGCTCAGCTTGCCTGAGCGCGCGTCAGCACCCAAAAGGAGAAAGCAAAAACATGGCTAAGAAAGTCGAAGCCTACATCAAGCTGCAGGTCCCCGCGGGCCAGGCCAATCCCAGCCCGCCGGTCGGTCCGGCCCTGGGTCAGCACGGCGTTAACATCATGGATTTCTGCAAAGCCTTCAACGCGCAGACGCAGTCCATGGAGCAGGGTCTGCCCATACCCGTGGTCATCACGGTCTATGCGGATCGCAGCTTCGCGTTCATTACCAAGACGCCCCCGGCGGCGGTGCTGCTGCGCAAGGCAGCGGGGATCGCCAAGGGCAGCCCCACGCCGCACACGCACAAGGTGGCCACGGTCACCCGTGCACAGCTCGAAGAGATCGCGCAGCTCAAAATGCCCGACCTCACGGCCGCCGACATGGACGCCGCCGTGCGTACCATCGCGGGCACCGCGCGTGCTTCAGGTATCGACACGGAGGGAGTGGTCTGATGGCTAAGCTCACGAAACGCCAACGTATGATTGCCGAGAAGGTCGACAGCGAGAAGCTCTATCCCATCGATGAGGCCGTGGCGCTGCTGAACGAAATCTCGAAAACAAAATTCAAGGAGTCGTTCGACGTCTCCATCAACCTCGGCGTGGATCCGCGCAAGTCGGACCAGGTGGTCCGCGGTGCGACCACGCTGCCCCATGGCACCGGCAAAGACGTGCGCGTCGCCGTGTTCGCCCAGGGTGACAATGCGGACAAGGCCACCGCTGCTGGTGCCGATGTCGTCGGCTTCGAAGATCTTGCCGACCAGATCAAGGGTGGCAACCTGGATTTCGACGTGGTCATCGCCACGCCCGACGCCATGCGCATCGTTGGCCAGCTCGGCAAGGTGCTCGGACCACGCGGCCTCATGCCCAATCCGAAGACCGGTACGGTTACGCCGGATGTCGAAGGCGCAGTGAAGAATGCCAAGGCTGGTCAGGTGCAGTTCCGCACCGACAAGGCGGGCATCATTCACGGCAGTGTTGGCCAGGTGGGTTTCGAGGCGGACGCCATTCGTGACAACGTTTCCGCGCTGGTGAACGACCTGAAGAAGGCCAAGCCCGCGTCGGCGAAAGGTGTCTTTCTGAAGAAAGTGACGCTCTCCACGACCATGGGTCCGGGTGTGTCCATCGATCAGGCTTCCCTGGAAGTCAGCTAAACAAAGTTTGAAGGCCCGGTGCGCTCGCAGGAGCGGACCGGGGTCGTCAAAGACCGTCAAGGGGCCGGCGCCGCCGCAAGCGGAAAGTGGTCTTAAAAATTTCACCTTGCGTAGACGGCGTGCTGGAAACAGCGATGACTTACGCGCAGCGGAAGTCGTACTTCGGATGTAACTGGGCAGCTCACGCGGCCCGCTGCAACGAAGAACGCCGATTTTGGACGGTGCGAAAGCACCAATTTAGGAGAAGCAAGTGGCTTTGAAGCTCGAGCAAAAGCAACAGATCGTTGCCGAAGTGAACGAGGTGGCCGCATCTGCTTTGTCGGCAGTCGTTGCAGACTATCGCGGCATGACCGTCGCGGAAATGACCACCATGCGGGCGAAAGCGCGCGAGAGTGGGGTGTATCTGCGCGTGGTGCGCAACACGCTGGCCAAACGAGCCGTGGAAGGGACCGAGTATGCATGCCTCGACGAGGCATTCATCGGCCCGACCCTGGTGGCGTTCTCTCAGGAGGACCCGGGTTCGGCCGCGCGTTTGCTGAAAGACTACGCGAAAGAGCTGGAGGCGCTGGAAGTACGTGCAGTTGCCATCGGCGGTGAGGCGTATGGTGCGGATCAGATCGATCGCGTCGCCAGCCTGCCGACGTTGGACGAAGCGCGCGCCATGCTCATGTCGGTCATGCTGGCGCCGGTCACCAAGCTTGCCCGCACCATGAATGAGGTGCCCGGTAAGCTGGCCCGCACAGTTGCTGCCATCAGAGATCAGAAGCAGGCTGAAAGCTAGTTTCGGTTACGTTGAGTTACATAGGAGAAGATAGAAATGGCATTGTCCAAAGATGATGTTTTGAACGCCATCGCCGAGATGAGCGTGATGGAGGTTGTCGAACTCGTCCAGGCGATGGAAGAGAAGTTCGGCGTTTCCGCAGCGGCAGCCGTTGCCGCCGCCCCGGCTGCCGCCGCAGGCGACGCTGGTGGTGCCGCCGCTGAAGAGCAGAGCGAGTTCGACGTGATGCTCACCGCCGCGGGCGACAAGAAGGTCAACGTGATTAAGGCGGTTCGCGCCATCACCGGCCTTGGCCTCAAGGAAGCGAAAGCTCTGGTAGACGAAGCGCCCTCTGCAGTAAAAGAAGGTGCCACGAAGGAAGAAGCTGAAGACTTCAAGAAACAGCTGGAAGAAGCTGGCGCAACTGTCGAACTCAAGTAGCCTGCGCGTTACATCGACATTGCCAACGACGGGCTGGTCCCGCCGGATGCGAGCTGCATCGGGCGGGCACCGGCCTTTCGTGCATGGAATGAATTTTTTCCGGGATCGGGTGGGCGCAGCCGCAGCACGCCATACCCGCAACAGCATCGCTTAATCAGCGTGGGAGACTCGCATGGCGTATAGCTTTACTGAAAAGAAACGCATTCGTAAGGACTTCGGCAAACTGTCCGAATCGATGGAGCTGCCGTATCTGCTCGCGATTCAGACCGATTCCTACGATAAGTTTCTGCAGCTCGACTCGGAGGGCCGCGCCGAAGCGGGCCTGCACGCAGCGTTCCGCTCCGTGTTCCCGATTGTGAGCTACTCCGGCAGTGCCGCGCTGGAGTACGTGGACTACCGCCTCGGCGAGCCGGCTTTCGACGTGAAAGAGTGTGTGCTGCGCAGCATCACCTACGCGGCACCGCTGCGCGTGAAGGTGCGCCTGATCATCTACGACAAAGAGTCGTCGAACAAAGCGGTCAAAGACGTGAAGGAGCAGGAAGTGTACATGGGCGAGATTCCGCTCATGACCGAAAACGGCACCTTCGTCATCAACGGCACCGAGCGCGTGGTTGTCTCCCAGCTGCACCGTTCGCCGGGGGTGTTCTTCGATCACGACCGCGGCAAAACCCATTCGTCGGGCAAGCTGCTCTACAACGCTCGGGTCATCCCATACCGTGGCTCGTGGCTCGACTTCGAGTTCGACCCCAAAGACTGCCTCTTCGTGCGTATCGACCGGCGCCGTAAGCTGCCTGCATCCATCATTCTGCGCGCGCTGGAATACACCAGCGAGCAGATTCTGGAGACGTTTTTCGATACCAACGCCTTTTTCCTGGAAGGCGAAACGGTGGCAGCCGAGCTCAAGCCCGAGCGCATGCGTGGTGACGTGGCCACCTTCGATATTCTCGGCAAGGATGGAGAGGTCATCGTCGAGAGCGGCCGTCGCATCACGGCCCGGCACGTGCGCCTGCTCCAGGAGAGCGGCATGGACCGGCTGGAGGTGCCGCGCGAGTACCTGCTGGAGCGGGTAACGGCAAAAGACCTCGTGGACGAGAGCACCGGCGAAGTGGCCGTGCCCTGCAACACCATCATCAATGAAGAGGTTCTGGAAAAGCTCTTCGAGATGAAGGTGCCCATGCTCGAGACGATCTACACCAACGATCTCGACTGTGGCCCGTTCATGTCCGATACGCTGCGTATCGACCCCTCCCGCAACAAGCTGGAGGCGCTGGTCGAGATCTATCGCATGATGCGTCCCGGCGAGCCGCCCACCAAGGAGGCTGCCGAAAACCTGTTCAACAACCTGTTCTTCTCCGAGGAGCGCTACGACCTCTCGGCCGTCGGCCGCATGAAGTTCAACCGCCGGCTCGGGCGCGAAGCCATCGAAGGTGAGGGTATTCTGGACGCCGAGGACATCGTCGACGTCATGAACACGCTGCTGGATATCCGCAACGGCAAAGGCTCGGTGGATGACATCGACCACCTCGGCAACCGCCGTGTGCGCTCGGTGGGTGAGATGGCCGAGAACCAGTTCCGCGTGGGTCTCATCCGCGTTGAGCGCGCGGTGAAAGAGCGCCTCAGCCTGGCCGAGTCCGAAGGCCTCATGCCTCAGGACATGATCAACGCCAAGCCCGTAGCGGCGGCCATCAAGGAGTTCTTCGGCTCCTCGCAGCTCTCGCAGTTCATGGACCAGAAC
>CAZYYJ010000149.1:0-5434 GCA_964651595.1 uncultured Pseudomonadales bacterium | reverse complement strand
ACCACGTTACGGCCTTTCGGGCCCAGAGTTACCTTGACCGCATTGGCCAGGGTGTTGACGCCGTCCAGCATCTGGCTGCGGGCGTCGTCACCAAATCGTACGTCTTTCGCGCTCATCGCTTACTTTCCTATCTAAATCTGTGGTTATCGCTGGAGGCTTCAGCCTTCCAGCACGCCGAAAATTTCGCTTTCGCTCAGAATCAGAAGCTCTTCGCCGTCGATCTTCACGGTGCTGCCGGCGTACTGGCCGAAGACGACTTTGTCGCCAGCCTTCACGTCGAGCGGACGCACGTCGCCGGAATCGGTGATCTTGCCCTGGCCCACGGCCAGTACCTCACCCTGCGAGGGCTTCTCGGCAGCCGAGTCGGGCAGCACGATGCCACCGGCGCTGGTGGTTTCTTCTTCCAACCGACGCACGACAACGCGATCGTGGAGGGGTCGAATGTTCATTGGTGGTGTTCTCCCATCAGTCCTAAAGATGTAAACGCCGGCGGGCGCTGCGACGCCGCCGGACCGTTTCAGTCTTTAGCACTCTCACAGGTAGAGTGCTAATAGCGGGCCCGTATCATAGGGTCACGGCCGACGGATTCAATAGGCAGAGAGAAAAAAAGCCGGGGTTACCGTCAGGGACGGCGCTCGAAGTCGCCTTCAATGGTGACCGGGCCCTCCGGACCGGGACCTTGCGGCGCGCTGCCAGGGGCCTGGGCCCCGGGGTGCGGGCCGCCCGTCCGGGCATGGAACGACGCTTCTGCACCCACCACCTGTACGCTCTTCAGCAGCCGCGCGGCAATCAGCTGCCGTGACGGTGGAAACAGCAGCAGGAAGCCTACGGTGTCGGTAATGAAACCCGGCGTGAGCAGCAGGGCGCCCGCAACGGCGAGCAACAACCCTTCAGCCATCTCCTGCGCGGGCAGCTGGCCCTGGTTCAGCCGACCCATGCCCCGCGTGAGGGTCGACAACCCCTGGCGCTTCAGCAACGCAACCCCAATCACCGCGGTCAGCATCACCAGCCCGATGGTGGGCAACGCGTCGATGTAGCCAGCTACTTCGATCAGCAGGTACATTTCGGCAATGGGCGTTAAAAAGAAAACCAGTAACCAGGGCATGGATGTGGTGCGTCGTGATCTTCGTCAGACTCAATCTGAGGGTTCCAGCCGGCAGAATCAAGGTACCCGCAAAGCGGTGCCCGACACCGGTCAGGACGAAGCGCGCGAGCGCGTATGGCAGATCGTGGCCATGATCCCCCGCGGCCACGTCGCTTCTTACGGCCAGATCGCCCGCCTGGCGGGCATGCCGGCTCATGCCCGGTTCGTAGGCGCCACGCTGCGCAATCTGCCCGCCAACACCCGTCTGCCCTGGCATCGAGTGGTGAACGCAGCTCTGCGCATTTCTCAGCGCGGCGGTGGCGAAGCGCGCCAGCGGCGCCGCCTGGAGGCCGAAGATGTGACGTTCATCGGCGACCGGGTCCTGGCCGCCCATCGCTGGGATGCCGACGCTTAGCGGGCAGGCGCCTCGGTACCAGCCTCGCGGGGATCTTCGTCGTTCGGGCCGCGGCCGAACGGCGCCACCCACCACAGCAGCACCATGCCGGGTACCGCCAGCGCGGCGCTGAGGTAGAAAAACGACGTCCAGCCGATGTTGTCCACGATGAGCCCGCTGAAGCTCGACGCCACCACCCTGGGCAGGCTCGCCAGCGCGGTGAGCAGCGCAAACTGCGTCGCCACGGCCAGCCGCGACGTTTCCCGCGCGATGAAAGCGACGGATGCGGCCGTGCCGAGACCCACGCCGAGGTACTCGGCGGCAATGACCACAGCCAGCACCACCGGATCAGCCCCCGCCAGGGACAACCAGACAAAGCCGAAGATCGTCAGAAGCTGCACGGCCCCGAACACCCACAGCGCCCGGTTGATACCGATGCGCACGATGATCAGCGCGCCGACGATGCCGCCGATGATCGACGGCCACAGCGCCGCGTTCTTGGCGATGAGACCAATTGTCGTGGTGTCGAAGCCGAGATCGATGTAGAACGGCGTCGACAGGGCCGTGGCCATGTTGTCGCCCAGCTTGTACAGGAAAATGAAGGCCAGCATCGCCAGAGCGGAGCGCACGGAACGCCGGGTGAAGAACTCCCGGAACGGCACCACCACTGCCTCGGCCAGCGTTTTCGGCGCTTCCGCGGCAGCCCGGGGCTCTTTCACCAGCAGGGTGAGAACCACACCCACGCCCATGAAGGCCGCCATGATGGCGAAGTTCACCTGCCAGGACACGAGGTCTACCAGCACCAGGCCCAGCGAGCCCGGCACCAGACCCGCGACGCGGTACGCCTGCACATGGATGGTGTTACCGAGCGCCAGCTCCGCATCGCTGTCGAGAATCTCCCGGCGGTAGGCGTCCAGCACGATGTCCTGCGTGGCGCTGAAAATTGCCACCGCCACGGCCAGCACGGTGATAGCGCCCAGCGATACCTGCGGAGACAACACCCCCAGCGCGGCGATGGTGCCAATCAACGCCAGCTGCGTCGTCAGCATCCACCCGCGACGCCGGCCCAGCAACGGCAACGAATACCGCTCGATCAGCGGTGACCACAGGAACTTCAGCGTGTACGGATACGTGACGGCGGTGAAGAAACCGATGGCCGTCAGACTCACCCCTTCCAGACGCAACCAGGCCGGGACGAGCTGGATCAGCAGGTAGAGGGGCAGGCCCGACGCAAAGCCGGTGCCCACGCAGATGAGCATGCGCCGGTCGAGGAGCTGTTGCAGGAGAGTCGGTGGCGGCAATGTTCCAGCGCGCGGTGCGCGCCTGCTCAGTCGCGGAAGTTGTTGAACTGGAAAGGCACGTCGAGCTCAGCCTCGCGCACCGCGGCCATCACGGCCTGAAGGTCGTCGCGCTTCTTACCGGTGACGCGCACCTTCTCGCCGTTCACCTGTGCCTGCACCTTGAGCTTGGAGTCTTTCGCGAGCTTCGTCAGCTTCTTGGCCGTGTCGCGGTCGATACCCTGGCTCAGCGTGAAGCGTTGACGACGCACTTTGCCGGCACCTTCGATCTCCCCCGGATCGAGCGCACGGCCATCCACACCACGCCCGGCGAGCTTGTCACGCAGAATGTCCTCGAGCTGCGTGAGCTGGAAGTCTTCCGGCGCGTGCACCTGTATCGCTTCCTCCACCAGCTCGAAGCCGGCATCGACGTTCTTGAAGTCGAAGCGGTTGCGCAACTCGCGCTGCGCCTGATCGACGCCGTTGCGCACCTCCTGCATATCCACCTCGGAAACGATGTCGAAAGACGGCATGGTGACGGCTCCTCTCGCGGAAGGTGTTTGACAAGTGTGATGACGGCACCTGTTCAGCCGACCGCCTGCCATCTGTGCCCCAGTGCGCAATCACACATTTGCATACAAATAGGCTATACCGCGCCCTGCCGCGGTCTTTTACTATGCAATGAGGGTCAGCGCGCAAACCAACACGATACATGCCTGAAACAGACATTCCAATTCTGGTGGTCGACGACGCCAAATTCTCCAGTGCCGTCATCGCGAAGGTGCTGCGCAGCGGCGGGCTGACCAATGTGCGTTTCACCAACAATCCCCAGGAAGCGCTGCGTTCGCTGGAGAAGCGTTCCGCAGAGCTGGTGCTGGCCGACTGGCTCATGCCGGCCATGGACGGTATGGAGCTGACGCGGCGGATTCGACGCATAGACGCGGACAATGACCACTTCACCTACGTCATGCTCATGACGCCGCGTGCGGAGCTGGACGACATGCAGACCGCCTTCGATGCCGGGGTGGACGATTTCCTCAGCAAAGCCGACATCCGCGCGCAGCTGCTGCCAAGGGTGCTGGCCGCCACGCGCATTGCCATGCGCCAGAACGACCTGGTGAAAAACAACAAGCACCTGCAGCGCAAGGTGAAAGAGCTGCAGACGACGGACCTGGTAGACCCGGTCACCGGGCTCGGCAACCTGAAGTTCACCACCGAGCGCCTGGAAGCAACCCTGAAACAGTCCGAGTCCCGCGGCGGCACCGCGTGTCTGCTGTTGATCGGCGTGCACAACATGGCGGATATCCGCAACCTGCACGACCAGAACACGGTGGACGAGCTGATGTCGGGGCTGGCTGCCAAGGTGCGTAACCTCGTGCGTCCCACCGATCTCGTCACCCGGCCCGAGCAGGACATCTTCGCGGTCGTGACGCTGCAGGAGTCCATGCAGAACTGCCGTTCGCAGTCGTTCAAGCGTATCTTCGACAACCTCTACATGCACTCGCTGCAGACCAACGACGGCTTCATTCCGGTAGTGGTGGGTGTGAGCATCTGCGCCGCCGATGCGTCGACGGGCTTTCCAACCGCTAAAGACTTTCTGCGCCTGGGCTACGACTCGCTGGCCCGGTCCTTCGACACAGGCACGATCCACGTGCAGCCCTTCGACCCTTCCCGGCTGATGAATCTCAGCCCGGAAAGCACCTGACAGCAACCCGCTTCAGCTAACCCAGCGCGAGGCGTCGCAGGTCGCCCAGCAGTCCGGTCAGCGCCACCATGAAACGGCCGCCGTCGGCGCCGTTGATGACACGGTGGTCGTACGACAGCGACAGGGGCAGCACCTTGCGCGGCTCGAAAGCGCTGCCGGTCCACAGTGGTTTGGTCTGCAGCCGCGCCACCCCCAGGATGGCCACCTCCGGCGCATTGACGATGGGCGTGAAACCGGTGCCCCCCAGGGCACCCAGGCTGGAGACGCTGAACGTGCCGCCCTGCAGGTCGTCCATGGCCAGCTTTTTGTCGCGGGCTTTCGCGGAGAGCTCGGCAATCTCGGCCGATAGTGTCCAGATGCTCTTGGCCGCCGCATCCTTGAGCACCGGCACCACCAGACCTTCCGGTGTATCCACTGCCATCCCGATATTGATGTAACGCTTCAGCACCAGATGCTCCCCGTCAGGAGCCAGCGATGCGTTGAACTCGGGAAAAGTCTGCAGGCACTGCGCGCACGCTTTGACGATGAACGCGAGGGGCGTCACCCGGACACCGCGAGCCTCGGCTTCTGCCTTGAGGCCCTGGCGGAAGTCTTCGAGATCGGATATGTCCACCTCGTCATGCTGCGTGACATGCGGCAGGTTCACCCAGCTGCGATGCAGATTTTCCGCGCCACGTCTGCGGATGCGGGAGAGCGGCACGGTTTCTACCTCGCCGAAGCGGGCAAAATCCACTACCGGCACGGCGGGCAGCGCACCCCCGCCGGTTGCCGTGTTCTGTGGCGCTGTCAGCGCCTGTTTCACAAACGCCTTCACGTCGTCTTTGACGATGCGGCCCCGTGTGCCGGTGCCCGTGACGTCCGTGAGATTCACCCCGAGCTCCCGCGCCAGACGGCGCACGGCCGGACCGGCATACACCTGCGCCGAGGCACTGCCGGCCGGTGCCGGGTCGGCTGTGTCTGCCGCCGGTGCAGGC
>CAZYYJ010000148.1:0-5742 GCA_964651595.1 uncultured Pseudomonadales bacterium | reverse complement strand
CACCTCCTCCTTGCGAAAAAAGGCGAGCATGGGCTGCAGCGGTTTTCCCTCCTCGCCGTCTTCCGGGATGGTGATGCCTCCGCACACCCACTGCGCTATGTCGCAACCGCTGCCGAAGGGCCAGCGGCCCGTGACGATGATGTCGTCTCCGTCGCGTCTTGCCTTGCCGATGGGGGCTGTCACGCCGACGGTGATCACGTCGGGATGATCCGCGTAGATTTCTCTAGCCCAGTTGTCGGGGAGCGAAGCGCTGAGGAGGCTGGTGGTGGTGCCGATCATCAGGCACCAGCCGGCGGCGCCGTCGGCCTGCGCTACGTTGGCCAGGGTTTCGAAATAGGCCCAGGGGTGACTCTCGACGCCGCCCAGGCTTCTGGGGATGAGCGCGCGGAACAGGCCGGCGCGGGCCATCGAGGCGGCCAGGTCGCCGGGCAGGCGTCGCGCCTGCTCGATCTCGTCGCCACGGGCGCGGATGTCATCCAGCAGCGGGCGGGCGAGGTTTCTCGGATCGGGATTGACTTGGTTCATCGCTTCTCTGCTCCAGCAACAGCCGCCTTATCTACCCGCCGGAAATTGCCCAGTTCTCCCTGCAGGTACAACTGTTCACCATCGGCGACGAAAACTACGGTCGCAACCGGGTCGTCGGGCCGGCGGAACTGCCGGTCTGTGACCGGCAGCAGGGCTTGTGCCCGCGAGCCCCGTCGGAATACCAGGTGGCTCCCATCGGCCCCAGGTGCAACCGTCGCTACCTTCAGGTCGCCGGATTGCCAGGGATCGACCCGGAAGCGGGTCGTGGCAGGATAGTACGTGCCGCTGAGCGCTGCCAGGGTGCCGGGATCAAGACCAGGCGCTGCGGGAGGTGGCGGTGGCTGCAGCGCTTTTACCAGGTGAGCTTCCAGGCGCCGTTCCAGGCGCCGCAACAGGCCGGGATCGTCCACGTTGATCGCAACGACGTAGCCTCGATCGTGTCCCGGCAGCAGCGCGAGGCGTGAGCGGTAACCGTCCGCATCGCCGCCGTGCGTCCACCACACGAAACCCCGCCGTACCCGGGGATACAGTCCGGCGGCATAGCTGAAACCAAAATCCCGGCGCGCGCCCAGCGTGGTTGCCGGGGTGAAGAGCCGCTGGCGTTCCGCGGGCAGCAGCGCCGGGGAACGGGTGTCGGCCAGGTGGCTCAACAGCTTCACCAGCGCGTCCAGCGGGGCGTTGAGAGCGCCGTAAGCGGGGAACGTCATGTGCCAGTACGGAATGGGCGTGGCGCCATCTGCCTGGAACCCGCCCGGGAGCGGCGGGCTGCGAAAACCGGCGTGAGGTGTGAAGAACGCTCCCCGCATGCCGAGGGGCGTCAGCACGTGGCGCGTGGCAGCGGCCGCGTACGTATCACCGGTGACCGTCTCGACGAAGAGCTGGCTCAGTCCCGGCACCAGATTCGAGTAGCTGTGGTGCGTCCCCGGTGGCCACAGCAGGGTACGTCGTTCGGGTGCCAGCGCGAGGGCTTCGGCCAGTGTCACAGGCGTATTGTGATCGAACTCCCGCCCCGAGAGATCGGGCAGGCCTGCCGTCAGCTCCAGGAGGTGCAGCAGGCGCAGCGGCTGCTGCGCATGCCATGGATTTGTCCAGTGCCGGGCCGTGACGTGCCTGGCCAGAGGGTCTGAGATGTCGATACTCCTGGCTGCGGCAACCCGCAGCACCGTCAGCGCAGTGACGGTTTTGGTGATGGACCCCCAGCGCAGAGGCGTTGCTTCCGCCGCACCCAGCACATCGCCGCGGCGGTGCCAGGTCGAGCCGCGACGCTCCAGGGTGGCCCACGCGAGCACAGGGGTGGCGCTTTGCGCGTGCGCTCGCTGCATCTGTGCGTCGAGCGTCTCCTGCGCGGTCGCACTCAGGGGCACGCAGAGCAGCAGCAGGCATCGTCTGCACTTTGCCGCGCGCGCGGCTATCATCGACAGCGACGAAAACAACAGCAAACGTACCCTCCAGGAGGTTCCATGGAACGCATGAGTTTAGAGTTTGATGACGGCATCGCGGTACTTAAGTTCAATCACCCGGAGGTGATGAACGCCGTGGGCCGGCAGATGCTGAGCGACTTCGCGCGCGCGGTGGGCGAAATCAAGAACCCGGAAAACGGCGCCCGGTGCGTGCTGCTCACGGGTGAGGGGCGTGGTTTCTGTGCCGGTGCCAATCTGCAGGACGATGCGCCGCGAGGGGAGGACGAGCCGCGCGACACCAGCGTGCTGCGTCACGGCTACAACCCGCTGCTGATGGAATTGCGTGGTCTCGAGATGCCCATTGTCACCGCCGTGAACGGCGCTGCCGCCGGCGTCGGCATGAGCTTTGCCATGATGGGCGATATCGTGTGCGCTTCGAAGCAGGGCTATTTTCTGCAGGCGTTTGCCCGTATCGGGCTCATTCCCGATGGTGGTGCCACTTTTCTGCTGCCGCGTCTGGTGGGCTGGGGGCGCGCCATGGAGCTGTCGCTGCTGGCGGAACGGCTCCCGGCAGAAACCGCCCTCGAGTGGGGGCTGGTGAACCGTCTGTTCGAGGACAACGAGGCGTTGCTTTCAGGCGCCCGTGAGCTGGCGCTGAAGCTCGCCCACGGCCCCCGTTCCCTGGCGCTCATCCGCAAGGCTTACTGGGCCACCTGGCAGAACAGCTTCGAGCAGCAGGTGGAACTGGAGGCTCAGTTGCAGGTGGAGGCGGGCCGTTCAGCCGATTTCGCCGAAGGGGTCAGCGCGTTCCTGAACAAACGCGACGCGGTGTTCTCCGGCAGCTGACTATGCGCCCAGAGCAGTCAGGTGCGCCTCGACGCTGCGGACCAGGGCGTCCAGGTCGTAGCCGCCTTCCAGCGCGGAGACCACCCGGCCGCCACAATGCTGGTCCGCCAGAGCACGGAGCTGCTGCGTCACCCAGCTGAAGTCGTCTTCCGTGAGATTGATGGCCGCCAGCGGGTCGAGGGTGTGTGCATCGAAACCGGCCGATACCAGAATCAGATCCGGCCGATGCGCATCGACCTTGTCCCACCACCGACGGTCCAGCGCAGCGCGGAACTCGCTGCTGCCATCGCCGGCGGCGAGGGGCGTATTGACGATGTGGGCTTCATCCATCTCGTGAAAGCGGTGGGGATAGTAGGGGTGCTGAAAGCTTGAGCACACCAGCACCTCGGGCCGGTCCTGGAAAATCTCCACGGTGCCATTGCCGTGGTGCACGTCGAAATCGAGGATAGCCACGCGGTTCACGTCCGCATGGGTCAGCGCTTTCAGCGCGCCAATGGCAACGCTGTTGAACAGGCAGAAGCCCATGGCGGCATCACTTTCGGCGTGATGTCCCGGCGGGCGCACGGCGCAGAACACCTGCTGCGCGTGACCGGCGAGCACGTCGTCCACCCCCGCGCACACGGCACCGGCCGCATAGCGGGCAGCCGCCAGACTGTGGGGTCCCATCCAGGTGTCGGGATCAACCGGCACCACGCCTTCGCCTGGCTGCGTGGCTTCCAGAAACGCCAGGTGCGACTGGGGATGCGCGCGCAGCACATCCTCCGGCGCGACCGTTGGCGCTTCGCGCAGTTCATGGTCCCGGGTGATGCCGCTCGCATCGAGGTGCGCCAGCAGGGCGGCAAGGCGCTCAGGGCGTTCAGGGTGCCCCGCCTGCACCTCGTGGGCGAGGCACTCGCGGTGCGTGTAGATGTGCATGGTAACGGCTGCTGCTGTCGGCCCTTCAGTATCCGGGCAAGGGCTGTCCGGCGCAAACTGCGGCCTCAGCCCGCGTCGCTTGCCGTCTTTGCGCCGTCGTTGAGACGCTCGACGAGAAAGCGCTGAAACGACTCCAGAGGTACCGGGGCCGTGTAGAAATAGCCCTGCGCGACGGTGCAGCCGCAATCGATGAGGGCGTCGCGCTGAGCTTCGTTTTCCACGCCCACGGCAACCACGCGAAGCTGGAAGCGGGTGCCCAGCTCGCAGATGTGTGTCACCAGCCGGCGGGCCGATGCATCGCTGGCGATCTGGGCAATGAGGCTGCGGTCGATCTTCAGGGTGTCGGCAGGACAGCGCAGCAGCTTGGTGGTGTCCAGCACGCCGGCGCCCAGGTTGTCGATGGCCACGCGAACGCCCATGTCCCGCAGGGCGAAAAGGGCGGCGCGGTGCTGATCCACCACATGCAGCAGGCTTTCGTGGGAGAGCTCGAGCTCGAGGATGGCTGGATCGAGCCATTGATCTCTCGCCAGCCGTTCGATCTGGCGGGTGATGGCATGCTTGTGAAACTGCTGGGGGGAAACGTTGACGCCCAGAGTGATGGGCGCCAGCAGGTGCTCGAGCCACGTGGCAGCTTCGCAACTCGCCCGCTCCAGTACCCAGTCGCCCACGCGCGCCATCTGCCCGCTGCGTTCCGCAACGGGAATGAAGCGGTCGGGCGCAAGCTCGCCGACTTCCAGGCCCTGCCAGCGCAACAGCGTTTCCACGCCGACGAGCTGGGCATCGTCCATGGAAAACTGCGGCTGCAGCACCAGGGCAAACTCGTTCTGCGCCAGTGCTTCCGGGATGCGCGCCCGCACCGCGTCGTCGCTGCTGGTGCCGCGGTGCGTATCCCCACCGGCTTCGCGGGCGTCTTCTTTAGCGGCCCAGGCGGTGCGCCAGAGACGCTGCGGTTCGCCCAGCGTGGCCTCATGGGCGTAGCCGCAGCTCAGCGTGAAGTGAAGCTGACCGCTGCGAAACTCGATCGCCTGCCGGCTGTTGACGCACAGCGCCTCGGCAAGGGTCCACAACACGTCCGGATCAGCCTCGGGGATCCACACCACAAAACAGGTCGCATCGTAGATACCCATCACGGCGCTGCTGGGCAACGGGGCGGCGAGGTGCGCGCTCAAAGCGCCCAGCAGATCGGTCTTGCTGACCGGGTCCAGGTTGGCGTAAATGTGCTCGCCGTGGTCGATCTGCGCCACTAGCACCCCCATCGCTTGACCGCCATACTGGCCGACCAGCTGCAGCAGCTCGCTGTGCCGGGGCAGCTTGGTGATGGGCTCGGCGCTGGCTTCGTCGAAAAACTGCAGCCGGAAACGCTGCAGATTCACGCGGGTGACCAGGCGCTGCACGAACGCATCGCTGGTGAGTTCGCTGCGGGACACGATCTCCACCCGGGCGTCGTTGGTCAGCAGAGGCGTGTCCTGCTGCTCGGCGACGTAGATCAGCACCGCATCCGTGCACGCCGGATGTGCGAGCGCGGCGGCGAGCACGGGTGCCGTATCGGCAAAGACGAAGTCCGGCTGCGGCGTGCGTGCCAGGAGCTCAGGGGTGTCGGCAGCGAGATCGCCGCTGCCGGCCGGTGCCACGCGCAGCGACCATCCCTGCCGGGCGCAGAGGGCAGCCAGCTTGAGATTCGTGTCGGGATCCAGCACCAGCGTACAGGTGTGAATGGCATTGTGCATCGCGCGCGCAGTCCGTAGGTCCGTTCCCTAAGCTTAGGCGTGGCTGCCGCGGGCTGCCGGGAAAATTCAGCGGCGGGCGAGATAGACCTGCTTGTGATCCTGCGTGAGTTCAAAGGCCCGGGCCAGCCCAGGCAGATAGGCGCTCTGTCTGGCGGGTTGGCCGTTGATCTCCGCAACCTGCAGTCGCGGGCCGTGATGCTGCACCAGGTGCTGCAGAAGCCCGAGCGTTGCGTCGAAGGCCGCCGACTCAGGCTCGATGTGGTAGTGCAGCTGCTTGCCGAAGCCCCCGACGATCAGGGCCGGACGGCCCTCAACCAGGGCAAGGTAGG
>CAZYYJ010000147.1:0-5971 GCA_964651595.1 uncultured Pseudomonadales bacterium | reverse complement strand
GGTCTTGATCTGGCCGGCACCCGTGCCTACCGCAAGATCGGCGATGGTGGTGTCTTCCGTCTCCCCCGAACGGTGCGATATAACGCTGGTGAAACCGGCATCCGTGGCCATACGGATAGCTCCCAACGTTTCCGTTAAGGTGCCGATCTGGTTGAACTTGATGAGAATGGAGTTGGCAATGCCTTCGCGTATGCCGCGCTCGAGAATCGCCGTGTTGGTGACAAAGAGGTCGTCACCCACCAGCTGGACACGCTCCCCGAGCTTGTCAGTCAGCGACTTCCAGCCACCCCAATCGCTCTCATCCATGCCGTCTTCGATCGACACTATCGGGTGCGCATCGACCAGGCCGGCAAGGTAGTCGGCAAAGCCCGCCGCATCGTACCGCGCGTCCTCACCCGCCAGCACGTACTCACCGTCTTTGTAGAACTCCGAGGCTGCGCAGTCGAGGGCAAGCGTCACGTCCGTGCCGAGGCGGTAACCGGCATTTTCGGTGGCAGTAGCAATCACCTCCAGCGCCTGCGCGTTGGACGCGAGGTTCGGGGCAAAGCCACCCTCGTCACCCACGGCGGTGGCGAGGCCCATGCCCTGCAGCACCTTCTTCAGATGATGGAAAATCTCCGCCCCCACCCGCAGGGCCTCGGCAAACGACGACACCGACATGGGCTGCACCATGAATTCCTGGATGTCGACGTTGTTGTCGGCATGCTCGCCCCCGTTGAGGATGTTCATCATCGGCACGGGCATGCGCATGGCCGGTTCCCCGGCCAGGGCGTTGATGTGTCTGTAGAGCGGTACCCCGGCATCGGCAGCCGCCGCCTTGGCTGCAGCGAGCGAAACTGCCAGCGTGGCATTGGCGCCCAGGCGTCCCTTGTTGTCCGTGCCATCGAGGCCCGTCAAGGCAGCGTCGATGCCGGTCTGGTCAGCCGCGTCGGTGCCCGCCAGGCGCTGCGCTATTTCGCCGTTCACGTTCTCCACGGCCGTCAGCACCCCTTTGCCGAGATAGCGGCCGGCGTCCTGATCCCGCAGTTCCAGCGCTTCGCGGGTTCCGGTGGATGCCCCGGAAGGCGCTGCTGCCCGGCCCACCGAGCCGCCCGCCGTGTGCACCTCCGCTTCGATGGTCGGATTGCCGCGGCTGTCGAGAATCTCGCGCGCGCGAATCGTGGTGATGTCCGTCATGTTGTGTCTCCGACGTCTGCCAGCATGTCTTCCAGGCGCGGGCGGGCTCTAAGCACCGCGTCCAGTTTCTGCAACGGCTCCAAAGAGGGTCGCACGCATCCGGGCGACCAGAAAGGGGCGGAGGCGGCAACCTTCGAGCCGCGCACCTGCATCACCAGAACCACTGCAATTCTCCGACGACGCGCTCAGCCGCCGCCTTCCGCGACCGAATCGAGCTGCGCGGCCGCCTGCGCGAGGCCCGCCTGCACGAAGCCCATGAACAGCGGATGCCCCTTACGGGGGCTGGAGGTGAATTCCGGATGGAACTGACAGGCCAGGAACCACGGGTGATCTTCGAGCTCGATCATTTCCACGAGTTCGCCGTCTTCCGAGCGCCCGGCCACGGCCATGCCCTCGGCTTCGAGCTGCGCCACGTAGCGATTGTTCACCTCGTAGCGGTGCCGGTGCCGTTCGTGCACCACCGGAGCACCGTATACGCGCTCGGCCAGAGAACCCTGATTCAGCACACACGCCTGCTCTCCCAGGCGCATCGTACCTCCCAGGTCACTGTCTTGCGTGCGGGTCTCCAGGCGCCCTTCGGTGTCGGTCCACTCGGTGACGAGGCCGATGACCGCGTGCGCCGGATTGTCTTCGATCTCCGTGCTGTGGGCGCCGTCGAGGCCTGCACAGTGACGGGCGATGTCGATGATGGCGGCGTGCAGCCCGTAACAGATGCCGAGGTACGGTATGCGGTGCTCGCGAGCGTACTGGGCGGCCATGATCTTGCCTTCAAAGCCACGCCGGCCGAAGCCGCCGGGCACCAGGATGGCATCCGCGTCCTCCAGCAGCTGGGTGCCGCTCTGCTCCACGTCTTCGGCATCGATGTAGCGGATGTCGATGGCCGTGCGCGTGTGGATGCCGGCATGCTTGATCGCGTCGATCAGCGATTTGTAGGCGTCCAGCAGGTCCAGATACTTACCCACGAACGCCAGCGTCAGACTGTGCTCGGGGTTCTGTTCCTTGACGAACACCTCGTTCCACTCCGACAGGTCCACGTCGTCGCACTCGAGGCCAAAGTGCTCCACGACGATCTCATCCATGCCCTGATCGTGCAGCAGCTGTGGCATCTGATAGATCGAATCGGCGTCCCACATGGACACCACGGCACGCTCTTCCACGTTTGTGAACAGCGCTATCTTGCCCCGCGCCGATTTCGGCAGCGGCTCCTCGGACCGGCATACCAGCAGGTCCGGCTGCAGCCCGATCGAGCGGAATTCCTTCACCGAATGCTGGGTGGGCTTGGTTTTGATCTCCCCGGCTTTGCGCAGATACGGCACGTAGGTGAGATGAATGAAAAACGTGCTGGCCCGTCCCACCTGCAGCCGCAGTTGCCGCGTCGCTTCCAGGAAAGGCAGCGACTCGATGTCGCCCACGGTGCCTCCGATCTCGACGATCAGCACGTCGAACCCTTCCCCAACGAGGCAGATACGCCGCTTGATCTCATCGGTGATGTGCGGAATCACCTGGATCGTGCCACCGAGATAGTCTCCGCGCCGTTCCCGCCGTATCACTTCCGCGTAGACCGAACCGGTCGTGAAGTTGTTGTGGCGCGTCATGCGCGTGTTGGAAAAACGCTCGTAGTGGCCGAGATCCAGATCGGTCTCAGCACCATCGGCAGTAACGAATACCTCGCCATGCTGGATGGGGCTCATGGTGCCGGGATCGACGTTGATGTATGGATCCATCTTGAGAAGGTTGACCGACAGCCCCCGGGCTTCGAGCTGCGCAGCCAGTGAGGACGTGGCCAGGCCCTTGCCCAGCGACGAAACCACCCCACCCGTCACGAAAATGTATTTGGTCATGCAATCCCGCTACACGGCACATCACCCGCCACCGACCAGTCGTTTGGGGACGGGGCCGGGGACGGTTCAAAGCGCTGCAAAGCAAGCCGATACGGCTTGTTCAAGATGGGATTGCAAGATAGCAAAAGGCCCTGGCAAGCTCAAACACTACCGCGCCCGGCAGCCTCTTTCCGGTACACGATGTGGTCCCGTTCCACGCGCAGCTCAGCCCCGGGGTCAATGCCGCAACGCGCCCGCTGCCCCGCGCGCACACTGTCCCAGAAGTCCTCCAGGGCCTTACGGGTCACCTGATGGTGTCCCCGCGCGGCAACGTAGGCCTGCAGCCAGGCGACGGCTGCGGCCCGCGCGACGGGCACCTTCGACAGGGGCACCCGATCCGGTCGTGCGGCAAGCTCCCCTACCAGTGCCTCACGCACCGCCCCACTCTGCTCGGCCACGACGCGCAGCCGTTGCGGGGCATCGGGCCAGCGTGCCAGCAGCGCGGGCAGCACGCGGGCGCGCAGATAGTTGCGATCGAAGCTTTCGTCGGCGTTGCTGGCATCCTCCACCCAAGCGGTGTCCCGTGTGGTGACGTAGGCCACCAGAGCCCGCTTGGCGAGGCTGAGAAACGGTCGCAGGACCGTCATGCCCTGAACGCGTCCGCGGGTCGCCATGGCAACCATACCGCGACCCTGAAGCAGCTTCAGCAGCAGCGTTTCCAGCTGATCTTCCCGATGATGGGCAAGCACCAGGGCCTCATCACGCTGCACCTGCGTCGCAAAGAAACCGTAACGCGCAGCCCGCGCGTTGGCCTCCAGATTGCCGTGGCGCGAAACGGACGCCGCATGCACGCGCAGCGGCACGTTCAACCGCGCACACAGTTCCCCGCAGTGACCCTCCCAGGCCTCTGCGGCGCCGTCGAGACCGTGGTTGACGTGCAGCGCCACGAGTTGCGGGGTGGCTTCACCGGCAGCCTCGCAGCGTTCGCGCCACGCCTGCAGCGCCAGCAGCAACGCAGTGGAATCGGCACCACCACTGAGGCCCGCGTAGAGCGTGGTACAGGGGGTATCCGTCAGCGCCGCCGCCACAGCGGCGAGGGGGGTATCAGGCGCTGTAGGCGAGCTCAACACAACCCCCGAATTCCTGGCGCAGGCTCACCAGCAGATCATCGCTGGCTTGAACCCGCCAGGTCTCGCCCAGGGCGATACGCGCGCGCGCGTCTGCAGTGCCGTAGAGCACCGCAATGGGGCAGCCGTTGTCAGCTTCGGCTCTGTGCGGATGCAGCACGGACTTCAGGCGCGCGCTGAAATCTGCCGGCATGGCCCTGGCCGTGAAATCCAGCACCACCCCACGGCTGAACTTCTGCCGCGCCTCGTCGATGGTAAGCACCTTTTCCGCCCGCAGCGCGAGACCGCCGCTGAACTCATCCGTCTGCACCTCTCCCTCGATGACCAGCAGCTCATCCTTGGCCACCTTGCGGCCGAACTTCTCGAAGGTTTCCGGAAACAGGGACACTTCGAGGCGCGCGCTGCGATCGTCCAGCACGAGAAAGCCCATGGGTGCGCCGCGCCGGCTCTTCATGACCCGCATGCTGAGCACCATGCCGGCCACCCACTGCGGCCGCTTCTCCGCCTTGAGATCGCCCATGCGGCGACGGCAGAAATGGCGCAGCTCGTCCACGTACTCCTCGATGGGGTGGCCGGTGAGATACAACCCGAGGGTTTCCTTTTCCCCCGCCAGGCGCAAACGCGTGGTCAGCGGTTGAAAAGCCGCACGCACGGCGGGCGCCGTGGTGGCCGCATCCGAGACGCCGCCGAACATGTCGTGCATGCCGGCTGCGCTGTCCCGTGCGAGCTGCTCGGCCCCCTGCATGGCCTGCGGCAACTCCGCAGCAAGGCGCGCACGCGTGGCATTGACGTCCTCGCCAGGCAGGGCAAATTCATCGAAGGCGCCGCTGGCTATCAACGCCTCGTTGACCCGCTTGTTTGCCCGGCGCGCATCGACGCGCCGGCAGAAGTCGCTGAGATCGGTGAACGCCCCCTGCTCGCGAGCAGTTACGATGGCTTCCACCGGCCCCTCGCCCAGGCCGCGCACGGCGCCCAGGCCGTAAACGATGGTGTCGTCCTGCACGGAGAAACGGTAGCGGCTGAGATTCACGCTGGGCGGCAACAGCGGCACGCCCATCTGGCGTACTTCGTCGATCAGCACCACCACGCGGTCGATGTTCTGCATTTCCGCGGTGAGGTTGGCCGCCATGAACTGCGCCGGGTGATGGGCTTTGAGCCACGCCGTCTGAAAGCTGACCACGGCATAGGTGGCGGAGTGTGACTTGTTGAACGCGTAGCCCGCAAACTTCTCCATCTTGTCGAAAATGTCGTTGGCGAGCTTCGCGTCCACCTCACGGGCCGCGGTACCCTCCAGAAACTGGCCCCGCACACGGTCCATTTCCGATTGCTTCTTCTTGCCCATGGCCCGGCGCAGCAGATCCGCCTGCCCCAGCGAAAAGCCGGCCAGCACCTGCGCAATCTGCATGACCTGTTCCTGGTACAACACCACGCCGTAAGTGCCTTCCAGGACCGTATCCAGGCTGGCGTGGGGATACACCACGTCTTCACGACCGTGCTTGCGGTCGATGTACTCGTCCACCGCCCCTGACTGCAGCGGCCCGGGCCGGAACAGCGCCACCAGCGCAATGATGTCGTCGATGCTGTCGGGCAACAGGCGTCGGATGAGATCTTTCATGCCCCGGCTTTCCAGCTGGAACACCGCGGTGGTGTCGGCCCGGCGAAGCAGATCGAAAGCCTGCGCGTCATCGAGAGGAATGGCATCGATGTCCAGCGGCTCCGCGTCTGCTGGCTGCTCGGCGTTGATGGCAGCCACAGTCCAGTCGATGATGGTCAGCGTTTTCAGACCCAGGAAGTCGAACTTGACCAGCCCCGCGCGCTCGACGTCGTCTTTGTCGAACTGCGACACCA
>CAZYYJ010000146.1:0-6026 GCA_964651595.1 uncultured Pseudomonadales bacterium | reverse complement strand
ACGACGTCGGACTGGCGATTCTCACGCGCATGGCCGAAGGCTTCGGCATGCAGGTCACCGCAACGCAGGATCCCACCGCAGTGGCCGGGCTCATGGCGGAGGCAGGCTTCGATCTCGTCGCGCTGGACTACAACATGCCGGTGGTGGATGGGCTCACGGTGGCAACCAACATCCGGGACGACGAGCGCGCGCAGCATACCCGTATCGTGCTGCTGACCTCGTCGGATCTGCAGGCACCGTCCGGGGTGGATGGCCATGCCATGAAACCGATTCTGCGCGATGGGCTGGCCCGGCTTTTTCTCACGGCGTTGACGCCGGAGGCGGTTTCGCAGGCAGACCATGATGGCGCACGGCCCTGGGCCCTGGAACGGCGCTTCGACGATCTGCGGGTGCTGCTGGCCGAGGACAACCCGGTCAATCAGCGCGTGGCGATCCGCATGCTCGAGAAGCTCGGCTGTCGGGTGGACGTGGCTGCCAACGGCCGGGAAGCCATCGACATGTGGGAGCAGTTTCTTTACGCGATGATTTTCATGGACTGCCAGATGCCCGAGCTGGACGGGTTGTCAGCTACCGAGCAGATACGCGGGCGCGAGCAGGCCGAAGCGCGTTCGCGCACGCCCATCATAGCCATGACAGCCAACGCCATGCCGCAGGATGAGGCCGATTGCCGCGCCGCAGGCATGGACGACTATGCGGCCAAGCCGATCAAGGTGGAGATGCTGGCGGCGATGGTGGCGCGCTGGCAGGACACCGGCGCGCCTCACTGCGTCGTTACGCCGGGACCAGAGTAGGATCCACAATCACTTTCGCGTGCCTGTCGGGTTGGGCGAGCGCCGCAAACGCGTCCGCCACGTCGGTAAGCCCCACACGGTGAGAGACCAGCCCGCCCACGTCGAAGCGCCCATCTGCGATGGCGGTCAGGCTCTGGGCAAACTCCTCCGTGCTGTAGCCCAGCACAAATTGCAGCGACAGCTCCTTGTTGATGGCGATCAGCGGCCGGATGTGATCCTGCTGCAGGCAGACGCCAACGACCACCACGCGGGTATCGCGCGGCGCCTGGAGAAATACATCGTCCAGCATGCCCGGCACACCCACACACTCGAACACGACCAGCGGCCGGCCGGCCAGCTCCTCTTGCGCGAACGGTGCTGCGTCGGCGGGATCCACCACGACGTGGGCGCCCTGTTGGGCCGCATAGCGGCGCCGCCCGGGGGAGAAGTCGGCGGCAACAATGGGCCCCGCTTTGCGGCCGGCCAGCGCGGTGATGACGGCCAGACCCACCGGCCCGCAGCCCAGCACCAGAATGCCCTCGTCGCCGTTCAGCGCCGCTTTGTTCACGGCATGCAGACCCACGGCCATGGGTTCGGTCAGCGCGGCGGCATCGGCAGGGGTGCCTTCCGGCACCGGCAGCAGCAGGCGCTCGGACAGCACCATGAGCTCACCGAAGCCGCCCGGGGCGGTCTCGCTGTAGCCCACCGCCGGGTAGTCGTCACGCAGCAGTACCGGCACGGAACACACGAGCTGCCCGGTGTTGAAGGGCCGTTCGCTGCCCGGTCCGTAATCGATGACTTCGGCGCAGAACTCGTGTCCCAGCACCACGGGCGCAAAGGTTGTCAGCTTGAAAGCACCGCCGGCTTCCCGGCTGGTGTCCACGAAGGTCTGCGTATGCTGGGCGGCGTGCAGATCCGAGCCGCAGATGCCACAGGCCCGCGTGCGTACCAGCACCTCGCCCGCGCGCGGCTCCGGGTCGGGCACATCGTCCACCCACAGCCTGCCCCGTTCCATCAGCACTGCCCGCATGCGCCTCTCCTGCTTTTGCTCTCTACCCCCGAGGCTTAGAATTATCCCATGAACGACAGCGTGATGAGTCAAGGCAGTCCACACGCAACCGGCTTTCAGCGCGACGGTTACCTGGTGCTGCGTGGCGTGCTGGACACGGCCAGCATTGCCGCCGTCATCGCAGAGGTGCGCCAGGCGCTCGATCCCCTGCTGGGCCCCGTGGAATACGAAGCCGATGTGGGATATCCGGGCGCTCCCACGGACCGGGCGCAGACCGGTGGCCTGACGCCGCGCCGCCTGCTGGCTGCGTATGCGCGCGGGGGCGCGCTGCGATCTCTGCCCATGCTTCCCGAGCTGGCCCGCACGCTCGAGGCATTGTTCTCCGCTGCTGGCGACGCCGCCCCCGAGGTGTGCCTGTCGCAGTGCCACCACAACTGTGTCATGACCAAACATCCCGGCTTTTCCAGCGCCACGCTGTGGCACCAGGACATCCGCTACTGGTCCTTCGACCGGCCGGAGCTCATCTCCGCATGGTTCGCCCTGGGCGAAGAAAAGCGCGCCAACGGCGCTTTACGGGTGCTGCCGGGCAGTCACCTGCTGGAGCTCGACCGCGGGCGTCTGGATCGGGACCTGTTCCTGCGTCCGGAGCTGCCGGAAAACCGGACGCTGATTCGCTCGGCCCGGGTGGTGGAGCTGGCTGCCGGCGATGTGCTGTTGTTCCATTGCCGGCTGTATCACGCGGCCGGCAGAAACAACACGGATGAGACCAAGCTGTCGCCCGTTTTCACCTACCACGCTGCTGACAACCGACCGATACCTGGCACCCGGTCGGCATCGCTGCCCAGTCTGCCGCTGAGGGCGCCGTGAACGACGAGTTGCCCCCCAGCGACGAGGATGCCTTCCTGGAGGCCATGCGCGACGTCGCCCCCATCGACAAGGGGCGTCAGCGGGTGCGCCGGAGCCGCCCGGAACAGACCCCGGGTCATGCGCAGCGGCGCGAGGCGGCGGAAGGTCGCTCCGGCGACCTTGCAGATCCCAACCCGCTGTCCCTGGGGGAGGTGGCGCCCGTTGCACCTCTGCTGTTTCTCGAGTGGAAGCAGGACGGTGTGCAGAACGCCGTGTTCGACAAGCTGCGCCGCGGCGATTACGGCATCGAAGCGTCCCTGGACCTGCATCGCAAGACCGTCAAGGAAGCGCGGGAGCTGGTGCACCGATTCCTGCTCGGCGCACAGGCCGAGGGGCGACGCTCGGTGCTGCTGTCGCCGGGAAAGGGCGAGCTCAGTGCTACGCCCGGTCGGCTGAAAAGTTACGTGGCGCACTGGCTCACCGAGCACGACCAGGTCATTGCTTTCTGCTCAGCGCAGCGCCAGCACGGCGGCGTGGGATCGGTTTATGCGCTGCTCAAGAAGTCGCGCAGCGAAAAAGAACAGAACCGTGAGCTGCACGGTGGGAAGAGCGACTACTCGCAGGCGTAAGCGCGGAACGTCTGCACACCTTTTTCGTGCGGTCCGGCGGGGACAATTGCGTTCGCGCCCAGCTCCGCAGCCTGGTTGCGGGCGAGATCGATCAGTTCCTGGCGTACCTTCACGTCACCGCGTTGCACCAGCACGCGCGACCGGGTGCGCGCCACCACCTCCCCGACGTCGCGACAGTTCTGCACGTCGGCGCTGTTTGCCTGCACCACGTCAGCACCTTTGTCGCTGACCTGCACGAACGTACACCCGCCTGCTGCTGCGGCGAGCATGACAAGCGATGCCAGCTTTACCTGCCTTGTCATCAGATGCGTCCCTTGTCCAGTTCCAGAATGCCGCGGCCGATGTTCAGGCGCAGCACGTCGCTGGCGCCTTCCGCGAGGCGCCAGGCCCGTACGCGTTTGTACAACGCACTCAACGGATGATCGTCCACCAGCGCACCCCCGCCGACGAGCTGGATGGCAGTGTCCACCACTTCGCCCACCGCTTCGGTGGCGAAGATCTTGCACGCCATGGCTTCGTTGACCACGTTGTCACCGCCGTCGGCGATGCGCGCGGTGCGGTACAGCATGCTTCGCGCCGCAAATGCCTTGATGCGCAGGTCTGCGTAGCGCAACCGCACCACGTCCCGCGCACCCCGCGGTGTACCCGCCTTGTCGGGGGCTTTGAGATGGTCGGTGAGCAGGCTCAGCACCCACTGCATGTAGCCGCAGGCCTGCGCAGCGATGAGCATGCGCACATCGCCGATCTGGCGCATGGCGCGGGGCAGGCCCTGCCCCGGCTCTCCAACGATGTGCGCAAGAGGTACGCGGACATCGCTGAAAGTGAAGGCGGCATGATGGGAGCCATCGAGGGAGCTGAACCGGCGTGCGAGCGTTACGCCGGCCAGGGCTGTGTCGATGACCACCATGGATGGCCCCCGGTCCTCCACGTGCACCAGCGTGTTGATGAAATCGGCATCGCCGCCGCCGGTGACGTAAGACTTCTGCCCGTTGACGACCAGCTCGTCGCCGTCGATGGTGCCGCTGGTGGGTGTGGGCGCATCGTCCGGCTCGGTGAAGCCGAAACCGCCACGCCGCTCGCCGGCGAGGAGCGGCGCCAGGTGTGAGCTGGCCAGCGGTTCGCCGACGCCGCCCAGCACACCGGGGCTGGGGCCGAACACGGCATCGAGGTACGGCGGGTTGCTTGCGGCAAGGGTCTCCCGGGCGATGGTCAGGGCCAGGTGCCCGGCTTCGGTGCCCCCGAAGCGGGCGGGCTGGGTCATGGGAAACAAACCGGCAGCCTTGCTGGCCTCGCGCACGCGGCGGCGCGCGTCTTCAGGCGTAGAGGCTGCTGCCGCGGTACCGAGCAGCACTTCCGCGGCGAAGGTGCGACAGGTAGCGGCGAGCGATTGTTCTTCCGGGGTCAGATTTTCAGGCATGGGTCACGCTGGCGTTACATGTTGGGGGCGATGGTCAGCACCACAATCACCAGCATGGCCAGCACCATGGTGCCGAAAGCGTACAGGAGGTAGTTCTCGCGGCGGGCGTACTTGAGAAGGAGCGCCTCCGTTTCTTCGGGGGTGCGCGTGGATGCGCTGGTGGTGATGCGGTAGCGCGTGATGCCATCGCGCTTCGGCAGCTTCACGAAAAGCTCCGGTGTGGCGTCCAGGCGCCGCGCCACCTCCGCAAAGCTGATACCCGTGCGCTTGGCAATCTGCGTGGGATGCAGGGCGGTATTGCCTTCGTCCAGGAAGCAGAAATAGATGTCCAGAATTCTGCGTACCTTGCCACGGAAGCGGAAATTGAATGGGATGATGCCGAACATAGGCGGCTATCTTACACCGTCCGCCACCCGTCCCAGAACGGCTGCCCGCAGTGGTGCCGGATGGTCTTCCACGGTACGCGTCGGGTCGTCCGGGTCGAGGGCCCGGGCCAGAGACTCGAAGTGCATCCACTCGGTGCGACGCTGCTCGGCCACCGTGGTCGGGCTGACGTCGAGCAGTCTGACGTCCGTGAAACCCGCGTCACGCATCCATGCCATGAGCTCGCTGATGGCCGGTACGCGCCAGACGTTGCGCATGCGGGCGTAGCGGTCGGCCGGGGTCAGGCCGACAGGGTCGGGCACCACGAGCGACTCCAGCACACCCTGGCCGCCGGGGCGTGTCAGCGCGCGCAGATGGCGTACGTGGGCTTCCGGGTCCCGGCGGTGATAGACCACGCCCAGGCTGAAAACGCTGTCGAAACCGGCGGTCTGCGGCAGCTCTTCCCCCCGCAGGGGCAGCACCCAGTGCCGTGGATGGTCGACGTAGCGCTGCACGGCGCGATGCTGCATGCAGAACAGCAGCGTCGGATCCACACCGACCACTTCCCGGGCGCCCGCGGCCAGCATGCGCCAGCCGAAATAGCCATTGCCGCAGCCGATGTCGAGCACGCGATGGCCGGTGAGGCTGCCGAGGCCGGGCGCGATGCGCTGCCATTTCCAGTCAGAGCGCCACTCCGTGTCGATGTGCACGTCGGCAAAGCGGAACGGACCTTTACGCCACGGATGCAACGCTTTCAGGGCGTCTTCGAGGCCGCCGGCGGATGGGGTGCCGTCGATGTGCACCGTGGGGGCGTCGTTGAGACGGCATGGCGCCATGGACGGCAGCGCATCCACCGCTGCCTGCCAACGGGGGTAGTCGCCGTGGTAGGCCTCGCTGAAGCGCTCCGCGCAGAGGCTCAGCGGCCAGTCGGGCAGCTCAGGGAGCATCCGCGTAGACGAGGAAAGACGCCCAGTTGAGACAGCGGTACCAGG
>CAZYYJ010000145.1:0-6288 GCA_964651595.1 uncultured Pseudomonadales bacterium | reverse complement strand
TTCTTCCACTCCCGCCACATCGGCAAAGGTGGTTTTGATCTGATCTTCCGAAAGCAGCCGCGCCTTGCTGCGACCGAATGCCATCGGACCGCCGCGGCCGCTGCCGCCGCCCTGCATCTGCCGCATGAACAGCATGAACACGGCAATGATGATGAGGATGGGGAAACTCGCCAGGAGGAGCTGGCTCCAGAAGCTGGGTTTGTCCCGCTCGGCGAAGGTGACCTTCACGTTGCTGTTGATCAGATCGTCCTGCAGCTTCTGGTCGTTCTGTCCCCAGATCACCAGGTACTTGGTGCCGGCGCCGTCGGTGGCGTGAATTTTCTCTTCGTCGATGGTGACTTCGCGGATGTTGCCCATATTCACCGCTTTCACGAAGTCCGAGTACGTCATGGACGCTTCTTTGGGCTCGACATTGAAATTGTTGAAGACCGCAAGCAGAACCGCCGCGATGATCAGCCACAGAAGCAGATTTTTACCCATGTCAGACAAGGGATTTACCTCTTGGGTGGACCGGGCGGCGCGCGTTGTGCGGATACTTCGTCGCGGCCGGCCGGTTATGTAAATTTACTTGAGCAATTTGCAGACCAGCCCTTAAGCCTAGCGCATTTTGCCCACTCTCCGATACTGTCACGAATCGTGTGTACGAAGCGTGAAGCCCCGCGCGATCACGAACACTTCCCGGCTCTCAGGCCGCGACGCTTTCGGCTTCGCCAGCACTACCTTGTCGAAGTCCTGCCGGCGCCGCGCGGTTATCCAGGCATCCAGCCCTTCACCCTGAAACGCTTTGATCAGCAGGGCACCACCCGGCTTGAGCCAGCGGTGACAGGCCTCCAGCGCCACGTCGGCCAGCGCCATGGCGCGCGCCTGGTCCACAGTCCGGTTACCCGACATGTTTGGGGCCATATCTGACAAAACAAGATCCAGGGCGCGGGCGTCGGACGACAATTCGCCGATCAGCGCGTCGATCTGCGTATCCACCGCGCTTTCCCCGGCGCAGCCTTCCACCACGTGGGTGCGCGCGCCGGCGGTCACCGGCAGAGGGTCCACCGCAATCAGCACACCTCTGGAAAGACGCTCTTCGATATAGCTCGTCCAGCCGCCGGGGGCGGCGCCAAGCTCCAGAACGTTGCAGGCCGGTTTTACGAGCTTGAAACGCCGGTCCAGTTCTTCGAGTTTGAAATGGGCACGCGAGACCTGGCCCTGCGCCTGGGCCTGCCGCACGAAATAGTCACGCTGCTGGCGTTTCAGCCAGCGGTCACTCGATTTGCTGCGCTTGCCTGCCATATGGCTGTGTCTGGCCTCCGAAGACGCTTAGAATATCGCAATGACTCTCTCCAGCAGCGAAAAAAAGCCCCTGCGGCGCATTGCCCATCACCTGGACCCGGTGGTGCAGATCGGCGATCAGGGCCTCACCGACGGCGTCATCGAGGAAACGCGCCGGGCGCTGAAAGATCACGAGCTGATCAAGGTGCGTATCGCCGACAACGACCGTCCCGCACGCAATGCCGCCGGCGATGCGCTGGCCGCCGCCTGCGAAGCCAGCGTCATTCAGCGCATCGGCAAGATCGTGGTGCTGTTCAAAGCCAATCCCAAGGCAGACGCCAGGCTGTCCAACCTGCAACGGTTCGAGATCCGCTGACAACGCGCGCCGACGCTCACCCGGCCCGGCTGATCAGATACGCCTCCACCTTGGGGGCAAACACGCGACCCCGGTTGGCCGTCCACCAGGCCTGGACCCCGGGCATACGGAACACGGCGTACGCCTGATCGGCCGTACGGCGATAGGTTTCGTCGCTGACCCAGATACCCTCATCCTCGTGCACCATGATGCAATCGAGAATGCCGAAGTACATGGAGATCAGGAAGCCGAAGCGCGCCTGCTCCACCGGGCTGAGCGCGTCGAAGTCGTGCGTTCCGCGGTACCACACGTCCCAGGCGCCTTCGCTGGCCGCAACGGCGTTGGTGAAGTTGGTCCACAGCTCCGTCACCTGCGTATAGCTGTCGACGCGACTCTGCTTGACGGATGCGCGGAGCTGAAAGCCCACGAAGATCAGCGAAGCAACGACACCCAGCGCGGCCACAACCCCGCCGATGCCACCGAGAAACTCACCCCAGGCGGCGAGATTTTGAAGGTTCATGCAGGGACCCGGTCGCGCAAAACCACAGTCTGTCATCAATTTCCGATGCCAGCCATGCAGCGCAAGCGCCTGGCGCCTTACACAAATCCAACAAAGTGCGGCGTTTGCGCACATAGGTCGCAGAGCAAACCGCGCAGTATGCTCGCAGCATGGGCATTCCCAGCAGACGCGGTTGCGACCGAACTCTGACGGACGGCTTGTCACCGCTTACGCTAGACGAGCCCGCCGCCATTGCCCGACGCTTCCACGAGGAAGGCTACGCCGTCATCCGCGAGGTCTTCGACCAGGAGGAAGTCGCCCGCCTCAGGCGCGCCACCGATGCTGCCAGGCAACGGGGCCTCGCCGTAGGCCGATCCTTTCGTCACGGCAACCAGGGTTACTGGATCGACAACGACCCCCACGTGGGCATTCACGTGCTGGGCATGCAATGGCCAAGCTACGATCACGAAGCGCTGGAGAAGCTGCGGCGCGATCCCCGCATGCTGACAATCCTGCAACCGCTGATCGGCACAAACGTGCGCCAGATCGTCAACCAGCTGCATTGGAAGACACCCGGCTCGGCGTTCGCGGTGAGCTTCCACCGCGACCGCGTCAACCGCAAGCCGCGGGAGGCCTATCGGGCCCTGGCCACCAGCTACGTGCAGACGGCCACGGCCATCGACCCCATGACGCAAGACAACGGCGCGCTTCTGATTGCGCCCCGCAGCCACCTGCGCAAGCCGCAGCGCCGCCACCCGGGCACCGGCAACTTCGTGGCGGGCGAACTGTCGCGACATTACCTTGCCAACGAAGGCTACAACGACACTGATCTGGTGCAGATCCAGGCGCAGCCTGGTGACGTGGTGCTCTGGCACGTTGATACCATCCACGGCTCCGAGATGAACCGCAGTGAGCAGGACCGGTGCCTGTATATCAACGGCTACGTGGACGCGCGGCAATGCATGCGTGGCCACTGGGCATTCATCGAGGGCCAGGGCATTCCGCTGCCTCCCATCGACGTGCCCGTGCTCATTCACCGGGACGACATCTTCGACCGTGAGATCGAAGTGGAGTTTGCCGATTCACCCTTCCGGCTGGTCGACTAGCAGCGCGCCCGTGACCCAGGCAATTGCCAGGCGCGGTACCGTCACCAGCGAACCGGTGGTGTACGGGCATACGGTGGAAGGCACTCCGCTGCACCTCTGGCCCGCCCGCGCGAGCCGGGTGGAACTGCTCGTCTTCGCGGGTATTCACGGCGAAGAGCCGGACACGACGGTACTGCTGTCGCGGGCGCTGCGATCCCGATCCAGCGCACCCCGGTCCGTTGCGGTCATTCTCTGTGCCAACCCCGACGGCATGCGCCTCGGCACTCGCGGCAACGCCAACGGTGTGGATCTGAACAGAAATTTCCCCAGCTCGAACTGGCAGCTGAAGCCGGTGACGCACCGCTGGAACGTCGATAGCGATCAACGCGTGTCACTGTCGCCAGGATCACGCCCGTCCTCGGAGCCCGAGGTATGCGCCTTGCTCAAGGTTGTGCAGGATCTGCAGCCGCAATGCGTGGTGTCGGTGCATTCGCCGCTGGGCCTCATCGACGATCCCGACAAAACGGCGATTGGCCGGGTGCTGAGCGAGCGATCAGGCCTGCCAAGAACGGTGTTGCCCAACGCCGACACGCCGGGTTCCTTCGGATCGTGGACCAGCGAGATCGGCGTCCCGACGGTAACTTACGAGCTGCCCAACCAGTCGATCTGGGACATGCTGCAGGTGCAGCTACCGGTGCTGAGCGATCTGCTCGAAAAGGGTCTGTCTTTCGGGTGTTGTGACTTTCGGAGGTATTGAGGCTCGGTCAGACGTGCTCGACCTGATCAATCTCGTACTCTTTCTCGCCGCCCGGGGTGCTCACCTTCACGGCGTCTCCCACTGACTTGCCGATCAACGCCCGGGCGATGGGCGACATCACCGATATCTTGCCTTCTTTCAGATCGGCTTCGTCCTCACCCACGATCTTGTAGGTGACACTCTCGTCCGTGTCCACGTCCAGCATGGTCACGGTTACGCCGAAAATCACTTTCTCGCCCTGCGGCAGCTTGGCAATGTCGATGACCTGAGCGTCGGCAAGCTTGCCTTCGATCTCCTGGATGCGGCCTTCGTTGAAACCCTGCTGCTCGCGGGCGGCGTGATACTCAGCGTTCTCCTTCAGATCGCCATGCTCGCGCGCCTCGGCGATTGCAGTGGTGATTTCGGGCCGCAGAACGCTTTTGCGGTGCTGCAGCTCTTCGCGGAGGCTCTCAGCGCCTTCCACGGTCATGGGTATCGGCATAGCTCTTCTCAAACATCAGTGCGGCGCACTTTCGCGCGCGCCGCCGGCCGCGGGTCAGGCCAGGTCTGCGTGCAGGTCCTGCAGGCGGTGCACAGCTTTGTCCTGTGCCTGGTTGATGTGCCCAATGGCGATGGCAATCGCCTCACCCCCCGCGAGAGTCGTGGTGTAACACACTTTGTTCTGCAGCGCGAGCCTGCGGATAATGGCGGAATCGGCGATGGACTGACGTCCTTCGGTGGTGTTGATGATGAGATCGATCTGCTCGTTCTTGAGCATGTCGGAGACGTCCGGGCGCCCCTCCTGCACCTTGTGGATCATGGCGCAATCGATCTCTGCTGCTGCCAGCACGCGTCGCGTGCCTTCGGTGGCCACCAGGCCGAAGCCCAGCTTCACCAGCGCCCGGGCAATGGCCGGCAGACCGGCTTTGTCGGAGTCTTTCACGCTCAGAAAGGCGCGGCCGCTGGCGGGCAGCGTTTCGCCAGCGCCGAGGGACGCCTTGGCGAACGCTTCGCCGAACGTGGTACCCACACCCATGACCTCACCCGTGGATTTCATCTCGGGCCCGAGGATGGGATCCACCCCGGGGAATTTCACGAACGGAAACACCGATTCTTTCACATTGAAGTGCGTCGGTATCACTTCCTTCGTAAAGCCCTGAGCCGCTAGCGTGGTACCCACCATGCAGCGGGCCGCAACCTTGGCCAGCGACGTACCGATGCACTTGGAGACGAACGGCACCGTACGGGACGCCCGGGGGTTCACCTCCAGCACGAACACATCTTCGCCCTGCACCGCCATCTGCACGTTCATGAGGCCCACCACGCCGAGCTCCACGGCAATGTCTTTCACCTGCGCGCGGATCACGTCCTGCACCTCGCGCGGCAGGTTGTAGGGCGGCAGGGAACAGGCCGAGTCGCCGGAGTGCACCCCCGCCTGCTCGATGTGCTGCATGATCGCGCCGATCACCACCTCTTCGCCGTCACACACGGCATCGACGTCGACTTCCAGGGCCTGGTCCAGAAAGCGGTCCAGCAGCACCGGCGAATCGTTGGAGACGTCCACCGCGTTCTGCATGTATTCCTTCAGCTCGTCGTCCCCATAGACGATCTCCATGGCGCGCCCACCCAGCACGTAGGACGGCCGTACCACGATGGGGTAGCCGATCTCGCCAGCCCCTTCGAGGCCCTGCTCCACGTTCGATGCCACCCGGTTCGACGGCTGGCGCAGGCCCAGTTTCTCCACGAGCTGCTGAAAACGTTCGCGGTCTTCCGCCCGGTCGATAGCGTCGGGGGAGGTGCCGATGATGGGCACGCCGGCAGCTTCCAGGTCGTTCACCAGCTTCAGAGGGGTCTGGCCGCCGAACTGCACGATCACGCCCACGGGCTGCTCGATATCCACGATGGCCAGCACGTCTTCCAGCGTGACCGGCTCGAAGTAAAGACGATCCGAGGTGTCGTAGTCCGTAGAGACCGTTTCCGGGTTGCAGTTGACCATGATGGTTTCATAGCCGTCCTCGCGCATGGCGAGCGCCGCGTGCACGCAGCAGTAGTCGAACTCGATGCCCTGGCCGATCCGGTTCGGGCCGCCGCCGAGCACCATGATCTTTTCCCGATCGCTGGGATTGGCCTCGCACTCTTCCTCGAAGGTGGAATACATGTAGGCGGTGGAGGATGGGAACTCGGCTGCACAGGTGTCGACGCGGCGATAGACCGGCCGCACGTCTAGCTTCAGGCGATGGGCCCGCAGTTCTGCTTCCTCTACGCCGAGCAGCGTCGCCAGCCGGGCGTCGGAGAAGCCCCGCTGCTTGAGTCGATAGAGTCGGTTTTTGTCCAGATCAGCAAGCGCCAT
>CAZYYJ010000144.1:0-6299 GCA_964651595.1 uncultured Pseudomonadales bacterium | reverse complement strand
CGGTCCTCAGCAGGACATGCCCGAGCCCGGAGGACACCATGCCGTCACCGTGGTGCCGCGGCCGGGCACCATCTCGCCCTGGTCCAGCAAGGCGAGCGACATCTTTGCGCGTTGCGGTCTTGCGTCGGTCACGCGCGTGGAGCGTGCGGTGCGCTGGTTTGTGGAGGACGACGCCGACGAGCAGGCGCTCGATCTGGATGCATTGCACGACCGCATGACCGAGTGGGTGATGAGCCGCGAAGATTTCACCGACGCGTTTGCGGCGCGATCTCCGCAACCGTTCGCGGAGGTGGAACTGGCCGGTGGCCGCGGGGCCCTGGAACGGGCAAACGTGGATCTGGGCCTCGCACTGTCGGCGGATGAGATCGATTACCTGCTCGCGGCCTATCAGAAGCTCGGTCGGTCACCCACCGACGTGGAACTGATGATGTTCGCTCAGGCCAATTCGGAGCACTGTCGGCACAAGATCTTCAACGCCGAATGGGAGATCGACGGCCACCAGGCGCCTCGGTCGCTGTTTGCCATGATTCGTAACACCCATGCGCAGATCAACGGCGAAGGCATCCTGTCGGCGTACAGCGACAACGCGGCCGTCATCGAAGGCAGCAGAACGCCGAGGTTGTGGGTCGATCCGCGCTCGCGCCGGTACGGCTACGTCGATGAGGACGTGCACGTGCTCATGAAAGTGGAGACGCACAATCATCCGACGGCCATCGCGCCGTTTCCCGGCGCGGCGACAGGCTCAGGCGGAGAGATCCGCGACGAAGGGGCCGTGGGAAGGGGCTCCAAACCCAAAGCCGGTCTCACGGGCTTTACCACGTCGCATCTGCGCATCCCCGGCATGCCCCAGCCCTGGGAAGGTCCGGACAACCGCCCTGCGCATATCGCTTCTCCCCTGGAGATCATGCTCGAGGGGCCTATCGGCGGTGCCAGCTTCAACAACGAGTACGGTCGCCCGGCCATCAACGGTTACTTCCGCACCATGGAAGTGCCGGTAGATGGCGTGGTGCGTGGCTATCACAAGCCGGTGATGATTGCGGGCGGGGTAGGCGTGGTGCGCGATGGACACGTGCAGGCGCAGCCGTTTCCGACCGGCACCGCGCTGGTGGTGCTGGGCGGGCCGGCCATGCTGATTGGTCTCGGCGGTGGCGCGGCTTCCAGCATGGCGTCGGGTAGTTCTTCCTCCGAGCTCGACTTCGCCTCGGTGCAGCGGGGCAATCCTGAGATGGAGCGCCGCTGTCAGGAGGTGATCGACGCCTGTTGCGCCCTGGGAGAGGAGAATCCCATACGTCTGATTCACGACGTTGGTGCGGGCGGGCTGTCGAACGCGTTGCCGGAGCTGGTGGCCGACGCGGGTGCGGGCGGCCGTTTCGAGCTGCGCGCCGTGCCGAGTGCCGACGCGGGCCTCTCGGCCCTGGAATTGTGGTGCAACGAAGCTCAGGAGCGTTACGTGCTGGGCGTGTCGGCGGATGCGCTGGATGAGTTTCGCGCGCTTTGTGAGCGGGAACGCTGTCCTTTTGCCGTGGTGGGGCAGTCGACCGCGGATGGTCACCTCGCGGTGACGGACGCACACTTCGAAAACTCTCCGGTGGATCTGCCGCTGGACGTGTTGCTGGGCAAGCCCCCCAAGATGCAGCGCAGCTTCGAGCGGCAGGCGGTGCAGCGCGCGCCCCTGGCGCTGTCCGGGATTACGGTGGCCGACGCACTGGCGCGCGTGCTTGCCTTTCCGGCCGTGGCCAGCAAGCAGTTTCTCATCACCATTGGCGATCGTTCCATAACGGGGCAGGTGGCCTGTCAGCCGATGGTGGGGCCGTGGCAGGTACCGGTAGCCGATGCTGCGGTCACCATCAGAGGTTTCCAGGGCTACGCAGGCGAAGCGTTTGCCATGGGTGAACGCAGCCCGGTAGCGCTCATCAACCCACCCGCGGCGGCACGGCTGGCGGTGGCCGAGGCGCTGACCAATATCGTCAGCGCCGATATCGACGCGCTTGGCCGCGTGGTGCTGTCAGCGAACTGGATGGCCGCTGCTGGTGCTGACGGCGAAGATCAGGCGCTCTACGATTCTGTGGCGGCGGTAGGCGAAACGTTCTGTCCGGCGTTGGGCATTGCCATTCCTGTCGGCAAAGACAGCCTCTCCATGCAGACACGCTGGCAGGACGAGGCGGGCGCCCACGCGGTGGTCTCGCCGGTAACGCTCATCGTGAGCGCCTTTGCCCCGGTACGCGACGTGCGGCGTACGCTCACGCCCGTGCTGGCGCGTGAGCCCGACTCGGCGCTGGTGCTGCTGCATCTGGGTGGTCAACGGCTGGGGGGCAGCGCCCTGGCTCAGGTCTACGGGCAGCTCGGCAACGAAGCGCCCGACGTCGCGGCGGAACCCTTCAAGGCGATGCTCGAGTTTGCCATGGCGCTCAGCCGGGACGGTCAAGTGCTCGCCATGCACGACCGCTCGGACGGAGGCCTTGCCGCGACGCTGCTGGAGATGGCCTTTGCCGGCCGTACGGGCCTCGATATCGACGTGCCCGAAGCTGTGGAGCCCCTGGCCTGGCTCTTCAACGAGGAGGTGGGGCTGGTGGTGCAGGTGGGCGCGGACGCTCTGGAAGGCGTGCTGGCTGCAGCGCCTTGCACAGCGACGGTGGTTGCCCGCGTTGTTGAGCACCAGGAAGTTCGCCTGCGCCAGAGCGCTGAGCTGTTACACGGGGCATCCAGGGCGTCTCTGCAGCGGCGCTGGGCGGCGGTGAGTCATGCCATGCAGCGTTTGCGGGACGATGCGGTCTGCGCGGACGAAGAATTTGCGGCCATCGACGCGGATCCGCTCAGTGATCCGGGTCTCGGCAGCTCGCTGTCTTTCGATCCTGGCGACGATGTCACCGCCCCCTACGTGACGCGGGGTGTCGCGCCACGCATCGCCGTGCTGCGCGAGCAGGGCGTGAACGGACAGCAGGAGATGGCTGCGGCGTTCCTGCGCGCGGGCTTCGACTGCCAGGACGTACACATGAGCGATCTGCTCGCCGGACGCGAAGCGCTGGCGGATTACCAGGCCCTCGTTGCCTGCGGCGGCTTCAGCTACGGCGACGTTCTCGGCGGCGGTGGGGGCTGGGCCAAGAACATTCTGGTGCACGCTGCGTTGCGTGAGCAGTTTGCGACGTTTTTTGCCGGCGACGGCCTTGCGCTGGGGATCTGCAATGGCTGCCAGGCGTTTGCGCAGCTCAAAGAACTGATTCCCGGGGCGCAACGCTGGCCCCGGTTCGTGCGTAACCGCTCCGAGCAGTTCGAAGGCCGCACGGTGCTCACGCGGATTGGGGATGGCGTGGCGTCCCCCTGGCTCGACGGCATGGGCGGCAGCGTGCTGCCTGTGGCGGTAGCCCACGGTGAAGGGCGGCCGGAGTACGAGCATGCTGAGGATCTCGCGGTGTTGCGCGGCGCGGGGCAACTCGCTTTGGAATACGTCGACGCGCACGGGGCAGTGACGGAGCGCTACCCGGCTAATCCGAATGGCGCCGCCGAAGGGGTTGCCGGGCTCCTGGCCGCAGACGGACGAGTCCTGATCATGATGCCGCACCCGGAGCGGGTGTATCGCGCCGTGCAGAACGTGGTGGCCAATCCGGCCTGGGGCGAAGACGGACCGTGGCTGCGCCTTTTCAGAAACGCCCGCGTCGCCCTCGGATGAGGGTTGCGGTAGCACAGATCATCGGATCGGGTCGCGTCGGCGGGAGAAATCCAGCTCCTCGTAGCGCACAGGAAACTGCTGGCTGTCTCGATCTGCGAAGTACGCTTCCAGGGAAAGCTTGATCACCGGGAAAGCCAGATCCTCCCAGGGAATGTCCGCCTCCTCGAACAGCTGAACGTCCAGGCTCTCCACCCCACTCTCGAAACTGGGTGCGTCCAGATCGGCGAGATAGAACATGTAAGCCTGGGATATGTGCGGCAGGCTGTACACGGTGTACAGGCGCAGGTTGGAGACGGACGCGTTGGCTTCCTCGCGCGTTTCGCGCATGGCCCCGGCTGTGATGGACTCGCCGTTTTCCAGAAAGCCCGCGGGCAGGGTCCAGTAACCGCGGCGCGGATCGATCGCACGCTGACAGAGCAGCACACGATCTTCCCACACGGGCAGGCAGCCCGTGACGATGCGCGGATTCTGGTAGTGAATGGCGGCGCAATCGACACTGGTGCAGACGTGACGCTCGCGATTGTCCCCGTCAGGAATCCTCACCGTCACCGTGGCGCCGCAGGTGCTGCAGAACTTCATGGACGGATTATCGCGCCCAGCCTCGCGACCGGCAACACGGCCGTATGCCGGCCGGGTTGCTAAGGGTCGTCGTTGGCGCCGAACGCCGGAAACACCAGCACTTTGGCGGGCTCGGGCCGGGCCGCGGTCTCGTGATCGTCGGAGAGCGGTGTCACCATGGAACGATGCAACTCGGCGAGCGAGTGGCACATCATCTCCGACAGCTTGATGGTGGCCGCCAGCGGCGAGCGGGCCCGCTCACGTTCCAGATCGATACGGAACTGCAGGCCTTCCAGCCGTTTACGCTGATGGCCTGAGGATGCATTCTCGATGATCTGCGAGGTGAGCTGCTGGCGCAGCACTTCCAGGCGGTCCGGGTCGTTGCGAGCCATGTCCACCAGTACATCAAACGCTGGTAGCTTACGGGTCATTGTCTCTCTGCCCCTGATCGGTATGCCATCACTATGCCCCCCGTTCTGAGAACCGGGTAGCACATCGGTGTAAGAGATTGTGAGCAGATTTTGGGGCGAGCGCATGATAGTTGCCTATGCGCGCTGGGCATTCGAGGCCCGGTTGCCTACCATGGCGCTCGGACCGGGGATGACAACCATGAGGGGAAAGCGGTGATCTATAAGCTGGGTGGCGCCGAAGTGCGTGCGGAAGGTACGTACTGGGTGGCGGACAACGCCGTCGTTCTGGGGAAGGTGCTGCTGAAAAACGATGCGAGTGTCTGGTTCAACGCTGTGCTGCGTGGCGACAACGAGCTGATCACGGTGGGCGAAGGATCGAACGTGCAGGACGGTGCGGTGCTGCATACGGATCCCGGTTATCCCCTGGAGATCGGGCCGCACGTGACGGTGGGCCACAAGGCGATGCTGCATGGCTGCACGGTCGGCGAGGGATCTCTCATCGGCATCAATGCGGTTGTGCTCAACGGTGTGAAGATCGGCCGCAACTGTATCGTGGGTGCCAATGCGCTCATCACCGAAGGCAAGGAGATCCCCGACAACTCCATGGTGCTGGGTTCGCCCGGGCAGGTGGTCAGAACCCTGACGGAAGAGCAGGGCATGGGTATCCGCATGGGCGCGATCCACTACGTGGAAAACGCCCGGCGTTACCGGGAACAGCTGGTGGCTCAGGGCGACGCGGTGCCGGTCGATGGCTGATGCGCGCACCATCGGCACGCCGCTGTCGGGCTCGGCGACCCGCGTCATGCTGCTGGGGGCGGGCGAACTGGGCAAAGAGGTGGTGATCGAGCTGCAGCGCCTCGGCGTGGAAGTGATAGCGGTCGACCGCTACGCGAACGCACCGGCAATGCAGGTTGCGCACCGGGCCCATGTGATCGACATGCTCGACGGCGATGCGCTGGAACGGATTATCGAAGCTGAACAGCCGGATCTGGTGGTGCCCGAGATCGAGGCCATCGCCACCGACCGGCTCGTGACGCTGGAGGCGCGGGGGCAGACCGTGATTCCGACGGCGAGGGCAGCTCAGCTCACCATGAACCGCGAAGGCATCCGCCGCCTAGCGGCCGAGGAGCTGGGCGTGCGCACCTCACCTTATCGTTTTGCGCAGACCCAGGGCGAGTATGACGCGGCCATCGAAGAGATTGGTCTGCCGTGCGTGGTCAAACCGGTGATGTCGAGTTCGGGCAAGGGGCAGTCGACGGTGCGTACGCCGGCTGACGTGCAGCCGGCCTGGGAGTACGCTGAAGCCGGTGCCCGGGGCGCTGCCGGCAAAGTGATTGTGGAAGGTTTCGTCCCGTTCGACTACGAGATCACCCTGCTCACCGTTCGCCACAGTGGCGGCGTGAGCTTCTGCGCGCCCATCGGTCATCGCCAGGAGGGGGGCGACTACCAGGAGTCGTGGCAGCCGCAGCCCATGAGCGAGGCGGCGCTGGCTGAGTGCAGGCGCGTCGCTGAACTTGTCACCGAGGCCCTCGGTGGTTACGGATTGTTCGGGATGGAGTTTTTTGTGCAGGGCGACGTTGTGTACTTCAGCGAAGTTTCCCCGCGACCGCACGATACGGGCATGGTCACCATGATCAGTCAGGATCTGAGTGAGTTTGCCCTGC
>CAZYYJ010000143.1:0-6553 GCA_964651595.1 uncultured Pseudomonadales bacterium | reverse complement strand
GTATGGCTGGGGCCCGCCAGGGCGGTGCTGGGGGGTAACGCCCTGCGCGGTGCCATCAACGTCATCACGCCCATGCCGCGCGGGCTCGGCTTCAGCGTGGAAGGCGGCCCCTACGATTTCTACCGGGCGCAAGCCTGGGGCGGTACGGATGCAGGCGGCCACGAGCTGGGCTTCACGCTTCTCCAGACCGGCTCCAACGGCTACCGTGACGACACGGGCTATGGACAGCAGAAGGCGCACCTCACGCACGCCACCACCGTTGGCGGCTGGGAAGTGCGCAACACGCTGTCAGCCTCCCAGCTCAATCAGGAGACCGGTGCCTTCGTGCGCGGCTTCGAGGCTTACGACGACAGTGATCTGCGTGACACCAATCCCAGCCCGGAGGCATTCCGTGATGCCTGGTCGGTGCGCCTCGTCTCGGAATGGACGCGCGATGCGTGGGCGGTGAAGCCGTACCTGCGGCGTTCGGACATGCGTTTTCTGCAGCATTTTCTGCCGGGACAGCCGCTGGAGGAGAATGACCAGACCAGCGCCGGCGTGATCGTGACGCGTCTTGTCGAAGGAGACACGGTGGACGTCGAGTGGGGCGCGCACCTGGAATACATGGAAGGCAGCCTGCGGGAGTTTCAGGAAGGCCCTACCGTTGGCAGCGCCTTTCTGGTGGAAACGCGTCCCGCCGGTCTGCACTACGACTATGACGTGGACAGCCTGATGGCGGCAGGTTTCTACAATCTGTCGTGGGCGGTGAGCGAACGGACCACCCTGATCCACAGCCTGCGGGTGGAGCATCTGGACTACGACTACACCAACAAGCACATTGTGGGCAACACGCGCGACGACGGCAGCACCTGCGGCTTCGGCGGTTGTCTCTACACCCGTCCGGCCAGCCGCGACGACAACTTCACCAACGTCGGCGTACGTCTCGGCTTCGAGCGCGAGCTGGGGGCAAACCAGCTCTACGGCACCGTCAGCACCGGGTTCCGGCCCCCGCAGGCCACCGAGCTGTATCGTCTTCGCGGTGGGCAGACGGTGGCAGATCTGGACAGCGAAGAGCTGACCAGCCTCGAGGTGGGGTTCCGCACGCCGGTATGGCACATCGCCGTCTACAGCGATCGCACACGCAACCTCATTCTGCGGGACGCCGAGGCCTTCAATATCAGTGACGGCAAAACCAAATCGTTGGGCGTGGAGGTGGAAGGGACGCTGCGCCGCGGTCGCCACGCGTTGCAGCTTGCGGCGAGCTACGCCCGGCACGAGTACGACTTCGACCGGCTGGCCGACGGCCGCGAGGTCATCGAGGCCGGGAACGATGTCGACACGGCGCCCAACTGGCTGGCAAACGCACGCTGGTCGGTGGCGTTCACGGACGACCTGTCCCAGGAATTGGAGCTAAACTACGTAGGTGAGCACTACGTCAACGCGGCCAATACCGCAGAATACGATGGTCACTGGGTATTGAACTGGCGCGCGGCCTGGCAGGTGAGTGACGCCCTCGAGGTGACAGCCCGCATCATCAATCTCACCGACGAGCGCTACGCGGATCGCGCCGACTTCGCCTTCGGCAGCTATCGCTATTTTCCCGCCATGCCGCGGCAGCTCTACGTCGGCGCGCGATACACGCTGCGCTGACAACAGGCCGCGGCGGGCGGCAACTGAATTCGAGGACCACGCATGACCGTGCAAAAAGTGGATGTGGAGGTCAGCCCCAAAGGGAGTCTCGAGCTCCTGTCTCAGCGTGAGGTGGCGGCACTGACCCACGGCGCCAGGCACGAAGATCTGAAGCAGCTCTTTCGTCAGTGCGCACTGGCCGTGCTGAACACCGGCAACCAGACCGACGATGCTGCGGAGATTTTCGACGCCTACAGCGACTTCGCCATCGAGGTGCTGCCGCGCACGCGGGGACTGCAGCTGGACATCAAGAACGGTCCGGCGACCGCGCTGGTGGAAAACCGCATGGTGGAAGGTATCCGGGAGCACCTCTTTGCGGTGCTGCGGGACATCATTTACCTCGGTACCGAAATCAGCGACCCCACGCGCTACGATCTCAGCAGCGGCAAAGGCATCACGGATGCGGTGTTTCAGATTCTGAAACACGCAGCGGTCATGACTGCGGGCCTGCGCCCCAACCTGGTCGTCTGCTGGGGCGGCCACTCCATCAACCGCGTGGAGTACGACTACACCAAAGAAGTGGGCTACCACCTCGGGCTGCGGCGCCTCGACATCTGCACCGGTTGCGGGCCGGGAGCCATGAAAGGACCCATGAAAGGGGCGGCTGTGGGCCACGCCAAGCAGCGCATCGAAGGCGCCCGCTTCGTGGGTCTCTCGGAGCCGGGCATCATTGCCGCCGAGCCGCCCAACCCCATGGTGAACCACCTGGTGGTGCTGCCGGACATCGAGAAACGGCTGGAAGCGTTCGTGCGCCTGGGCCACGGCATCGTCGTGTTCCCCGGGGGCGTGGGCACCGCTGAAGAAATTCTCTACCTGATGGGCATTCTGCTCGATCCCCGCAACGCCGAGGTTGAACTGCCCGTGGTGTTCACCGGACCGGCTTCGGCGGCGCAGTATTTCACCGAGATGGATCGGTTTCTGCGGCAGCTGTTCGGCGACGCCGTGGCCGGGAAATACGAGATCATCATCGACGACGCGGAAGCGGTGGGCCGGTACATGAGCCGCGCCATCAAAAATGTCCGCAAAAACCGCAGCAAGAGCGGCGATGCCTACTACTTCAACTGGCTGCTGCACATCCCCGAGGAGCACCAGCTGCCGTTCCATGCCACGCACGAAAACGTGGCCGCGCTGAACCTGGATCTGGACCAGGACGCCGGCGCACTGGCAGTGCAGGTGCGCCGTGCCTTCTCCGCCATCGTGAGCGGTAACGTCAAAGAGGACGGCATACGCGCCATCCGTCGCCACGGGCCTTTTCAACTGCATGCTTCGCAGGCGTTGGCCGGCGCGCTCGACACCCTGCTGAAGGGGTTTGCCGACCAGGGCCGCATGAAGCTGCACGGTGGGTACGTACCCTGCTACGAAGTGCAGCCGGGCGGGGCACGCGCGCAAGTGGGCTGATGACGACGCTGCTGACCGCCACGCAGCTGGCCAGCGTGCGCGACGGTGCACCGGTGTTTCAGCCGGTGGACACTGTGCTGGAAGGGGGCCAGGCGTTGGAAATCCTCGGCGCCAACGGCGCGGGCAAGTCCACGCTGCTGCGAACGCTGGCGGGGTTGCACGGTGAATTCGATGGGACGTTCGCCTGTACGCACGTGTTGTATCAGGGGCATCGCCTGGCGCTGGATGAGCTGTTGAGTCCGCTCGACAACCTGCAATGGTACGGCGATCTCGCGGGCGCCCCCGCGACGGAGACCGCGCTGAAAGACGCGCTCGACCGCGTTGGCATGCGCCGCTATGCGTTCACTCCTGTCGGGCGCCTCTCGCAGGGTCAGCAGCGGCGCATTGCCATGGCGCGCTGGCTGCTGGCGGCGCAGGCGACGCCGGCGTTGCTGTGGCTGCTCGACGAGCCGGTTACCGCCCTGGACACGTCCGGGCAAGCACTGTTGTGTGAACTGCTCGACGCACACTGCGCGGGCGGGGGCGCTGTGGCGTACGCAACGCACGTGCCGCTGGCCCTCGCGGAGAAGACGCTGCTGGAAGTGCTGCCCCACGATCGGGAGCTCAGCGTTGCTTAGGGGCGTGATCTGGCGCGAGTGGCAGGCACTGCTGCGACATCCGCAGCAGATTGTCAATCCACTCGCCTTCCTGGCCCTTGCCGTGATGCTGTTCGGGGTGGCGCTGCCGCGGCTGGCGGCGGTTGGTAACCCGACGGTGCTGCTGATCTACGGTGCGTCCACGTTGTGGGTGATCGTGCTGCTCACCAGCATTCTGTCTCTGGACAGTCTGTTCCGTCGTGACTACGACAACGGCACGCTGGAGCAGGTGCTGCTGGCGTCCACGCCGCCGTTTCTGGTGGTGCTGGTGCGTATCGGTCTTCAGTGGCTGTACAGCGGGTTGTTGATTGCGCTCGTCTCCCCGCTGCTGGGCTATGCGGTAGGGCTGCCTGCCGAGGCCCTCGACAATCTGGCGTTGTCGCTGTTGGCGGGCACCCCTGCGCTGAGCCTGTTCGGCGCCATCGGCGCGGCGCTCACGGTCGGCTTCAACCGGGGCGGTGTGATTCTGGCGCTGCTTGTGCTGCCACTCTTTCTACCGGTGCTCATCTTCGGCGTGGGCGCCGTCACGGAACACGCGGGGCAGGGCGAGGCACAATTGTACTGGCTGGTTTTCATCAGCATGCTGGCCCTCACCATCGGACCTTTGGCAGCCACCGCAGGTCTAAAAATCAGTGTTCAGTTACAATAGGCTCATGGAGCAGACGGCGCCCCGCACATCGGTTCTGAAGACCTTCTGGCACAAGCTCGGGTCGCCGCGCTGGTTCTTCGACATCTCCCGCGGTTGGGCCATCGGCTTCGGCGTGGCGGCAGTGATTCTGCTGTCGGTGGGGGTTGTCTGGGCCCTGGCGTTCGCCCCGCCGGACTACCAGCAGGGCAACAGCTTCCGCATCATGTACGTGCATGTGCCCGCGGCGATGGTGGCACAGAGCCTGTACATCGGTATGGGTGTAGCGGGTGTGGTGCTGTTTGTCTGGCGCATGAAGCTTGCCGACGTGGCCATCACCGCCTGCCTGCCGCTGGGCATGCTCATCACGGCCCTGGCGCTGTTCAGCGGCGGGGTCTGGGGTAAACCGACCTGGGGCACCTACTGGGAGTGGGACGGACGTACCGTGTCCACGCTTGTGCTGCTGTTTCTGTTCATGGGTATCTATGCGCTGCGGGGTGCCATCGCCGACAGTACCCTCAGGGGGCGCGCCAGCGCCCTGGTAGCGGTCGTTGGGACCATCAACATACCGGTCATCAAGTATTCCGTGGACTGGTGGCAGACCCTGCACCAGCCCGCCTCTTTCACCCTCACTGAGAAGCCTGCCATGCCGCCGGAAATGTGGCTGCCGCTGCTGGTCATGGTGCTGGGCATGTACGCCTTCGTGGGCTGCGCGGTGCTGGTACGCATGCGCGCCGAGGTGCTGGACCGCGAGCGCAACACGTCCTGGGTGCAGGCCTACGCTGCGCGGCTGGGAACTTAAGGGAAAAACGCGCATGCACTTCGAATCTTTCGAGGCATTTTTGCGAATGGGTGGTCATGCGCTTTACGTGTGGCTCGCGTATGGTGCCACCGGCGCCGTGCTGGTGGGCTACGCCCTGTACCTGCGCGGCAAGTTCCGTCGGCTGACACGGGAGATCCGGTGGCTGTCGCCGGAAGACTCTCGAGCAGTAACCAGCAAAGATGCGTGAAGACAGACCATGAATCCCAAACGCAAGAATCGACTCTATCTGGTGGCGTTCCTGTTGATCGCGGTGGGCGGTACCGTGGCGGCGCTGATGACGGCCATGCAGGAAAACCTCAACCTGTTCTACCCGCCCGATAAGGTGGTCAACGGCGAAGCCCCCAAATTCCAGATGATCCGCGCCGGAGGCATGGTGCAGGAAGGCTCGGTGTCGCGTGATCCCGAAAGCCTCGCCGTACGGTTCACGCTCACGAACTATGCCGGTGCCGAATTCGATGTCACCTACACGGGAATCCTGCCGGATCTGTTCCGGGAGGGGCAGGGCATTCTGGTGCGCGGACAGCTCATCGAAGACCGTCTCTTCGAAGCCCAGGAAGTACTGGCAAAGCACGATGAGAATTACATGCCTCCCGAGCTGCTGGATATGGCGGAGGCAGCGCAGCCTTGATAGCCGAGTTCGGACAGTTTGCGCTCAGCATTGCCGCAGCGCTGGCGGTGCTCGGCATCGTGTGCGGGTTCTATGCGGCCAGTCTCGCCACGCCTGCGGGAGAGCTTTGGACACGCATCACCTCGTCGCTCGCAGTGGGTCAGCTCGTGTTCGTAGCCACGTCCTTTGCTGCGCTGGTCTGGTGCTTTGTGATCGACGATTTTTCCGTCGCCTATGTGGCCAACCACTCCAACAGCCTGCTGCCCTGGTACTACAAGATCAGCGCCGCGTGGGGCGGGCATGAAGGTTCCTTCGTGCTGTGGATTCTCTTCCTCACCCTGTGGATGGGGCTGGTGGTGCTGCGCCGGGGTAACTTTCCCCGGCCGCTGTATTCCCGGGTGCTGGCGGTGCTGTCGATCCTGTGTACGAGCTTCATCGCGTTTTCCCTTTTTACCAGCAACGCCTTCGAGCGACTCATACCCCTGACTCCTGCCGACGGCGGGGATCTGAACCCGCTGTTGCAGGACTTCGGTCTCATTGTCCATCCGCCGATGCTGTACGCCGGCTACGTGGGTCTGGCCGTGCCTTTCGCGTTTGCGCTGGCGGCCCTGCTGGAAAACCGGGTGGACGCGGCCTGGGCCCGCTGGGTACGACCCTGGTGCAATGGCTCCTGGGCGTGCCTTACGGTCGGCATCACCCTGGGTAGCTGGTGGGCCTACTACGAGCTCGGCTGGGGCGGCTGGTGGTTCTGGGATCCCAGCGAGAACGCGAGCTTCATGCCCTGGCTGGCAGCGACT
>CAZYYJ010000142.1:0-6568 GCA_964651595.1 uncultured Pseudomonadales bacterium | reverse complement strand
CCCTGGCCCACGCGGTTGGGGCCACCCCCCAGCACCATGATCTTCTGCCGGTCGGTGGGGTTGGCTTCGCATTCGTCCTCGTAGGTGGAATACATGTAAGCCGAGGACGCCGGAAACTCTGCGGCACACGTATCCACGCGGCGGAACACCGGTTGCACGCCATGCGCCAGGCGCAGGCTGCGCACCTGGCTTTCCGTGGTGCCCAGCAGCGCCGCCAGCCGCGCGTCAGAGAAGCCTTTGCGCTTCAGTTTCAGCCACTCGTCACCGTCCAGGGCTTCCGCAGCCTGCGCGCCCAGCCCCTGCTCCGTGACAATGAGGTCTTCGATCTCTGCCAGGAACCACGGGTCGATGAAGGTCTGCTCAAAAAGCTCATCCAGCGTGGCACCCGAGCGGAACGCATCGGCCACGTACCAGAGGCGCAGCGCTCCCGGATTGGCAAGTTCTGCCCGCAGGCGGCTGCGCAGCTCCGGGTTGTCCTCTGCAATTACCGGATCGAAGCCCGTCATGCCCGTTTCCAGACCCCGCAGGGCTTTCTGCAGTGACTCCTGGAACGTGCGGCCAATGGCCATGACCTCACCAACGGATTTCATCTGCGTGGTGAGCCGCGGATCTGCCTGCGGGAACTTCTCGAAAGTGAACCGGGGTATCTTGGTGACCACGTAGTCGATGGACGGCTCGAACGACGCGGGGGTGATGCCGCCGGTGATGTCGTTCTCCAGTTCGTCGAGCGTGTAGCCCACCGCAAGCTTGGCCGCCACCTTGGCAATGGGAAAGCCCGTGGCCTTGGACGCAAGGGCCGAAGAACGCGAGACGCGGGGATTCATTTCGATCACCACGATACGACCGTCTTCCGGGCTGATCGCAAACTGCACGTTCGACCCGCCCGTGTCCACGCCTATCTCCCGCAGCACGGCAATGGAGGCGTTGCGCAGTTCCTGGTATTCCTTGTCGGTAAGGGTCTGGGCCGGCGCCACCGTGATGCTGTCACCGGTATGCACGCCCATGGGGTCGAGGTTCTCGATGGAGCAGACGATGATGCAGTTGTCCCGGCTGTCGCGAACCACTTCCATCTCGAACTCTTTCCAGCCGACGAGAGACTCGTCGATGAGCAGCTCCGACGTGGGCGACAGCTCCAGGCCGCGGGTGCAGATTTCCACGAACTCTTCGCGGTTGTAGGCAATGCCCCCACCGCTGCCCCCGAGCGTGAACGATGGGCGGATGACACAGGGGTAGCCGAGCATGCTCTGCACCTGCAGCGCTTCCTCGAGGCTGTGCGCGATGGCCGAGCGTGGAGTTTCCAGCCCGATACGCTTCATGGCGCGGTCGAAACGCTCCCGGTCTTCCGCCTTGTCGATGGCGTCCTGGCTGGCGCCGATGAGCTCCACGTTGTGCTCTTCGAGCACGCCCTCGCGCACGAGGTCGAGCGCGCAGTTCAACGCGGTCTGCCCGCCCATGGTGGGCAGCAGCGCCTGCGGTTTTTCTCTGGCAATGATGCGCGCGACCGTGCGCCATTCCACCGGCTCGATGTAGGTGGCATCAGCCATGGCCGGATCGGTCATGATGGTGGCGGGATTGGAGTTCACCAGCACCACCCGGTAACCCTCTTCGCGCAACGCCTTGCACGCCTGGGCGCCCGAGTAATCAAACTCGCAGGCCTGGCCGATGATGATCGGTCCGGCGCCGAGAATCAGAATCGTGTCTAGGTCCGTTCGCTTCGGCATTGTGCGTCTTAAGCCTTGTGTTGCCGCATCAGGTCGATGAACTTGTCGAAGAGGTACACGCAGTCCTGCGGCCCGGGGCTGGCTTCCGGGTGGCCCTGAAAGCCGAAGGCAGGCACGTCGTTACGCTCCACACCCTGCACGGTGCCGTCGAACAACGACACGTGCGTGCATCGCAGCGTGTTGGGCAGCGTGTCACCGTCCACGGCAAAACCGTGATTCTGGCTGGTGATGATGACCTGCTCGCTGGTGCTGTCCTGCACCGGATGGTTGGCGCCGTGGTGGCCATGGGGCATTTTCATCGTCTGCGCGCCGCTCGCCAGCGCCAGGATCTGGTGCCCGAGGCAGATGCCGAAGATGGGCATGCGGGCTGCCGTCAGCGTACGCACGGCTTCGATGGCGTAGTCGCACGGCTCCGGGTCGCCTGGACCGTTCGACAGAAACACGCCGTCGGGTGCCATGGCCAGCACCTCTTCGGCCGGCGTCTGCGCGGGCACCACGGTAAGGTCGCAGCCCCTCGCGGCCAGCAGGCGCAGAATGTTCCGCTTCACACCGAAGTCGTAGGCCACCACTCTGAACTGGGGATCAGATAGCTCGCCATAACCGTGCTCGCGGCTCCAGGTGGTCTGGGTCCAGCTTCGCTGCACGCCGGTGACTTCTTTCGCCAGATCCATGCCTTTCAGGCCCGGGAAGGCGCGCGCAAGCGCCACCGCCCGGGCTTCGCCATCCTCGCCCGCGGCTTCCGGACCCGCGAGAATGCAGCCGGACAACGAACCGGTCTCCCGCAAGTGCCGGGTCAGCCGGCGCGTGTCCACATCGGCGATGGCCACCACCTGATGTGCCTCGAGGTAGTCCAGCAGCGAACGCTGCGCACGCCAGCTGCTGACGCGCCTCGGCGTCTGTCGGATGACCAGCCCCGCGCTCCACACGCGGTCAGACTCGTCGTCCTCGTCGTTGACGCCGGTGTTGCCGATCTGGGGGTAGGTGAGCGTGACGATCTGCCGCGCATAGGAAGGGTCGGTGAGGATTTCCTGATAGCCGGTCATGGCAGTGTTGAACACCACCTCGCCGACCGTGCTGCCCGCCACGCCTATCGACTGGCCGCGCAAGACCGTACCGTCTTCCAGAGCAATCAAAGCCGGTATCAAATTCTGTCCTCAAATCCCATCGGTCCAGCTCTACCCCTGCAGGTAGAGGTTTCGCTCATGCCGCACGGCGCCCGGCGGTTTCCCGCCTGCGTGATCGCCTCTGTATGCCAGCAAAGTTCCGCGGTAGCTGCGAGGTCTCGTTTCCGCTCTTTTTTACGCTCTCGTATCCGAGCTTGTTGTTGCGAGCTTCTCAACCAGACCAGCGGCAGGGTGGGCTAGTGCCCTCGAGCTTGGGAGCGGTATTCTAATGAGCCGGCCGGGAAAAACCAGCACAACCGCTAAGACAGGTCCAGCAACTCCGCCATGCTGTAGCGTCCCGGCGCCTTGCCATGCACGAAGCGCGCCGCCCGCAGCGCCCCCTGGGCAAAATTCATGCGGCTTTGGGCCCGATGGGTGATCTCGATGCGCTCCCCGTCACCAGCGAACATGACCGTGTGCTCGCCGACGATATCGCCGCCGCGCATGGTGGAGAAACCGATGGTGCGCCGTTCCCGCGCGCCGGTGATGCCCTGGCGACCGTAGATGGCGTCGGTCTCCAGATCGCGGTCGAGCGCCTCGGCGAGGATCTCACCCATACGCACTGCCGTACCTGACGGTGCGTCGATCTTGTGCCGGTGGTGCGCCTCCAGCACCTCCACGTCCACGCTGTCGCCCAGCAGGCGGGCTGCAATTTCGATGAGACGGAAAGCCACGTTTACCCCGACGCTCATGTTGGGCGCCATGAACAGGGCTGTGTCCGCCGCGGCCGCGTGCAGGGCGTCGAGCTGTCCGGCATCGAAGCCCGTGGTGCCCACGACCATGCCTTTGCCCGCCGGCCCGCACACGCGGGCCAGCTCGATCGTTGCGTCGGGCACCGTGAAGTCGATGGCCACATCGAAGGCATCCGGCCGCGCCGCATCCAGGGCTGTGATGGGCACATCGAGGCGACCCACGCCCGCAAGCTCGCCGGCGTCGGCTCCAACAGCCGGGCTGGCGCCATGCTCGAAGGCGGCGCCCAGCGCCAGACCCTCGGCCTCGTGCACGGCCTGAATCAGGGTTTTGCCCATACGCCCGGCAGCGCCGGTGATCGCTATGGAAACCATGGTCAGGGCTTCAGGCCGTCGAAGAAGTCCCGCACGCCGTCAAACCAGGTTTTTTCCCTGGGAGAGTGCTTGTCGCTCCCTGCCAGGGATTCGCGGAATTCGTTGAGCAGGCTCTTCTGCTTGTCGGTGAGTTTCACCGGTGTTTCCACCACCACTTTGCAGAGCAGGTCACCCACCCCGCCACCGCGTACCTGTGTTACGCCTTTGCCGCGCAGGCGGAACACCTTGCCGGTTTGCGTTTCCGCGGGAATCTTCAGCTTCACGCGTCCGTCGAGCGTGGGCACTTCGAGCTCACCGCCAAGGGCCGCTTCGGTGAACGCAATGGGCACCTCACAGTAGAGGTGGCGCCCGTCGCGCACGAAGATGGGATGCTCAGCCACTTCCACCTGCACGTACAGATCACCCGGCGGGCCACCGTGCATGCCGGCTTCGCCTTCGCCGGTAAGGCGGATACGATCGCCCGTGTCGACGCCTGCCGGAATCTTCACCGACAGGGTCTTGCGCTTCTCCACACGACCGGCGCCCCCGCAGTTGCGGCAGGGATCGGTAATGACACGACCCTGACCGCGACAGCGCGGACAGGTCTGCTGCAGCGAGAAAAACCCCTGAGAAACACGGATCTGGCCTGCACCCTGACAATCCGGGCAGGTCTGCGGGCTGGTGCCTTCGGCGGCTCCGGAGCCATCGCACACTTCACAGCCCGCCATGACGGGGATGCGGATCTCCAGCGTGTCGCCGCTGACCGCCTGCTCCAGCGACAGGGACAGGTTGTAACGCAGGTCCGCACCGCGACTGACGCCGTTGCGCGCGCCCCGCGCGCCGAAGATGTCGCCGAATACGTCACCGAAGATATCGCCCAGATCGCTGCCGAAACCGCCGCCGAAACCACCGCCGCCCTGCGACGGGTCCACCCCGGCATGGCCGAAGCGGTCGTACGCCTGGCGTTTTTCCGGGTCGTTCAGAATTTCGTAGGCTTCCGAAGCTTCCTTGAACTTCTCTTCGGCATCTTCGTCATCGGGGTTGCGGTCGGGGTGGAACTTCATGGCCAAACGTCGATAGGCCTTCTTCAGGTCGTCCTCGGAGGCGTCCTGACCTACACCCAGCACTTCGTAGTAATCTCGTTTGGACATCGGTTTTCCGTTTTGCGCGCTATCAGCCAGACGCGAAAAAGCGCGAGCGGGGCAGCTTTACACCGCCCACGACCCGCGCCGCCGCTGAAAGGGTTCGTTACGCCTTTTTCTCGGCGTCGTCCACCTCTTCGAACTCAGCGTCGACCGTATCGCCGTTGGCATCGCCATCGGTGGAAGCGGCTTCCGGTCCGGCAGCGCCGGCCTGCGCCGCCTGTTCCTCGTACATTTTCTGCGCGAGACCTGCAGAAGCCTGCGACAGCGCCTGCATCTTCGCTTCGATGGCGTCTTTGTCTTCACCCTTGAGCGCTTCCTCGAGCTCGGACGCCGCTGTCTCGATGGCCGCCTTCTCGTCCGCCGAGGCTTTGTCTCCGGCTTCTTCCACCGCCTTGCGGGCCCCGTGCACCAGACCATCCGCCTGGTTGCGCAGGCTCACCATCTCCTCGAACTTCTTGTCCTCTTCGGCGTGAGACTCAGCGTCGCGGATCATCTGCTCGATCTCGTCCTCGGACAGACCGCTCGAGGCCTTGATCACGATCGACTGCTCTTTGCCGGTGGCCATGTCTTTGGCAGACACGTTCAGAATGCCGTTCGCATCCAGGTCGAAAGCCACCTCGATCTGAGGCATGCCGCGGGGGGCCGGCGGAATGTCGGCAAGGTCGAAACGCCCCAGCGACTTGTTCTGCCCGGCCTGCTTGCGCTCGCCCTGCAGCACGTGGATCGTCACGGCTGTCTGGTTGTCGTCCGCCGTGGAGAACACCTGCGTTTTCTTGGTAGGAATGGTGGTGTTCTTCTCGATCAGCACGCTCATGACCTGACCCAGCGTCTCGATACCGAGGGACAGCGGTGTGACGTCGAGCAGCAGCACGTCTTTCACGTCGCCGGCCAGCACGGCCGCCTGGATAGCTGCGCCCATGGCTACGGCTTCGTCCGGGTTCACGTCGCGACGGGCGTCCTTGCCGAAGAACGCTTTCACCTTGTCCTGCACTAGCGGCATGCGCGTCTGACCGCCCACGAGAATCACATCGTCGATGTCGTTCACCGACAGGCTGGCATCGTCCAGAGCCGTGCGGCAGGGGGCGATGGTGCGTTCAACGAGCTCTTCCACCAGCGACTCGAGCTTTGCCCGCGTGAGCTTCAGCACCAGGTGCTTCGGCCCCGTCTGATCTGCCGTGATGTACGGCAGGTTGATTTCCGTCTGCTGGCTGTTGGACAGCTCGATCTTGGCCTTTTCCGCCGCTTCTTTCAGGCGTTGCAGGGCCAGCGGATCGTTGTGCAGATCGACCCCGTTCTCTTTCTTGAACTCGTCGGCCAGGTAGTCGATCACTCTGAGATCGAAGTCTTCACCACCGAGGAAGGTGTCGCCGTTGGTCGACAGCACCTCGAACTGATGCTCGCCGTCGATGTCGGCAATTTCGATCACCGAGACGTCGGCGGTGACGCGATCGAGGTCGTAGACAACCACCTTGGCATCGCCGCGCTTCTTGTTGAGA
>CAZYYJ010000141.1:0-6617 GCA_964651595.1 uncultured Pseudomonadales bacterium | reverse complement strand
GGACGAGTTCACTGTGCACATCGATCTCGGGGTCGGCACTGCCGAGGAGACGGTCTGGACGACAGACCTGTCGTACGACTACGTACGCATCAACGCCGAGTACCGCACCTGACGACCGCCCGACCGGCGTAAGCTCTCAGCGGCAACCTTTCTAGCGCAGATCTTCGCTGTTGATGTCCTCGTGCTCGGCATCACCGGCTATGCGGTGCGCTTCGCTGGCCCAATCGCCGAAATCGATGAGCTTGCAGCGTTCGGAGCAGAACGGACGATTGGGGTTCTTCGGGGTCCACTTCACCGGCTTGGCGCAGGTGGGGCAGTGCACTATGCGGGCTGGCTCTGACACAGCTTCACGTACTCCTCGTGCTGGCGATCGACGCGCGTATGCAGCGTCGGCAGATCTTTGTCGTTGGTGATGATGTCATCGGCAAGCGCGCGACGCTGCTCCCGGCTGGCCTGGGCGCGCATGATGTTCTCCACCTGCTCGCGGCTGTTGGCGTCCCGCGCCATGGTTCGGGTGAGCTGCGTTTCCTCGGGGGCGTCGATCAGCAGCACGCGGTCACACCAGCCCTGCTGCCCCGATTCGAACAGCAGCGGATTCACGAGCAGCACGTACGGCGAGGTCGCTTCGTCGATACGTGCTTTCAACCAGGCGGATATCAGCGGGTGCAGCAGGCCCTGCAACCAGCGACGCTCTTCGGGTGCCGCGAACACGATGCTGCGCAGCGCCGCCCGGTCGAGGCTGCCGTCGTCGCTCAGCACCTGCGTGCCGAAATGTTCCGCTATATCAGCGAGCGCTGGCTGCCCCGGCTCCACCACCGCGCGGCTGGCCACGTCCGCGTCCACCACGGCAATCTGGTGCCTGGCCGAGAACCGGTCAGCGGCAGCGCTTTTACCACTGCCGATGCCGCCGGTGAGGCCGACGAGATAGGGCATGAGTCAACCGATCAGAAAGAAGCCGAGGACCGTATCACGAAAGCTGAGGGTCACCCAACCGGCGACCGCCAGGAAGGGGCCGAAAGGAATGGTGTCTTCGCGGCCCTGGCGCTTCAGCGCCATGTTGCCGAGGGCATAGGCAAGGCCCACGACGGCGGCGATGAGAATGACGCTGGGTAATGCCTGCCAGCCGAGCCATGCCCCCAGGGCGGCCAGCAGCTTGAAGTCGCCGTACCCCATGCCTTCTTTGCCGGTCAGCAATTTGAAGGCCCAGTAGATGGACCAGAGGAAGAGATAACCGGCAATGGCGCCGATCACGGCAGCCTGCAGGTCGACGATGCCACCCAGGGCTGCATTGGTGAACAGGCCCAGCCACAGCAGCGGGTAGGTCATCTGATCCGGCAGCAGCTTCGTGTCGAAATCGATGAGGGTCATGGCGACCAGCAGCCAGGTGAAAAAGCAGAGCGCCAGGCCCGTTGCCGTGAAGCCGAACTGGGCGAGCACCGCGAGCGTGGCCAAGCCCGTGAGCAGCTCCACAGCCGGGTAGCGCCAGGAGATCGGTTTACGGCAGGCGCTGCATTTGCCGCGCAGCCACAGCCAGCTCAAGACCGGGATGTTTTCCCAGGCCCGGATCCAATGGCCGCAGTGAGGACATCGCGAACGGGGCACGGAAAGATTGAACGCTTCCGCAGGCGCTTCTTCGCCGGGCATGTCCAGCAGCTCGCGCGCCTGTGCCTGCCAGTCGCGCTCGAGCATGATCGGGTAGCGGTAGGCGACGACATTGAGAAAACTGCCCACCGCGAGGCCGACCCAGGCGGCGAGCACCAGGCCCTGCCAGCCATAGGCCAGAAGTGGTTCAAACATCATGATCGCGGCAGTCCGTGGTCCGCGGAGGCAGGGTGAGGGCGGTCGCTACTGACCGACCACCGCGCCCAGCTGGAAGATCGGCAGGTACATGGCCACGATGAGGCCGCCTACGAGGATACCCAGTACCGACATGATCATCGGTTCCATGAGGCTCGTGAGGTTGTCCACCGCGTTGTCCACCTGCTCCTCGTAGTAGTTGGCGGATTTCTCCAGCATGTCGTCCAGGGCACCGGCTTCTTCGCCGATGGCGACCATCTGCGTCACCATGTTCGGGAACGCACCGGTGTTCTTCATGGAGAAGTTGAGCTGCTGGCCTGTGGAGACGTCGTCGCGAATGCGATACACGGCGTCCACGAACTTCGAGTTGCCGGTGGAGCCGGCGACGGAATTCAGGGCGTCCACCAGCGGCACGCCGGCGGCAAAGGTGGTGGACAGGGTGCGCGCATAGCGGGCGACTGCAGACTTCTCGATGATCTCGCCGGCCACGGGCATTTTCAGCAGTGCCCGGTCCAGAAACCGCCGGAAAGGTTCGGAGCGTTTGTGCACCTCCGAGAACGCCATGCCGATACCGATCATGCCGATGACGATCCAGTACCAGTAGGCCTGTGCAAACTCCGAGAAGCCGATGACCATCTGCGTGAATGCCGGCAGCTCGGCGCCGAAGCCGTCGAAAACCGACTCGAACTGAGGGACCACTTTCACCAGCAGCACGCCGGAGACAATGACCGCAACCACGAGCACCGCGATGGGATACGTCATGGCCTTGCGCACTTTTGCCTTCAGCGACTCGGTCTTTTCTTTGTAGGTGGCGATGCGGTCGAGCATCTGCTCCAGGGCACCGGACTGCTCACCTGCATCCACGAGGTTGCAGAAGAGCTCGTCGAACTGCTCGGGATGCTTGCGGATGGCCGATGCAAAGGAATTACCGCCGGAAACGTCGTTGCGCACCTCTTTGATGAGGTCTGCCAGTTTCGGTTTGTCGACACCATCGGCCACGATGTCGAAGGCCTGCACCAGCGGTACACCGGCGCGCATCATGGTCGCCATCTGGCGCGTGAACAGAGCCACGTCGCCGGGTTTTACCTTGCCGCCGCTCGTGAGCTGGATGCTGGCGCTTTTCTTGCGGACCTTGGTCGCCACGATGCCCTGGCGACGCAATTCGGCTTTTGCAATGGCAGGGGTGCTGGAACTGATTTCGCCCTTTGTCTTGCGACCCTGCTTATCGGTGCCTTCCCATACGAATGTTGCGCTTTCGGCCATTGTTGCTCAGTGCCTCTGAAATTTAGTGCCCGGTGGTGACACGGTTGGCTTCCGTGAGACTCGTGACGCCCTGCATCACCTTGAGGAGTCCAGAACGGCGCAGGTCGTTGAAACCATGCTCCTTCGCCTGATCGGCAAGCTGCAGGCTGTTGCCGTCCTCCATGATAATACGAGACATCTCGGGGGTTATTTTAACTACTTCATAGATTCCGACTCGGCCTTTGAAACCGGCGTTGCACTTGTCACAACCGTCTTTGTTGGCTTCATAAACGGTAAAGTTTTCTGCCAGGTCGTCGTCAGTGAACCCCTCTTCCAGCATGGCTTCGCGTGGTATGTCCTGGGCGACCTTGCACTCGTTGCACAGGCGCCGACCGAGGCGTTGCGCAATGATGAGGTTGACCGAGGTGGCCAGGTTGAACGCCGGCACGCCCATGTTGCGCAGACGCGTCAACGTTTCCGGTGCCGAGTTGGTGTGCAGGGTGGACAGCACCATGTGACCGGTCTGCGCGGCTTTGATGGCAATCTCGGCCGTTTCCAGGTCACGAATCTCCCCCACCATGACCACGTCAGGGTCCTGGCGGAGGAACGAGCGCAGGGCAGACGCGAAGTCGAGCCCCACGCGGTGGTTCACGTTGACCTGGTTGATGCCTTCCAGGTTGATTTCCACCGGATCCTCGGCGGTGGCGATGTTCGTCTCCGCGGTGTTGAGGATGTTGAGGCCCGTGTACAGGCTGACGGTCTTGCCGGACCCCGTGGGCCCCGTGACGAGGATCATGCCCTGCGGTTTGTGCAGCGCGTCCAGAAACATCGACTGCTGCACGTCTTCGAAGCCGAGGGCTTCGATGCCCATCTTGGCGCTGGACGGGTCCAGAATCCGCAGCACGACCTTTTCGCCCCACAGGGTGGGCAGGGTGTTCACGCGGAAGTCGATGGCGCGGGTTTTGGACAGCTTCATCTTGATGCGGCCGTCCTGAGGTACCCGGCGCTCGGAGATGTCCATCTCGGACATGACCTTCAGGCGAGCGGCCAGGCGCGTGCCCAGATTCTGCGGCGGCGTGCTCGTCACGTGCAGAATGCCGTCGGTGCGGAAGCGCACGCGGTAAGATTTCTCGTAGGGCTCGAAGTGGATGTCTGAGGCGCCGGTCTTGATGGCGTCCAGCAGCATCTTGTTGACGAAGCGTACGATGGGGGTGTCGTCGGTGGCTGCGCCCGGGTCGTCGTCCTCGACATCGCCGCTTTCGTCGAAAGCTTCCATGTCCAGGTCTTCGAGGTCGTCACCCTCCAGATCGCCGAGGCCGTCGTCTTCCTGCGCGTTCAGGAACTGATCGATCAGGGCTGCGAGCTTGTCTTCCTCCACCAGCACGGGCTCGGTGTTCACGCCCGACTGGAACTTGATTTCGTCCAGCGCCTGCAGGTTGGTGGGGTCGGAGACGGCCACGAACAGACGCACCCCGCGACGCACCAGCGGCAGGGCGTTGTGCTGACGGATGAGCTGCTCTTTGACCAGATCCTTGGGGATGGAGTCGACGTCGAAGACGGACAGGTCCATCAGCGGCACGCCGAACTCTTCGGCGGCGCTGGCGGCAATGGCACGGGCCTCGACGAGACCATTCTGTACCAGATAGGAAACCAGGGGCGTGGCGGACTTACGGGCTTCTTCCGTTGCCTGTATGGCGGCATCGGCGTCGACAATACCCTCGTCGACGAGCCGTCGCGCCAATCCGCTCAATGGTATGGGTTCGGTTGCCATACAGCGTGAGAATCCTTTTCAACCGATGCGCTCTGTGTCGCGCTTTGCTCTGACCTACGCGAGCTAGCTCTTTCTTCCTACTAGCTCTTGCTTCCTAACTAGCTACTAGCTCTTTCTTCCTACCAGCTACTAGTATTTTCTTCCTAGCTGTTTGGTGCGTCGCTCCGCGCTGCCGTCAGTCCCCGCCGCAGCCGACACCGGAGCGCATAATGCCACCTGGCTTACCATACCGATGGGCGGGCGCGAAAGTGTATGTCTGCATCACCGGGGTGTCGATAAGTGCGTCACAATTTTACAGGTCTGAAACGCGCGCCGGTCGCGTGTCCCGCCCCGCCCGCTGTGCGACAACGCAGCAACATTGCGCGGGTGACATTCCGTGTCAGCTTCTGACCAGGTGCGCGGCTCGTCATAGTCTCACCGGAACCCGGTCACAATTTCCCTGACGTCACCCCAATTCCTCACTTACCATCCTAACTCGCTGTATTTGTTAAGAAAAGCACTCGCTGAAGGTAGGCGTTGGGCGCCTTTGGGGCGCTTGGCACAGGCTTTGCTTTCTTATGGCGACGCTAGCGGTCGTTCCAAGGGAGGGCTGCGACGTTTATCAACAGTTGAATGAGTAACGGAGTTGTTGGAATGAAAAACGTAAACCAGAAGGGTTTTACCCTGATCGAACTGATGATCGTGGTTGCGATCATCGGTATTCTCGCCGCCGTAGCGCTGCCCGCATACCAGACGTATGTACAGACCGCTAACTCGGGCAAGGTGAACTCGCACTACGAAGCTGCGATCGACTTTGTCGACGGTGAAATGGAGCGTACCCGCTCAGCTATCCAGATGCGTTCTGAAACGCGTGCTGCTGCCAGCGCCCGTCTCGCTGCTTCTGCTGACTGGGTAAACGCGATCAACGCTGACATCGGCGCTGCCAAAGCTGCTGCTGGTTCCCCGGAAGGTGGTGCTACCTACGCTGCTGCTGACGACGACGTTGCCGGCACGGTTGGCATCGCGGTAACCGCTGGCGCCATCGCCACGGGCGACCTCGTTGTAACCGTTACGCGTCCTGCGTACGGCGACTTCAACGGTATCGCTGAAGAAACCTTCGCGGTAGCCTGGTAAGCCGCAAGGTAGTCTCAAAACTTGAGACGCAAGAGGCAGCTTTGCTGCCTCTTGTTGTTTTAGGATCAAAAAAACACCCACTCGAACCAACGAACGAGCAATAAAGATGCACACCCCGCGCCCACAGTCATTGACCGCTGCCCGCACGCAGCAGGGTTTCTCGCTCGTTGAAATGATGACCGCGGTGGTCATCGTCGGCATTCTTGCCGCCTTTGCCGTGCCTACCTATCAGGCGTACGTGGAAAACACCGAAGACGGCACGCTGACAGCCAACATCTTCACCATCGAGATGTTTCAGGAAGACTTTTTCATGCGCAATGGTGAGTACGCCCAGGATCTGGGTGACATCGACGCCATCGAGGACGCCATCGGCTGGCGCCCGCGCAGCGACGATGGTATCGAGTACGCCATTGCCGCCAGTGACGGCACCACCTACGAGGTGACCGCTACGCATCCAGCGGGACAGACGATCTGCATCGTGTTCCCCGATCGCCAGCCCTGCGCTGATCCCTAGCGATTCTTTCGGGGCGCAACCCCGCGAGTTCCCGAGGCCCGGCCGGCCCCCGCCCGCCGGGTCTTGTGTTTCCAACGCAGCGCAGTATTCTTACGCGCCTTCTGACCGCGGTATCCCGTGCCGGAATAGCTCAGTTGGTAGAGCGACTGATTCGTAATCAGTAGGTCCGCAGTTCGATTC
>CAZYYJ010000140.1:0-6641 GCA_964651595.1 uncultured Pseudomonadales bacterium | reverse complement strand
CAGGCCGTTCGTTTCGAGGTAAAGCCGGTCTACGGTCGGGTCGAAGCCGCCTTCAGCCAGCGTGCCGTCGGCGATGATACGGAAGGCTTCGGAGCCGTTGCCGTTGTTGGTGACGCTGAACTGCAGCAGCACGTCGGCGTCCGGCGAGCTGACGGCAACCGGGCCGCCGATGTCGTCCACCACCACCACGTCGAGCAGCTCGTCCACGCGGGTGACCACCGTGTTGCTGTTCACCGGGGTCTGCGTGGTGCCGTTCACCGCAAAGTTCACCGTGGCGGTATTGGCGATGCTGGACCCGGCGTCGGTGCCGATGGCCTGCGCGTCGACACTCGCGAGCGCCAGGAAACCGGCACAGAAACCTGCGCACCAGCGCCGCGCGATGGCGCTGATCTGGTAGGTAAACTGTCGGAGAATCGTCAGCAAGGCCAAATCCAATTAACCAGTCAATTTCCCGCTGCGGCACACACGCGCGCGCGGCGGATTTCCGTCACCGCGCATTGGAAAGGAAAGACGTCGGGAAAACTGTGATGCAGTGCCCATCTGCCAGCCCGGAGCGGGCCATGGGCGGAGAGAGGGTCAGGTCTTGAGCTGGATGTCCACGAAATCTTCGTCGGCGAGATAGACCAACACCGCCGTGCCGCTTTCGAGCGCATGGCGCACCGCGCGGCGCTTCTCCTCGAGATCGACTTCGCGATGACCGTAATCGGTGCCCTCACGCAGCACGAAGGCTTCGATCACGCCCTGCAGGGCCTGCTCCGAAAGGGCTTCCAGCGGAATCGAAATCGGCTTACTCATGTGATACAAACCACATCCTCAAGCGCTTGCGCTTGTCTTTTCAGATGGCAGGTGCGTTACTTGCCAGGCGTTAAAGAGCGGTACTGTATCCGCATCGCCAGAGACTGGCGATGCCCGCATGCTCTCAAACTGTTCCATAGGACTGGGGACTATGAGTGAAACTGATCACATTCTGATCGTCGAAGACGAACCGATCACCCGCGAGCAGCTCGTCTCGTATTTCGAGGAGGAAGGCTTTCGCGTCTCTTCCACCGGTTCCGGCGATGAGGTTCAGAAAATCGTGGACGACACCGATGTCGTGCTGGTGCTGCTGGACATCAAGCTGCCCGGCAAGGACGGCCTCACGCTCACGCGCGAGATCCGCTCGAACTCGGACATCGGCATCATTCTCGTCACCTCCAAGCAGGAACAGATCGACCGGATCCTGGGACTCGAATCCGGCGCCGACGACTACGTCACCAAGCCTTTCGACCCGCGCGAGCTGCTCTCCCGGGCACGCAATCTGATTCGCCGCGTGCAGATCCAGCAGAGCCAGCGCAAGCGCAATCACCTGCGCACGTTCGACGGATGGAAACTGGATCTGAACAAGCGCGAGCTCACCTCTCCCGAGGGCGAAGCCATACAGCTGTCCGCCGGGGAATACCAGCTGCTGCTGGCGTTCATGGAGCAGGCCGGCGAGGTCATGAACCGCGATCAGCTCATGAACCGCATCCGCAACCGCGAGTGGTTCCCCGACGACCGCTACATCGACGTTCTGGTCGGTCAGCTGCGCAAGAAGCTCGGCGAACGGGCCGCCAACGCCAAGATCATCGCTACCATCCACGGAACGGGCTACCTCTTTACCCCTGAAGTTGCCTGACGGCAGCCAGGAAAGACTGGCCGGCTGCCCGTTCCGCCGTGGATGACATCCTCTACGAAAGCGCCAATACCACGGTAAAACGCGGTACCTGGCGCCAGCAGCCCGCGGTCTTCAAAACCCTCAAGCCCCACGCGTTCTCGCCTGGCGCCATCAATCGTTATCAGCGCGAATACGATCTCATCCGTTCGCTGACGAGCCCCTGTGTCTGCCAGCCGCTGGCCTTCGACGAGGACGGCATTCGCATCATCTTCGCGGACGAAGGTGCGATCGCCCTTCGCGACTATCTCACGGAAGAAGTCGGCTTCGCCGAGCGGTTGAACATTGCCGCGCAGTTGTCCGGGGCGTTGCAGAGCATTCACGACGAGGGCGTCATTCACCGCGACATCAACCCGTCCAACGTCGTCGTAATCGAAGGCGCCGACGGCGGGCTGACGCTGCGCATCATAGATTTCGGCCTGGCCACCCTGGACAGCCACGTGCACCCGGCAACCGCCGCCGGCGATGCGGCCATCTCATTGACCGGTACGCTGCCCTATATCTCTCCGGAACAGACCGGTCGGGTGAATCGCACCGTCGACTACCGCACCGATCTTTACTCCCTGGGCGCCACGCTGTACGAGCTGTTCTGCGGCCACCCGCCTTTCGAACACGTGGATCCACTGGAGCTCATTCACGCCCATATCGCGAGCACCTCGACACCACTGCACGTGGTCGACCCGGACCTGCCGGAATGGCTTGGCGACATCGTCGGCCGACTGCTGAGCAAACAGCCGGAAAAACGCTACCAGAGCGCAGGCTCGGTGCAGCACGACCTTGCCGAGGCTGCGCAGTTCGCCAACGTGGTGCCGTTCCGTCTGGGCAGCACCGACAGCGTGCCCCAGCTTGTGGTTCCGAAACGCATCTACGGCCGCCGCGGCGATCAGACCGCGCTGATGGATCTGCTGGAGCGCTGCAAACACGGCGAGACGCTGTTCGCCAACATCCACGGCGGCTCCGGCATGGGCAAGAGCGCGCTGGCGGAGGATCTGGCCCGCCAGGCGCAGCCCCTGCACGTGATTACCGCCACGGTGAACTGCCTGGGGCTGGAGGTTGCGGACACCGACACGCTGTGGATCGAATTGCTGCGGCCGATGGTGCGGCAGTTTCTCAGCCTGCCCAGCGAGACGAGCGCGCGGGTCATCGAACGCCTGGCCCGTTTCAAATCACCCAACGTTGCAAGCCTGCTGGAGTATCTGCCCGAGCTCGAAAACGTGGTGGATCTCGACACCAGCGAGCCTGGCCTGCCATCGCGCGGCGTCACCGAACTGCTGAACGCCTTCAGCACTGTGACGCTGATGCCCATCATAGAGAACGCCGATGTGCTGCCCCCCGAGTGCATCACGGCCTTTCTGGAAACCTGCATGGGGCAGCGGCGGATCTTTGCGCTGCTCACCTGGGAAGACTACGACGCCGAGCCGTTTGCCTCCCCGAGGCTGGCGACCCGCACCACCCGCATCGATCTGCATTGGCTCGAGAAAGCCGATATCCGCGAGCTCCTGGCCGACATGTTCAGCGCCTCGGAGGCGAAAGTGCGCGAGCTCGCCACCGAGCTGCAGGTGAAAACCGACGGAGTGCCGGCCCTGCTGATCGAGCTGGTCACCGAGCTGCACCACGACGGCCACATCTACTTCGACCGCGCCGCCGAGCAGTGGGCGTGGGACATCGAGGCGATCCGGAAACACTTCTTCAACTCCAATTCGGTGGACCGCATTGCCCGCCTGCTGGACGAGCTGCCGCCCGAGACCCGGGCGCCGTTGTGTGCGGGCGCCTGTCACGGGGAGGTGTTCCGCCTGCCCCTGCTGGCGGAGGTTACCGAACAGGAGATGGACCAGGTCGCAAAGACCCTGCGCCCGGCCATTACCGCCGGGCTGATCGCGCTGCTGGGCGAAGGCGAATACCGCTTCTCTCACGGCCGCGTGCGTGCCGTGCTGTACGAGCGGACACCGCGCGAGGTCAAAGAGCACCTGCATCGGCGCATTGCCGGTGCGTTACAGCACGACCCGGGCGGCCGCTTCGCCGTGGACACGGCCAATCACCTGAACGTCGCGGTGGACCCCATGCTGGCGGAGGCTGCCGACAAGACCGAAGCCGCTCATTTCAATCTCCTGGCGGCCGAGCAGACGCTGGAGCATGGTCAGTTCCAGCAGGCCTACAAGTACAGTCGCACCGGACTGCTCTACGCGCACACCGGCGATGCCGGCGATGCCTCGCACACCCGCCAGGGCCTGCGGGATTGCGCGGCGCAGGCAGCCCTCCTGTGCGGCGACTTCGACCAGCTCGACTATGTCCTGCGCAGCGGCGACCACTCCAGCACCACCCGCGAAGTCGAGCTGCGGGCTGCCATGACGCAAGGCAATCTCACGCACGCAGATACGCTGACTACCCGCTGGTTGAAACCCGATCCCGAAGCCGGTGGCTGGCTGACCACGCTGGGCCAGCGGGCGAAGCTCCCTACGCTGTTCAACGCAGGCGCGCTGCCGGCCCACCTGCATCCCGTGCACACGGCAGAGTTCGTCCACCAGACCCGGCTTCTCGGCGACGGCGCGCTTGCCCGGCACGCCCTCGGGCAACTCACCAGCCTGGTACCCATGCTGGTGCAGTACTGCGAAAGTGCACGCACGCATGGTTACTGTGGCGAAGTCGCCCTGCTGTACGCCATGCGCGCGGTCGCGGCCGTGCTGTCGGGGCAGCCCCTGCGCGCCAAAGCCCTGACCGGCGCCGCCCGCACCATTGCCAATCAGTTTCCAGGCAGTGCTTGGTCGGTGCGGGCTCTGGGCATCCTGGATGCGCACGTCGACCCGTGGTTCGGCAACTTCGACCAGACCCTGCACAACCTGGCACGCGCCGTGCCGCAGTCGCTGGCGCTCTTCGATTTCGAGTTTGCTGCACGCACCGCGGCCGTCCACAGCCTGAACATGTTCTTCCGGGGGGCAGAACTTGGCGCATTGCGCCGCAAAACCCTCGAGCTGCAGGATCACACGTACCGGCCGAGCCAAATGATCGGCGCCAACCTGCAGCAGTTCGTGCTGCAGATGATCAACAGCCTGCTCGGCCAGTCGGACGAGGAAACCCAGGCCTGGCCCGGCAGAAGCTCTCAGCGCCTGGCCGACGACAAGCTCGCACAAGCCAACATCTACGCCTTGCGGCTTTACTATGCCGTGCTGTTCGCCGACTACGCCGGCGGTTTGTCGGTAGCGAAGATTGCGCACGAATACGACGAGGAACTGCGCTCCAGTCCCACCCACGCGCTGTACGTGTTGTGCCGCCACATCGTGCTGGCGCGGGCGGGGCAAGGGGACCTGCGCTCGCTTGCCAGCGGCGCCCGGCAGCTCCGGCGTATGGCCCAACAGGGCGCCAGCTTCGCCGAGCCCAAACGGCAGATCCTTCTGGGTGAGCTCGCCAACACAAAGAAACAGTTGAACAACGCGCTGGAGCACTGGGAAAGGGCAGCGGAGCTCGCCCGGCGCGGCGGCTACGTCAACGACGAGGCGCTGGCCTATGAGCTGGCCGCCCGGGCCTGCGAACGCCACGGGCGCGCCGATTTTGCCCGCCTGTTCTCCCGCAACGCCTACAACGCCTATGTGCGCTGGGGCGCCGTTGCCAAAGCCAACCAGCTGGAGCGGGAACTGCCCGGCCTGCTGGACGATCCGCTCACGCACGGCCATCGTCCCAGCGGCGCAAGCATTGCCGATCTGACGGTGCGCGATTTCGGCACGTTGCAGAACACACAGCACTCCACCGAGCTCAGCGATCGCAAGCTGGACACGTCCACGGTGCTGCGAGCCGCTCAGGCCATTTCCGGCGAGATCGTGCTGGACCGTGTCTTGACCAAGCTCCTGAAACTGGCTCTCGAGCACGCAGGCGCCCAGAAGGCCTGCATGCTGCTGCGTCAGGAGGACCGTTTCTTCCTCGAAGCCGTGGCCGGGGTAGACGGCGGCACCACCCGCCGGGTCACGCCGGCTGAGCCTTTGGAATCGAGTGACGACGTGCCGATATCCGTCATTCAGTTCGTGGCCCGTACGAACAAACCACTGGTGCTGTCAGACGCCACCACCGAGGACGTGTTCACCCAGGATCCCTACGTACAGCGCACGCAGCCGCTGTCCGTGCTGTGCCTGCCCATCACGCACCGCAACGAGGTCACCGGCGTGCTGTACGTGGAGCACCGCTGGTTGACGGGCGTGTTCACCGCGCAGCGGGTGGAGGTACTGGCACTGCTCGCAAGCCAGGCGGCCATCAGCATCGAGAACGCGCGGCTGTATGCGGATCTGCAATCCACGCGCGACGAGTACCGCACGCTGTACAACAGCGCCATCGAGGGGCTCTTTCGCATCTCCAGCGAAGGTCAGCTGCTGTCCGCCAACCCCACGCTCGCAAAAATTCTCGATTTCGAGCACACGGATCAGCTCATCAACGAGTACCGCGATCTGATCGACCGGGTGTTTCTGAAAAAAGACGAAGCGCAGAGCTTCATCTCGGCGCTGGAAGACCGCCGCCAGGTCAGCGGCTTCGAAGCGCAGGGCACCACCTCCAGTGGCCGCGTCTTCTGGATGGCGCTCACCGCGCGCATCACCCGCGATCCCGAACAGGGAGAATTCATCGACGGCTCGCTCATCGACATCTCCGAGCGTATCGAGCGGGAGCAGTCAGACAAGCAGCGGCAGATCGCAGAGGCTGCCACGGCGGCCAAATCCGAGTTTCTGGCGAACATGAGCCACGAGATCCGCACCCCCATGAACGCCATCGTCGGCTTCTCCAAGCTTGCGCTGGATACGGGGCTCGACCGCAAGCAGCACGAGTACCTCACCTCCATCCGCAAGGCAGGCGAAAGCCTGCTGGGCATTGTCAGCGACGTGCTGGACTTCTCCAAGATCGAAGCCGGCAAGCTCACGCTGGAAGAGCGGCCCTTCCGCCTCAGTAACACGCTGCAGGACGTGGAGCGGCTGTT
>CAZYYJ010000139.1:0-6794 GCA_964651595.1 uncultured Pseudomonadales bacterium | reverse complement strand
CGCCGTGGCCATGGGCAAAGTGCGGGTGGCTTACGAGGAAGGCCGCGACGCCCCGGAGGGTGCACTGATCGATCACGAGGGCCTGCCGACCACGGATCCGACAGTGATGTTCAAGCGCCCCGTCGGCTCGCTGGGACCGTTCGGCGCCCACAAGGGCTACGGCCTGGCGGTGATGTGCGAGCTGCTCGCGGGGGCGCTGGCCGGCGAATGGACCGCGCAGCCCGGTAACGAACGCAGCCACCACATCGTGAACCACATGTTCATGGTGGTTGTTGATCCCGCGGCTTTCGGCGGCCTGGAGGCGTTCCAGGGAGAGATGGACGCGATGATCGACTACCTACACAGCACCGAGCCGGCGCGGGGTGTAGACAAGGTGCGTATTGCCGGAGAACCGGAACGCGAGAGCCGTGCCGCACGGCTCGCCGACGGCATCCCTATCGACCCCAACACCTGGAACGGTCTGCTGGATGCCGCCCGCGCGGCGGGCATGAACGATACGGAATTTCCGGCGCTCGCGGACTGAACGTCAGGCCGCGGGACACACTCCGTTACGCTGAAAGAGAGAAAACAGGCGCTCCCAGTGCCGCTCGGCGGCGGCCTTGTGATACATGCCCTCCCGCTGTGGAAACACAAAGCCATGGTGGGTGCCGGGATACCACTCGACGGCGTAACGGATGCCCGTGCCGGCGAGATATGCCTCCAACCCGTCGATCATGTCTTTCGGGGCCCATTCGTCGGTCTCGGCGCAGCCGATGTACATCTCACCTTTGATCTTTGCCGCGTCGCGATGGGGTGAGTCGCTGGCGTCGTTGTACAGGCGTACGCCGTGGAACGACGCGCTGGCGGCCAGACGATCCGGAAACGCGGCGGCGGCGGCAAACGCGAAAGGGCCGCTCATGCAGTACCCCACACAGCCCGCCGGTCCGTCCGCCGCGGCTGCGTCGTTGTCCGCGTGGGCAAAGAGCACAGCAATGTCTTCACACACCATGGCGTTGGTGAGCGCGTTCATGTGCCCGAACATTTCCTCGCGCCGGTCCGGCGCCATCACAAATTCCCGCACGCGGCGGTAGTAGAGATTCGGCAGCATGACATAGTAACCCACCGTGGCAATGCGCCGGGCCATGTCGTGCAGCTCTTCGCGTTTGCCGGGGGCATCCATGAGGAACATCACCACCGGATACGGGCCATCGCCGTCCGGGCGGGTGATGAAGGTGTTCATGGCGCCGTCGGCGGTGGCAATGTCCAGCTCGCTCTCGATCATGACGAGACTCCCTGAGGGTCGATGGGTGTGACGAGGCCCGCTTCGGCTTCGATGGCGGCCGCAGCTTCCAGGCACAGATCTTCCCGCCAGAGGTCCGCATAGACCTGAACCCCCGTGGGCCGGCCGTCACTGGTCCCCATCGGCAGCACCACCGAAGGCAGCCCCAGCACGTTGCCCGGCGTGATGAAACGTACCGTATCGAGCGTGACGTCCAGGCCCGTTGCCGGGTCGAGATCTGCATCCGCCAGCCAGGGCAGCCGTGTCCACGTGGGACCCACCACCACCGGAAAGTCTGCAAAGAACGCCGACCACAGCCGGTTGAAGCGCGCCCGTTCGCTGTGGATAGCACTGTTCGGCAGGTTTCCGGGGTCGAACCGCTGCACCAGGCGCGACAGCGCGTCGTGCAGCGGCGCGGTGATCATGGGTTGAATCATGGGCACCAGCACGCTGAAGTCGGTGGCAAGTACCTGGCCCCACAGCTCGGTGACCCGTCCCAGCTCGGGCGGCTCAGCGATCTCCACCGCCCAGCCGGCCCTCGCGAGGATTTCACCGGCCCGTTCGATGGCCGCGGCGGTTTCAGCAGGCATGCCGCCGGGAAGATCGGTCACCAGCGCCGCCACGCGTCGCGCTGGTGCCGGGCCCGTCAGCGGGGCGTCGACGCTGACCGGATCCCGCGGATCGCGCCCGGCAAGAATCTGCAGACCCAGCTCGAGGTCGGCAACCGTGCGCGCCATGGGACCTTCCACCAGCATCGCCTGCACCGCCATGCCCGCATCCTGCGGGTCGATGGAGCTTGCATGCGGTATGCGGCCCCGTGTGGGTTTCAGCGACGTGGTACCGCAGCAGTACGCGGGATTGCGCAGCGATCCGCCAATGTCGTTGCCCAGCCCGATCGGTGTCATGCCGGTGGCAAGCGCGACGGCTTCGCCGCCGCTGGAGCCGCCTGCCGTGAGGGACGGGTTCCAGGGGTTCACGGTGCGCCCCCGCAGGGGATTGTCCGTGGACAGGCGCAAACCCATTTCCGGCAGGTTGGTGCGACCGATGGGAATGGCCCCGGCCCCCTTCATACGCGCCACCACCGGCGCATCGAGCGTCGGCATGGCCTGGGCCAGGGCCGGTACGCCGTTGGTGGTGGGGGTGCCCACAAGATCGATGTTCTCTTTGGTGGTAAACGGCACCCCATGCAGCGGGCCCGTGGGCTGCCTCTGATCGGCAGCGTCCGCCGCAGCCAGAGCCGTATCGGCCAGCACCGCGGTGATGGCGTTCACCGAGCCGTTCACCTCGTCTATGCGCGCGAGGTGCGCTTCCACCACCTGCCGGCTCGTTACCTCCCCCTGGCGGATCATCTGCGCAAGCCGGGCCGCACCGTGTCGAATGAGCTCGTTCATCTCCCCGCCGCCTGAACGGTTATCGCAGACCGAAGTCGAAGCCTTCACCGTTGGCATAGCGTCGCAGAATGCGCTGCCCGGTGCGCTGCACGTGCACCTCGTCGGCGCCATCGTAGATACGCGCGTAACGGGCGTGCCGGTACATACGCTCGAGAGGTGTATCTTCCGTGACGCCCAGAGCGCCATGCACCTGTATCGCCCTGTCGATCACGTTGTGCAGCATCGATGCGCCGTAGACTTTGATGAGGCCGATCTCCACGCGCGCTTCGTCCCCCTGGTCGATCTTCTGCGCTGCATGCAGCGTCAGGAGGCGGCTCGCCTGGATCTCGGCTGCTGAGTCGAAGATGAATTTCTGTATCTGCTGGTGCTCGCCCAGCGTTTTGCCGAACGCCACGCGGCTGTTGGCCCGCTCGCACATGAGGTCGAAGGCGCGCTGCGCCTGCCCCAGCCAGCGCATGCAGTGGAAAATGCGTCCGGGGCCCAACCGGTCCTGCGCTATCTTGAAGCCGCTGCCCCTGGGTCCCAGCAGGTTGTCCTTGGGCACCCGCACGTTGTCGTAGATCACCTCGTAGTGCCCGTCAGCCTGGCCCATGACTTTCACGTCGCGGACGATGTTGTAGCCGGGCGTGTCGGTGGGCACCACAATCATGGAAAAAGCCGCGTGCGGCGGCGTGTCGTCCGGCTCGGTGCGTACCATGGCCGTGGTGTAGGCGGCGTTGCCTGCGCCCGACGTGAACCATTTGCGCCCGTTGATCACCCACTCGTCCCCTTCCAGCACCGCCCGCGTCTGCAGCTGGGTGGGGTCTGAGCTGGCCACTTCCGGTTCGGTCATGCCGAAGCTGGGAAATACTTCGCCAGCCACCAGCGGCGCCAGATACTTGTCCCGCCACTCGTCGCTGGCGTAGCGGTGCAGCATGATCGAGTCCTGCAGCGAATGGGTACCGAGCGCCACCATGGCCACTTCGCTGCGCCCCACCACCTCGTTGATGAAGACGTAGTCCATGAACGGCAGACCACCACCACCGATTTCTTCCGGGTGGCCCAGGGCCCAGAGGCCCGCGGCTTTGGCTTTGTTCATCAGCTCGCGCATCAGCTCGCCGCGACGGCTGGCAACCTTGTCCTCCAGGAGGTCGGTTTCGACCGGGTAAACCTCCTGTTCCACGAAGTCGAGGACCTTCTGGCGCAGCGGCGCCACGTGTTCCGGAATCGACAGGCTCAGCATGTTTTCTCCCCCATATGCCCTGCCCGCATGAAAGCACAAACGCACGCGCCGTGGCGAGCCTGACGCTGGTAAACGACCAGGTAGACAAGTATCGTTCGCCCTTCGACAGCCTCAATCCGACGGACCTGCCCTTGCCAGGATCAGACCTCAAAAAAGCCGGCCTCAAGGTCACTCTACCGCGCCTGAAAGTGCTGGAAGTGCTGGAGCAGGCCGAGCCTCATCACATGAGCGCAGAAGACGTGTACAAGCGTCTCATGCGATCGGAGGAGAGCGTCGGGCTGGCAACGGTGTATCGCGTGCTTACGCAGTTCGAGTCGGCGGGCATCGTGGAACGGCACAACTTCGACGACGGCCACTCCGTATACGAGCTCGCCGACGAGAAACACCACGACCACATGGTGGACGTGGAATCCGGCACGGTCACCGAGTTCGTGAACGAAAAAATCGAAGCGCTGCAGCACGAAATCGCCGAAGAGCACGGCTTTGAGCTCGTGGATCACGAGCTGGTGCTGTACGTACGCAAAAAAGCCTGACCGCACACCTGCCCCGGCCAGCCTGCGACCGGCACCGCTCCGCTCGAGGCCCATTCCGTCCCGCCCGCCCAGCAGGCCCGCCATCGGCAGGCAAACTTTTTCTGCGCACGGTGCGACAATGCTATCAACCTTGGCATAACAACAACGAATGCTTGGCACGGTGACTGATGAATCCCTGGTGTCGCGCGCGGTAGCGGGGTCGAACAGTGCCTGGACGAAACTGGTAAAGAGATACGAGAAACGCGTGTACAACTACGCTCTGCGCATGGTCGGACATCCCGACGACGCCTTCGATCTCATGCAGGAGGTCTTCGTTGGCGTGCATCGGAATCTGGGCAGCTTCCGTGGCGACGGGGCGTTCCCGGCCTGGCTGTTCCGGATCGCAAGTTTCCGTTGCACCGACTATCTGCGCCGGCGCCGGTTCCACGACGAATTCGACGACCAGCGCGGCTTTCTGTCCGACGCGCCCGGTCCGGAAGATCAGGCTTTCACCACCCATGCCAACCAGCAGATCAGCGCCGCTCTGGCCGATCTGCCGGACGAGCAACGCCAGGTGGTGGAGCTGAAGTTTTTTCAGCACTTCACCTTCGAGGACATTGCCGGCCAGCTCGGCATATCCCCCAATACAGCCAAAACCCGGCTGTACAGCGCTCTGCGCAAACTGAAACAGAACGAGGGACTTCGAGATGCTCTGTGAGCACGCCAATCTCATTCTCATCGATTACGCCGAGGGCACGCTAGACGACCCTACGCGCGTCCAGGTAGAGCAGCATCTGGAAAGCTGCGCGACGTGCCAGGCGGATTTCTCGGCCATTCACGAGTGGCGCACCATGGCTGCCAACTGGCACGACGAGGTGCCGCCGGCTTTCCAGCCACCTGTCATAGAGGGACAGGGCATCGATTTCTGGGACGGTCTGCGTCAGTGGTTTCCCACCTTTGCCAGCGCAGCGGCCCTCGTGCTGGTCACCGTGATGTGGGTTCAGCAGCCGGCCCCGAACGGCCAGCTGCCAAGCAACGGCACGGCCAGCTACGAGACGCTGCCGGAGCTGCCTCAGGCGCAGAAGGCAGCCGTGGTGGACTCGGTGCTAGAGTCGAGCCGGGAGCAGCGCCAGGAAGAGCTGAATGCGCTGCTGGAGTATCTGACTGCGGAAATGAATCGCCGCTCGATCGAAACCGAGGAGTCCATGCGTTTTATCATCTCCTCCCAGATCCAGGGACAGCAGGAGCTGGACGAGCTGTACCAGCGCCTCGAAGCGCTGCTGGCTGAAAGCGAAAGCCCCGCACAGGGTCAGGCTGATACCAACGACAACACACCCGGGGTGCTGCAATGATCCTGTCTTTCAGACTGCTGCCTGCGCTGGCTCTGCTGGCGCTGCTGGCGGCGCCCGGCGCAAGCGCCCGTGAGCCGGGCAAGCTGGACGACATCAAGCGCGAAACGCGCATTGTCGCCGACGTGATGCGGGCCGCCCTGCGCGATCAGCTTCGCGGCGATGTGCGCCTCACCCGTCTCGAGGCCGAATATCTTCCGCAGCAGGGTGTGCTGGTGTCCGTGAACCTCAACAATCCCTGGCTGGTGATCAATCGCCAGGGTGATCCCGAGTTCGAATTCCACGGCGACATCACCATTCCGGAAATTCCCGCCATGGTGGAGAACATCCTGCATGATCTGCAGATCAACGTGACACCGTACGAAGCGGAAGACCTGGAAGCACTGCGCGACCTGCGCACTGAACAGCGCGATCTGCGCCTCGAAGCGCGCGAGCTGCGCGCCAAGCTGCGCGAACGCCGTCGCTCGCTGGTGCGCGCCAACGATCACGACGAGCGTCACGAGATCGAACAGGAAATTGTCGAGCTGGAAGAAGAGCTGGCAACGGTGGACGGACAGTACGAGGGCATGTCTGCGGAGATCGAAGCACACTACGAGGCCTTGCGCAGCTACGACGCCACCGTCGCTGCGGTGACGCCGCCCGAGCCGCCGACCCCCCCCGGGCCTCCCCGGCAGAAACTGGGCCTGGTGATCGCCAACACCGCGTGCGACTACGGCGGCACGCTGAAGTCGCTGTCGTCCGACGACTATCTGACGGTGGTGCTGCGCCGTGGGAAATCCAGCCAGTACTACGCGTTCCGCATGGAGCACATCTACCAGTGCGGCCGACGCAACATGTCGCCGGAACGGGCGCTGGAACTGGCCTACCAGTACGAGGACTAGGCCGGCCTCAGGGCACCGGCGCCATGACCGCGCTGTCCGGATAAGCAAACTCCAGAGCCAGCGCCAGCCCGTTGCGATCCACCACCACCGGCACCAGCGGCTGCCGTTCATAGTCGTACAGCATCGCCACCGCGTGCTGCGCGTCCGTGGGGGTCTGACGTCCAACCCGGGAAATGATGTC
>CAZYYJ010000138.1:0-6830 GCA_964651595.1 uncultured Pseudomonadales bacterium | reverse complement strand
CGGCTTCCCGCTGCTGGACGTGAAAGTGACGCTGACCGACGGTGGCTACCACCCGGTGGACTCCTCTGCCATCGCCTACGAGCTGGCCGCCAAGGCCGCGTACCGGCAGACGATTCCGAAAGCCTCCCCGCAGTTGCTGGAACCGATCATGAAGGTGGACGTGTTCACGCCGGATGATCACGTCGGCGACGTCATCGGCGACCTGAACCGCCGCCGCGGCATGATCAAATCGCAGGAAGCAGCCGCTACCGGCGTGCGCGTGAAAGCCGATTGTCCGCTGGCGGAAATGTTCGGCTACATCGGTGATCTGCGGACGATGACGTCGGGACGCGGTCAGTTCTCGATGGAGTTCTCCCACTACTCAGCCTGCCCGGCGAACGTTGCCGAAGAGGTGATTGCCGAGGTGAAGGAGCGAAAGGCGAAAGCCTGATCCAGCTCGCCTGAGGCAGAAAGGCCGCGTGGCTGTGCTACGCGGCCTTTTTTGTGTCTGTTTCTCGCAGGCTGCGGGCGCCGTCGGCCTGTCTATACGTTGAAGCGGAAATGCACCACGTCGCCGTCCGCAACGACGTATTCTTTCCCTTCCAGGCGCCAGCGGCCGGCGTCTTTGGCCCCCTGTTCACCTTTGTTGTCGACGTAATCGTCGTAACCCACAACCTCAGCGCGGATGAACCCCTTCTCGAAATCGGTGTGAATCACCCCTGCCGCCTGGGGCGCTTTCGCCCCCACCTGGATGGTCCAGGCGCGCACCTCTTTCGGGCCCGCGGTGAAGTACTGCTGCAGACCCAGCAGCTTGTACCCAGCGCGGATCACGCGGTTCAGCCCCGGCTCGGTAAGACCCAGCTCGTCGAGAAACTCCTGCCGTTCCTCGTCGTCGAGTTCTGCAATTTCCGCTTCAATCTGGTTGCAGATCACAACCAGCTCAGAGCCTTCCGCTGCCGCCAGCTCACGCACGGCGTCTACCAGGGCGTTGTCCTCCAGACCGTCTTCGGCAACGTTGGCGATATACAACACCGGCTTGGCCGTGATGAAGTGAAACTGGCGCAGCTCCACCCGTTCTTCTTTGCTGAGCTCCGCCGCCCGAACCGGCTCGCCCGCTTCGAGCTTGTCTTTGACCTTCTCCAGAATGTCGAGCAGCGCCCGCGCTTCCTTGTCGCCGGAATTGGCCACCCGCCGGTTCCGGTCGTACACCTTCTCCAGCGTTTCGAGATCAGCCAGCGCAAGCTCGGTATTGATGATTTCTATATCGTCCAGCGGCGATACGCGACCCGCGACGTGCACGATGTTCTCGTCCTCGAAGCAGCGCACCACGTGGGCGATGGCATCCGTTTCGCGGATGTGCGCCAGAAACTGGTTCCCCAGCCCTTCCCCCTGGGCCGCCCCGGCGACAAGCCCGGCAATGTCCACAAACTCCATGGTGGCGGGAATGACCTTCGCCGGATTCACCAGCCCTGCCAGCGCATCGAGACGCGGATCGGGTACGGGTACCACCCCCGTGTTCGGATCGATGGTGCAGAAGGGAAAATTCTCGGCGTCTATGCCCGCCTTGGTGAGCGCATTGAACAGCGTCGACTTGCCGACATTCGGCATCCCGACGATGCCGCACTTGAAACCCATGCTTCTATCTCCTGCCGCCGCGCCGCTACGCGTCGCTGCGGTGTAGTTCGTTCATGGCGGCCTGCCAGTTGCCAGCCAGTATCGCTGCAAGCAACGGTCCCGCCAGCTCCGTCGAGGCTGCAACGAGATCGCGCTCACCGGCAGGCATCTTCACCTGCGTCAGATAAGCGGTTACCCGGGCTTTGTCGCCCGGGTGGCCGACGCCGATGCGCAAGCGGTGAAAACCTGCATCGTTGGCCATGGCCGCGCGCACACTTTTGATACCGTTGTGGCCGTTGTCGCCGCCGCCCGTCTTCAACCTGACCACACCGGGCTCGAAGGCCATCTCATCGTAGGCAACGAGAATCTCGTCCACACCCATCTTGTAGAACCGCGCCAGCGGTCCCACGGCTTCGCCGCTGAGATTCATGTACGTTGACGGCAGCAGCAGGTAGACGTCGTGGCCTTCGATCAGACCCCGCCCGACGAGACCTTTGAACCTGGCCTGCGCTTTCAGGGGAACCGCGTACCGCTCGGCCAGCCAGCGCACCCATTCGGCGCCCACGTTGTGACGCGTGTGATCGTACTGCGGGCTGGGATTCCCCAGCCCGACAATCATGCGCAGCGCAGCCACCCCGGAGAGCCGCCGTTAGCCTTCGGCGTCGCCCTCGGCGTCGCCGGCGCTGTCACCATCACCGGCCGTTTCCCCGCCGGAGACTTCGTCGTCTTCGTCCGCCTGGGCACCGCCGCGACGGGCCTTGACGCTGACAACGGGAATGTCGCGGTCTTCCCCGTACGCCAGGGCCACAACGCGCACCCCTTCGGGCAGCTGCAGGTCACTGAGGTGCACAGACACGCCCGCTTCGATCTCGGCCATGTCCACTTCGATGAACTCGGGCAGGTTGGCCGGCAGACAGGCAATCTCCACCTCGGTGAGGTTGTGAGTGATGTTGCCACCGCCCACCTTCACGCCCACGCACTGATCTTCGTTGATGAAGTGCAGCGGCACCTCAACGTGCATTTCCTTGTCTGCGCTGATGCGCTGGAAGTCGATGTGCAACACCTTGCCATTGGCAGGGTTGCGCTGCAGATCGCGCACCACGGCCTGCTGCACGTCACCGGCGACGCTCACGTCCATGATCTGGGAATAGAAGGCTTCGAGCTGCATCGCCTTCGCAAGCTCGTTGGCACCGAGCGTGAGATTCTGCGGATCGGCGTCCGCGCCATAGATAATCGCCGGAACTTTGTTTCCAAGTCGTCGCAGGCGGCGGCTCGCACCTTTCCCTACGTCTTCCCGGAGTTCGGCAGTCAGACTGATTTTCTCTGACATACGTTTCTCCTCAACAGATTGTGTCACCCCGCAGCTTGCGACCAGCGGCAGGGTCGTGGTCTACCGACGCTATCGAAACAGCGCGCTGATAGATTCTTCGTTGCTCACGCGGCGGATCGATTCCGCCAGGAGCTTGTCCAGACTGATCTGGGTAATTTTTGAGCACGCCCGCGCGGCGGCGCCGAGCGGGATCGTGTCGGTCACAACCATCTCATCGAGCTCGGACTTGCCGATACGCTCAACGGCCGGTCCCGAGAGCACCGGGTGGGTGATATAGGCCACCACCTTGGTGGCGCCTTCTTCTTTCAAGGCCTGCGCGGCCGTGCAGAGCGTGCCGGCCGTGTCGACGATGTCGTCTACCAGAATGCAGGTTTTGCCGGCCACGTCGCCAATGACGTTCATCACCTTGGTTTCGTTGGCCTGCGGGCGGCGCTTGTCGATGATGGCCAGATCCAGATCGTTCATCTGCTTGGCTATGGCCCGGGCGCGCACCACGCCGCCCACATCCGGCGAGACGACGATCGGGTTCTCGTACTGCTTGGACACGATGTGATCTACCAGCACCGGCGAGCCGTAAACGTTGTCCACCGGTATGTTGAAAAAGCCCTGGATCTGATCCGCGTGCAGGTCCACTGTGAGAATGCGGTCGATGCCGACGATGCTGATCATGTCGGCCACCACCTTGGCGCTGATGGGTACCCGCGCTGAACGGGGGCGGCGGTCCTGGCGGGCGTAGCCATAGTAAGGGATCACCGCCGTGACGCGTGTGGCCGACGCCCGGTGGATGGCGTCCGCCATCACCATGAGCTGCATGAGGCTGTCGTTGGCCGGAGAGCAGGTCGACTGCAGGAGGAAGACGTCCTCGCCGCGCACGTTTTCGTGGATCTCGACGTTGACCTCGCCGTCACTGAACTTGCCCACGTCGGCGCGGCCCAGAGTGATTCTGAGCTCGTCGGCAACGCGATCAGCCAGCTCCACGTTGGAGCCGCCGGAAAAGAGCATCAAGTTGGCCAAAACGCCTTCCTCTGCTTGAACAGCCTGTACCGCAATTCGAATGCCATGCCGTCGGGCAACGAGCACACATGGCGGTGGTGGAAAATGGCTGGGGTGGCAGGATTCGAACCTGCGCATGCCGGGATCAAAACCCGGGGCCTTACCGCTTGGCGACACCCCAATTCAGCGAGCGCGCTATTTTGCGTATCCGTCCCAGCAGTGTCAAACACTTGCTTAGGAATCAATGGCTTATTGCAGAAATTCCCTGACAACGACCGTAATGCGCCGGCCGTCGTTCACGGCTGTGATGCGACCGGGCACAATCGCCGCAGGGGCCGCCCCGTCCACGCCATCCCCCACCTCCTCCAGGGCGCTTGCCGGCTCGCGATAGCGCGAGAACTCGACACGCCAGCCACCCTCGTCGAGCACGCGCACCAGGGGCTCGGTGGACACCGTGGCCAGGGGAGTCGCAGCCTGCAGCGGCTCGCCGCGAAGCCATGAAGGCACGGTGGCAACCGGCAGCGACCAGCCCAGATTCGACCGCATCACTTCCGCGGGCGGACCCGCGGCGAGCGCGCGATCACCCCGGCTGAGCTGCATCCACTGCTCGTCTCCGGTCATCTGTACCCGGCCCTGACCGAGCGCACCCCACACTTCCACCCGGTAGCGGTCGCCGATCTGGTGCCAGGCAAAGCTGGCTGTGACACTGCGCGGCGCCCCTGCCGGCAGGGTCTCGCCGGTGTTTTTGAGGGAAAACTTCCCGCGCGCGGAAAAATCCATCGGCCCGGCAGGCACCGTTGGTCGCACGGCACAGCCAGCGAGGCCAACGGAGAGCAAAATAGCTATGCAGATTAGGGACTTAGGCACTGCGACAGGGATTGAATCTGCTAACATACAGGGTTGACCAGCCACCACACTGAGCGACTTCGCCCGAGACTGCTGCGATGACAATACTGGCATACGGCATGAACTATCGCACGGCTTCCATCGAGCTGCGCGAGCGCGTGGCTTTTCCGGACGAATCGGTGCACGACGCCCTCAAACGGGTGGTGGACGACGTGCGCGGTGTACGCGAGGCAGCCATTCTCTCCACCTGCAACCGCACCGAGCTGTACTGTGCCCTCAACGACGGCGCCGAGCCCGACCTCAACGCGTGGCTGGCCGATCAGCGCGAGGTGCTGCCGGCGGAGCTGGAGGAAGCCACCTACCAGCACTGGGATCAGGACGCGGCCAGGCATCAGATCCGGGTCGCGGCAGGTCTCGACTCGCAGGTGCTGGGTGAGCCGCAGATTCTGGGGCAGCTCAAAGCGGCGTACGAAATCGCCCGGGAAGCAGGCACCGTCGGGCCGGAGCTGAATCTCCTGAGCCAGGTTGCTCTGCGCACCGCCAAGGAAGTACGCACCCAGACGGAAGTTGGCAAAAACCCCGTGTCGGTTGCCTACGCGGCCGTGGCTCTCGCCCAGCAGATCTTCGCAAGCCTCGATACCAAGAAAGCCCTGCTGCTGGGTGCCGGCGAGACCATCGACCTCGTCGCGGAACACCTTACCGCCGCCGGCGTGAAAGAAATCGGCATTGCCAATCGCACCCTGGCAAATGCGGAAGTGCTGGCCGCAAAGTACAACGCCACAGCCATGCAGCTTACGGACATTCCCGAGGCCCTGGAGCACTACGACATTGTCATCGCATCCACCGGCAGCACCCTGCCCGTGGTGGGAAAAGGCGCGGTGGAAGACGCCATCAGGCAACGCCGACGGCGGCCGATCTTCATGGTGGACATAGCGGTGCCCCGCGACATCGAAGCGGGGGTGGGCTCGCTGCCGGACGTCTACCTCTACTCCATTGACGACCTCACGCAGATCATCGAAGCCAACATGCAGCAGCGCCGCGAAGCCGCCCAGTCGGCAGAAGTTTTCGTGCTGGACGGCGCGCAGCACTACATTCGCGAACGCCGCGTGAAACACGGCCAGAGCTTGCTGCGTGCCTATCGCGAACGCGCGCAGCGGCTGCAGGAAGAGGAGCTCGAAAAAGCGTTGAAGGATATGGCCCGCGGCGCGCCCCCCGAAGAGGTGCTGCAGCGCTTGAGCCAGAGCCTGACAAACAAGTTGATTCACGCACCTACAAAAGCCCTGCGCGACGCAAGCGCCGAAGGGCGCGCCGACCTGGTGGAGTTCTGCCGCACTGCCTTCGACCTGCCGGACGAATCCCCCGGCAACCAACCCCCTTCTGAAGGCCGCTGACATGAGTCTCACTGCATCCATGGTTAGCAAGCTTGCTAACCTGAACGACCGTTTCGAAGAAGTTTCCGGGTTGCTCGCCGACCCTGAGGTCATGGGCGACCGAGACCGTTTCACAGCCCTGTCCAAAGAGTTTGCCGAGCTGGAGCCCGTGGTGCAGTGCTACCGCGAGCTGCAGCAGCTCGAAGACAACCTGCGTGAGAGCGAAGCCATGCTCGCCGAGGAAAGCGATGCGGAGATACGCGAGCTGGCGGAAGAAGACATCCGCGAAACCGGCGCACGCATCGATACGCTGATTGGCCAGCTGCAGATGCTGCTGCTGCCCAAGGACCCGAACGATCACTCGAACGTGTTTCTGGAGATCCGCGCCGGTACCGGCGGCGACGAAGCCGCGATCTTTTCCGGCGACCTGTTGCGCATGTACAACAAGTACGCGGAAACCCAGGGCTGGCGCATGGAGGTCATGAACGAACGCCCGGGCGAGCATGGCGGCTTCAAAGAGGTGATCACGCGCATCGAAGGCAAAGACGTCTACAGTCGCCTCAAGTTCGAGTCGGGAGCGCACCGGGTGCAACGGGTGCCCGAAACCGAATCGCAGGGCCGCATCCACACATCGGCCTGCACCGTTGCGATCATGCCCGAGGTGGACGAGATCGAAGCCATCGAGATCGACAAGAAAG
>CAZYYJ010000137.1:0-6923 GCA_964651595.1 uncultured Pseudomonadales bacterium | reverse complement strand
GGATCGCCTGCTGGCCGGCAACCTCCTGCCTGCCGCGTGGTATGTGCAGGCACAGCGCGTACGCCGCGCCTACGAACGCGCCGTGCTGCAGAGCCTGCAGGACATAGACGTCCTCCTCGCACCGGCCACACCCTTTCCCGCGCCGCGCATCGGCCAGAAAACCGTCGAGATCGGCGGCGAGACCGTGGGCCTGCGCGCCAACATCGGCTATTTCACGCAACCGGTTTCCTGTATCGGCCTGCCGGTAGTCACGGCGCCGGTGCTCGCAGAGCACCGCCTGCCTCTCGGCGTGCAGCTCATAGCGCGCCCCTGGCAGGAGGCAAGCTGTCTCGCGACGGGCGCGCTGCTGCAAGCGGCGGGGGTCTGCACCAGCGCCATTGCGCCGCGCATGACCTGACGCGCACCAAAGCAGCGCAGCCATGCGCCAAATCGGTGCCCGATGCACCGGCCGGAAACCTCCATGCTGCGCCAGAGCCCCGCGCGGCGCACCAAAAGCTAGCCGATTGATCAGGAATTCGCGCCACTTACTGGCACACAAATTGCTTGAGCGTGAACGACAGAACGAGATCAGGACGCACACGCTCGATGAAAACAAGAACGAGGGGACTACTGCTGCTGTGCCTTGCAGCCTGCACGCCCGGGGCCACCGCGCTCGAAGAGAGCCTGGACACGCAGACCGGTAGCGACAGCGCGGCTGCGGCCAGCCAGGCGCGCATCGACAGCCTGGCAGATCAGACCTCCCAGGATCTGCAGCGATACCGCATCGCCACGCAGCGCCTCGAGAGCCTGGAAATCTACAACCAGCAGCTTGCCAAGCTGATCGCTTCGCAGGAAGGCGAGATCGCTTCGATCATCCGCCAGACCGACGAAATCGAGGCCATCGAAACCGGCGCGCTCCCACTCATGATCACCATGACCGAGACGCTGGAAAAGCTCATCGAAGCCGATGCGCCGTTTCTGGTCGCCGAACGTGAAGACCGCGTCGCCAGCCTGCGCACGCTGATCGACCGGGCCGACGTCACTGCCGGCGAAAAATACCGCCGCATCATGGAGGCTTACCTCGTGGAGGTGGACTACGGTCGCACCATCGAGGCCTATCGGGGCGAGCTGGCCGCCGACGCGGACGTGCGCACGGTCGACTTCCTGCGCATCGGTCGGGTTGGCCTCTACTATCAAACCCTGGATGGCGACGAGAGCGGGCGCTGGAATCCGCTGACGCGCACGTACGAGGTGCTCGACGACACCGTGCGCAGGCAGATACAGGTGGGCATACGGGTCGCTCGCAAGCAGGCGCCGGCTGAACTGCTGTCGCTGCCGCTGAACGCACCGGAGCAGAGCATATGAGCAGTTCTCTTCTCCGTACGGTCTTCGCGTTTCTGCTCGTCTTCGCCACCGGCGCACAGGCGGCTGAGGATCCCCTGCTGCAGCTCTACGAAGAGGTGGCCGCTCAGGCCAGCGAGGAAACACGACACAATTCGGAACGCGAGCAGCGTTTCAGGTCATCAGCACAGGAGCAGGCCCGTCTGCTTGCGGAGGTGGAACAGGCCATCGCCGCCCAGGAACGCCGCAAAGCCAACCTCAAAACACAGTTCGACGACAACGAAACCCGGTTGGCTGAGCTGTCCACCCTGCTGGATCGACGCGTGGGCGACCTGGGCGAGCTGTTCGGCGTGTTCCGCCAGACCGCCGACGACGCCCAGACGCTGCTGTTCGATTCCCTGGTGACCCTGGAGCATCCGGAGCGCCGCGGCGAAATCGAGACGCTGGCAGCAAGCTCCGAGGTACCGACCATTCCGCAGCTGCAGAGCCTGTGGCGCCTGCTGATGCACGAAATCACCTTCTCGGGCCAGCTGAGCCGTTTCGAAGCCGACGTGGTTGCGCCTGAAGGCACCACCTACACCGCCGCCGTGACCAGAGTCGGCACGTTCAACGTCATCGCCGGCAACAAGTACCTGAGTTACCTGTCCGAGGACAACAAGGTCACGGAGCTGCCGAGACAGCCCGTCAGCTACGCGCGCACGAGCGCCGATCAGTTGAGCTCCGCCACAAGCGGGCAGCCGGTGACCTTTGCGCTGGACCCCTCCCGCGGCGCGCTGCTCGGCCTGCTGGTCCAGTCGCCCAGCATCGTGGAGCGGGTGCAGCAGGGCAAAACCGTGGGCTATCTGATCATTGTCGTGGGCATCATCGGGCTGCTGCTGGTACTGGAGCGCTGGATGCGCCTGCAGACCGTGTCGCGGCGCATGAACAAGCAGCTGAAGAATCTCGATCAGATCAGTGACGACAATCCTCTGGGGCGCATCATGGGCACGTACTACGAGAACGAGCACCTCGACGACCTGGAAGTGATCTCCCGCAAGCTGGAAACCATTGTCATCACGGACGTGGCAGCGGTGAAACGGGGCCTGCCGCTGATCAAGGTATTCGCTGCCGTAGCGCCGTTGATGGGGCTGCTCGGCACCGTGGCCGGCATGATCGAAACCTTCCAGATGATCACCCTGTTCGGTACGGGCGATCCCAAGCTGATGGCCGGGGGCATATCCACGGCGTTGATCACCACCGTGCTGGGCCTGTGCGCAGCAATCCCGCTGCTGCTGTTTCACAGCTTTCTGAACGGGCGCTCGACCCAGCTCAGCAAGATGATTGGTGAGCAGGCGGCCGGCATGATGGCGCAGAAAGCCGAAGCGATGGCCGAAGCGCGGCTGGCGAAGGCTTAGCCCCATGCTGGAACTGCAGTACGGCTTCATCGACTTCATGGACAAAGGCGGCACTGTGCTTTGGGGCATTCTCGCCCTGACGGGCCTGCTGTGGTGGTTCGTGCTGGAGCGGCTGTGGTACTTCACCATCGAGTATCCCCGGGATCGCAGGCAGAGGCTGGACACCTGGACGGCGCGACCGGACCGCACGTCCTGGTTTGCGGAGTATCAGCGAACGCAGCTCATCTCCGAGCTCGACTGCGCCATGAGCAACCGCCTGAAGGTCATCCCTGCGTTCATCGCCCTGTTACCCATGTTCGGCCTGCTGGGCACGGTTACGGGCATGATCCAGGTCTTCGAGGTCATGGCTTCCATGGGTTCAGGCAACCCGCGGGCCATGGCCAACGGGGTCAGCGCTGCAACCATTCCCACCATGGCGGGCATGGTCGTCGCCCTTGCCGGCATTCCGTTCGCCACCCATCTGGAGCGCCGCTACAAGCGCGAGCTCATGAACATCGACAAACTGTTTTCGAGAGACTGACCCCATGGCCGAATCCTCACGTTTTTTCACCGACGACGACGATGAAAGCCAGATCGACCTCACGCCCATGCTGGACGTGGTGTTCATCATGCTCATCTTCTTCATTGTCACCTCCACCTTCGTCAAAGAAGCCGGCGTGGACGTCACGCGACCCGACGCGGAGACCGCAGTACCCACGGATTCCTCTTCCATCCAGATCGGCATCGCAGCCAACAACCAGATCTGGATCGAAAAGCGCCAGGTCGACAAGCGCGCCGTGCGCGCCAACGTCGAGAAAGGTCTGGCCGAGAGCCCCGGCGCGGCTGTGATCATTGTCGCCGATGCCCTGTCCAACACCGAGACCCTCATCGACGTGATGGATCAGGCGCGCCTGGCGGGTGCGACCAGCGTTTCGGTGGCCACGGACGAATCGTGATCGCGGCAAAGCAGTTCGCGCTGCTCGGCGCCGCGGTGTTTGCGGCGTTGAGCCTGTTCTGGTTCATGAACGTGCTGGTGCGTAACGACGGCATCTTCGAAAAACCCGATCGTTCCCACGCCTATCTCAACTTCGTTCGCATCGATCCGGCGGACGACGACGTCCAGACCAAGGACCGGCGCATCCCGGAACCGCCGCCGCCACCGGAGGAGGCGCCCGACACACCGGACTTCTCTGCCGACATCGACACGGTCAACGCCAACCTCAACATGAACATGCCAACCATCGGCATCCCGGTGGGTGATGGGCAGGGCCCCTATCTGGGCACCCTCACGGCGGGCCAGGGCCTGGCGGGCTTCGACACCGATGTGATCCCCGTGGTGCGCGTCGCGCCGGCCTACCCGCGGCGCGCCAAACAGGCGCGCATTCAAGGCTGGGTCACCATGGAAGTGCTGATTCGCCCGGACGGCACCGTGTCGAACGCCAAGGTCATGGAATCCGATCCTCCGCGCCTTTTCGACGATGCCGCCATCGCCGCCATGCAGCGCTGGAAATTCCGCCCCAAGATGGTGGACGGCTCGCCGGTGGCGCAGAGGGCCAAGCAGACCATCGAATTCAAGCTGGAGGGCTGACATGGCGCTACGTCTGATCACGGTTCTGCTGGTGCTGATCACGGCGCTGCCTGCACCGGTTGTGCTGGCCGACTCCGTGACCACCAAAACCTACAACAAGCTCACCGATGCCCAGGAACAGATGGGCGCAAACGACATCGAAGGTGCCCTGGCGACGCTCACCGAACTGCTGGGTGCCGTGAAAGACGATTCGCTGGACCGGGCCCTGACGTTGCAGATGCTCGGCTACGCGGAGATGGCGGCGGAGCGTTTCGACGACGCCATCGTGCACCTCAAGGAGAGCCTGGCGCTGAACAAGCTGCCCGAGCAGGTGAAGTACAACGTCGGCTACATGGTCGCTCAGCTGCACGCGGCGCAGGGGGAGTTCGACCAGGCACTGGAGTTTGCCGCCACGTGGTTCGAGACGCTGGAGGACCCCTCCCCTGCGCAGATGATGTTCATGGCCAACATCTACGCGCAGACCAAGCGCTACGAAGAAGCCATTCCCTACGCGGAAATGGCCATTGCCGCTGCGGATACGCCCAGAGAAAGCTGGTACCAGCTGCTGACGGCGGCACACTTCGAGCTGAAGGCCTTCGAAGCGGCGGCCGGCACCCTGCAGCGCATGATCAGTGGCTGGCCGGACAAGCCGGGCTACTGGGAGCAGCTTGCCAGCGTTTACGTGCTGCTCGAAGACGAGGCGCGGGCGCTCGCAACGCTGCGTCTGGCCTGGCTGAGCGGCGTGCTGGAGAAGGAAGCTTCCATCAAATCCATGGTGCAGCTGGCGGTCGCCCGCGGCATTCCCGAGCACGCTGCGCGGCTGATGGAAGCGGCGTTCGGGAAAACGCTGCTGCCGCGCGACGATACCTACGTCCGCATGCTGGCCAACGCGTGGGTGAGCGCCCGTGAGCATGACGCTGCCGTCGCCGCGTTCACCGAGCTGGCAGAGCTTGAGCAGAAAGGTGACCCGTTGCTGCGGGTAGCCAACCTGCACATCGAGCAGGGCGCGTGGGACGCCGCGGAAACGGCCCTGGAGGCGGCGATAGACGGCGGCCTGGATGAGCCGGGCAAAGCCTGGCTGATGCTGGGCATCGCCTTTGCCGAACAGGAGAAATTCAAGGACAGCTTCGCCGCGCTGCGCAAAGCCCGCAGCTTCGACGGCACCAAGCGGCAGGCGACCCGCTGGCTCGGCTATGCCGAAGACATGCGCAAGCAACACGAGTGGCAGCTCAACTACGGTGAGTAGCGCCGCGGCGCCGCTGCTGCGCGTCGCCGGCCTTTGCAAACGCTACGGCGACACCGTTGCCAACGACGGGGTCGATCTCAACCTCAGCTCACACTCCGTACATTGTGTGCTCGGCGAAAATGGCGCCGGCAAGTCCACGTTGATGCGCTGCATCTACGGCGTGGAGCAACCGGACGCCGGTACTTTTTTCTGGCGCGGCAAGCCCGTCACCCTGCCCTCCCCGCGCGCCGCGCGCGAGCGCGGCATCGCCATGGTGTTTCAGCATTTTTCCCTGGTGGACGAGCTGAGCGTGGCAGACAATCTCGAGCTGTCTGCCGGCGCCGCCTTCGACTGGGACACACGCACGGCGCCACTGCAGGCCCTCATGCACACCTCTCTGCGACCGGATGTGCCGGTGCAGGATCTCACGGCCGGTGAGAAGCAGCAGGTGGAGATTCTCCGCGCGCTCCTGGACGAGCCGTCGCTGCTGATCCTCGACGAGCCGACCAGCGTGCTCACGGACGCGGAGGCGGTGCGCCTGCTCGCTGCGCTGCGCAACCTGGCCCGGCAGGGTTATGGCATTCTGCTCATCACGCACAAGCTGGACGAGGCGCTGCATACCGCCGACGAGGTGACGGTGCTGCGTCGGGGACGGGTTGTCGCCCACGCCGAAGCCGACAGCTTGACGAGCGGGCAGCTGGCCGAGCTGATCGTCGGCAAGCGCCCACCGGAACCACTCCAACCGACATCAGGCACGCCTGGTCCCGCGGCCCTGACCTTCACGGCTGTAGCAACACACAGCGCCGCCGCGCACCGTATCCCGCTGAGAGACGTGTCGTTTACCGTCGGCACCGGGGAAATTGTCGGTATCGGTGGCGTTGCGGGCCAGGGCCAGGCGGCCATCAACGACGCGCTCCTCGACCCGCGCCTGCTCACCGACGGGCACATCGACGCCCCCTCCGGAGCGGCTCTCGCAATCACCCCGGAAGAGCGCCACGAAAACGGTTGCGTCCCGGAGATGACGCTCCGCGACAACCTGCTCATGACGACGGGGGATGCCCACGGCGCATGGATCCGGGACGCGCGGCTCACCACCGAGTGTCACGACATCATTCAGCGATTCGACGTGCGTGGGGCAACGCCGGCCACACCGGCGAAGGCGCTGTCGGGCGGCAACCTGCAGAAATTCCTCATTGGCCGCGCGCTGCTGGCAAACCCTGCCGTGCTGGTGTGCAACAACCCCACCTGGGGCATCGACCTGGCCGCTACGCGCTTCGTGCACCAGGCGCTGCTGAAAGCCGCGGCCGGGGGCATGGCGATACTGCTGATCACGCAGGACGTGGACGAATTGACACTGCTGGCCGACCGTATCGCGGTGATGTGTGCCGGGCGCCTGTCCCCGGCACTGCCACGGGAGGCAATGACGTCGGCGCAGCTT
>CAZYYJ010000136.1:0-7003 GCA_964651595.1 uncultured Pseudomonadales bacterium | reverse complement strand
GCGAGGCCCTGACACCGAACGAGCAGAGCCCGGCGGAAACCGGCGGACAGCTGTCGTTGTTCGACCAGAATTAAGAAACAACATTCAAATGGAGCTATAAGTCATTGAATATTGAGCAACCCAAGCCAATTTTTCTGAGTGATTATTCGGCGCCCGCCTATCGCACGGAGGCCGTGGCCCTCGAGTTCGACATCCGCGACGGTGAAACGGTTGTGCACAGCACGCTCACGGTACAGCGCCAGGATGCGGGTGCCACCATGCTCGAGCTCGACGGTGAGGAACTGGAGCTGATGGCTCTCACCGTGGACGGACAGACGCTGTCTGATAACGCTTACACGTTGACGGAGACTGGGCTCACGCTGCACGGCCTCGGCGAACGCCACGAAGTAGCCATCACCACCCGCATCCGCCCGGAAGAGAACACGGCGCTGGAGGGTTTGTACCGATCCAGCCAGATGTACTGCACGCAGTGTGAAGCCCAGGGGTTTCGCAAGATCACGTACTACCAGGACCGGCCGGACGTGCTGGCACAGTTTCGTACCACGATCGTGGCCGATGGCGATCGCTACCCGAACCTGCTGTCCAACGGCAACAAGATCGCCGAAGAGGTTCGAGAGGATGGCCGCACCGCGGTCACGTGGGAAGACCCGTTCCCGAAACCGAGCTATCTCTTTGCCCTGGTGGCCGGCAATCTGGAAGTGCTGGAAGACTCGTTCACGACCATGAGCGGCCGTGAAGTCACGCTGCAGATCTTCTCGGAGGCGCACAACATTGGTCAGTGCGGTTACGCGATGGACGTGCTCAAGCGTTCCATGCGCTGGGACGAGGAGCGCTTCGGCCGCGAATACGATCTGGACATCTTCATGATCGTTGCAGTCGAAGACTTCAACATGGGTGCCATGGAAAACAAAGGTCTCAACATCTTCAACACCTCCTGCGTGCTGGCATCGCCCGATACGGCCACCGACGCGGCCTATCAGCGGGTGGAAGCGGTGGTGGCGCACGAGTATTTCCACAACTGGTCGGGTAACCGGGTGACCTGCCGCGACTGGTTTCAGCTCAGTCTGAAAGAGGGTTTCACCGTATTCCGCGACGCCGAGTTCAGCTCGGACATGAATTCCGCCGCGGTGAAGCGCATTGAGGACGTGGGTTTTCTGCGCTCGGTGCAGTTTGCGGAGGACGCCGGCCCGCTCGCGCATCCCGTGCGGCCCGCTTCCTACATCGAGATCTCCAACTTCTACACCACCACCATCTACGAGAAAGGGGCGGAGGTTGTGCGCATGTATCGCACGCTGCTGGGGGATGAACGCTTTCGTGCCGGGTCGGACCTGTACTTCGACCGCCACGACGGCTCAGCCGCCACCACCGACGATTTCACCGACGTCATGGCCGAAGCCGGCGGCGTGGAGCTGTCCCAGTTCAAGCGCTGGTACGACCAGGCAGGTACCCCGGAACTGGTGGTAGAGCAGACGTTTGGGGACGGCACCTTGTCGTTGATCATCCGTCAGAGTTGCCCGCCAACGCCCGGCCAGGCGGAGAAACTGCCGTTCCACATGCCCATCGAGCTGGGCCTGTTGAGCTCTGCCGGTCCCCTGGCACTTACCCCGTCCCAGATCGCTTCCGAGTCGGCCTGGCGCCTGGAAGAGGGTGGTCGCACGCTGCTGCTGGAGCTGCGCGAGGCGCAGGCGACACTGAACGTCACGGAGCTTGCAGCACAACCGGTGGTGAGCTTTCTGCGCGGCTTTTCTGCGCCGGTCAAAGTGACGTTTGTGCGCCCGGAATCGGAGCTTGCCTTCCTGGCCCAGCACGACACCGACGGCTTCGTGCGCTGGGACTCGTTGCAGTCTTTGTGGGTGGCACACTTCGGTCCGGGGCTTACGGACGAGGCGCTGCCTGCGCTCGTCTGCGAGATTGCCCGGCAGACGCTGACGGAAGATTCGCCGGATGCGCTGCTGCTGGCAGCCACCATGCTGCCGGTGCCGGACCCTAACTACCTGTTCGAGCAGCTCGCTACGGTGGATGTTGATGCGGTGCTTGCCACGCGGCGCGCCGCACAGCAGGCGGTGGCAGAGCGGGACCCGACGCTGTGGCACGACATCTACGCGCGCTTCCACACCGAGACCACATACCAGCCGGATGCGGCCGGCATGGCCGCCAGAAGCCTTGCTAACCTGGCGCTCGCAAACCTGGTACGGACGCTGCCCGCAGAAGCGCAGGCAACGGCCGTGCAGGCGCACTACGCCGGGGCCGACAACCTGACAGATCGGCGAGCCGCGCTGGCGGTAGCCGTCAACCAGCCGGGCTTTCCACCGTCGACCCGCGACGAGTTGCTGAATGACTTCTTCGCGCGCTGGCGGCAGGAAGCGCTGGTGGTGGATCTCTGGTTCAGCCTGCAGGCGCAGAGCGGTGAAACGTCGCTGGACCGCATGCGCGCTCTCGAACAGCACGAAGCGTTCGAGCTGAAAAATCCAAATCGCGTCCGGGCGCTGTTCGGCGCCTTCGGCATGTACAACCACGAGCGCTTTCACGCGCGGGACGGCTCAGGTTATGTCTTCCTGGCCGATGCGGTGCAGCGCCTGGATGCGCGCAACCCGCAGCTGGCGTCGCGTCTGGCCACGCCGCTGACGCGGTGGCGGCGCTATGATGCGTCGCGGCAGCGTCTCATGCGCGACGCGCTGGACACGCTGGCGCAGGGTGAGATGTCGAAAGACCTCTACGAGATAGTGACGAAAGCGTTGGCGGGGGCCTAGGGCGTCTCGTGAGCAAACAACGGCGGCAGCGGATCGCGCACGGCGGAGACTGATCGTTGGCTGCTGCGCCCTGCCTGGGCCAGCAGGCGCTGCAAGCGGCGCTGCTCGTCCGCTGCCAGCGCATCATCACCGGGGGCAAGCGTCGCCGGATCCCCGAAGGCGGCTGCCTCCAGGCGCCGGAGCAGGGGCGCTGCCTCGGGAAAGGCAGCGGCAAAGCGGATGCGTGCATCCGCAGGTTGGGTGCGCAGCACGTCCGCAAGGTAGCGCCCCAGCCGTGTGTGTTGCGTACGGGGTGCGGGATCGGCAAACACCTCCGCGAGGCGCCCAGGCGCAATTGCCTGGGCATCGGCTCGCTGAACCCGCCGGGCCCATAAGTCGTGCAACCACCGTGATCGCCACAACAGACTGGCAGCAATGGCGATGAGCAGGGCGATTGCGCCGTAGACGAGCGTGGTCGAAGCCGTCAGAAACTGCACGAGCGCATTCACGACCGCGCCCAGCGCGGTGCCTGTCTCGCGCGTTGCCCGTGGTGTCGCGCTGGGTGGGACACTGGCTTCGGTGGTGTTGTCCTGCGGCGTGACGGCTGCGGTGCCGCCCACGCGCAGGCGCAGCGGCGGTGTGGTGCTGACGCGCAGCTCATCCGCCTCCGTGTCCCACCAGTAGATCGTCTGTCCCGGCAGCTCGCTGGGGCCTGGCGCCAGGGGCACGACCGAAGTGGTTTGCAACCGCGAGCCCATCACGCGGGCCGCGTTGGTATCGTCGTTGATCACGGGCGCCTGCGGGTACTGACGGAAGGCGACGTCGTCCAGCTCCAGCGGCTGCGGTGCGGCCGCAGAACCCAGGTTGCCGGTGATGTGCACCAGCAGCTCGTGGGTGAGCGTGTCGCCCACCATGTGCCCCGTGCGTGGCGTCAGCTCCTGATGCAGTTCCACGTTCATGGCCGGCAGCCACGGCTGGTCGACGGGAAAGGCCGCGGGTACCGGGCGTACGGTGACGGTTTCGTCCGGCGTGCTCACGCGCACGCCTTTGCGCGAACGGCGCCCGCCGTCGACCATCTGCACGCTTGCGGTCACGCTGATTCCCGGGATGTCCAGCTCGCCGCTCGTCTCCGGAAAGATGGCATAGCGCTGCTCGAGCACCCCGTAGCTGCGGCCCTGGCGCAGGGTCGAGCCGGTGGAGGTCTCGCCCAGCACCAGCACCACCGCATCGGGAATCTCCGGCGCGCCTGGCAGGTCGCTGTACAGCTGCACGCCGTTGGCGTACAGCAACCGGCGCGTGAGCACGAGCTGACTCTGCACGTACACGGAGCGGGACGACAATTCGTTTTCGAAAAACACCAGATCGTCGATCTGGCGCCGGGTCGCGTCAGACAATGGGCGCACCCGCAGCGTCAGGGAAGGCGTCACGTCGTTGCCGACGCGGATCGGTGGAATCACCAGCGTGCCCGTGCGTTTGGGTTGCAGGTTTATCTGGTAATCCACCCAGCTCTGCTCGCGCCCGTTGATGAACCGGTACTGGCTGCTGGTGTTGGTGCCCATGACATGGAAGTCTTTCTCGAGCGCTTCCAGGTTGAGACTTTCGGCCTGCCGCGTCTCGCTGGCTTTGATGATGAGCCGCACCGCTTCCAACTCGTCGATATCCTGGGCGGAAAGCTGGGCCGAGACGGCTGCCTGGGCGCCGCTCGCGACAAACAGCGCGGCGAGACTCAGCAGCGCGATGCATCTCACCAGATCTTCTCCTGGCGTCGGTTGTCGTAGTCGCCGCGGCGCAGCCGCTGGCGGGTTTCATGTGAGAATTTGCGGCGCAGCAATCCGCCCGGGTCGTCTGGCACCCGTCTCAGCCATTGCTCCAGCGCTTCCTGTTTCTCGTCGCGGGTCGCCTCGTCTTCCTGCACCTCCGCCAGCTGTTGCTCTTGGCCTTCCTGCTGTTCCTGCTGGGCCTGCTGCTCTTCCTGCTGGCGCCGTTCCTCGGCGTCTTCCCCCGGGTCCTGGTTCTCAGAGCCGTCCTGCTGCTGCTCCTGCTGATTCTGCTGCGTCTCGCTGTCTTCGTTGTTGGCCTGCGATTCCTGGTCCTGATTCTGCTCCTGAGCCGCCTGCTGCTCTTCCAGGAGGCGTTCCACGAGGGCTTTGTTGAACTCCGCGTCCGCATGCCCGGGTTCGCGTTCCAGCGCTTCGGCGTAGGCGGCAATGGCGGCTTCGTATTCGCCGAGCCGCGCCAGGCTGTTGCCGCTGTTGTACAGGCCGGTTACCGAAGGGTCGCTGGTGAACCCGCGCAGGGCCGTGGCGTATTCTCCGCTGCGGTACCGCGCCACGGCCTGCCAGTCGGCGTGATCTTCAAACAGCGGTACAGCTTGTTCCGGTTGCCCGCGCCGCAGCTTCTGATGACCCCGTTGATCGTCTCTCAGCCACAAGCTTGCCCAGGCCTCGCTGAGGCCCGTGGCGAAGGCGGAAGGCGGCGCCTCGGCTGGCGGCGCTGCGTACACGGGATCGGCTGGCAGCAGCGCAAGCGCCCCCACGCCGATCAGAACGCCGCGACGGAAGCTGTACAAAAGAAGCGGAATCAACAGCAGTGTCACCCAGTGGCCCTGGTCGAACCACGTATCGAATTCCCGTTCCACCTCGATCGTCTCGTCTTCGCCCGGCAGCGGGGTGCCCAGCGCGTAGTTGATGTCAGTATCGCCCACCACGGCGCGAGCGTAGCGTCCATGAGACAGGCGTGCCACTTCGTCCAGGCGTTGCTCGTCGAGCTGAGCGATGACCTGATTGCCTTCCTGTGTGCGCAGAAACTGCCCGCGCTGGTTGAATCGATCGAGAGGAATGGCGCCGCCTCCGGGAGTGCCGATGCCAAGCACGGAGATGGGGAACGATGGATCGGCATGGCGCGTCACGCTGGAAATGTCGTCGACACCATCGGTGACCAGCAGCAGCCGTCCCTGCAGCGTGCGGGCATTTGTGAACAGTTCCTCGGCGAGCTCCAGACCGTGACCGGGGTTGCTGCCTGCGACCGGCATGATCTCTGGGCCCAGCGAAAACAGCAGGTTTTCGATGGTGGCGACGTCGTCGGTGAGGGGCACCACCGCATGAGCGTCGCCGGCGTAGGCAATCAGTGCTGTCTGGCCTTCTTGACGGGTGCGTAGAATGTCGGTGATTTCCTGACGTGCCCGTTCGACCCGCGACGGCTGCTCGTCTTCGGCAAGCATGGACAGTGACAGATCGAGCAGGATGATGAGGGTGTCCTGCTTCTGCTCCACGTTCTGTGGCAGCTTCTGCCACGTGGGCCCCGCCAGCCCGAGGCACGCGAGGGCCAGGCCCAGCGCCACCAGCAGGCCGAGCCAGCGCCCCGCCTGGCGCTGGTTGTCCTGCAGCAGCACAGCCAGCAGGCCCGGGTCGATGCTGGTCTCCCAGCCCGATCCCGTGCGGTGCCGGCGGACCCACAGCCAGATCAGCACCGCCAGCGGCACCATCGCCGCGAGCCACCAGGGGCGCAGAAAGTGAAACTCTTCAAAGCCCACGGCGACCTCCGAACAGTCCGGTCACGAGCAGCACCGCGAAAGCACCGACGGCGCCGGTGAGGGGCCAGAAGTACAGCGCCTGGATGGGGCGGTAGGTTTCGGGATCCTGATCAATGGGTTCGAGCTCATCGATCAGCTCGTAGATCTGCAGCAGGTTCTGCGTGTCGCGGGCGCGGAAATAGCGGCCGCCGGTGGTGCGGGCGATGCTGGTGAGCGTGTCTTCATCCAGATCAGCGGAAGGGTTGGTAAGCCTGCCGAGCGAGCCGAACAGGCTGGGCATGCGCATCTCGTCGGCGCCCACGCCGATCGTGTAGATCTTGATGCCGTCAAAGGCAGCAAGCTCAGCGGCTTTGACCGGCGCAATCTCACCGACATTGTTGGCGCCGTCCGTAAGCAGGATGAGCACCTTGTCCTGCTGGGGTCGCAGGCGCAGGCGTTTCACTGCAAGACCGATGGCATCGCCGATCGCGGTTTTGCCCCCGGCGATGCCCACCGGCGCTTCGATCAGCAGCCGGTTCACGCTCTTCGTGTCGAAGGTGAGCGGTGCCTGCAGATAGGCGTTGGTGCCGAAAAGAACGAGCCCGATGCGGTCGCCCTGCCGGGCATCTACAAACTGGGCGATGACGCCTTTCACGACCGTGAGCCGGTCCAGATACTGACCGTTCACTTCCATGTCTTCGGTCGCCACGCTGCCGGAGATATCCACTGCCAGCATGCGGTCCCGGCCGGTGGTGGGCAGGGT
>CAZYYJ010000135.1:0-7036 GCA_964651595.1 uncultured Pseudomonadales bacterium | reverse complement strand
ACACCAGGATGTACGGCACACCCACCTGGCGCGCCAGCAGAATGTGTTCGCGTGTCTGCGGCATCGGCCCGTCCGCCGCGCTCACCACCAGAATCGCTCCGTCCATCTGCGCCGCACCCGTGATCATGTTCTTCACATAGTCCGCGTGTCCGGGGCAGTCCACATGCGCGTAATGACGCTTATCAGACTCGTACTCAACGTGCGACGTCGCAATCGTAATTCCACGCTCGCGCTCTTCAGGGGCATTGTCGATCTGGTCAAAGTCGCGCATCTCGCCGCCAAAAACTTCCGCACAAACCTTCGTCAACGCCGCCGTCAACGTCGTCTTACCATGGTCAACGTGGCCAATCGTCCCAACGTTAACGTGCGGTTTCGTTCTCTCAAATTTCTCTTTGGCCATCGGTCGGTCCTTTCTTGGGTTTCGCGTTTAGTCTCAGCGGCTGGTTATACGGTCGGAAATGGCCGCTGGCACTTCCGCGTAATCACTGAATTCCATGGTGTAGGTGGCGCGCCCCTGCGTGGAAGAGCGCAGGTCGGTGGAGTAACCGAACATTTCCGCAAGCGGCACTTCTGCACGCACCACCTTGCCGGCGGGATTCTCGTCCATGCCGGAGATCACCCCCCGGCGCCGGTTCAGGTCACCCACGACGTCGCCCATATAGTCTTCGGGGGTGACCACTTCCACGTCCATGACGGGTTCCAGCAGCACCGGCTCCGCGTTCTGCGCGCCTTCGCGCAGCGCCATGGAGCCGGCAATCTTGAAGGCCATCTCCGATGAATCCACATCGTGGAACGAGCCGTCGTAGAGCGTGGCACGCACGCCGATCAGTGGATAGCCGGCAATGACGCCGTTCTGCATCTGATCCTGGATGCCCTTGTTCACAGCGGGGATGTACTCCCGCGGAATGACGCCGCCGACAATCTCATCGATGAATTCGTAAGCAAAACCGCCGTCTTCGTCGCGGAACGGTTCCAACTTCACCCACACGTGACCATACTGGCCCCGGCCGCCGGTCTGCCGCACGAACTTCGCTTCCTGCTCCACGCTCGCCCGGATTGTCTCGCGGTAGGCCACCTGCGGCTTGCCGATGTTGGCCTCCACGCTGAACTCGCGCTTCATGCGGTCGACGATGATGTCGAGGTGCAGCTCGCCCATGCCGGAGATGATGGTCTGGCCGCTCTCCTCGTCGGTGGCGACGCGAAAGGAAGGGTCTTCCTGGGCGAGCTTGCTGAGCGCCACGCCCATTTTTTCCTGGTCGGCCACCGAGCGCGGTTCCACCGCCACGGAGATGACCGGATCAGGAAATTCCATGCGCTCGAGGGTGATGACCTTGTCCTGTGCACACAGCGTATCGCCGGTGGTCACGTCTTTGAGACCGATCGCCGCGGCGATGTCTCCGGCGCGCACTTCCTTGATCTCGTTACGGTTGTTCGAGTGCATCTGCACCATGCGGCCGATGCGCTCTTTCCTGCCTTTCACCGGGTTGAAGACCTGATCGCCGGTGCTGAGCACACCCGAGTAAACGCGGAAGAACGTGAGGGTGCCGACAAACGGATCGGTGGCGATCTTGAAAGCCAGCGCCGCAAAAGGTGCTTCATCGTCCGCGGGACGCTCGGCAAGGCTGTCGTCTTTCAGCGTGCCTTCGATGGCTTTCACTTCCGTGGGCGCCGGCAGGTATTCGATGACCGCGTCCAGCATGGCCTGCACGCCTTTGTTCTTGAACGCCGAGCCACACAACGCGGGCACAATCTCGTTGGCGAGGGTGCGGATACGCAGGCCCGCCTTGATCTGTTCGTCGGTGAGCTCGCCGTCTTCGAGGTACGCTTCCATCAGCTCCTCGTTGGCTTCAGCAGCCGCTTCCACCATCTGCTCGCGCCAGTACTCAGCGTCGTCCGCAAGCTCCGCCGGCACGTCCTCTTCCTCGTAAGTGAGCCCCTGATCGGCTTCGTTCCAGAGAATCGCTTTCATGCGGATGAGATCGATGACGCCGCGGAAGTTCTCTTCTGCGCCGATCGCCAGCTGGACGGGCACGGGACTGGCGCCGAGGCGTTCGCGGATCTGCTCCACCACGCGCAGGAAATCGGCCCCCTGCCGGTCGAGCTTGTTGACGAACACGATGCGCGGCACTTCGTACTTGTTGGCCTGGCGCCAGACCGTTTCCGATTGCGGCTCTACGCCTGACGTGCCGCAGAACACCACCACGGCGCCGTCCAGCACCCGGAGGCTGCGTTCCACCTCGATAGTGAAGTCCACATGCCCGGGCGTGTCGATGATGTTGATGCGGTGCTCGTCGAACTGCTGGGTCATTCCCCGCCAGAAGCAGGTGGTGGCAGCCGAGGTAATGGTGATACCCCGCTCCTGTTCCTGCTCCATCCAGTCCATGGTGGCCGCGCCATCGTGCACTTCACCGATCTTGTGCGAAAGACCGGTATAGAACAGCACCCGTTCGGTGGTCGTGGTTTTCCCCGCGTCCACGTGCGCCACGATACCAATGTTGCGATACCTGGTGATGGGCGTGGAGCGTGGCATGGCGGCCTCTCGAGGAGCTAGCGGGGCTTTCCCCGCTCAAGCTAGTAGCGGTAGTGCGCGAACGCCTTGTTCGCATCCGCCATGCGGTGCGTATCTTCTTTCTTCTTCACCGCCGAACCGCGGCCTTCGGAAGCGTCCATCAGCTCACCGGCAAGGCGGGCGGCCATGGATTTCTCGCTGCGGTTGCGCGCGCTGTCGACGAGCCAGCGCATGGCCAGGGCCTGACGGCGGGAGGCGCGCACCTCCACCGGCACCTGATAGGTGGCACCACCAACGCGGCGGGACTTCACTTCCACTGCCGGCGCGATGTTCTCCAGCGCATTGTCGAAGACCTCAACGGGGTCGTTGTGGTCACGGGCCTGGATACGGTCGAAGGCGCCGTAGACGATACGCTCGGCCACGGCTTTCTTGCCGCTGACCATGACGTGGTTGATGAACTTGGCAACCGTCTGGTTGTGATACTTCGGATCGGGAAGGATTTCGCGCTTCGCAACGACTCTGCGGCGTGGCATCTGGTTCTCCTTGCTTCAGGTTGCCCGGAACTTGCGCCCGGCCTTACTGAGAAAATTGTGAGTTGATTTACTTCGGTCGCTTGGTGCCGTACTTGGAACGGCCCTGCTTACGGTCTGCGACGCCGGACGTATCCAGTGTGCCGCGCACGGTGTGGTAACGCACGCCGGGCAGGTCCTTGACCCGCCCACCGCGAATCAGCACCACCGAGTGCTCCTGCAGGTTGTGGCCCTCGCCACCGATATAGGAAGTTACCTCGTAGCCGTTGGTAAGGCGCACACGGCATACCTTGCGCAGGGCGGAGTTCGGCTTCTTTGGCGTGGTGGTGTACACACGCGTGCATACGCCACGGCGCTGCGGGCAGGCCTGCAGGGCCGGCACGATGTTTTTGGTGACCTTGCGCTTGCGCGGCTTGCGCACAAGCTGGCTGATGGTTGCCATCGGTTGTTCGTATCCTCTCGTTCGGCCACCCGGGCTCAGCCCGGGCAGCAGGGAGCGCGCATTATAGGCACGCCCCGGCTATTTACAAGGACAAGCGAACGCCGGCCGGGGCCGGCGTTGCCCTACTCTTCGTCTTCCGCGGAAGCTTCGCTCTGCGCCGACAGGGCCTCGGTGAGCGCCTGCTCGACCTCGTCCGCTGACGGCCCCATGGTGCCGGCCAGCTCCTCTTCGCGCCGGCGCTTGCGGTCGGCGTGATAGGTGAGGCCGGTGCCTGCGGGAATGAGGCGGCCAACCACGACGTTTTCCTTCAGGCCGCGCAGAGAATCCTGCTTGCCCGTCACCGCCGCTTCCGTCAGCACCCGCGTCGTCTCCTGGAAGGAGGCTGCAGAGATGAAAGACTCGGTGGCAAGCGATGCCTTCGTGATCCCCAGCAGCACGCGCTGGAAACCTGCAGGTTCGCGGCCTTCGGCGGACAGCGCCGCGTTGATGTCACGGATCTGCGTGTACTCGAGCTGCTCACCGCGAATCAGCTCCGACTCGCCGGAGCTGGTGACCTCCACCTTGCGCAGCATCTGGCGAACGATCACCTCGATGTGCTTGTCGTTGATGGTCACACCCTGCAGGCGATAGACCTCCTGGATCTCGTTGACGATGTACTTCGCCAGCTCCTCGACGCCTTTCAGGCGCAGGATGTCGTGGGCGCTCATGGGACCGTCACAGACGATCTCACCCTTCTCCACCTGCTCGCCGTCGAACACGCCGATCGTGCGCCACTTCGGTATGAGCGTTTCCACCGGATCGCTGTCCGGCGGTGTCACCACGAGGCGGCGCTTGCCCTTGGTCTCCTTGCCGAAGCTGACCGTGCCGGTGGCTTCCGCGAGGATCGCGGGCTCTTTCGGCTTACGTGCCTCGAAGAGATCGGCCACCCGCGGCAGACCACCCGTGATGTCGCGGGTCTTGGAGCCTTCCTGCGGAATCCGCGCGATGATCTCGCCGACGGTGATCTTGGCGCCGTCCTCGAGATTCAGCACCGCGTTGCTGGGCAGGTAGTAGTTGGCCGGCACGTCAGTCCCGGGCAGGTTCATCTGCTCACCCTTGCTGTCCAGCAGCCGGATGGCCGGACGCAGGTCTTTCGCTGCACTCGGCCGGTCTTTCGGATCCAGCACGCTGATGCTGGTGAGACCCGTGAGCTCGTCTGTCTGGCGATTGACCGAAAGGCCTTCTTCCATTTCCACGAACTGCACCGTGCCCGCCACCTCGGCGACGATCGGGTGCGTGTGCGGGTCCCACTGGGCAATTACCTGGCCGGCTTCCACCTCAACACCGTCGGTGACGGTGATCAATGCGCCGTAGGGCAGCTTGTAACGCTCGCGCTCGCGGCCGTGATCGTCCGCGACGGCAATTTCCCCGGAGCGGGACACTGCCACCAGCTCACCGGTTTCGCGCTCGACGGTCTTGAGGTTGTGCAACCGCACACCGCCGCCGTGCTTGACCTGGATGTTGTCCACAGCCGTGGCCCGGGAAGCGGCGCCGCCAATGTGGAAGGTGCGCATGGTGAGCTGGGTACCCGGCTCGCCGATGGACTGCGCGGCGATGACGCCCACGCTCTCGCCCACGTTGACGATATGACCGCGGGCCAGATCCCGTCCGTAACACATGGCGCACACGCCGTAGGACGTGTCACAGGTGATGGCGCTGCGTACCCACATCTCGTCCACGCCCATCTCTTCGAGCCGTTCGAGCCAGGCTTCGTCGATCATGGTGCCCGTGGGGATCAGGCAGGTCTTGCCGTCTGCATCCAGCACGTCGCGCGCGACGATACGACCCAGCACGCGATCGCCCAGGGGCTCGACCACGTCACCGCCTTCGATGATGGCCGTGGTGTAGAGACCGGCGTCAGTGCCACAGTCGATTTCGGTGATCACCACGTCCTGCGCCACATCTACCAGACGACGGGTCAGATACCCCGAGTTGGCGGTCTTCAGGGCCGTGTCGGCCAGACCCTTGCGCGCACCGTGCGTGGAGATGAAGTACTCGTTCACCGTGAGGCCTTCACGGAAGTTAGCCGTGATGGCGTTCTCGATGATGCTGCCGTCAGGGCGGGTCATGAGCCCCCGCATGCCGGCAAGCTGACGGATCTGCGCGGGGGAACCCCGGGCGCCGGAGTCGGCGTAGATGTAGACCGAGTTGAACGAATCCTGCTGCTCTTCCTCGCCTTCGCGGTTCTGCACCGTCTCGGTGGAAATGCCTTCCATCATGGAGCGCGCCACCAGGTCGTTGGCACGGGACCAGATGTCGACCACCTTGTTGTACTTCTCGCCCTGGGTTACCAGACCCGACGCGTACTGCGATTCGATGTCGGCCACCTCAGCCTCGGCTTCGCCGATGATGGTGGTCTTCTCGTCGGGGATGACAAAGTCTTCCACGCCGATGGACGCACCCGACGCCGTAGAGTGCGCAAAGCCCGTGTACATGAGCTGGTCGGCAAAAATCACCGTGTCCTTCAGACCACAACGGCGGTAGCAGTTGTTGATCAGGTTGGAGATGTGCTTCTTGCCCATGGGCCGGTTCACCAGCTCGAACGGCAGCATCTTCGGCACGATGTTGTACAGCAGCGCACGACCCACTGTGGTGTCGTAGAGCGAGCGGCGCGTTTCCACGTTGCCGTTCTCGTCAGCCACCCGCTCCTCGATGCGCGCTTTCACTTTGGCGTGCAGGTCTACCTGGCCGGAGTGATAGGCACGATGCACTTCTTCGGCATCGGCAAACACACGACCTTCTCCGCGCGCATTCACACGCTCGCGGGTCATGTAGTACACACCCAGCACAACGTCCTGCGACGGGACGATGATCGGCTCGCCGCTGGCAGGGGAGAGGATGTTGTTGGTGGACATCATCAGCGCCCGCGACTCGAGCTGGGCTTCCAGCGTGAGCGGCACGTGCACGGCCATCTGGTCGCCGTCGAAGTCGGCGTTGTAGGCGGCACACACCAACGGGTGCAGCTGTATGGCTTTACCTTCGATCAGCACCGGCTCGAAAGCCTGGATGCCCAGGCGGTGCAGCGTAGGCGCCCGGTTCAGGAGCACCGGATGCTCGCGGATCACCTCGGCGAGAATGTCCCACACCTCGGCGGTCTCGCGCTCGACCATCTTCTTGGCCGCTTTGATGGTGGTAGCGAGCTGACGGTCTTCCAGCTTGCCGAAGATGAACGGCTTGAACAGCTCCAGCGCCATCTTCTTGGGCAGGCCGCACTGGTGCAGCTTGAGGGTGGGGCCCACGACGATCACGGAACGACCGGAGTAGTCCACCCGCTTGCCCAGGAGATTCTGGCGGAAGCGGCCCTGCTTGCCTTTGATCATGTCGGCCAGCGATTTCAGCGGGCGCTTGTTGGCACCCGTGATGACACGGCCGCGGCGACCGTTGTCCAGCAGCGCGTCCACCGACTCCTGCAGCATACGCTTCTCGTTGCGCACGATGATGTCGGGCGCAGCAAGATCCAGCAGACGCTTGAGGCGGTTGTTGCGGTTGATGACCCGGCGGTAAAGATCGTTGAGA
>CAZYYJ010000134.1:0-7100 GCA_964651595.1 uncultured Pseudomonadales bacterium | reverse complement strand
GCCGACTTCAAAGGGAATCAGCTTTGACAACTTATCCGCCAGGCCGTATGGCTTACCTTGCACCCTGGCTACATCACGCACCACGGCTTTGGCCGCCATGGTGCCGAAGGTGATGATCTGGCTCACGGCATCGTGCCCGTAGCGCTCACTCACGTGGGCAATGACCCGATCGCGGCCGTCCATGCAGAAGTCGACGTCGAAGTCGGGCATGGAAACACGCTCGGGATTGAGGAAGCGCTCGAACAGCAGATCGTAGTCGAGCGGATCGAGATCAGTGATGCCGAGGCAGTACGCCACCAGCGATCCTGCCCCTGAGCCGCGGCCGGGCCCCACCGGGATCGCATTGTCTTTGGCCCACGCGATGAACTCCATGACAATCAGGAAGTAACCGGCAAAACCCATCTGGTTGATGACGTCCAGCTCGAACGCGAGACGGTCCCGGTAGGCAGACACATCATGTTGCAGCGGCGTGTGCCGGGCGGCGATGCGGTCGTCCAGACCCGCGTGCGAGGTCTGATGAAGAAAGGTCTCCAGCGACTGCCCGTCCGGGATGGGATAGTCCGGCAGGTAGTAGGTGCCGAGCTTCACGTTCACGTTGCAGCGCTTGGCGATCTCCACTGAATTGGCCAGCGCGGCGGGCACGTCGGCAAACAGCGCCGCCATCTCCTCGGCGCTGCGCAGATACTGCTGCTCGCTGTAGCGGCGCTCCCTGCGTGCATCGTCCAGCACGTGCCCGTCATGGATGCAGACGCGCGTTTCGTGCGCCTCATAGTCATCCGCGTCGCGAAAACACACATCGTTGGTTGCCACCACCGGCAACCCGCAGGCGCTGGCGACGCGCAGCAGCAGCGCGTTGGCGGCGTTTTCCTGCGCGCGCCCGGTTCGCGTCAGCGCCAGGTAGTAGCGATCGCCCAGCACCCGCTGCCAGCGCGTTACGGTTTCTCTCACCTGCGCGTCGTCCCCTGCCGCGGCTGCCCGCCACAGGTGCCCGCCTACGCCCCCTGAAAGAAAGATCAGTCCGTCACTACGGGCAAAAATCTGCGCTTCCGAGGCAACGCCGCGTTCCACCGCATCGGTGTAACCGCCGGAGACCAGGCTGATGAGGTTCCCATAGCCGGTATCGTTCATGGCCAGCGCCACCACGCGCTGCGCCTGCGCCTGCGGCGCGTCTGTCTCCACCACGTTGAGCTCGGCACCCACGATGGGCTTAACACCCGCCGCCTGCGCACGCTCGTAGAACTTCACCAGCGCAAAGAGGTTGTTGATATCGGTCAGCGCTACTGCCGGCATACGCCGGTCCGCGCAGGTACCGATCAGGTCTCCCACCTTGAGAATGCTGTCAGCGAGGGAATACTCGCTGTGCACGTGCAGATGCACGAAGCCGGGGGCAGTCAAGGGGCCACTCCCGCGAGCAGCGATCTCTGCCCGACATCGTCCGGAGCGCCCGTGGCCAGCGCCTCCCGCACGGGCGCAAAGCTGCGTCGATGCTGCGGCGTGGCGCCAAGCTCCGTCAGCGCCTGACGGTGGGCGGCCGTGGCGTAACCTTTGTGCTGCTCGAAGCCATAACCCGGAAAACGCCGGGCCAGCACAGCCATGTGCCGGTCTCTCGCCACCTTGGCGAGAATCGAAGCCGCGCCGATCTGTGGAATGCGCTTGTCTCCCTGCACCACAGCCACCACCGGCTCTCTCAAGTTGGGTGTCTTGTTACCGTCCACGAGCACGAGGCGCGGCTCGACAGTGAGGGCGGCTATGGCCCGCTGCATGGCCAGGTGGCTCGCCTGGAGGATGTTGATGCGATCGATCTCGGTCACCGTGGCCCAGCCGACGGCCCAGGCCAGGCTGCAGGCTCTGATATCTTCCGCCAGCCGTTCCCGCCGTGCCGGGCTGATGGCCTTGGAATCTCCCAGCCCGTCGATAGGCCGCGCGGGATCGAGAAGCACCGCCGCCGCCGTCACCGGTCCCGCCAGCGTGCCGATGCCAACCTCGTCCACCCCGGCCTGCAGAGCCGCATCCCAGGGAGCCGGCAGCCAGTCCTGCTGGGCCCATTCGTACTGAAAAGAGGGACTCTGCTGCAGAGTTTCGGCGCTCCTGTGTGAATTTCCGCGTCAGCGTGACGCGGTGAGCAAGCCTAGCACGGCCCGCGCGGCGGTTGCATCTGCATCGCGTCGCAACGTCTCGTGCATGGCCTCGAAACGTTGCAGACGGGTGGGGTCATCCTGCACCGCGCGCCACTCAGCGGTCAGGGCCTGTGCCAGCGCCGCGGGCGTGGCGGCGTCCTGCCAGAACTCGGGTACCCAGGTTTCCCCGGCAAGAATATTCGGCAAGGCAATGTGCTGGGTGCGCACGAGACGCCGCGCCAGTTGATAACTGACCGCCCCGAGCCGGTAGCTGACCACCATGGGACGGTGCAGCAGCATGGCCTCCAGCGTGGACGTCCCCGATTTCACGAGGGCAACGTCGCATGCCGTCAGCGCACGGCGTGCATCCCCGTCGTACAACGTGACCGGCAGCGCGGGGCCTGCCGCCAGCACCTGCTCGATCTCCGCACGCAGCGCCGGTCGCAGGCATGGAATGACGATGCGTGCGTCGTGAGCGTGCGCAAACGCGGTGGCTGCGCCCGCAAACGAGGGCATCATCAGGCGTACTTCACTCGCCCGGGAGCCGGGCAGCACCGCAAGCACAGGCCCCTCGGCGGGCAGGCCGAGCTCTGCCCGGGCCTGCTGTTGCGCCTGCGCACTGCCCGCGTCTGGGGCAATCTCGTCAGCGAGGGGGTGGCCGACGAACTCGGCCCGCGTGGCCGTCGCCGCGTAGAAGGCCGGCTCAAAGGGATACAGGCACAACAGAAGATCGGTGGTACGCGCGACGCGTCGGGTGCGTCCGCGACGCCAGGCATATACCGACGGGCTCACGTAGTGTGCCGTGCGCAATCCGCGTCGCTTGAGCCGCCCTTCCAGCAGGAAATTGAACACGTTGAAATCGACACCGACGAACACGTCGACGTCGGCAGCAACCATGGCGTCCGTGAGCTGCTTCAGCAGGCGCCACAGGCTCGGCAGCTTCAGGATCGGATCGCGAAAGCCGTTGACGTTCAGAAGATCCATGGGCGCAACGGAGTGCAACCCTGCCGCGAGCATCTGCTCGCCCCCGATGCCGAGAAACTCACAGGCCACGCCGGCGGGTGCTCCTGCCGCGAGGGCGTGCATGAGCCCGGCACCGAGGCGATCGCCGGACGCCTCGCCGGCAACGAGACCAATTTTAAGACGTCGTGGTTCCTCGGAGGCGGGCTCTGCAGGCGCGCCCGGGCTCACTCTTCGGTGTCAGCGTGGCCGCTGCGGCCGCGTACGATGCCCCACTGGGAATCCGCCACCGACGCCGCAAACATCTCAACTTCTGGGTGGGCAGCGCGCAGCGGAGCCAGCTGCTCGAGCGCTTCCTCGGCACGCAGGCCCTGCCGGTAAACCGTGCGATACGCCTTGCGCAGCGCCTGCATGGTTGCCTTGTCGTAGCCGCGGCGCTTCATGCCTTCGAGGTTCAGGCCCACGGCGTGAGCCGGTTGACCTGTGACAGTGAGGTAGGCCGGCACGTCCTTGGTGACGAGAGCCATAGCCGCCACGTGCGTAAACGCACCGACTGAACGGAACTGCGGGATGCCGCTGTAACCGCCGAAATTGGCGTAGTCGCCTACCGTGACATGGCCTGCCAGGGAGGCGTTGTTGGCCATGATGACGTGGTCTCCCACCACACAGTCGTGGCCGACGTGCACGTAGGCCATGAGCAGGCAATGCTCGCCGATGACCGTGCGTGCAATGCCGCCCTTGGCCATACCGCGGTGAATGGTCACGCCTTCGCGTATGACCGTGTTGGCACCCACTTCCAGGGTGGAATCTTCACCGGCGTACGCCAGTGCCGGCGTAGCCTCGCCCACGGTCGCGAATTGGAAGATCTTTACGCCGGGACCAATTTTTGTCGGTCCTTTGATCACCACATGCGATGCCACCTCGACACCGTCGCCGAGCTCCACCCCCGGCCCCACGATGGTCCAGGGACCGATGGTGACGTCCGCGCCGATCGTGGCGTCCGGGTCGATGATCGCGCGCCCGTCGATCATGCGCCGCGCTGCTCCACCACCGACAGTGTGGCCGAGCATGCAAGCTCGTCGTCCACGAACGCCTGCGCCTCGAATTTCATCATGAAGCGGCGGTCGGCAAGAATGCGACTTTCCATCGCCAGACGATCACCCGGTACAACCGGTCGGCGGAAGCGTGCCTTTTCCACCCCGCCGAAGAGATACGTCACGCCATCGGCGGGCCGCGTGCCCTTGGTTTCGAAGGCGAGCACGCCGGATAGCTGGGCCATGGCCTCCAGGATCAGCACCCCGGGGAAGATCGGCTGGCCGGGAAAGTGGCCATTGAAGATGTCTTCGTTGTTGGTGATGTTCTTGTAGCCTTTAACCGACTCCCCCACCACCATGTCAGTGACCCGGTCCACCAGCAGGATCGGGTAACGGTGCGGAAGATAATCGTAGAGATCGGCAGTGAGTAAGGGTAGGTCCATGCGTTCGGCGGCTCCGCCCCTGGGCGTCTTGTGATAGTTGTTCGGATTGTTTGTTAGGACTGGCCGGGCTCGTCTGCCCGCGCCTTTTCCAGCCGCTTCACGCGCTTGAAGAGATCGTCCAGCGAACCGAAGCGTAACGCATTTCGCCGCCATTTGCCGTGTTCGTGAAAGAGCATGGAACCGGAATAAACCCCCGGTTTGGTCACGGATTGCGACAACACGGTGCACGAAGACACCACCACCTGATCACACACATGGATCGGGTTATCGCCACCCGCGCCGGAGCGTCCCGCGAACACACAGTGTTTGCCGATCACCGTGCTGCCGGCGAGACCAACCTGTCCGCAGATGAGCGTATGCGCACCAATGCGGCAGTTATGGCCAACCTGCACGTGATTGTCGATCTTCGCCCCATCCTCCACCACGGTTGCCTCGATGGCACCGCAGTCGATACAGGTGTTCGCGCCGATGGAGACGTCAGCACCGATGTCCACGCCGCCAAGCTGTGCGATGGTTTCCCACCGACCGGTCTCGTCCGGCGTGAAGCCGAAGCCGTCGGCACCAAGCACGGCGCCGCTGTGCACAATGCTGCGCGCACCGATGCGTACGTCCGGATAAAGGGTCACGTTGCCGCGCAGCACCACGTCGTCGGCCAGCACGCAGCGGTCGCCAACCACGGTGTTGGCGAGAATTGTCACTCCCTCCCCCAGCGACACGTCCGCACCAACCACCACGTTGGGGCCGATGCGGGCACTGGCAGGCACGACGACCCCGTCGGCTATCACGGCACTGCCGTGAACGTCGCCGGGCAGCCGCTCCTGTTTGGCAAAGAGCTGGGAGGCGCGCGCGAAGGCCAGATACGGGTTGTCTGTCACCAGCGCCGCACAGGGCGCATCCGCGACATCTTCCCTGCGCAGAATCACTGCAGATGCGCGCGTCCCGGGCAGCTCGGCACGGTACGCGGCACTGGAGAGATGGCTGAGCTGGCCAGCACCAGCCTGGCCAAGCGAACCCAGCCCGCGGATTTCCAGCGTACCGTCGCCTACCAGCTCTGCGCCAATGGCCGCGGCTATCTCGCTGAGCGCGAGACCGGTCATGAACGAAAGGTCGCCGTGTTTACTCGCGCTGCTCGTTCATGCGCTCGGTGACCCGGCGCGTGATGTCGTTCTTGGGATTCACGTAGATCATGGCGTTCGGCGCCATGATCATGTCGTAGCCTTCCACCGAAACGAGATCGTTGCGCACCTTTTCGAACTTCGGCGCCAGCGCCACCAGGATTTCCTGGCGTTTGTCCTGCACGGCTTTCTGCAGCTTCTGCGAACGGAACTGCAGGTCGATCTCCGTATCTTCGATCTCTTTGGCCACTTCGCGCTTCTCGCCTGCGCTCATGACGTCACCGTCTTTCTGCAGCTTCTCCTGCAACGTACGGCGCCGGTCACTCAGAGAACGCAGCTCTTCCGACTCGCCGCTCATCTCCTTCTCGGCAGCCTCGATGAGCACCTTGGCTTCGTCCGTCTCCAGAATGGCCCGCACGGAGTCGAGCACTACAATCTTCATTTCCGCATGCGCGACACTACTGACGAGCAGCGTCCCCAGCAGCAGGATTACCTTTTTCATTTTTTACTCCTCAAAATTCCCCCCCGCGGGGCTCAAGCGGCGCGCATTCTAACTGCTTTCGCGTCAGAACGTACGCCCAAGTTCAAACTGGAAGCTCTCTTCTTCGTCGAAGTCCTGGGTCTGGAAGGGTTTGGCAATGCTGAACGTCATTGGCCCGAGCCCGGTCAGCCAGGATACGCCGAAGCCCACCGAGTAGCGCAGATCGTCCACGCTGAAGTCGAAGCAGGTTTCAGCCACCGACGGGCACTGCGTCTGGAAAACGTTGCCCACGTCGAAGAAGAACGCCGGCCGGAACTGACGGTTGTCGTCCACGAACGGCATGGGGAAGATCAGCTCGACACTGCCTTCCACCAGCAGGTTACCGCCGAAGGGATCCGGATCGTCGTCGATGAACAGCGGGATGGGATTGCCGCTTTCATCCAGAATCGGATTGCCGTCGTTGTCCGTCTGCACCGGCGGTGTGGCGCGCGGTCCCAGCGTCGAGTTCTCGAAGCCGCGCACCGAGCCGAACCCACCGGCAAAGAAATGCTCGTAGAACGGCAGACGGTCCGTGTCGCCGTAGCCGTCCCCGAAACCCAGTTCCGTGCGCAGCTTCAGAGTCCAGCTGCGGGACAGCGGGAAGTACCGCTCACCGTTGTAGGACAGCTTGTAGAAGCTGAGGTCGCTGCCCGGCACGGCAACTTCCAGCGCCAGCGACTGGGACGCGCCCCGATCGGCGAAGATGCCGCGGTTCAGCGTCGACCGGCTCCAGGACAGGTTCATCTTGAAATTCACGGCCTCTTCGCCGTTCTTGTCGATGAAATCGGAGATTTCCTGGGCGGCGAAAATCCCCTCGGTGATATCGGTCCAGTCCGCAAGCACACCAAAATTGATCCGCTGGGTTTCGCCGATCGGAAAACCGAACGTCACCCCGGCACCCGCACAGCCGG
>CAZYYJ010000133.1:0-7412 GCA_964651595.1 uncultured Pseudomonadales bacterium | reverse complement strand
ATCCGCTTCCGCCTCAGCGCCCGCGCCCGCCGCGCAAGCCGAACCCGCGCCAGCGCCGCCGCCCCCAGCCAGGCCAGCCCCCCGCGCGGTGCTGAGCACCATCAGCGGCCAATCCTATGCGCTGGCGCTGGATGCCTACCTGTCACCTGCCTGCAGCGAAGCCGAACGGGCTTCACCCGCGCGGACGTGCGAGCCCCCCGGAAACCCGTTACCGGCAGGGCCGGCGAACCCATGGCAGGACATCTTTGCCGCTTCCGTGCCCGACGCGCAGAACCTGCAGCGGGATGTCGAGCACGTTGAGCAGCTCCTCGAGGCGCAGGCGCTCATCGCCGCGCTGGATCCTGACGACCCGCACCAGGCGGCGATGGCCGCGGAGCAGCGCCGCCACCTCCGGGAGGAAGTGTTGCGCACCGACGCGCGTCTCGGCGAAGCGAATCTGCTGCGTCTGGTCGCTATTGCGCGCCGTGCCGCCAAGGGCCTGAAAGACGAAGGCTGATCCGTTCTGCGACCTAAGTCGTTGAAAATATTATGGTTTAGGCCATGATAGGAGCCTGCCATACAACACAGGATCGCACGCATGGAGCTGATCATTCTACTTGTCATTCTCGCCGCCCTGGGCTTCTGGGTGGTGTCCATCTACAACAAGCTGGTTGCGCTGAAGAACCGCTACGAGAATGGCTTTGCACAGATCGAAGTTCAGCTGAAACGCCGCTACGACCTCATTCCCAATCTCGTGGAAACCGCCAAGGGTTACCTTTCGCACGAGCGCGAAACCCTGGAATCGGTTATCCAGGCCCGCAACCAGGCCATGGCGGGGCTGCAGGCTGCTGCGGCCGCCCCGGGCAACGCCGATGCCATGAAAGAGCTGGCCAGCGCCGAAGGTATGCTCGGCAGTGCGCTCGGACGGTTGAACGTCGTCGTGGAGGCGTATCCCGACCTCAAGGCCAATCAGAACATGATGCAGCTCACCGAGGAGCTCACCAGCACGGAAAACAAGGTGGCTTTCTCGCGTCAGGGTTACAACGATCAGGTCACCGAGTACAACACCTATCGTCAGTCGTTTCCCCCCGTCATGTTTGCCGGCATGTTCGGCCATGGCCGGGATGCGGAACTTCTGGAATTCGAAGACTCGGCCGAGATTCAGGCCGCCCCGCAGGTATCGTTCAGCTGATCACCGCGTAAGTGAACTTTTTCCAGGCGCAGGACAGCGCCAGACGCAAGACGTGGCAGCTGGCGCTTCTGTTCGGCGGCGCCGTGGTCACCCTGGTGCTGCTGACGAACCTGCTGGTGCTGGTGACCATCGGCTGGACGGGGACGCAGGTCGGCGTGCCGTTCGAGCAGCAGCTGGCCAACACGCCAGCCGACACGTGGCTGTGGGTCACCCTCGGCGTGATCGGCACCGTTGCGGTGGCCAGCGCCTACAAGTACCTCACCATCCGCGGCGGAGGGCGCACCATTGCCGAGGCGCTGGGTGGCCGGCTCATTCCGCAGAGCACCACCGATCACCAGCAGCGTCAGCTCCTGAACGTGGTCGAGGAAATGGCCATCGCCTCAGGCAGTCCCGTACCGCCGGTGTATCTCATTCCCGAGGCAAGCATCAACGCGTTCGCTGCCGGTTTCAGCACCGACGATGCGGTCATCGGCATCAATCAGGGCACCCTGGATACGCTCACCCGGGAAGAGCTGCAGGGGGTGGTTGCACACGAGTTCAGTCACATTCTCCACGGCGACACCAGCATCAACCTGCGCCTCATCGCGATCCTGCACGGCATCCTGTTCATCGGCATGATCGGTTACGGGTTGCTCCGTGTGGGCGGCTACAGCCGCGGGCGCAACAGCATGCCTTTTGTGGTGCTCGGCGTGGGTCTGCTCATCGTCGGCTACGGCGGCGTATTTTTCGGCAACCTCATCAAAGCGGCGGTGAGCCGCCAGCGGGAGTTTCTCGCCGACGCTTCGGCCGTGCAGTTCACCCGCAACCCGGCCGGCATCGCCGACGCCCTGAAGAAAATCGGCGGTCTGCCGGCCGGATCCACCATTGAGAACACCGCCGCGCAGCAGGCGAGCCACATGTTCTTCGGCGCCGCTGCCAGACGTTTCGCCTCCAGCCTGTTTGCCACACACCCGCCGCTCGAGGATCGTATCCGCGCAATCGAACCGCGCTGGAACGGCAGCTTTCCCACGGTCAGCGCGACTCAGAACCGCGCGGCAGAACCGGCCCGTGCTGGTACCGCGGGCTTCGCCGGCGCCGCTACCACCCCCGCCGACGCCGACGAGCTGGTAGAGCGGGTGGGAACGCCCGACGGAGACAGCCTGCAGGCAGCTCAGGCGCTGATCAGCACCAGCCCGGAGCAGCTGCGCGATGCAGCCCACGACCCCTTCGAAGCCCGCGCGCTGATCTACAGCATGCTGATCGACCCGCACGAGCCCGTGCGCTCGCAGCAACTTGACTACCTGGGCCAGAACGCCGAGCGCGGCGTGCTGCCACACCTCGACCGCCTGCGCGAAGCCGTGGCGGCAGCAGATTCCGAGCACCAGTTGACGCTGCTGGAGATGGCTATGCCTGCGCTCAAGGAATTGTCCGATGCGCAGTACCGGCGCTTCATGCGCAATGCCGCCCAGCTCATCACCGCCGACGGACACGTCGAGGTATTCGAGTGGGTGCTGCATCGGGTCCTCGTCAAAGATCTGAAAGGTCACTTCGACGCGCCTGGCCGCAGTCATGGCAACGTACGTCGCATCAGTCAGCGGGCGGACGAAGCCGGTAAGCTGCTGTCGATTCTCGCCAGCCAGGGCAGCAGCGATGTGACCGCGCAGCTCGACGCGTACGCGGCCGGCATGGCCGAGCTGAACCTGGACGTGCCTTTCTCGAAGCAGGAAGTCTTCGACTATCAGCGCATGAATCACGCCCTCGGCCGCCTGCGCGAGCTGAAGCCGCTGGCCAAGCCCGCCCTGATCAAGGCCTGCGCACGTACTATCATGGCCCATGGCAACGCCGCCCCGCAGCAGCAGGCGCTGATGCGCGGTATCGCCGCCACGCTGGACTGCCCCCTGCCACCGCAGCTCGGCACCTGAGCCCGCCGCAGAACGAGACCCCGCATGAGTGACTTCGACAGCAACGCGCCCACCAGTCTCCTCGGCGCCCGCCGCGCCCAGCTGGGTGCCCTGGATCTCGGGTCAAACAGCTTCCATCTGCTCGTCGCCCAGGAAAGCAACGGCCGCATGCAGGTCATCGACAAGCACAAGGAAATGGTGCGTCTCGCTGCAGGTCTTGACGACAAAGGCCAGCTCAGCGACGACGCCCGGGACCGGGCGCTGGCCTGTCTGGAACGTTTCGGCCAGCGGCTGCGTTCTCTGGATGCAACCAACGTGCGCGTGGTGGGAACCAACACGTTGCGCAAAGCCCAGGACGCGGAGTTTCTCGAACGCGCCCAGGACGTGCTGGGGCATCGCATCGAGATCATCTCAGGCCGCGAGGAAGCACGCCTGATCTACCTGGGCGTCTGCCAGGATCTCGGTCCCAGTGAAACCCGCCGCCTCATCGTGGACATCGGGGGCGGCAGCACCGAGCTGATCCTCGGGCGCCGCTTTCAACCCGAGCTGCTGGAGAGCCTCTACATGGGCTGTGTGTCCATGACCCAGCGTCATTTTCCAGATGGCAACCTCAGTGTCGAAGGCATGCGCAACGCCGTGAACGAAGCCCTCGTGGAGCTGGAGCCTGTCATTGCCGGTTTTGTGAGCAGCGGCTGGGACACGGCTGTCGGCACCTCCGGCACCATCAACGCGGTATGTGCCGTGCTGGCAAGCAACTTCGGCCGCGAAGCCATCTGCCTGGACGGCCTCGAGGAGCTTGCGGAACGCATCGGCAAGGCCGCCAGCGTGGACAAGCTGGCCCTGTCCGGCCTGCAGGACGAACGCGCACCGGTGTTCGCCGGCGGCGTGGCGATTCTGCTGGCCACGTTCAAGGCGCTGAACGTAGACCGCATGACCACCTCCCAGAGTGCCCTGCGGGAAGGCCTGATCTTCGACCTCATCGGCCGCCAGCACCGCGACGACGTGCGCGACGGTACCGTCGCGGACCTGACGCAACGCTTTCGCATCGACGCCACGCAGGCCCGGCACGTGCGCGAAACCGCCATCGCGCTCCACGCGCAGGTGGCCGGCGCCTGGGCACTCACCGATCCGGAGCACCGCCTGCTTCTGGGATGGGCCGCCGAGCTGCACGAGCTCGGCATGGACATCTCCCATTCCGGCTTTCACAAGCACGGCGCCTATATCATCGAGAACATGGACATGCCGGGGTTTGCCAGCTCCGAGCAGCAGCAGCTCGCCGTGCTGGTGCGCAGCCACCGGCGCAAGCTCGCTACCGAGCACTTTGCCGATGACGCGGCTCAGCCGTTGCTGCGCCTGGCCGCGTTGTTGCGCATCGCGGCCGTGCTGCGCCGTAACCGCAGCCACGAAAGCATGCCGCACGTCGGTGCCGTTGCCGCTGACGACCGCCTCACGCTGGCGATCGATGCCGCATGGCTGGACAGCCACCCGCTCACACGTCTGGACCTGGTGAACGAAGCGGAGTATCTGGCCACTGCCGGCATCACGCTCACGCTGCAGAGCGAAGCGGACACCGCCAAAGCCGGTTAGCTGCCCCCTCTCAGCAGAGCTTGGCCAGCAACCGCTCCTGCGCCGGGCGCCGATTCTGACGCGCGGTCCTGAGCGCGTAGCTGCCGTCAGCCCGCAGCTCCCAGGCCTGAGCGTTGTCTTCGAGGTAGGTGCGCACGCACTCGTCGAACACGCGCTGCTTGAGCTTGCCGTCCTGCACGGGGAAACACGTTTCCACGCGGGAAAAGAAGTTGCGGCTCATCCAGTCGGCGCTGGATAGGTAGACGAGCCGGTCGCCGCCGTTCTCGAAACAGAACATGCGCGTGTGCTCCAGAAATCGTCCCACGATCGAGCGTACGCGAATGTTCTCGGACACACCCGCAACCCCCGGCCGCAGCGCACAGATGCCACGCACGATCAGCTCCACCTTCACACCCGCCTGCGAGGCGCGATACAGGGCCTGGATGATCTGGGGCTCCACCAGCGAGTTCATCTTGGCGTAGATGCCGGCCGGCTTGCCTCTCTTCGCGGCGGCCGCTTCAGCCTCCACCAGTTCCACCATGGTCGAGTGCAGGGTGAACGGCGCCTGCAGAATCTTGGTGAGCTTGCCCGCCTTGCCCATGGCGGTGAGCTGCTGAAACACCTTCTGCACGTCTTCACCCAGCTCCTTGTCACAGGAGAAGAAGCCGTAGTCGGTATAGAGACGCGCCGTACGGATGTGATAGTTGCCGGTGCCGAGATGCACGTAACGGTTCAACGCACGCCCCTCGCGCCGGATCACCATGCACATCTTGGCGTGGGTCTTGAGCCCCACCACCCCGTACACGACGTGGGCGCCCACCGACTGCAGCTTGGTCGCCAGCTCGATGTTCGCTTCCTCGTCGAAGCGTGCACGCAGCTCGATCACCACCAGCACTTCTTTGCCCTGCGCCGCCGCATCCACCAGCGCTTCCACCACGGCCGATTCCGTGCCGGTGCGATACAGCGTCTGGCGGATCGCCAGCACGCCGGGATCGCGCGCCGCCTGCCGCAGGAAATCAACGAACGGCGAAAACGACTCGAACGGGTGATGCAACAGAATGTCGCCCCCGCGAATGGCATCGAACATCGATTCCGAGTTGCGCACGCGTGTGGGCACGGAGGGGGAGAAACTCGGGTACTTCAGATCAGGGCGCTCTACCTCGTCCGGCAGGGCCGCCAGACGGGTGAGGTTCACCGGTCCGTCGCAGAAGTACACTTCGTCTTTGCTCAGACCGAACTGCGCGGCAAGAAAAGCCGCCAGCTCTTCGGGGCACCCCTGTCCCACTTCGAGGCGCACCGCATCCCCAAACCGTCGCGACGACAGCTCACCTTCCAGCGCCCGCAGCAGGTCGTCGATCTCCTCCTCGTCCACGAACAGGTCGCTGTTGCGCGTCACACGGAACTGATAGCAACCCGTGGCGCGCATGCCGGGAAACAGATCCGACACATGCGACGAGATGATATCGGTGAGAAGAATGAACTCGTGCGGGCTGGTAGCGACGCTTTCGGGAATGGGTACCACCCGGGGCAGTGACCGGGGCGCCTGCACGATGGCTTTGCCGCTGTTGCGCCCGAAGGCGTCTTTGCCTTCCAGGGTGACAATGAAGGCCAGGCTTTTGTTCAGCGGCTCGGGAAACGGGTGTGATGGATCGAGGCCCACGGGGCTGATGATCGGCAGCAGCTCGCGGCGGAAGAAACGCTTTACCCAGGTGGCCTGCTTGTCGTTCCAGTTGCTCTCGGAAAGAAACCGGATGCCCTGCAGGTCGAGTTTGGGCAGCAGCTCCTTGTTGAGAATACGGTACTGCTCGGCCACCAGCGCCTGCACCACCGGCAGAATGTGCCGCAGCTGGTCGGAAGGCGACATGTTGTCCGGACCGCGCTGCATGCTTCCGTAGGCTTCCTGCTGCTTCAGCCCGGCGACGCGGATCTCGAAAAACTCGTCCAGCACGGAGCTGCCGATACACAGAAAGCGTAAGCGCTCCAGCAGCGGTACCGTCTCGTCCAGCGACTGCGCCACGACGCGCCGCATGAACTCGAGCTGCGACAGCTCGCGGTTGATATACAATTCCGGGCTCGTCAGTTCCATCGTCGAGAAGCTTCCCTGATGCGCGACGCAGTCTACAGCAAACGCCAGAGCCACATCGTCGATTTCGCTTTCAGCGACGAGGTTGCCGCCGTTTTCCCGGACATGATCCGCCGCTCCGTGCCCGGCTACGACACGGTGATACCCGTTACCGGCCTCATTGCCGCCCGGCATCTGGGCACGGCAGGCACCGCCTGGGACCTCGGCTGTTCCCTGGGCGCCACCACCCAGGCAATCCTCGCTCAGACCGACGCGGCAGACGTCCGCGTGGTGGGCATCGACAACGCCCCCGCCATGATCGAGCGCGCGCAGGCTGCCAACCGCGATCCCCGCGCCAGTTTCCTGGAGGGAGACATCGAGGCGGCGCCGCCCGCCAGCCTGGGCATCGAAGGCGCCAGCGTGATCCTGCTGAACTTCGTGCTTCAGTTCCTCTCGCCAGACAAGCGCCTCGACGTGCTGCGCGCGCTGCGGGAGAGCCTCGCCCCGGGCGGGTTGCTCATCGTGTCGGAGAAGGTCGCCAACGCCGATGCCGGCGTGCACGCGTTGTTCGACGACACGCACCTCGCCTGGAAGCGGGCCAATGGTTACAGCGAACTGGAAGTCGCCCAGAAACGCACCGCGCTAGAGAACGTCATGCGAATCGACAGCGAGCCGCAGCACCTCGAACGTTTCTCCGCCGCAGGTTTCAGTCGCATCGTGCCCTGGTACCGCT
>CAZYYJ010000132.1:6698-8068 GCA_964651595.1 uncultured Pseudomonadales bacterium | reverse complement strand
CATCCGTGTCCCCCGGCCAGCCGAGCGTGGCGAAGGGCCAGAGGGCCGAGGAGAACCACGTCTCCAGCACGTCGCTTTCCTGCGTAAGGGCGACGTCGGCGGCGAGGCCGTATTTCGCGCGCGCGCCAGCCTCGTCCCGTGCGACATAGACGTTGCCGTCGCTGTCGAAAAAGGCGGGGATCTGGTGCCCCCACCATTGCTGGCGGCTGATGCACCAGTCCTGGATGTCGCGCATCCACGAGAAATACACGTTCTCGTACTGCTTCGGCACGAACTCGATGGCGCCGCTTTCCACGGCTTCGATGGCAGGATCGGCAAGGGGCTGGATCTTCACGAACCACTGGTCGGTGAGCAGCGGTTCGATGATCGCGCCGGACCGGTCGCCGCGAGGCACCATGAGCTTGTGGTCTTTCACTTCGCCGAGCAGTCCCTGCGCGTCGAGATCGGCCACCACGCGCTTGCGCGCGTCCTCCCGGGAAAGGCCCCGGTAAGCTTCGGGCGCGTTGTCGTTGATCGACGCGTCGGGCGCAAAGACGTTTTCCAGCGGCAGGCTGTGCCGTGCACCCACCTCGTGGTCGTTGAAATCATGCGCGGGAGTGATTTTCACACACCCTGTGCCGAACTCCCGGTCGACGTACTCGTCTGCGATGATCGGCAGGGAGCGTCCGACGAGGGGCAGCGTGACGCGGCCGCCGACGAGGTGTTTGTAACGCTCGTCATCCGGGTGCACGGCCACGGCGGTATCGCCCAGCATGGTTTCCGGCCGCGTGGTGGCCACTGTCAGAAAGCCATCGCCTTCGGTGGTGGTGGCGCCGTTCTCGAGCGGGTAACGGAAGTGCCACAGATGTCCCTGTTCCTCGGCATTTTCCACCTCGAGATCCGATATGGCGGTACCGAGCTGCGGGTCCCAGTTCACGAGACGCTGGCCGCGGTAGATCAGTCCTTCGTCGTAGAGGCGCTCGAACACGGTCAGCACCGCGTCCGCGTAACCTTCGTCCATGGTGAACCGGTCCCGTGACCAGTCCAGGCTGCCGCCCATGCGACGGATCTGCTGGGCGATGGTGCCGCCGGATTCTTCGCGCCACTGCCATACCCGGTCGATGAACGCGTCCCGCCCCAGGCTGTGGCGGTCGCTGCCTTCGGCAGCGAGCTGACGTTCCACCAGCATCTGTGTGGCGATGCCGGCGTGGTCGGTGCCCATCTGCCACAGCGCGCGGCGGCCCTGCATGCGCTGATAGCGGATCAGCGTGTCCATGAGCGTCTGGTTGAAGGCATGCCCCATGTGCAGGGTGCCGGTCACGTTGGGCGGGGGTATCAGTATGCAGTAGCCCGCGCCGTTGCCTTCGGGGGCAAAGTGGCCGGACGCCTCC
>CAZYYJ010000132.1:0-6688 GCA_964651595.1 uncultured Pseudomonadales bacterium | reverse complement strand
GACTCTGCGTACAGGTCGCGTTCGATGGCATGGGGGTCGAAGCTCGCTTCCATGGTATTGCGTCAGATCCTCGTGTGCTTGCCGGGGTTTGGGCTGGGCTTCACGCTCGCTCTTCCCAGCCGGCCATGTCGTGATAATGCAGGGGATAACCCCGGTGCTGGTAGTGGCGGTAGCGTGCGCGCCCCTGCTCGATGGTGTCCTTGACGATGATCTCCGCAACGCGGTCGAAGCGTCCGAAAAACGTCGGCACATCCTCGTGGAGATTGATCAGCAGACCTTCCGCGTGCCGTGGCGCGTCCCAGCCGATGTGGATGGGCGCAGGTTCCGGAGCGGTCTCTGCGTCGGCAGCAACCAGCGTGTGGGGCAGGAAGCGATGCTTCGGATAGTCCCACATGAGCTCGTCGAGCTGTTGGGCCTGTGGCTGTGAGGCGGCGTGAACGTGCACGATGTGACCGCTGCTCAAAGCCTTGTCACACAACCGACAGGCAAACCGCAGTCCCGCGTCGACACCTTTGTCGTCGAGACCATAGAAGTCGATGCGCGTCACGGGAAGCTAGCGGTCTGCCGCCTGACAGAGGTAGTCGAACAGCAGCGGCACGGGACGTCCCGTGGCACCTTTCTGCGCGCCACCGCGGAACGCGCTGCCGGCGACGTCCATGTGCGCCCAGTCGACGCCGTCGATGAAACGCGACAGGAAACAAGCTGCCGTGATGCTGCCGGCTTCGCGACCCCCGATGTTGGCGAAGTCGGCGAAATTGCTCTTCAACTGCACCTGGTATTCGTCCCACAGGGGCATGCGCCAGGCTTTGTCACCCGTGCGCTGACCCGCGGCCAGCAGCGCGTCGGCCAGTTTGTCGTCGTTGGCGTAGACGGCGCTGGCGGGAGAACCGAGGGCAATGACCTGCGCGCCGGTGAGCGTCGCGACGTCGATGATGGCTTGCGGCTTGAAGGTCTGCACGTGCGTGAGCGCGTCGCACAACACCAAGCGTCCTTCGGCGTCGGTATTGAGAATTTCCACGGTTTTGCCGCTGGCCGTGGTGACGATATCTCCGGGGCGGGTGGCATCGCCGCTGGGCATGTTCTCAGCGGCCGCAACGACCGTAACGAGGTTGATCGGCAGCTTCGCTTCAATGACTGCCAACGTGGCGCCCAGCACAGCGGCGGCCCCGCACATGTCGAATTTCATCTCGTCCATGGCTGGTCCGGGTTTCAGGGAGATGCCACCGGTGTCGAAGGTGATGCCTTTGCCCACCAGAGCGTAAGGGGCGTCGCTTTTACGACCGCCGCGGTACTGGATGGTGATCATGTGGCCTGGTGTGGCGCTGCCCTGGGAGACGGCAAGAAATGCGCCCATGCCGAGTTCGCCCATCTTCTTCTCGTTGAAGCTGGACACGGTCACGTTCGGGTTTTTGCCGAGCTTTCTTGCTTCGCGGAGCACGTAGGTGGGGTTGCAGACATTGGGTGGCTCGTTGCCGAGGTCGCGGGCGAGCCCCAGACCGCGATCGAGAGCATTGCCCAGACGGGTGATATTGCCCGTGTTGCGCTTGTCCGCCACATGCAGCCGCACGTTTGTCAGCGAGGCCGTATCGGCGCCGGTGGATTTGTGCCGGTTGTAGCGATACGCCGCCAGGCTGATCGCCTGCATGACAGATTTCTGCCGAAAGGCGCTGCGGTCGCGGCCGCCTTTCACGCGCACGTGATCCAGGCTCACCAGCGCCTGTTTCACCGGCAGGCGCGTGAGCGCTGCGGCAGCTGCGCGACAGAGCTTGCGGAATCCGTCTTCGTCCACGGTGCCGTCGGCCCCGCCGACGATGAGCAGGCGCGCGATGCGGCCATCGAGGGGCACCACCAGCGTCTGCTCGGCGCTGTCTTTGAAATCCCGGGTTGCCCGCGCCACCAGATCCTGACTGCCGAGCGTCCGGGCGACACTTTTAGCGGTTTTCAGCGACGTGACCAGGCACGGTGTCGACTGCTCGGCCAACGGGGTGTCGACGAGGGAATATCTCATGCTATGGGTCTCTCCAGGCGGTCTTACTTGACGGAATGGGCGGGGATTCTATTTCAATCTCAGCGGGCCCTCCATGACCTTCGTTCACAACTGCACGAGTTGCGCTGCGGCGGTTACGGTCGGACACTAGCGTTTTTTCCAGCATCGGAAGCCAGGCCGCATGTCTGTCGCGTTGCGATACATCAACCGGGAAGTGTTTGCCGTGTTTGCGGTGGCATTGTCCATGCTGTTGCTGGTTGCTGTCGGCGGGCGTTTCATCGGCTACCTGCAGGAAGCGGCAACAGGTAAGTTCACGGGCACGACCGTGCTTACCATCATTTATCTGCGGCTGCCGGAATTTGTTCAGCTCGTTTCGCCGTTTGCCGCCTTCGTTGCTGTGCTGCTGACGCTGGGGCGACTTTACGCGGATCAGGAAATGGTGGTGCTGCAGGGCGCCGGCGCGAGCACTTCGCGCCTGGTGGCCTGGATCGGCCTGTCGGTGGGTCTCATTGCGGTGGTGGTTGCCGCCCTGAGCTGGTGGCTGACGCCCCTGGCGCAACGGGAGCTGGTGGCGTTCATGGCGGAGCAGCGCGCGCAGTCGGAGTTTGAGACCGTGAATCCGGGCACGTTCCATATCTACGATCGCGGGCGGCGGGTGACATACACGGCGTCCATGTCCGATGACCGCGAGGAACTGGAAGACGTGTTCCTTTCCGAGCGTCTCGACGACGGTCGGCAGGTGCTGATCTGGGCAGAAACGGGGCGCCAGGAGGTGGACCCGGTCACCGAAACGCATTTTCTCGTGCTGTCGGACGGCCGTCGTTACGAGGGTGAGCCCGGACGCGCCGACTTTCGCATCATTGAATTCGACACCCTGAAGCAGCGGCTCGAGATCACGCCGCGGCCGCAGCGGTTCAAGGTGGAGGCGCAACCCAGCAATGCGCTGGGCGACGACGCCGAGAGCAACGCTGAATGGCACTGGCGCCTGGCACTGCCGGTGTACACCCTGCTTGGAGGGCTGCTGGCGATCGGTGGGGCGCGCGTAAAACCACGCCAGGGACGGTTTGCGCGGGTCGTTCCCGGCGGGGCGACCATGCTCATCTACTATCTGGCCCTGCTGATCAATCACAACGCCCTGTCGGAAGGCCAGATCCCTGCCTTCCTCGGCCTCTGGCCCGTGCACGGCGCGTTCGCGGCCCTTGCGGTGTTTCAACTCACGCGGGTGGGGGCCCCGGTGCGTGCCTGACCTCAGGCGCGGCTGACCGCTTTTGGCAGCACCACCACATAGGTGCCGCTGAGGCGATCGTGCCATGTCTGCTGGCGGGCACCGACATAGAACCACACGTAACCGATGCCGGCGGTGAAGAAAGACAGAGGCGCGGCAGCGAGGCGCACAAAGCAGGCGCCGATCGACGGTGCACTGCCTTCGCTGTCGACGAGCTGCAGACGCCAGGCCCGCATACCGAGCGTCTGGCCGCGCCGGCGCCAGAAATAGATGTAGAAGGCGCCCCATTCCAGCAGCAGCAGTGCCTGGTAAGCCGGCCCGGATACGGCTTCGCCGGCATTCAGCGGCAGCAGAGCCAGCGACGTCAGCATCCACACGGCGAGCAGCAGAAGACCGTCGTACACCATGGCGCCCAGCCGGCGTGGTACGCCGGCAGGTTCCGCCGCGACGCGATTGCTCACAAGAGTTCTGCCCGGTTGCCGGCGCTAGAAGGTGGCGACATGCTCAGCGAGCTGTACCTCGCGGCCGCAGAATTCTTCTTCCGTCATGGCGGTGAGGGTGTCAGCGTCGGTGCACACCCCCCAGGCCCGGGCGCCGCTGGGGGTGCGCGCGGCAACGAACGCTTTCTGCAGGCCGTCGGCATCGTACATGACGCTGTAGCCTTCAACCGTTGCAGCGCCTTCATAGGCGACCACCGCCTCCCGCTGGGGCAGGGCGTCGACCTCTGCCTGCAGGTCGGCGTGGCGAAAGGGGCTGGCCGGTGGCGTTGCGCTGTAGACGCCGAATGCGTGTTTCGTCAGATAGCCGCCGTTGGCTGTGATCAGGCCTTTGCTGTCGCGCGACGCCCGCAGCAGCTCCACCATGCGCACCACTGAGTGCATGACGTAGTTGTTCAGCGGACCTCCAGCCCAGGTCAGTCCTCCGGTCACGGTCAGGGGGCGGGCGGTGGACAGCCCGAGCTCGCGCGCGGCGATCTGCACGGCCGACGGGAAGCAGCTGTACACGTCCACGTAGTCGAGCTCGTCCACCTCGACGCCGGCGAGCGCCAGGCAGCGAGCCCCCGCGATGCGGATCGCCGGAGATTCGTACAACTTGTCGCGGTTGGAGACAAAATAGTGATCGTGCGCATCGGTACCGGCCCAGGGGTAAACCCAGTTCTCTTCCGGCACACCCAGCGCGCGGGCTTTCTCGACGCTGGCGAGAATCACTGCCGCTCCCTGATCCACGTTGTTGTTGGAATTCATGAACTTCGGGTACGGGAACGAGACGGGACGGTTCGCCTCTGACGGGGTGCGGATCTCCTCGGCGCTCTTAGCGTCCTGGAACCAGGCGTGCGGGTTGTCAGCGGCGACGGCGGAAAAGTCGGCCCACAGCTCCGACACGGCGGTCTGATGGCTGGCAACGTCGCGCCCCAGCTCGTGACGCAACGCGGTCTCGAAAATCGGGTATACCTGGATCGGGCGGCCGATGCGGATCGCTTTCTCCGCGTCGTGGCGCATCTCCATGTCTTCACCGATGACCCGATCGGGTGTGCCGGGCGCGTCCTGCCACTGCAGCTCCAGCCCCTGGCGCGCGGCGCGCGCCTGGGTGGCACCGCACTCCGCGCCCGTCAGCAGGATGAGCTGATGGTCGCCATTTGCGATGTCCACGCAGCTTGCATTGATGGCGCTCTGCACGAAATTGCCGCCAAACGGCGTGAGCACCGTTTCCGCGGCGGAGGCGCCGATTGCCCGGGCAATGACCCGCGCGGGGTCCGCGTAAGGCCACATGCCACGGACAACGCGGACAGAGTCGGCGTGCAGAGCATCCGGTGAGCCGGTGTCCTGCGCCGCGGCCCGCACCGCGTCGAGCATGAGGTCGAGCGGCTCGCGGGCAGCGGCCGGATCGGCCACGCGCTGGTCGACGTGGGCGATGCCGATGATGACGGGGGTGTTCGCGTCGGATGCTGCCATGGAGTTCCTCCCGGGTCTGAGCAAAACCGTGCATTTTACCGGAGCTGCGATTGCTTGTAAGTGCCAGGACCCTTCGGCAGAATCTGCCCCCCATCTGCCTGGGTGGCGAAATTGGTAGACGCGCCGGATTCAAAATCCGGTTCCCTCACGGGAGTGTCGGTTCGACTCCGACCCCAGGTACCAGATCTTTCAACGACTTACAGAACGTCGTTGGTACAACCCTTACGCTTGTCACATTGCACCATCTGCACCGATATGAGTTTTTCGTGCTTGGGCGGCAGGGATCAGGGTTGGTGGCCCACGTGGCGACTACTCCGAAGCAGCGCGTGAGAAGAGGGTGGCGATGGGCGTGAGTCTCTAACAAACTCGTCTAAACGGTGTCGCTGCGGGAAGGCGTTCGGTGCCTTCACTCACTCAGGAAGAGGCGAGTAAGATCGGTCGCCAAGTTCATTCCCTGGGAGACACACGTTGAGCGTCCGTTACTTGACCGTCTTCGTACTTTTCATCGTCGTGGGTAGCGCGGGAGCGGCGGTTTTTGTTTATGCCTACTTTCATTCTAGTCTAACTATTTCCGCTGACCCCGCGGCGTGGGGACAGCTTGGGGACTTTTTCGGTGGGGTTCTTAATCCAATCTTCAGTTCGGCGACGATTGCCGGCCTACTGTTCACAATCTACATCCAAACCCAGGAAATCCGCGCTGCAAGGGAAGCAAACAGTCAGCAAAGGAAAGAAATGGCATTGGCTGCCGAAGCCCGAGATGCAGCAATAGACACTGCCGAGAGGCAACATCACAGAACGGTCTTGGACGACCTTCAGCGTGCGATTGATGTTCAGAGAGGAGAGATCGACACTCACCGATACCTCGCAATCGATGACGGCCCTTTGTGGGACCTGGCTGATCAGCACGTGAGAGAGGTTACGTTGTCGGATTCCGCTGCGGACGCTCCAACACCAGACATTGCCCTGATTACATGGGGCAACGCATTAGACAAGTTACTCTGGAATCTCGCTGACACGCTCGATGCGTACGACGATACAGCGAATTTGGATAGTTCCCGCGAAACGTTCTGGTACACCAATGCGGTCAGAGTCGCCTATCGGTCTCACATGTACAAAGCGACGGTTCTGACGCGAAACCCGGACGATGAGAGGCTGATGATTCGGTATCGGGCAAAATGAAGACGAATCGGTTGTGTGCCACCGTCTAAGCATGGACCTTAGCTCACGAACGTGAACTCATTAAAATTTACACTCATCCGCTCGACACGCTCCGTCATGGTCCTTTGCGCTGGTCGCAGCACGTGTGCACTGTTGGAACTGAAAACTCGAAACTTCCAGTTGGGACGGCAACTCCGTTGATGGGCGCAAACTGAACGACGTCGTTGATCTCCAGGCGCATCTGGCGTTCCAAGGTACTATCTCAGTTAGCTTTAATTGACCATTGAAGGACCGGCCTTCAAAATCCCCTTCCCTCACGGGAGTGTCGGTTCGACTCCGACCCCAGGTACCACATAATCCCTCTTA
>CAZYYJ010000131.1:0-8167 GCA_964651595.1 uncultured Pseudomonadales bacterium | reverse complement strand
CGCGGTCCCCACCCGAGGAGCCGACCAGCAGGCGCACCGACGGGATGCGCAGTTCCATGGACAGGCGGTCGAGGTAAAGGCTTTTGGCACCGATGGCGCCATCGGCGTGGCCCCCCCGGGAGGTGAAATCGTCGGCACAGACGATGGTCATGCGCGCGTCGATTTCCCCCCAGCCGCCCACGTGGTTGGCGGGGGTGAACGCGTCGATGTCACCGTCCGAGCTGTAGGAGGCAAAGCCCGCGACGCTGCCCACCTCACGAAAGGTACCCGCATCCAGCAGCAGGTCGATGCGTTCGCGGCACGTGAGCTTGCCGCGGCTGCGCTGACGTACCACGCCCGGATCCTCCGAGCCTGGCGCCAGGCGCGCCGCAGCCAGCTCGCGAAGGGTCTGCACGTCTTCCAGCGTGGGCAGCCAGGAGGCATCGCGATCGATGGCCGGGGCACTTGCGCCGGCGGCGGGCACGAGCGCAACCAGCACGTCGCCGGCGGCAACTGCATCCCCGGTCTCCAGCGCGGCGATGGCACCCACGGTGCCGGCGCATGGCGCGGTGATGGCGGTTTCCATTTTCATGGCGCTGATGACCACGAGGGTGGTGCCGGCCGCAACGGTCTGACCGGGTGCTACTGCACATGCAACGACCTCCCCGGCCATGGGCGCTGCCACGCCCGTATGGCCGTCGGGTACGGTCAGACCGCCCGCAGCACTGGTGTGGGCAGTGGGTACAGCCCGTGGCGCGCCACCGACGGTTTTTGCCTGCCGGTCGAGAAACGCGCGCGCGTTGCCGCCCTGACCGGGCGTGAGCTCAGCGTCAGCGAGGTGGCGCGTATCAGCCACCCCATCGCGCACAGCCGCGCTGCTGAGAATGCCGCTGAGCTGGGCGAGGTTGGTGGCGATGCCTGCAATGTGAAACTCATCCACGGCGCGACGGGTCTGATCTACCGCCGCGGCGTGATCGGCCCCCAGCGTATGCACGATCAGCTTGGCGAGCAGGGGGTCGTAGGCTGCCGGCGGGCTGTAGCCCACGTAGCCGTGCCCGTCCACCCGCACGCCGCTGCCGGACGGCTCGCGGTAGGCGGTGATAGCGCCGCTGCTTTGAGAGACGATGCGCGCCTGGATGGCAATGCCACGAGGTTGAGGTGGCGGGGCCAGGCCCAGCTCGCCGAGCGTGGCACCGCTGGCCACGGCAAGTTGCGCGCGTACGAGGTCGACGCCCATGACCTGCTCGGTGACCGTGTGCTCCACCTGTATGCGCGGATTGGCTTCGATGAAAAAGTATGCATCGTCCTGCACCAGAAACTCGATGGTTGCCGCGTTCATCAGCCCGGCTGCATCAGCAAGCTTCACCGCGTCGGCGTGCAGCGCGTCCCGCAGCCCGGCGGGCAGGTGCGGTGCGGGGGCAATCTCCACGATTTTCTGATGACGCTGTTGCAACGAGCAGTCGCGGTCGCCCAGGTGCACCGTGGCGCCGTGGTGGTCGCCGAGCACCTGCACTTCGATGTGGCGTGCGTGGTCCAGGAGCTTTTCCACGAACACCGCATCGTTGCCGAAAGCCCCGGCAGCTTCGCTGCGGCATCGTTCGAACGCTTCAGCCAGATCCTCCATGGCGTACACCCGGCGCATACCCCGGCCCCCGCCGCCGCCCGCGGCTTTCAACATCACCGGCAATCCCAGCGATTCCGCCTGGGCCTGTGCTGCGGCAACATCGCCGCAGGGTGTGTCCCCGCCGGGCAGCACGGGAACGCTTTGCGCACTCGCAAAGTTCCGCGCAGCAAGCTTGTCTCCAAACAGCGTGAGCGCAGCGGGGCTGGGACCCACGAAAGTCAGCCCCGCCGCACCGCAGGCTTGTGCGAACGCCGCGTTTTCCGAGAGAAAACCGTACCCGGGATGTACAGCGTCGCAGCCGTGGGCAGTGGCGGTTGCCACGAGCGCGTCAATGTCCAGGTAAGGCGCCAGTGGGTCGCTCCCCGGCAGGGCAACGGCGTCGTCGCAGAGCCGCGCATGCAGCGCCTGCCCGTCAGCCTCGGCGTAGACCGCCACTGTGTGAATGCCCAGACCCGCTGCGGCGCGGGCGATGCGGATGGCAATTTCGCCGCGATTGGCGATCAGCAGCTTTGTCAGCGGCCGCGGCGCGGCGCCGGTTTTATCGGTGGTCATTGTGTCCCCAGGCAGTCCCCGCGGTTAGCCTGTCCGAGGAGCGGGGTGAATTGCAAGGTTGCCTGCTGCTAAAGTGCCGCATTTCCTGTATCGAGAGAAGTCGAGCGCCCTGTGAGTGAGCGTGCCCAGTCATCGGTCAGCCCGTTGAGCCCGGTGGTGATCATTGGCGGTGCAGGCGGTTTCGGCCGTCTGTTCACGCAGTTGTTTGCCAAGGCCGGCAGCGATGTCGTGACGGTAGATCTTGCCGGTGAGGTAGACCTGCATCTGGACGCGGCAACGGTAGAAGCGGCACCGGAGCTGGACCGGGCGCTGGCGGCGGCCCGTGTGGTGCTGCTCTGTCTGCCCGAAAGTGCCGCTGTAACGGTGCTGGAAGCGCTCGACCGGCGGCTGCCTGCCAAGGCGGCACCGCTGGTGGTGGATATCTGCTCGGTAAAACACCGCATCGCGGAGGCGGCCGGGCGGCTGTGCCTGCAATGCGACTACGTCTCCGTGCATCCCATGTTCGGGCCCGAACGGGATCTGCCGGGCAGCAACCTCGTATTCATGCCTGTGCGGGGCAGTGAGCGTGTGGCTGCGCTGCTGGCACAGCTACGCGCCTGGCAGCTCAATGTGATTGAGACGGATACCGAGACCCACGACCGTGTGACCAGTCTCGTGCAGGTGCTGGCTCATGCGGTGCTGGCCACCTTCGCCAACGCCCGCGACCGGTTCGAGCTCAGCGAAGCGCTGGTGCAGGCATTTGCGACGCCGGTGTTCAACGATCTCGACAAGGTTTCGCAGGGCATGGTGGCGGAGAACCCTGAGCTCTATCACAACATACAGACATCCAATCCCTGGGGTGCGGATGCGCGTGACAAGCTGCGCCACGCACTGCAGGAGACGCTCGCTACGCTGGGTGACGACGATCCCCAGGGGACGGTGGCGCTTTTCGAGCGTGTACGCCGTTAGCGCAGCCGCGTTGCGACCAGCCGTCGCGGGGACGCTTTCGTGTTGGCGAAGCGGGCCACATCGTCGCGGATCACCGCTACGCTTGCCTCGGTGGTGAAGAAGCGCTCGCGCAGGTCGACCTCGCTGGCGAAGCCGCACAAGGCAATGCCGTCCAGGGGCAGGCCCGACAGCACCTTGACCACGCTCAACTGATCGTAGGCCGCCATATGCGCGTGATGCGCCAGCGCCAGCGGCGCGTGATTGTCGCGCCAGTGCGCATCGCAGGCCTCGTGCGTGAGATCCGGGTGATGTACGAGGGGAAACACGCCCACCACCGCGGGAGTGCCGGGTTTGATGCGCCGGCGGCACACCAGGTACAGGCCTACGTCAGCCACGGCTTCGAAGCGTTCCAGCCGGTCGCTGGTGCCCGTGACCAGAGCGTTGAACGGCAGCTTGGCTTCCGTACGCGCGTCCACCAGCAGGCTGCCCTGCACGTCGGATGCCAGCGCGACGCAGGCGTCGATGGCCGTGGATGCGGCGGCCAGTTCCATGGTTGTGTGCATGCGTGTGGTCCTCGTTTTCGTTCACCGACTGGGGGTGAGTGTAAAGCCTTTGAGTGTATCGCTGTCGGCCGTCATGGCCAGACTGTCTGCGCAATTCGATGCCAGTTGCCGCCCATCACGAGATCACGTTCAGTTGCTGTGAACCCCGCATCGCTCAGCGCGCGTGCCAGCGTTGGGATGCGTTCGGGTTCGACGATCTCCAGGGTGTCACCGTAGATGTCCCGCGGAAACAGATGCGGGTTGCTCTGCAGAAACCCCTCCAGTTCCCGTTCGTCGAACGCAAAATCGAGGCCGATGCCCACGTGTTCCACGCCAACCAGCTCGGCGATGTAGCTGATGTGGCGGATCAGCGTTGCGGTTGAGGTGTCGTTTTCGCCGAGGAAAATGCCGACGCCATTGATGCCGATGACACCGCCGGTTTGCGCAATGAGCCGGATGAGATCGTCGGGCACGTTGCGGGGGTGTTCGTGCAGGGCGAGTGGGTTCGAGTGTGAGCAGACGACGGGTTGCGAACTCACTGCGACGATGTCACGGGCCGTTCGATAGCCCGTGTGGCTGCAGCAGACAACTACGCCCGCCGCCTCGGCCCTGCGCACGAACGCGCGGCCGAGATCGGTCAGGCCGTCGTCGTGGGCGACACACCCGCCGCCGATGCCGTTGGGCTGGTTGTAGACCGCTGAGACGGTGCGTACGCCGAGGGCGGCATAGTCGTGCAGAAGATCCAGGTTGTGCTCGACAGCGCCGGCACCTTCGATATCGAAGACAACGGCCAGACGCTTGCCCTGATTCCCGGTCAGGTCCGATGCGGACAGAGGCACGTACATGTCGTCCTGATTGCTGATCCAGTCGGCGAAATAGCGGGCCACCCCCAGACCTGCCTCCGGCTCGATCAGGTCGAAGGTCACATTGATGGAAACGACATCCACGCCAGCCTGGCTGTATCGTCGCAGTTCGGGCATGAAGTCGGGCTCACACCGCAGGGGTAGACAGCCGTGATTGTCCCAGACGAGTGGTTTCATTCGGCAAGGGTACCGGTTGCAAGGGTGGGGCAGCAAAAGCCAGCGTCCGCGGAAGGCGATGACGGCCGCTCGCGCCGTGTTGAATACGCTGGGTATCGGCTGGCTGCCTTGAGGGCTTTGCGCAATATTGATCAGCCGGTATAACAACGGCTGATTTTCTCGACGGTAGCTACATGAAATTCCATTCAGCCGGCCTCGTCGGCGTTCTCTTCGGCGTTCTCTTCGGGCTGGCCACGTATGGTGTGCAGGCGAACGAGGCCCATCCCGGCGAAGCGGTTTACGACAAGCACTGTGCCGCCTGCCACGACAACCCTGCCGAGACCCGCGCCCGATCTTTCGAAACCCTGTCGCGCATGATTCCGGCGTTGATCGAGTACGCGCTGACGGACGGGAAGATGCAGGCGCAGGCTGCTGCGTTGAGCCCGCAGGAGCTGGCCGACCTCGTCAACCTCTTCACGGGCCAGACCCGCAGCGACAACAACTGGGTGGACGGGGCCATGTGCGCGGAGGACGATCGCAAGGTGGACCTGTCCTCCGACGCGACGATTGCCACTTTCGGGCTGGGCCACAAGAACCACCGTTACCTCGATGCCGCGGCTGCGGGGCTTGCCAAAGCCGATATGCCGAGGCTCGAGCTCGCCTGGGTGTTTGCCTTTCCCAACATCACCATGATGCGTTCGCAGCCGGCCATCGTCGGCGACACGATGTTCATCACGCCGGTGGACAGTCGGCAGCTCTATGCGCTGAATCTTGCGGGCACGCCGTGCGTGAAGTGGGTCTACAACAGCGAAGTGCCGCTGCGCAGCGCCATCACGTACGGGCTGGTCGACGAGCGGGGCACCCTCGTGTTCGGCGATGTCAGTGCCCGGGTCCACGCCGTGGATGCAGCGTCCGGCACGCGCCTCTGGGTACGCGATCTGAAACTCTTCCCGGAATCGATCATCACCGGCACCCCGCAGCTTGCCGGTGATCGGGTGTTTGCCTCCATTTCCCAGTTCGAAATCATGATCGGGCACAACGAGGAACACACCTGTTGCACCACACACGGCGGCGTTGCTGCTCTGGATGCGGCTAACGGGGAAGTACTGTGGCTGACGCCGACCATGCCCGATGCCGAGCCGGTACGGGACCGGGGGGACGGCCAGATGATCTGGGGACCCTCCGGGGCGCCGGTGTGGACCTCGCCGGCCATCGATCTCAAGCGGGGCGTGCTGTACGTGGGTACCGGGGAAGCCACGTCGGAGCCAGCGCACGCGCACACGGACGCCATTCTTGCGCTGGAACTGGACACCGGCAAAGTTCGCTGGTCTTTCCAGGCAACCGCCAACGATATTTTTCTGGCGGCCTGTCGCCGCGAGAATCGCAGCCTCAACTGCCCGCCGGAAACGAGCGTGGAGCGCGACGTCGATTTCGGCGCGTCGGTGATCATTGCGCAGCGCAGTGACGGCCGGGACATCCTGCTCGCAGGACAGAAGTCGAGCGATGTCTGGGCGCTGGACCCCGATGACAAAGGCCGCGTGCTGTGGCACTGGAACGGTGGTCGTGGCACCGCCAACGGCGGCATCCACTGGGGCATGGCCTATAACGGCAGCCATGTGTTCGCTGCCATCAGCGACCCGGGCCGGCCGCGGCCGGGCTTCGAGCCGCGCCCGGGCCTGTACGCGCTGAACGTCGACAACGGTGAGCTTGCCTGGGAGCACCGGGTTGTTGCCGACTGCGATGGACGCGAAACCATGGCGCCTTACTGTCGTTTCCTCCATGGCTTCTCCAGCGCCACGCTCGCCATCGGCGACACCGTGGTACAGGGCAGCCTGGATGGCCGCCTGCATATCTTCGATGCCGCCAATGGCGATGAGCTTTTCAGCTACGACACGCTGCGCAGCTTTGAAGGGCTCAACGGGGTGGCCGGGCAGGGTGGCGCAATTGACAATGCATCCATTGTGGCTGCCGACGGCACGCTGTACGTGAGTTCAGGCTACGGCATGTTCGGTCAGCCACCGGGTAACGTGCTGCTGGCCTTTCGCCCGGCGAAACGGTGAGCGCGGCTAGTCGAGGTTGAATCGTTTCCGCAGGAAACGCGCTATCCCATCCTCGTCGTGGTGGCCTATGACTGCTGTCGCGGCGGCAATGACCTCGGGCTTCGCGTTGCTGGGCGCGTAGGCTTCGTCGGCGGCCTCGAACATCGGCAGGTCGTTGTCGCTGTCGCCGAAACACACGATCCGTGATGCCCCGAGCTCGTCGCGCAGGGTCTGCGCCGCGCTGCCCTTGCTGGCTTCTACGTGGTGGATGTCGATCCATTTCAGATCTTCGGCTTCCTGCGCGATGCCCGCATAAGCCACGAGCCCCGGCTCGTTGGCCACCATCAGCTCGACGGCTTCGACTGCGCGGCTGGGACCCACGGCGCTGATGTTACTGATCTCTGCGTTCGCAGGCATGTCACCCGCGGGGCGCACGTCCACCCCTGGTCGTTCGTAGAAATCTGTGACCAGCTTTTTCTCGATGTCCGTGTGCAGGGGGGGATGATAGATGGCGTGCCGATTCCCGGGCTCCAGCGTGAAGAGGAACGGTGCGATCCCCTGCGCCAGCACGGCACTCACCACATGCTCGATTTCGGTGAGCGTGAGGTGCGTGTGCTGCGTATACACCGCCGCTTCGGGATTCCAGATCGCCACGCCGTTCTTGAAGGCGAGGGGCAGTCGGAAACGGTGACTCTCCAGCACCTCCTTGGATGCGTGGAGGGTCCGGCCCGTCGCGATGGTGTACAGAATGCCTGCGTTGGTCAGCTTGTGCAGCGTTTCCCGCGTATAGCTCGATAGTTCAGACGACGCGTTCAGCAGCGTGCCGTCCAGATCGAAGACGATCAGTTCCATGATGAATCCTTGGTTGCGAGCAGAGTGCTCACCGGCTGACATCCGTCGCCGGCCAGCAATGCCCAGAAAGCCTCCCTGGTTTCCCCGCTGGCGTCGCGCGACGACCACCAGCTCACGTGCTCGTTCTGCGCGGCGTCGGCCCGCAGCGTGATGCCCCACATGGGCGCCGCCTGATTGGCGACCATGGAATAGCGCATGTCGGTCACCTCGCCGGGCGCTCCGGTTGGTGTGAGATAGTCGTCCGAGAACCACCTGAAACGCTCCAGGTCCTGCGCCTGCTGTGATCCGGGCTGAAGGAACGGCAGGTGTTTCGCCACCTCCAGCTTCTCCACGCTTTCCCCGGGACACCACGCCGCATCGGTGGCGACGCGCACGCCGTCCACGTAGTAACGCCCTTCATGCTCGTAAATCGACTTCCACACGACGAGGTTCGCGAAGCTGGCTTTCACGCTGAGCCGCTCGGGCTGGTGTCCCCGGGCTTCGGCCACGCTGCGTGCGGCGCTTTCGGCGCGTTCCATCTGATACACACCCAAAGACAGGTACGCGATCACCCAGGTGATGCCGCCGTAGGTGGCATAGGGCATGCGCCGCGTGGCCGCCAGCATCACACAGACGAGCAGCGGCAGAGTGAAC
>CAZYYJ010000130.1:0-8242 GCA_964651595.1 uncultured Pseudomonadales bacterium | reverse complement strand
GTGTCCACGCCGAGGGCCTGCGCATAGATGGGGGCGAGGGCGTGTTCCGCATCGATGAAGGCACACGTGCCGCCCGTCTTCTGCGCCTCGGCCACCACCTGCAGCGTCAGCGTGGTTTTACCGGAAGACTCAGGGCCATAGATTTCCACGATGCGCCCCCGCGGCAGACCGCCGATGCCAAGCGAGATGTCCAACCCGAGAGAGCCCGTGGAGATGGCCGGAATCGCCACCTGTTCCTGATCGCCCAGGCGCATGAGAGAGCCTTTGCCGAACTGGCGTTCGATCTGGGCGACGGCCGCATTGAGCGCGCGCTCGCGGTCGGCGTCACTGGCGTTGCTGTGGTCTTTCGGGGAGGATTTGCTCGGATCTCTCGCCATGAGGGCTTCCTGTTCTGTTGAAATGAATCTGGTGAAGTAAATCTGGTGAAACAAGTACGAATTGCGTACGGGGTGAGAACCTGTCGGGGTACTGTATATGCAGCCAGTACTTTATTCAACCCGCCGGGCAAATGCAAGCCCTACATCAGCCCGTGCAGGCCGCCGGTATCGCCCCGCAGTTGACGACGCTTTCGCCCGTGGTGTTCACTGCCAGCCCATGCCTGATTCCGCCGCGCTCGACCTGGCCGCGCACACGCCCATGATGCGCCAGTACCTGGAGATCAAGCAGCAGCATCCCGAGCTGCTGCTGTTCTACCGCATGGGCGATTTTTACGAGCTGTTCTTCGAAGACGCGCGCAAGGCCGCCGAACTGCTGGACATCACGCTCACCGCTCGCGGCCAGAGTGCCGGGGAACCCATCCCGATGTGCGGCGTGCCGTTTCATTCCGTAGACGGTTACCTGGCACGGCTGGTGCAGCTGGGCGAAAGCGTCGTCATCTGTGAACAGGTCGGCGACCCGGCTACCAGCAAGGGGCCCGTGGAACGCGCCGTACAGCGAATCGTCACACCGGGCACGCTCACCGACGAGGCGCTCATCAATGGTGCCGAGGACAGCACCATCGCAGCCGTGGGCGATGGCGGCGAAGGCTGCAGCAGGTTTGGCGTCGCTACGCTGAACCTGTCCACAACGCGCCTCGAAACCGCTGAGCTCAATTCCCTGGAGGCGCTGATCGACTGGCTGCGCCAGGTGCGCCCCGCTGAGATTCTCCTGGCCGATACGAGTCCGGCCGCGGCGACGCTCGACAGGCTCGACATCCCCCTGCACCGCATCGCGCCCAGCCAGTTCGACGTTCCCGCAGGCCAGGCCAAGCTGGAGCGACACCTCGGTCACACGCTGGCACACGTGGCTGAGCTGCCGCCGGACAGCCCGGCTATCGGCGCAGCCAGTGCCGCGCTGCAGTATGGCCAGGCCACGCAATGTCAGGCGCTGGACTTCGTGCGCGAGCTGAAGCACGTGACCGAGCGCCGGCATATCGGCATCGACGCCCAGAGCCGCCTCAACCTCGAGCTGGACCGGCGTCTGAACGGTGCCACCGACCATACGCTGTACGCGCTGCTCAACACCACGCGCACACCCATGGGCGCCCGGCTCCTCAACCGCTGGCTGGCGGCACCCCTGCGAAACGTCGACGACGTGCTGGGACGCCAGCACTGGATCGGCGCGGCCATGGATCGGGCGGTGGATGATGACCTGCGCAGCGAGCTCAACGGGCTGGGCGATCTCGAGCGCATTCTCACGCGCATCGGCCTCGACTCCGCGAGCCCCCGGGATCTCGCCCGCTTGCGTGAGGCGCTGGCCCGCATACCCGCGGTCCGCTCGCTGTTGACGACGCTCGAGACAACGCTCACGCCAGAGCTGCTCGAAGGCCTGCCGCTGCTGACGGAGGTGCTGGACGAGCTGTCAGCGGCGCTGGTGGAGACACCGCCCGCCACGATCCGCGACGGGGGCTTCATCGCCGCCGGGTACGACAAGGATCTGGACGCGCTGCTGGCCCTCACCACATCCAGCGCCGAATGGCTGGCAGAGCTGGAGCAGACCGAAAAGGCGCGCACCGGCATCGCGACGCTGAAGGTGGGTTACAACCGGGTGCATGGATACTACATCGAAACCAGTCGCGCAGCCGCGGGCGAGCTGCCGCCGGAATACGTACGCCGCCAGACGCTGAAAAACGCCGAGCGCTACATCACGCCCGCCCTCAAAAGCTTCGAAGAAGACGCGCTGTCCGCCCAGACCCGGGCCCTGGCGCTGGAAAAACGCCTCTACGCGGTGCTGTTGGAGCGCCTCCGGGAAGCGCTGCTGCCCCTGCGCCGTGTTGCCGAGACCTTTGCAACCATCGACGTGCTGAGTTGCCTGGCCGAACGGTCCCGGTCGCTCGGTTTCGCCGCACCCACGTTTACCACCGAATGTGGCATCGCCATCGAGGACGGCTGGCACCCGGTGATCAAAGCCGCAAGCACGGCACCGTTCATCCACAACGACGTGCACCTCGATCCGACCACGAGCCTTGCGGTTGTCACCGGGCCGAACATGGGCGGCAAATCCACCTTCATGCGCCAGACGGCCCTCATCTGCCTGCTCGCCTACGTCGGCTGCTACGTGCCGGCCCGTGCGGCGCGCCTCGGCCCGATCGACCGCATCTTCACTCGCATCGGCGCCGCCGACGATCTGGCCGGCGGGCGCTCCACGTTCATGGTGGAAATGACCGAGACCGCCTACATCCTGCACAACGCCACGGCCTCCAGCCTGGTGCTGATGGACGAGATCGGCCGGGGCACCAGTACCTTCGACGGCCTGGCGCTCGCCTGGGCTGCCGCTCAGCACCTCGCGCAGCACACCGGCGCGCTGACCCTCTTCGCCACGCACTATTTCGAGCTGACCGCACTTCCCGAGCTGTGTCCGCACGCCGGCAACCTGCATCTCACCGCTGCCGAGCACGGCGGTGAAATCATCTTTCTCTATCAGGTGCAACCCGGACCGGCCAGCCAGAGCTACGGGATCCAGGTGGCCAAGCTGGCCGGGGTTCCCGACAGCGTGCTCACCGTCGCCCGGGAGCGCCTCGCCAGGCTGGAAGCGGGGGCCGTCGCCAACGCACTCGACCCTGTGCAGGGGGACCTGTTTACGCTGCCCGCAACGAGCACACCGGCCGTGCCCGCGCCGGACACGGCGCTGCAGGAAGCGTTGCTGGCGGTGGACGCAGACGCCCTCACGCCCCGCGACGCGCTGGATCTCGTGTACCGGTTGCAGGGGCTGGCCCGGGAAACCGACGCGCCACCGCCTGCAGACCCTCGACATGACCCTGACATCAGCTAAAATACCTCGCTTTTTCGAATGCGAGTGACCCTATGACCTTTGTCGTCGGCGAGAACTGTATCAAGTGCAAACACACCGACTGCGTCGAAGTCTGTCCCGTGGATTGTTTCTACGAAGGCCCCAACATGCTCGTCATTCATCCCGACGAATGCATCGACTGCGCACTCTGTGAACCCGAATGCCCGGCCGAGGCCATCTTCTCCGAAGACGAGTTGCCTGAGGATCAGGCGGACTTTCTGGAGCTGAATGCCGAGCTTGCGGAGATCTGGACCAACATCACGGAGAAGCAGGACGCGCCCGAGGATGCCGAGGAGTGGGACGGCAAGCCCAACAAGCGCGAGCTCCTGGAGCGCTGATCAGGAGAACAGCTGTTCGGCGCTGAGGCCGTGCTCTTCGAGTGACCGACGCAGCCTGGCCAGCCCCTCCACCTGTATCTGCCTCACCCGCTCCCGGGTGAGGCCAATCTCCGAACCCACCTCTTCCAGCGTGGCGCGTTCATGGCCTCTGAGCCCGAAGCGGCGGCTCAGCACTTCCTGGTGCTTGTCAGAGAGATCACCCAGCAGCTGCTCGAGTTTCGTGAACAGATCCGAGCGCTGCACCTGGGCAGCGGGGTCCGGACTGCCTTCGTCGGGAATCATCTCCAGCGGGCTGCGATCGCCTACCTCGCGCACGGCATCGATGGAATCGACGCGCTCCGACAGCTTGAGCATGCGCCGCACCTCGGACACGGGCTTTTCTATCAGCGCTGCGATTTCATCCGGTGAGGGCTCGTGGTCCAGCTTCTGCGACAGCTCCCGCGCTGCACGCAGGCAGTAGTTCATTTCCTTCACCACGTGCACCGGCAGGCGGATGGTGCGCGTCTGATTCATGATCGCGCGCTCGATGGCCTGGCGAATCCACCACGTTGCATACGTGGAAAACCGAAAGCCCCGCTCCGGGTCGAACTTCTCCACGGCATGCATCAGGCCGAGATTGCCTTCCTCGATGAGATCCAGCAGCGACAGACCTCGATTGAGATACCGCCGGGAGATTTTAACCACGAGACGCAGGTTGCTCTCGATCATGCGCTTGCGGCCGAGGGGATCACCTTCCCGGGCCAGGCCGCCGAAGTGCTTTTCTTCATCCGCTGTCAGCAGCGGCGCGTAGCCGATTTCCTTGAGATAGAGCTGAGTTGCGTCGGGAGATTCATCCGCGCTGTGCTCCGCTACGTCTGCGCCTTCCCATGCTTTCGTCTTCTTGACTTCGCCAGTATTCAACACTTGCCTCCGTGCAGCTTTGCCAGATCTGCCGTACGCCCATGTACGGCCGCGTGCGGAGCGCTGCTAGTCGAGCACGCTGCGTGGGTCAACGGGTTCTCCCTCACGACGCAGCTCGAAATGCAGTTTTTGTGATGTCCGTCCGCTAGCAGTTATGTCGGCAAGTTTCTGCCCGGCTTTAACGGCCTGCTGTTCTCTGACCGATGCGTTGCCATTGAAGCCGTAGGCGCTCAGCAGCACGTCGCTGTGCCGCACGATGATGAGATGCTCGAAGCTTCCGAGACCCACGCCGGCATACACCACCCGGCCGGCGCCGGCCGCCCGCACCGTAACGCGCTCGCCGCGGGCAACGAGAAAATCCATGCCCGGGCTGTCGCCGCCGAACTCCCGTTGCGGGGCCTGCTCGAGGGGCCACACCCAGCGATCCAGCACCGGCGCAGCGCTTTGTGCAGACGGCGGCGCGGCGGGGCGCGGAGGACGGGGCACCGGCGCGCGCCGGGCCACCTTCGCCGGCGCAGAAGCCAGCCGCAAGCGCTGCCCGGGGTTGATGAGAAAAGGCCGGTCGAGCCCGTTGGCCCGCGCCAGGGCCAGATGGTCGAAGCCATAGCGCCAGGCAATGGAATACAGCGTATCGCCCCGCTTCACGACATATTCGCGGGGCAGAGCGGGCGCACGCGTCCCTTGAGGCGAAGGCCGCGTGGTCTTCACAGCCGCCAGTTCGGGCGCCGGCGAGCGTTCCGCCACCACCGGCTGGCCGGTCTGCAGGCAACCGCTCAGCGCGGCGAGAGTCGCGATCAGGAGCGCGCTGCGCCGGCTGCCGATAGCCGCCATACCACCACCACGCCCGCGACGAGACAAACCACGCTGCCCGCAACTTCCGGCGCCGCGCCACTGTGTGTTGCGAACATATCCGGCAGAACGAGCAGATCGAGTTTGCGCAGCCCCGCGCTGGCGCCATCGGTCAACGCGAGCTGCCACGGCCACAGATTGGGCACCGAGCCGAGCATGAAACCCGTGAGAAAGCTCAGCAGCCGTTCCCCGTGGTGCCTGAGCAGCCACGCAACCACCCGCACGAAGGCGAGCAGGCCCGTCGCACAGCCCGCCGCCAGCACGGCCAGCAACTGCACGTCCAGGCTGTCGATGGCCGCGATGATGGCAGGGTACAACCCCAGCAGCACCATCACGTAGCTGCCGGATACGGCCGGAAGAATCCACGCGCACACCGCGACCGCGCCCGCCAGAAACACATACCAGGCTGCGCTGTCGCCGGGCACCACGGGCAGCATCAGTAGAGCAAGACCAGCGAGGCAGCCCCCCGGCGCCCAGAACCACAGCACCGCCGCACGCCGCTGCACACCCAGCACCCATACCGAGCAGAGAATCACGCCGGAGAAAAACGCCCATACCAGCGGTGTGTGTTCAGCCAGCAGGTAATGCATGAGCCGGCCAAAGGCCAGCACACCCAGGAGCATGCCGGCACCCAGCAGCACCAGAAACCACAGGTTGTGAACACGGGCAAACTCCACCGGCCGGTAGAGCAGCCCCAGGGAAGCGAGACCGAAACGGGCCAGACTGGTGATGAGCAACGGGTAGATCCCCGTGATGAGCGCTATGGTGCCGCCGGAGACCCCCGGCACCACTTCGGCGATCCCCATGACCATGCCGCGCCAGACGGTGCCGTACCAGGGCGGCGCCGGCGGGGGAAGCGGCTCAGGTGCATCATGCGCCTTCACGGGCAACACCCTTCACGAGCGGCACAAACCGTACGTAGTCGTCCACCCGCGCCTGTGTATCGCCATCCCGGCGGTCCACCACGGAAAGGGTCTGTTGCTCAGATTGCCCCACCGGTATCACCAGCCGGCCGGCCTCGGCCAGCTGCTGCGTCAGGGCCTGCGGAATACTCTCAGGCGCTGCGGTGACGATGATGGCGTCATAGGGGCCGTTCACCGCCCAGCCTTCATAGCCGTCGCCCACACGGAAGCGCACGTTGCGCACGCCGAGGGCACCCAGTCGCTCCCGCGCCCGCGCAGCCAGGGGTGCGATGCGCTCCACGGTCCACACCCGGTCGAACAGCGCAGCCAGCACCGCGGTCTGATACCCGCAGCCCGTGCCGATCTCCAGTACCCGCTGCGGCGATCTCTCCAGCAGCAACTCGGTCATGCGCGCCACCACAAACGGCTGCGAGATCGTCTGGCTGAAGCCGATGGGCAGCGCCACGTCCTCGTAGGCGCGATGGGCCAGGGCCTCGTCGATGAAGAGATGCCGCGGCACAGAGCCGATCTGCGCCAGCACACGTTCGTCGACGATGCCCTTGTCGCGCAGGCGTTGCACCAGCCGGTCGCGGGTGCGCTGCGACGTCATACCAATGCCCTGGCGGTGCTGTGAGCTCATGGCGCGGTCCGGCTCGCATCTTCGATCGTGAGACGGTCCGCCAGCAGGGCCGTGGCGTAACTGCCCGGGGGCAGCCAGCAACGCAGGCGCAGCGTGGTCGTATCCACGGCCTCCACGCTCAAATCCCGCGGCTTCACCACCAGCGGGCGACGGGCCTGGGCCAACCCCGTATATTCCATGGCATCGCAGAGCTCTCGATGCGGGGCCAGCGCGTCACGCTCCAGCACCGCTGCAGCCGCACGCACCGGCGAGCGTCCACGGCCCCAGAGCGGGCCGCTGGGCTGGCCAGAGACCAGCATGTCGCCGTCCAGCACCTGCCCGGGCGCAACGAGTGCGTGGCGGTGCGTCACTACCGCGTTGAACAACCCGCTGCGTAACACCGACAGGTGCCAGCCGCGGCGTCCGGCCCCCGTGCGGCGGCGTTGCTGATGAGGCCGGCTCAGCCAGCTCACCGCCTGTTGCCAGTTATCGCCGGCGGTTCGCTGCGGGCCGAACCGATTGGCAAAACCCAGCCGTGTCGTTCGCAGCGCTTGAAGCACGGCAGGCTGCTCAGCTGCCGTGCTGCGCAACGTGATCTCAAAGAAATTGCCTCGGTGCGAGCCAATGCGCAGCTTCCGCCCGTGACGGGCCACCGCGTGACAGCTCACGCCGGGCAGATCCACGGGCCAGCGATCACACGCGGTCGGCGCACTGAACCATTGCTGCGTGATGCCGTGCCGGTCTTTGCGTCCGGCATAGCCCACCTCGTGCCGCGGCACGCCTGTGGCCGCTGCCAGGGCATGGGCTACGTCGAGCGTATTCGTGTCGGTTTTTTCCACCAGAAAGCATGCATGCGGGCCTTCGCCGTCGAACGCCCTGCCCAGGTCCTCGGTCACACGCCAGCTCTCGGGCGCATATTTTATCGTCGCGGCGGGCAGGTCAGCGCTCCGACGGCACCAGGTAGAAGATTTCACCGTCGCGGATCATGCCGAGGTCGCGCCGGGCCCGGGCCTCCACCGCGCTGTCGTCGGCTTTCAGCGCAAGCACCTCCGCGGTCAGCACCTCGTTGCGCTCGCGCAGCAGCGTCAGCCGCTCCTGCTGCTCGCTGAGCTGACCGGTCAACCGCGCCTGCGCAAAATACCCCGACTGGCCGAACCACAGCGTGTACTGCAGCAGTACCAGCAGAGCGAGCGCAACGGCCACCACGGCTTTCACGCGTCCTGCCTCACGGCCTGGTCAGCGCCGCACGGCCTGGATAGGTGGCCGCCGTGCCCAGCGCTTCCTCGATACGCAGCAACTGGTTGTATTTGGCAACGCGGTCGCTGCGGCACAGCGAGCCGGTCTTGATCTGGCCGGCACCCGTGCCT
>CAZYYJ010000129.1:0-8268 GCA_964651595.1 uncultured Pseudomonadales bacterium | reverse complement strand
CTCGTCAGCCAGCTGCGCTGACTGCGCCTGCACCGGGCGCCGGGCCGTGGCCCGCTGGGCGCCGCCGGGGCGTCCGCCGGGCGCGGCAATTTCGCCGTCTACCGGCTGGGCGCGGTACTGTCGGTTCGCCTTGGGAAAGGTCAGCGTTTCCCGGTTACCGGCCCGTCGCAGCACAATGTGCGTGTTTGTCACATCCACCAGCTCGGCGTTGCCAGGCAGCTTTTCGCCCACCTGATAGAGCAGGCCGCCTTTGCCTTTCTGCGCCACGATCGCGGCGGACTGAGATGGATCGTCTGCGATGAACACGCTCTGCAGCTCCAGCGGCAGGCGCGTTTCCACGGCGGGCTCGTCATCTTCTTCCACCACCGGAGCCGCGCCGGCTTCGCCGAAGAGATGTTTGCTCAGAATCCAGTTCACGTTGGCTGGCGCGCGGGCGGGTTGCGTGGCGCTGGCACCGCCCTGGGGGCCCGAGAGGGCCGGCTGTGAAACCGGCGTGGCAAAGAACGTCCAGACCGTCACCGCCAGCGTATAGGCAATGCCGGCGACGATGAGCCAGCGGACGGGTTCCGCGCCGCGATGGATAACTTGTTCGAGGATCGCGCTCATGTTCGATCAGAGAGTGGCGTCGCCGATTCCTTCTGCAACTTGCTGCAACGTGGTGCACCGTACCGCGTCCCGGCACTTCCAAGGCACCGTGGGCGGGCGCAGCGACCGCTGCAGCCGCCGCCAACCTGTAAGCTCCGCAGAGCTTTCTGTTGGCATAATAAGTTGCTGATTTTAAAGAAGTCTCTCCTCTACCTCCAACACAATCGTGTGATCAGGGTCACTGCCTGGCCACGGGTTTCGTAACAGTTTGGTGAATCCCTTCGTAATACCGATTTTCACGTAGCCGTCATCGCTTTGACTGGCAATCATCAAAGGGGTTTCATCCCCGACAGCATAGGCGGTGATCTGCACGTTTGCCGGGGTCGCACCGTCGCGTGCTTGCGTCTCCAGCACCGCCAGCATCGGGGGCAATTGCGCCTGGCGGATCTGCCCACCCATCACGTAGGTGACCGTGCCGCCGGTCCAGGTCAGCTCGCCGGTGGCAGACGAGAGCTGCGCTTCGGCCAGGACCCAGCTGAGCGCATCGACGCGCAGCGTGAAATCGCCGGTCAAGGTGATGTCGTATATGCGCAGCCAGTCATTGAGAAGGGCAGCCGCTACGTCACCGGCGGCAGTCAGGTGCAGAACGTCGCCCCGTGTGGCCGCGGTGCCGTCCAGCTGTGCCAGCGCCTGGTCCAGGCGCCAGCGGTAGCGGGGCAGCAGACCCAGCAGCGAGGCAGGCTCGAACACCCACGTGGCAGCGCCGATGGGGGTGCCATCCAGGGCCAGCAGCTGCCCCGAGCCACGCCAGACCGTTCCGCGGGCTTCCACCATGTCGATGTAGGGGGTTTGATCGAGGGCGCGATCCACCACGCCGGCCGGTATGAACGCCACCACTGCGCCGACGAACACGAGAAGACCTACCACCAGGTAGCGTTTCACGTCACCAGCGCCTCTATCACGCGCTGGTATATGCGGGACAGCGGCTCCAGATCGGCTACCCGCACGCATTCGTTCACCTTGTGGATGGTTGCGTTGCACGGCCCCAGCTCTACTACCTCCACCTGCATCGGCGCCGCTTCGGCGCTGTCCAGCCGGGGTGGATGACCCGTCCACGGCGCTATGAAACGCCCGTCCGACGTGCCCCCGGAGGTGGACAGCTCGGTTGCATGTCCCGTCTCCGCTTCGATCGCGTCGCTCACAGCGCGGGTGAGGGCACCGGTTTCGGTCAGAAAAGGCTCACCCGACAATTCCCACTCCAGCTCGTAGTCGAGCCCGTGGCTGGCGAGTGTCCCGGCCACCGCGTCTGCAAGGCCTGCGGCAGTCTGCTCGGTGTTGAAGCGGAAGTTGAAAACCACGTCCAGGGTGCCGGGAATCACATTGGTGGCGCCGGTGCCGGCGGTCACGTTGGAAATCTGAAAGCCCGTCGGCGGGTAGTAGTCGTTGCCCGTGTCCCAGGCACGCTCCGACAGGGCTGCGAGGGCGCCGAGAGCGGCATGCACCGGATTGTGGGCCTGGTCGGGATAGGCCACGTGCCCCTGCACGCCGATGACGCGCAGACGTCCGTTCAGAGACCCGCGCCGACCGCAGCGCACCACATCGCCAAGGCGCTCAGACGAGCTTGGCTCACCCACCACGCAGAAATCCGGCCGCACGCCGTGTGCAACCAGCTGCTCGATCGCGTGCCGGGTGCCACACGTGGCGGGGCCTTCCTCGTCGGAGGTGATGAGAAAACTCAAAGTGCCGGCCAGCGGCTTCTCGAGAGCAGCTTCCGTCGCGCGCAACATGGCCGCGAGACTCGCCTTCATATCTGCCGTGCCGCGACCATAGAGATAGCCGTCTCTGATCTCCGGCGCGAACGGGTCGCTGTGCCACGCGTCGAGGGGTCCCGGGGGTACCACGTCAGTGTGGCCCGCCAGCACCAGGTGTGGACCATGGCTGCCGCGGGTGGCCCACAGATTGCTGACACCGCCAGCGTTGAAGAACGTTGTCGTGAAGCCCAGCCGTTCGAGCTCTGCTGCCAGCAGCTGCTGGCAGCCTGCGTCTTCGGGGGTCACCGATGGCGCGCGCACGAGGGCCTCCGTCAGGGCCAGCACGTCGATCACGGCGTGTCTGCCGGCGTCGCCAGGAGGTTCACCTTACAATTGCTCAATTGTGCGCATGCAGGGCGTCGTTCAGGGCAATGGCTTTCCGGTTGGTGCGACACATCACCTGCCCGGTCTGGCTGTTGCGGATGAACAGCATGTCCGACTGCCCGGCCAGCTCCCGGGCTTTCACCTTGCGCACCTCTTCGCCCGTTTCATCGACCAGTGAGATCACCGTGCCGGCGGTAATGTACAGGCCGGCTTCGATGGTGCAGCGATCACCCAGCGGGATGCCGGTTCCCGCGTTGGCGCCAATCAGGCAGTTCTTGCCCAGGGTAATGGTGATCTCGCCGCCGCCGGACAGCGTCCCCATGGTGCTGGCGCTGCCGCCGAGGTCGGTTCCCTCGTCGATCACCACGCCCTGAGAGATACGTCCCTCCACCATGTTCGGGCCGAGGGCTCCGGCATTGAAGTTCACGAAACCTTCGTGCATGACAGTGGTGCCGTCGCCGAGATACGCGCCCAGACGGATACGGCTGGCGTCCGCAATGCGCACACCGCCGGGCATCACGTAGTTCGCCATCTTGGGAAACTTGTCCACGCTCATTACTTCCAGATGCCCGCCGTCGAGCCGCGCGGCTACCACCGCGTCCTGCAGGTCTTCCACCGGGATTGCACCCCGGGTCGTCCATGCCAGGTTGGGCAGATGTGCGAAGATGCCATCGAGATTCAGCGTGTTCGGCAGCGTCAGCCTGTGCGACAGCAGATGCAGCTTGAGATACGCCTCCGGTGTCGAGGCGATGGCGCTGTCCTCATCCAGGCGCACGGCGACCAGAGGCTGGTCTGCCTCCAGCAGGTTCGCATTGGTCAGCGCTTCGCCTGCAGTCTCCGCCAGCGCTTGCGCCGCCTCGGGCGCAAGCTCACTGGTACCGGCAGGCAACGTTGCCAACGCCTCGGACAACTCGCGGGACGGGCGCAGCATCGGGTTCGGAAACAGGCAGTCCAACGGGTTACCGTGGCGGTCGCGCTGACTGATGCCGATGCCGAAGGCAAACACTGACATGACGGGAGACTCCGGGGTATGAAAGGCGCCGTAGTCTAACGAATGTCCGTTGCGAATGCTGCCAGCCGCTCGGCGGCAGCGCGGCACGCGTCCAGCTCCGCAACCCAGGCCACGCGCACGTGTCCGGTCCCCGGGTTTCCGGACGGCGTGTTGCGGGCCAGATAGCTGCCGGGCATCACGGTGACGTTCTGCCGGGCCTTGAGCTCCCTGGCAAAGTGCTCGTCATCCCCTGGCACAGGCAGCCAGTGGTAAAAGCCGCCGTCCGGCGTACGGATCGGATAGTGGGGCGCGAGAATTGCTTCCACCGCGGCAAACTTCTCCCGGTAGACGGCACGATTGGCGATCACATGGGTTTCGTCGCGCCAGGCCATGGCAGACACCGCCTGCGTGTGCGCCGCCATGGCACAACCATGGTACGTACGATAAAGCAGAAATTTCTCCAGAAGCTCAGCGTCCCCTGCCACGAAGCCGCTGCGCAGGCCAGGCAGGTTGGAGCGTTTGGACAGGCTGTGAAATACGATGCAGCGACTGAACGCGTGGTTTCCCATGGCGTGACTCACGCCCAGCAGCCCGGGTGGCGGCGCGCCTTCGTCCAGATACAGCTCGGCATAGCACTCATCGGCGGCGAGAATGAAGTCGTGCCGGTGGGCCAGCTCTATCAGCCGCGTCAGCGCCGGCACATCCAGCGTCCGCCCGGTGGGATTGCCGGGGGAGCATACGTACACCAGCTCGGTTTCACGCCAGACATCGTCGGGCAGATCCCACAGCTGGGCGTAGTCCCGCTCGGGGTCGTTGTTCACGTAGCCCGGTTGCGCGCCGGCCAGCAGCGCCGCCCCTTCGTAGATCTGGTAGAACGGATTCGGCATCAGCACCCGTGCTCCTGCGGCGCCGCTCACCGCAGCCTGAGCAAACGCGAAGAGCGCTTCACGGGTGCCGTTCACGGGCAGGCATTCGCGCTCCGGATCCACCGGGGCGTCGAAACGGTCTTTGAGCCAGCCGGCAATGGCTTCGCGCAACTCGTCCGTACCGCGAGTGACGGGATACGTGCCGATGTGGCGGGCGACGGCAGCAGGATCTGCCAGCGCGTTCACGACGAAATCGGGCGCCGGGTGCTTGGGTTCGCCGAGAGACAGGGCGATGGGCGCGAGCTCAGCGGGCGGTTCCACGCCTTCGTGCAGCGCGCGCAGCTTGGCGAAGGGGTAGGGTTGCAGGTGCTCGAAACCGGCATTGAAGGCCATGGTTCCCGTCAACCTCCGTGCCGCGCCACCTGGCGGTCCAGGCGCTGGCGGATCGTCTGCTCCAGCATGTAGGTCGCTTCGCCGTCGGCAATGGCTTCGCCAGCCTCGTTCTGTATCACGAAGGTGTCCTCCACGCGCTCGCCCAGCGTGGCAATTTTTGCCGAGCAGAGCTGCAGATCCAGTTGAATGAACATCTCGCCGATGCCGGCGAGCAACCCCGGCCGATCAGCGGCAACGATGGTGAGGATCGACGTGCGACCATCCCCGGCGGGCATCAACGACACCTCGGTGGGCAGGGTCAACTCGCGTTGCTGCCGCGAGAGCCGCCGGCTGACCTTGGGCACGGCTTTGCCGTCATCGGCCAGCACGGCCTTCAGGTGCTGCTCCAGCTCCGCGCGCTCCGGCGCATCGTCAGGCAAGGCGTGGCCATCGGTCGTCAGCACCGTGTAAGTGTCCAGGCACATACCGCTCGGCCCGGTATTCACCTGCGCATCCACCACGCTCAGGCGCTGGCGCGCCAGCATTGCCACGGTTTTGGCAAAGAGCTGCGGCTGATCGGGCGTGTAGACATAGACACGCGTCGCCCCCTCGCCGGGCAGATCCCCTTGCGTGTTGTAGACGGCGATGAATGGCGCCTCGCCGGTGTGCGCGGCGATCGTCTCGGTCAAGGTACTGATCTGCGGCACGGTGTGGCGCAGGAAGAAGTCGTCGCCGAAATCGGCCCACAGGCCACGGATCTTCGCTTCGTCCAGGTGCGGCGCGGTGCCCGCAAGGCGCTCGAGCGCCTGGTCCTGATAGGCGGCCACGGTCACGGCTTTGTCCGATGCCGATTCAAGCCCGCGGCGCAGTGTGCGTCGCGTTTCGGTGTACAGCTGATGCATCAACGTTGCCCGCCAGCTGTTCCATAGCGTCGGATTGGTTGCGTACATGTCGGCAACGGTCAGCGCATAGAGGTAGTCCAGCCGCATCTCGGATTTCATTTCGCTGGCGAAACCATGCACCACGTCCGGATCGTAGATGTCGGCCCGCTGCGCCACGCTCGACATGTAGAGGTGCTTGGCGACCAGCCACACCACCAGCTCCGTGTCAGCCTCCGACAGGCCGTGGCGCGCGCAGAACGCGCGGGCGTCCACGGCGCCCAGCTGGGAGTGATCGCCACCGCGCCCTTTGCCGATGTCATGGTACAGACCCGCAATGTACAGAAGCTCGATCTTCGGGATGTTGTGCACGCAGTGGTAGGCAACCGGGAAATCGTCCCGTGCGTTGTCGTAGCGAAACAGGCGCATGTTCCGGATCACCATCATCGTGTGCGCATCGACCGTGTAGATGTGGAACATATCGTGCTGCATCTGCCCGATGACCCGACCGAACTCGGGGATGTAGCGGCCGAGGATGCCGTAACGGCGCATACGGGTGAGCTGCGATACCAGATGGTGCGGCGCTTTCAGCAGGTCGATGAACAGCTTGTGATGGGCCGGGTTGCTGCGGAACGCATCGTCGATCAGGTGCAGGTGGTCGCGGATCGCGCGGATGGTGGAAGCGCGCACGCCGCCTATCTCGGGATTGTTGGCAATGATCACGAACAGCTCCAGCAGGGCCGAAGGCGTTTGCGCGAACGTATCTTCAGCCACGGCTTCGATGTAGCCGTCCACCAGGCGAAAGCGTTCGTTCACGGGCAGGGTGCGGGTCCGCCCTGACGCAACCACCGTCTCACGGAAGTGCTGGATGAGGATGTCGTTCACCTCCATCAGCGCCAGCACGTGCCGGTAGTAATGGTGCATGAACCGCTCTACGCCCCGCTGGGCGTCGGTGTCCGCAAACCCCAGCCGTTCCGCCAGCTCCCGCTGGAAGGCGAACTGCAGGCGGTCCTCCTTGCGCTCGGCAACGAGGTGCAGACCGAAGCGCACCCACCAGATGAAACGCCGGCCTTCGATCAGCCATGTGGTTTCCTGCGGCGTCAGCACACCCAGCTCGCAGAGCTCCGCCGGGTTGGAAGTTCCGAACTGGCGCTGACAGATCCACAGGGCAGTGTGAATGTCCCGCAGGCCCCCCGGCGAGGTTTTGACGTTCGGTTCCAGGTTGTACTCGTGGTCGCCGTAGTTGGCGTGGCGCGCGGTCTGCTCTTCGTATTTGGCGAGAAAAAACTTGTCGGCGGGCCACAATTTCGCCCGTCCCAGTTCCTTGTCTACCTTTGCCATCAAGCTCGCATCGCCGCAGATGAAGCGACGTTCCAGCAGGGCAGTGGCGACGGTAATGTCGAAACGGGCCTCCTCGTAGCAGGCTTTGGGCGTGCGCACGCTGTGGCCCACATCGAGGCTCAAATCGAACACCGCCTGCATGAAGCGCTCGATCTCGGCGCGGTGTCTGGGTGGCCGGGCGGCCACGATCAGAAGGTCGATATCGGAGCCGGGGTGCAGTTCCCGCCGGCCGTAGCCGCCCACGGCAAACAGCGCCAGCTTCGGCACGTCACCGAGATGCGCGTCGAACAGCTCGCTCAACGTCGCGTCCACGCCGTCGCTCCACGCGCGCAGCAGGTCTTCTATGGCGTCGTTCTGCCAGTAGCGTGCCGCCAGACCGTCACGCAGAGACAGCAGCGCCTCGCGCGGCCTCAGATCGATACTCGTGTCGATAGTGCTAGTCGCTCAGCCGAAGGCCGCGCGCTCCTCGTCCCGCAGCGTGAATATCTCGCAGCCGTCCTTGGTCACCATGAGCGTGTGTTCCCACTGTGCCGAGAGCTTGTGGTCCTTGGTGACCGCGGTCCACATATCCGGAAGGATTTTGATGTGGCGTTTACCGGCGTTGATCATCGGCTCGATGGTGAAGGTCATGCCTTCTTCGAGGGTCTGACCGGTGCCGCGCCGACCGTAGTGCAGCACCTGCGGGGCGTCATGAAACACCTTGCCGATGCCATGGCCGCAGAATTCGCGCACCACGCTGAAGCGGTGCGCTTCGGCGTGCTTCTGGATGGCGTAGCCGATATCGCCGAGCTGAGCGCCGGCGCGTACGGTTTCGATGCCGCGGTAGAGGCATTCCTGGGTGATCCGGGACAGGCGCTTCGCCAGCACGGTGGCCTCACCGACGAAAAACATCTTGCTGGTATCGCCGTGATACCCGTTCTTGATGACGGTGATGTCGATGTTCAACACATCCCCGGCCTTCAACTTCTTCGACGGGGTGGGAATGCCGTGGCATACCACGTGGTTCACCGAGGTGCAGATCGATTTGGGAAACGGCTGCTGCCCGCCACCACCGCCGTAATTCAGCGGCGCGGGCACGCAGGCAAGCTCGTTGACGATGA
>CAZYYJ010000128.1:0-8299 GCA_964651595.1 uncultured Pseudomonadales bacterium | reverse complement strand
AGGCCAACGCGGTTGCGCAGATTTTCGTCAACACCAACACGGCGGCAGCCGGTGGTCTGGTGGCGGCGTTGATTCTCGCCCGCATCATGTTCGGCAAGGCTGACCTCACCATGGCGCTCAACGGCGCTCTGGCCGGTCTGGTCTCCATCACGGCTGAGCCGCTCGCCGGCTCCGCGCAGCTTGCGCTGCTCACCGGCGCCATCGGCGGCGTGATCGTCGTGCTGTCCATTGTCGGCCTCGACAAGCTGAAGATCGACGACCCGGTCGGTGCAATCTCCGTGCACGGCACCTGCGGTATCTGGGGACTGCTGGCGGTGGTCTACACCAACGGCGACGCCACCATCGGCGCTCAGCTTGCGGGGATCGCGGCCATCTTCATCTGGACGTTCGTGGCCAGCAGCATCGTCTGGCTCGCGCTGAAGGCCATCATGGGCCTCAGGGTCTCTGAAGAAGAAGAGTACGAAGGCGTGGATATCTCGGAGACGGGCATCGAAGCCTACCCCGAGTTCTCTCGCACCACTTAGAGGTTCTGTTTGCGAGCCTGCGTCTGCAGGCTCGCCGCAGACCGCTTTCGGCGCCTGTTCTCACCCTGGGACAGGCGCTTTTTCATCTGGCCTTTCTGTCAGACTTTTCCCGCATTTTTCTCCGCCCTTTTCTGGCGCTTCTGAAAATCTGGACTATAACTTAGGCCGTCTTTCGGCAAGCCACATCGTCCACGAGGAGAGCACATGGAAAAGCACAGCGTTGAGCTGGAAGCGGGTTACACGCCCAAGGCCCGTTCAGACGACCGCAATAAGTTACAGAACGACGTTGAAGCGTTTCTCGAAGGCGGCGGCAAGGTGAGCGAAGTGGCCACTGGCGAGCGCGCAGACCCGCCCCGAAAGCCCGAGAACAACTACGGCCGCGGCTCGATCTGAGCTCTGCGCATTCCGCGTTGACCAGCCGTGCAGTAAGATACGCCGCTTGCAACGAGTGGGCTTTCTGCCATGAAGTATCGCAGCACGCGCGGAGAGGTGTCGGGCCTCGGTTTCGTCGATGCGCTGCTGACCGGTCTGGCGCCGGACGGCGGTCTGCTCATCCCGGAAACGGTGCCGGACGTCAGGGACCGGCTGTCCAGCTGGCGCAACCTGAGCTTCACGGCGCTCGCCAAAGAAGTGGTGGCGCTCTACGTCGACGACATCCCCCGAAGCCGCCTCGACGAGCTGATCGATTCAGCCTACGCAAGTTTCGACCACGAGGACGTGGTGGGCTACGTGAGCCTGGGAGAGATCCATCTGCTGGAGCTGTTCCATGGCCCCACACTTGCTTTCAAGGACATCGCGCTGCAGCTGCTGGGACGCCTTTTCGAGCATGCCCTTGCAGAACGCGGCCAGCGCCTCAACATCCTCGGCGCCACCAGCGGTGATACCGGCAGCGCAGCCATCGCCGGTGTGCGCGGCCAGCCCAACATCGACATCTTCATCATGTATCCCGATGCGCGGGTGAGCCGTCTGCAGGAGCTGCAGATGACCACCATCCCGGACGCCAACGTGCATTGTGTTGCGGTGGACGGCAGCTTCGACGACTGTCAGCGGCTGATGAAAGACACCTTCGCGGACCTCGAGCTGAAACAGAACCTGCACCTCGGCGCGGTGAACTCGGTCAACTGGGCGCGGGTGCTTGCGCAGGTGGTTTACTACGGTTATGCCAGCCTCAAAGGCGACGGGCCGGTGTCCTTCTGCGTCCCCACCGGCAACTTCGGCAACGTTTTCGCAGGGTATCTGGCCCGGCGCATGGGCTTCCCCATCGACCGTCTGCTGGTGGCCACCAACGACAACGACATTCTTGCCCGCTTCTTCGCAACCGGCGAATACGCGCGCGGCGCTGTGCACCACACACTGAGCCCGGCCATGGACATCCAGGTAGCCAGCAACTTCGAGCGGTTTCTCTTTTATCACTTCAACGAAGACAGCGATCGGCTCTGTGCGTTCATGCGCCAGTTTCAGGAAACGGGTGCTGCGTCCGTGCCCTCGCCGCCCGGGCAAGAGGTGTTTGCGGCCACTGCGGTCAACGCCGAAGAAACGCTGGCGTGCATGCGCCGTGTCCACGAGGCGCACGGCTACGTGCTGGATCCGCATACGGCTGTGGGGGTGGCGGCAGCGGAGCATTTCCGCGGCCAGGTTGCCGGTCCTGTCGTGTGCATAGCCACCGCACATCCGGCGAAGTTTCCGGAAGCGGTTGCGCAGGCGGTGCCTGGCGTCCCCGTCACGCACCCGGCGCTGGAGGCGCTGCGCGAGCGGCCTGAGCGCAAGCACCATCTGCCGGCGGAGCTGCCGGCGCTGAAACGCTATCTGGTGGAGATGGCCGGGTCCTGATCCGCCAGCTCGGCGACCGCCTCTGCCACCGCTTCGAGGTGGCGTACCTCCCGGGATGGCTTGTCGGCGGCATCTTCCGGTGCTGCTGCGTCTTTCAGGTTCACCCAGATACTGTGCATACCCGCCTGGTTGGCGCCCTGCACGTCGTCCACGAGATGGTCGCCCACGTGCACTGCCTCGTGGGCCGCCAGGCCAAGTTCGCGCAGGGGTGTCATGAACATGCGCGCGTCGGGTTTGCTGGCCCCCACGTCGGCGGAACTGTAAGCACCGTGCAGGAAATCGCCGATACCGGCGCGGTGCACGTCGGCGTTGCCATTTGTCAGGGCCACGAGGCGGTAGTCACGCTGCAGGGCTTCCAGCATGCTCAGAGCGCCTGGAAAGAACACCACCCGGTTGCGGCCTTCAAAAAACACATCGAACGCGCGCCGCGCCTGCTGGGCGGCTTCCCTGGCGCCGTAGCCCGCGCGCACCATCACCGCCTCCAGCACCGCCGTGCGCATGAAACTCAGATCGTGACGGCGCTCGGGGTTGGCTGCCACCACACCCTCCCGCAGAGTGGCCAGGGTGTCCGGCTGATAGTGGGCCAGGCTGGTCGGCGCGTGATCGGCCAGCCACGCACGCAGGTCGGCCTCAGCCTGGCGGATGATGCTGTCCACGTCCCACAGCGTGTTGTCGAGATCGAGGGTGACGAGGCGGATCGTCACGACTTGGACCTGCCGGCCCTCGGGTGCGCGCGGTCGTAGGTTTTGGCCAGGTGCTGAAAGTCCAGGTGGGTGTACACCTGGGTCGTGGCAATGTCGCTGTGCCCCAACAATTCCTGTATGGCGCGCAGGTCGCCGGATGACTCCAGCAGATGCGTGGCATAGCTGTGGCGCAGCATGTGCGGGTGCAGGCTGTCGTCCGCGAGGCGCTCCCGGGCGGTTTTCTTGACGCGCTGCTGTACCGTGCGCGGGCTGATGCGCCGTCGGCCCGTGCCGGTGAACAGCGGTTCGCCGGGCAGCGGCTCAGGGTGTTGCGCCAGCCAGGCACGCGTCGCGGCCCGGGCGAGGCGCCCCAGGGGTACCTGACGCTGTTTGCCGCCTTTGCCCAGCACCCGCACGATGCCGGCGGACAGATCCACGTCTTCCACATCCAGGCCCACCAGCTCGCTGAGGCGCAGGCCACAGCCGTACAGCAGTTCCAGCATGGCCAGATCCCTCAGCGTGCGGGGGTCAGGGTCAGCTTCTGCGGTGGTGAACAACGCCGCGGCCTGATCGGTGTCCAGCGCCTTGGGCAGAGTTCTGTCGGCCTTGGGCGCACGCACCGATGCCGCAGGGTTGGCGTCCACCCGGTTGTGGGCCAGCAGGTGGGCATAGAAGCTACGCACCGCCGACAGGGCCCGCTGGATGCTGCGGGGCTTGAGCCCCTGGCGGTGCAGACGGCTGACAAAAGCGGTCACGTGATGGGGCTGCGCGGCCAGCACGTCGGTTTCCAGAAGAGCGGCATAGCGATGCAGCTCGCGGCGGTAGCCATCCAGAGTGTTCGCCGTGTAGCGGCGGGCAGTTTCCAGGTGGGTGAGGTAAGCGCCGATGGCGCGGGCCGTGGCCGGATCCTGCTGCTGCTCGTTCACAGGGCGGGCGGGGGCGCTGCGTCGCCACCGAGCACCCGGGCGGCAATGCGCGTCAGCACGTCCGCGATGTAGCGAACGAACAGGGTGTCCATGTCATTGGAGAAGTGCTGCGCATCGCGGCTGCCGATCGCCAGCACACTCTCGTCACCGGGGTCGGGCATGGGCAGCAGCACCGCGCTGCCCGGGGCCGAGTCGCGGCTCATGGGAAACAGCAGGGTCAGTTCGCTGTCGCGAAATGGCGTGCACGTGGCAGGCTGCAGCGACAGCAGGTGCGCAAAAGGCAGCTCGCCCGTGTGCCAGGCGAAATGATCCAGTGCACCGCCGTCCGGGCGCGGCGCGCCGCGCACGTGGCAGCAGACGAAATCGGCGTCGAAATCCACGAGAAAGTGCGTGGCCAGCACTTCGTTCAGCTCCTGCAGCGTCTGGCAGTCGAGCATGGCGAGCGTGAGGCTGCGGGTTTTGGCAAACAGCGCGTCGTTCACCCGCGCGGTTTCCAGAAGCTCGTTCATGCGACGGCGCGCGTCCACGGTACGTTCCCGCAGAATGTCCACCTGCCGCTCCACGAGCGAAATGGATTTACCGGAGTCGTGGGGCAGCCGCAGGCCCGCAAGCAGGCTGCGATGGGACACGAAGAAGTCCGGGTGCTGCTCGAGATAGCCGGCCACCTGCTCGGCATCTATGTCCAGGGGTGCCTCGCTCATGGTGTTGTTCTCATACGTGCTGCGCTCACAGCGCAATGGTGCCCTCGAAGACCAGGGTGGCGGGCCCGGCCATCTTAACGGTGTCCTCCTGACCGCACCAGGCGATGCGCAGCTTGCCGCCCGGCAGCGACACCTTGACGCGTTCGTCCACGCGATCCTGCAGGCGGGCTGCCACCACGGCAGCGCACGCGCCTGAGCCGCAGGCCTGTGTTTCCCCCACGCCGCGTTCGAACACCCGCAGGCGCACGAACTGTCGGTCTACCACCTGGCAGAAGCCGATGTTGGCGCGTTCCGGAAATGCGGGGTGGTCGGTCAGCGTGGCACCGATCGTTGCCACGTCCAGATCGCGGAGGTTGTCGGTAAACAGCACACCGTGCGGATTGCCCATGGACACGGGCATCAGCTCGAAATCACCGGCGGCACTGTCGAGCGTGTGAGTACCCGGGCGCGCTCCAGCGCTGGCATGCGCCGGATCGAAAGGTATGGCGGCCGGTTCCAGCACGGGCACGGTCATGGTGGTGGCAAACTGGTCGGCGCTGACAGCCTCCGTGACGATGGTGCCGGCAAGGGATTGCCAGCGCAGCGTGTCGCGCGGTGACAAGCCGAGGCGCTTCACCAGCAGGGCCACGCAGCGGGTGCCGTTGCCGCACTGCTGCGCTTCGCTGCCGTCCGCATTGAAGATCTGGTAGCGGAAGTCGGCTTCCGGCTCCGTAGGCGGCGCAATCACCAGCAGCTGATCGAAACCGATGCCCGTATTGGCATCTCCCCAGGCGGCAATGCGCGCCGGGTCGGCTTCGAAGTTGCGCGTCACCCCGTCGATCACCATGAAGTGATTGCCGAGGCTGTGCATCTTGAAGAAATTCTGCGACGAATTGCTCACGCCGGCAGCTCCAGGCGCAGCTGATCTTCGACAGTCTCCCGGCGTCGCACCACTCGGAACGTATCGCCTTCCACGAGCACCTCGCAGGGCCGCGGCCGGGTGTTGTAGTTGGACGTCTGCACGAAGCCGTAAGCACCGCAGGACGCCACCGCTAGCAGCGAGCCTTCCGCCAGCGCGAGATGGCGATTGCGACCGAGAAAATCGCCCGACTCGCACACAGGCCCCACCACATCCCAGTTGCGGGCTTCCGTTGTGGCCGGGTCCACCGCGTGAATGCCGTGCCAGGCCTGGTACAGCGCAGGCCGCAGCAGGTCGTTCATGCCGGCGTCCACCACCGCGAAGCTCGGCCGTTCGGCGTCGCCGGGCTTGAGGTATTCCACCCGCGTCAGCAGCACCCCGGCGTTGGCTACGAGAGACCGGCCCGGCTCCAGAAACACGGCATAGTCCCGGCCCCCCATGATCTGCGCCACGCTTGCTCCGTAGGCGTCGGTGTCGAACGCGGCCTCGTCCTGGTACACCACCCCCATACCGCCGCCGAGATCGAGATGCTCCAGCTTGATACCGCGATCACGCAGGGTATCCGTGAGCGCAAGCAGGTTGGTCAACGCCTGCAGCAGCGGTTCCGGCTGCGCTATCTGCGAACCGATGTGGCAGTCGAGGCCCACCGGGCGCAGGTGAGCGTGATCTTCTGCCCGTGCATACAGCGCCAGCGCTTCTTCGGCGGGGACGCCGAACTTGTTCTGCTTGAGACCGGTGGAGATGTACGGGTGGGTTTGAGCATCTACATCCGGATTGACCCGCACGGCGATGGGCGCCACAACGCCCAGCAGCTCAGCCCGCGCGGCGAGGCGTTCCAGTTCGCCGGCGCTCTCCACGTTGAAGCATGCAATGCCGAGCTTCAGCGCGTAGTCGATCTCCTCGGTCTGCTTGCCAACACCGGAAAACACCACGTCACCGGCGTCGCCGCCGGCCGCAATCACCCGGGTGAGCTCGCCCGCGGAAACGATGTCGAAGCCGCAGCCGAGCTCAGCGAAAAGCCGCAGCACCGCGAGGTTGCTGTTGGCTTTCACCGAGTAATGTATGTGGCAGCGCTGTCCGGCAAAGGCCTCGCGCAACCGCGCTACCTCCGCTGAGATGTGCGCTGCGGAATAGACATAGGCCGGCGTACCTACCTCGTTGGCGATGGTGGCGAGAGAAACGCCGTCCACGTGCAGAACGCCGTCGACGGTGCCCAGGCAATCAGACATGACCGCGCTCCGGCGCCGCCTGCGCAGCGCTGGGCTCGGGCAGCTCCAGGGGACCTTTCTGTCCACAGGTAGCAACCCACAGCGTGAGAATGACAACCATCAGCGCGCGCATGGCACGGCCTCGACGTAAAACGCGCGAGTATACACATTGCTGCCTGCGGGGGCTTTTGGCGTGTCGTGCGCGTCAGCCGGCGGCCTGCAGGCGCGCCAGCACGGCTTCCAGGCGCAAGCGGGCGTTCAGCAGCAGGGGCAGATCCGCGCCCGGTACCGACAGCTCGCTGACATGAAGCGGTGCGTTGCTGGTTCTGACGAGGTGGCGCAGGGTGCGCCGGGTGAGCCGGCTTCTGAACCAGGTATCCACGCCTGCTGTCATGCGCCAGCCGTCGGCTTCGCGATGCAGGGTGACAGAGCGCGGGTGGTGGGTGTCGAAGGCGGGGGCTGCGGCTTGCCGCACAGCGCCGTGGCGCGCAAGCTCGAAGACCGGCACTGTTTCACCGCCGCTCTCTGTCGCCCGGGCTAGAAAGTGCCGCAGAGCGGTCTCTGCGAATGCATCCCCATGCGTGGGAAAGCGCCAGAGGGCCCGCACCCCCGCAGCCCGGTACAGCACGCGCATGTCGCGCTCGCCCGGCGTGAGCCAGAGGGATGGCCCCGCCAGGTTCTGCCCGGCCAGCAGCGTGGCGAAAGCGCCATCGAGGTGCGTATCGCTCGCCCAGCGCACGCGGGTGAGGGTGGGCAGCACGTGCACCGCCTCCCAGACGTTTCGGGTGCGCTGGGCGCGGGTGGGCGCCTCAGCGTGGCTCCGCGCTAGCACGCAGAGATCGCGGCCGAGCTGGAACGCGAAACCTGCCCTGGCTTCAGCGAGGGTGTCTCGGGCAGCGTCGATCAGCGAGGCCACGCGCGCCTGGATACGCCCGCGCCGGATGTCGCCTATGCAGGCGACTTTGAGGCCGGGCACATCGGTTGCCCGGGCCAGCACATCGGTCACGTCGCCTGTGAACACGGACGGGCCCCGGGCGCCCGGCTCGATGAGCTCACAGCTCTGCACGAGGCAGAAGCGCTGCGCGCTGTAGCTCATGGGGTCGTCGCTCGGCGTTATCAGGGCGTCACCCGCCACGTCCCAGGGGGTAACGTGATCCACCTCGGCGTTGATGACCAGCAGCCGTTCGGCGGCCAGCAGAGCATCGTGGAGCTGGCGCACCGCCGGTTGCGCGGCGCAGTGCGGCGCGAGGCTCGCGTTCGAGAAGCCCTGGTCGTTCAGCCAGCACATGACCTGGGAGAGATGGGGCCGCGTCACCACCGTGCGGCCATCGTCGCGCAGACACCAGGTGGTTGTCCCGCCCGGTTCGCGCCGGCGGTCAATACGGGCCAGCGAGCGGTGTCTGCGCGGCACCAGCGCGGGCAGCAGCGAATCGGCTTCTGCGGCCAGAGCTTTGATGTAGTCGACGGCTGCGTTCGAAAGTGTGCCCGCGCCCGCTGCCTGTCCCAGCCCCGCCACGAAGGTGACGGCC
>CAZYYJ010000127.1:0-8339 GCA_964651595.1 uncultured Pseudomonadales bacterium | reverse complement strand
CGGCGTCGGGATACCGTGGCAGACGGCGTGGTTGACCGACGTGCAGATGGACTTGGGAAACGGTTGCTGCCCGCCGCCGCCGCCGTAGTTCAAGGGCGCCGGCACACAGGCGAGCTCGTTGACGATGAAGTCGTGACAGCGCTCGTTCAGCGCTTCGGTGGTTGTGCCCGGCACCACGTGCGGGCCAATCATCTCCAGCACGCTCGCCGCCGCGCGGCCAGCCGCGCGCATGCCCTCGAGGTCACCCTCGGTGTCTACTCTTGCTACCATGATCTATCGGGTAATGTTTGGCGGCGGCATTTTGCCGGTACAGGCGTTTATGGTATAAAGCGCCCCGTTTTGCGGCAATGCCTGCCGTGAAATTCACTGTTTCTTTGTTGTCGCCCTCCCGCCTGTGCTTTCTGCGCAGTTTCTGAGGGAAAAAGACGCTGGAAAGTATCGGCGCCCGGAATGATTCGGGGGCCTAATAAATAGCAGCCGGTTTCGACACGTGCTCCCGGGTGCCCGCGCAGGCAACTGCCAGGGTTGGAGCATGGGAAGCCGGTGGTGAAACCAACCCGGAGATTTCTCAAATGAGCGTATCCATGCGTGACATGCTGGCTGCCGGCGTGCACTTCGGTCATCAGACCCGGTTCTGGAATCCCAAGATGTCCCCGTACATCTTCGGCGCCAGGAACAAGATTCACATCATCAACCTCGAGCGCACGGTGCCGGCTTTCAACGAAGCGCTGGCCGAGATGCAGAACCTCGCGCGCCGGGGCAACAAAATTCTCTTCGTAGGCACCAAGCGGGCCGCGGCAAAAGTCATTGCCGAGCAGGCGGGCCGTGTCGGCATGCCCTTTGTCGACCAGCGCTGGCTGGGTGGCATGCTCACCAATTACAAGACCATCCGCCAGTCGATCAAGCGCCTGCAGGATCTCGAGAAGCAATCCGAGGACGGCACCTTCGAGATGCTGCCCAAGAAAGAAGCCCTGCAGAAAACCCGCCTCATGGACAAGCTGCACCGCAGCCTCGGCGGTATCAAGGACATGGGCGGACTGCCTGATGCCCTGTTCGTGGTGGACGTCATGCACGAGCACATCGCGGTCAGCGAAGCGAACAAGCTCGGCATTCCCGTGTTCGGCGTGGTCGATACCAACAGCGATCCCGACGGCGTGGACTTTGTCATCCCTGGCAACGACGACGCCATTCGCGCCATTCGCCTCTACGTGGTGGCTGTTGCCGACGCAGTCGCGGCCGGGCAGGGCGAAGCTTCGCTGCAGGTCTCGGAGGACGACTTCGTCGAGGTGGACGACGCGCAGGACGTTGCCGAAGCACCGGTAACGGAGATCTCGGAAGGCGTGCTCGCGTCGGTAGATCAGGCCCTGGCAGAAGAAGAGTCGGCTGCTGCCGACGCCGCGGCCGCCGAAGAGACGCCTGAAGAAAAGGCAGGGGACAGCGCCTAGCGCCGTGCCCGGCCGCCGGTCTGCAACCCTTCGGGGCAAACCGGCGGCGCCCCTGGAGCGACAACACGCTCTGAAAGGGACAAAAAACACCGTGCACAACTTTAAGAAGACACCTCGAGCATAGGAGCAAGACCATGGCGATCACCGCAGCGATGGTGAAAGAACTGCGCGAGCGCACCGGCCTCGGCATGATGGACTGTAAGAAAGCGCTGCAGGAAACCGATGGCGACCTGGAACTGGCCATCGAAGAGCTGCGCAAGAAGAGCGCGCTGAAAGCAGCGAAGAAAGCCGGGCGCACTACGGCGGACGGCCTCCTGGGCATCAGGGTCGCCGACGACGGCAGCCGTGGCGCCATGGTGGAAATCAACATCGAAACGGACTTTGCGGCGAAGAACGAGAAGTTCATCGCCTTCGTCGGCAAAACCCTGGACCTGGTCTACGACTCCGCAGACGGCGATGTTGCAACGATTCTGGCCGGCGGACTCGACGCCGAGCGCGAAGCGCTGGTGCAGGAGATCGGCGAGAACATCTCCGTGCGACGCGCGGTGCTGCTCACCTCCGACGCGGGCGGCATCGGCAGCTATCTGCACAGTGACAACCGCAAAGGTGCGCTCGTTGTACTGAGCGGCGCCAACGCTGAGCTGGCACGCGACGTTGCCATGCATGTCACGGGCATCGACCCGGCACCCCTCGTGGTGAACAGCGCAGACGTGGCTGAGGACGTGCTTGCCAAGGAACGCGAAATCTACACTTCCCAGGCGCAGGACAGCGGCAAACCGCCGGAGATCATCGAGAAGATGGTCGAAGGGCGTGTGCGCAAGTTCCTGGCCGAGGTAAGCCTCGTCGATCAGCCTTTTGTGAAAGATCCCAACCAGAAAGTGGGGGCGCTGGCCAAAGCTGCCGGGCTTGCCATCGAGCAATTCGAGCGTTTCTTGGTGGGCGACGGCATCGAGGTGGAAGAAGAAGACTTTGCGGCCGAGGTAGCCGCGCAGCTGAAAGACTCGGAGTAAGCCACCTTGCCCAATCTGCTGCTCAAGCTCAGCGGCGAAGCCATGGGGGGCGGTGCCACCGGCATCGACCCCGGCGCGCTGCAGCGTTTTGCCGGTGACGTCAAGGCACTGGTGGCAGAAGGGGTGGGCCTGGCACTGGTGCTGGGCGGCGGCAACCTGTTTCGCGGCGAAAAGCTCGCGGCGAGCGGCATGGACCGGGTCATGGGTGACCGCATCGGCATGCTGGCAACGGTGATGAACGGTCTCGCGTTCGGCGACTTCCTCGCGCGCGGCGGCGTGCCCAACAAGGTTTTCAGCTCGATTCCCATTGCCGGCGTGGCTGACGGCTACAATCGCGATGAAGCCCGGCGCATCATGCGTGCCGGTGAAGTGGCCATTCTCACGGGCGGCACGGGCAATCCCTATTTCACGACGGACACGGCAGCGTGTCTCAGAGGCATCGAGCTGGGCGTGGATGCCGTGCTCAAGGCAACCAACGTCGATGGCGTGTACGATGCCGACCCCAAGCTCGAGCCCACGGCAAAGAAATTCGACACCATTACCTACGATGAGGTGTTGAGCCGCGAGCTGGGTGTCATGGACCTCACGGCCATTGTCCTCTGCCGCGAGCAGCAGATGCCCCTCGTGGTCTTCGATATGCACCGCGACGGCGCTCTGCTGGCGGTGGCGCGTGGAGAGCCGGAAGGGACCCGGGTGGTGGCCTGAAGCTTCGGAGGAGAACGACGTGATAGACGAGATTCTGGAAGACGCGAACGAGCGCATGGGCAAGTCGCTGGACTCGCTGCAGCAGGCCTTTGCAAAGATCCGCACCGGCCGCGCGACACCGGCGCTCCTGGACAGCATCCAGGTGGACTATTACGGCTCGCCGACGCCCCTCAACCAGGTGGCGTCCATCACGGTGGAAGACGGACGCACGCTGGCGCTGTCACCCTGGGAAAAGCAGCTGGTCCCCGATATCGAGAAAGCCATCCTCAAGAGTGATCTCGGCATCACGCCGGTGTCTGCCGGTGACGTCATACGCGTGCCGATGCCGCCGCTGACCGAAGAAAACCGCCGGGATCTGGCGCGGGTGGCCAAGCAGGAAGCGGAAAACGGCCGCATTGCGATCCGCAACATCCGCCGGGAAGCCATTGCCGACGTGCGTGAGCTGGTAAAAGAGAAGGAGGCGACGGAAGACGAGGCGCATCGCGCCGAGGACCGCATCCAGGGTTACACCGACGCACGCGTGGCCGAGGTGGACAAAGCTCTGGCGGCGAAAGAAGCGGACCTCATGGAAATCTGACCGCCCACGACCCATGGCTACCGACACGGCCCCGCAATCCTCCGCTGCCGCCACGGCCACGCCAGACGCCGACGAGGCGCTGGCACCGCGACACATCTGCATCATCATGGACGGCAACCACCGCTGGGCGAAGCGGCGCCATCTGCCCGGAGCGGCAGGCCATCGGGCCGGCGCCCGCCGGCTGCGCGAAGTGGCCGAGGCGTGTGCTGATGCCGGCGTTGAGAACCTTACGCTGTTTGCGTTCTCGACCGAGAACTGGAGTCGGCCCTCGCGTGAGGTCAGCCTGCTCATGGACCTCATGCGTCATGTCATGGACAACGACATCGAGGAGCTCAATCGCCGTCGCGTCCGGCTTCGGGTGATCGGCGACCGGTCGCGGTTTGCGCCGGACATACAGACCCGCATGGCCGAATGCGAGGCGCTCACGGCCGACAACGATCTGCTGAATCTCTCTGTGGCGGTCAACTTCGGTGGCCGCTGGGACATCGTGCGGGCGGCGCAGGCGCTGGCGGCGGCCGTGGCCGAAGGCAAGCTGACGGTGGATGAGATCGACGAGGCGGCGTTTGCCGGATCGCTTTCGCTCGGTCAGTTGCCCGACCCCGACCTGCTGATCCGCACCGGCGGAGAGCATCGCATCAGCAATTTCCTCCTTTGGGACCTCGCTTACGCGGAACTTTATTTCACCGAGACCTTCTGGCCGGATTTCGGAGCTGAGCAGCTCAAGGACGCCATCGCCGCGTTTGCGAAACGCGAGAGGCGCTTCGGCCGCCGCGAGTAGGCATGCTGCGCTACCGCGTTATCACCGGCCTGGTGCTGGCCCCGCTGGCCATCGGCGCAGTCTTCTATCTCGACACGCTCGCCTTTGCGGTGGTTTTCTGGTGCGTGGCAGCCGCGGCGGTGTACGAATGGGCCGGGCTGCTGGGCCTGCAACACGTGGCAGCGCGGGTCGCTTACGTCAGCGCCTATGGTCTGTGCGCTGTGGCCCTCTGGTACCTCCCCGCGTGGCATGTACCGTTGATGCTGGCTGGAGTCATCGTGTGGCTCTGCGCGTGCGTGGCTGTGCTGACCTATCCCCGTTTGAAAGACCTATATGCCAACGCAGCGCTGCTGGCGCCGCTGGGGCTCTTCATCGGCTCGGTCGGCTGGGTGGCCCTGGTTGGTATCCGGCAGGTGGAGCAGGGCAGCTGGTGGCTGTTGTTCATGTTCGGGGTGGTCTGGGGCGCTGATGTGGGCGCCTATTTTGCCGGGCGCGCGTTCGGCAAACGCCCGCTGGCACCGCATGTGAGTCCCGCCAAAACCTGGGAAGGCGTTGCTGGCGGGGCCTTGCTGCCAGGCATCATCTGCGGTGCGGCGGTCATGCTCTGGCAGCCGCAGCCCCTGTTCTGGCTGGGGGTCACGCTGCTGCTCGTGGGTGTGAGCGTGTTCGGCGATCTCTTCGAAAGCCTTCTCAAGCGGGCCACCGGCATCAAGGATTCCGGCACGCTGCTGCCCGGCCACGGCGGTATGCTGGACAGAATCGATTCCATTCTCGCGGTTTTGCCGGTTTTGGCGGTCATACTGGTATGATCGCGCGCGTTCAGAAAGCGTTCAGCCGGCGCGGTCGAGAATGAAGAGGGTTTTGCTACGCAATGCGTGATTCGATGGATTTTCAGTGGACGTTCTGACCTATCCGCTCGCCTTCCTCCTGATGCTGGGGGTACTGGTGACGTTCCACGAGTTCGGGCACTACATTGTCGCCCGGTGGTCCGGGGTGCAGGTGTTGCGCTTCTCCGTCGGCTTCGGCCGCCCGTTGTGGCGATGGGTGGACAGCCGCGGCACCGAATTTGTCGTCGCCGCGATACCTTTCGGCGGCTACGTGCGCATGCTCGACGACCGGGATCCGGAGCAGGCGGCCGTGCAGAGGGAGGGTGATGCAGCGTATATGGATCTGCATCCCCGCTGGCGCGTGGCCATCTCTCTCGGGGGGCCGCTGGCCAATTTCCTGCTGGCGATTGTCGTGTACGCGCTGCTGCTGGTGGCGGGCAGCTATCGGCTTACGCCCATGACCGACGTTCCGGATGCCGATACGCCGCTGGCCGTTGCCGGCCTTGACCAGCCGGCCAGACTCCTTGCCGTGGATGGGCAGCCTGCGCTCGGCTGGCAGAACGTGGGCCTGGATCTCGCCAAGCGCCTCGGGGAAACCGGGCACATCGCGGTTGCCGTGCAGGAGCTTGCCTCGGGGCGCGAACGGGTGCTCAACGTGCCCATCACCGCCTGGCACGAAGGGGTCGGGGAGCCCGATCTCATCGCGTCGCTGGGCATCAAGCCGGCGGCTCTGGCGGTGCTGGGCGAAATCGAGCCGGGCAGCCCTGCAGCCCAGGCGGGCCTCGCCAGCGACGACTGGATCACCAGTGCGGACGGTGCGCCGGTACCCGACTGGAGCGCGCTGGTGGAAGTCATTCAAGCGCATCCCGGCGAAGGGTTGTCGCTCACCTATCTGCGGAATGGCGTGGAACGGCGCATCACCGTGTATCCCGAGGCCCGAGACACGGCAGACGGACCTATCGGTCGTCTGGGTGTCGGACCGTCGCAATTGTTTGTGAGCGCCTCGGTGCTGGCGGCCATCCCGGGCGGTGTCAAAGAAACCTGGGACAAGACCTTGATGACCCTGGGGCTGGTCAAGAAGATGCTGACCGGGCAGGTGTCGGTGAAAAATCTGTCCGGGCCCATCAGCATTGCGCAGGTGGCCGGCGATTCCGCGCGTTACGGCTGGCGCCAGTTTCTGGGTATTCTCGCCTTTCTCAGCATCTCGCTCGGGGTGTTGAATCTGTTACCCATACCGATCCTCGATGGCGGACACGTGGTGTTTAACAGCTTCGAGTGGGCCACCGGCAAGGCGGTGCCCGAACGGGTGCAGGTATGGGGCGTGCAGATCGGGCTGCTGCTCGTCGGCAGCATGTTCATTCTGGCAACCTATAACGATGTGTTGCGGCTGTTTTGAGTCGCGCTGTCTGCAGTCGAAAGGAGGGGTGAACACCTTGCCGAATCTGGGAGTTTTGGTCTCGCGCGCGCGTCGTGGTGCGGTTGCGGTAACGCTGCTGGCCGCGGGGGCGCTGCTGGGCGCGCCCGGCGCAGTCGCCGCGGAAGCGGGGGTGCCGGGTTTCACAGTGACAGACGTGCGGCTGCAGGGTTTGCAACGGGTCTCGCCGGGCACGGTCTTCAACCTGGTCCCCGTCGCCTTGGGCGACCGTGTCGATCAACTGGCACTGAGAAACCTCACCCGTAACCTGTTTTCGTCCGGCTTTTTCAAGGACATCAAGCTGGCCCGAGACGACGGAGTGCTGATTGTCACCCTGGAGGAACGGCCTGCCATCGAATCCATTGCCATCGAAGGCAACAAGGCCATCAAGACCGACGCGCTGCTCGACGGGCTGGCGCAGCAGGGACTGAGGGAAGGGGAGATCTTCAAGCAGGCAACCCTCGAACGGGTGGGACTGGAGCTCGAACGACAGTACGTCTCTCAGGGCCGCTATGGCGCCTCGATCGACACCAGCATCACCGAGCTGCCGCGAAACCGTGTGGACATCAAAATCGACGTGGTGGAAGGCAAGAACTCCAGCATCCGGCACCTGAACATCGTGGGTGCCGCAGCGTACGACGAGGATGAGATTCTCGACGAGCTGGAGCTGAAGCATCCGTCGCTACTGTCGTTTTACCGCAACGACGACAAGTACGCGCGGGAGAAGCTGTCAGGGGACCTCGAGACGCTGGAAGCCTTTTATAAGGACAACGGCTACGCGGACTTCGACATCTATTCCACGCAGGTGAGCATTACGCCGGATCGGCGCCAGGTCTACATCACCATCGGTATCGAAGAGGGTGATATCTACACCGTTGGCGATGTGAATCTGATCGGTGAGCTGGGTGATCTGAATCCGGAGGACGTGCGGGCGCTGTTTGTCGTCTCCGAAGGCCAGACATTCAGCCAGGCGCGCATCACGGCCACTGAAGACCGGGTGACGCGGGCGCTGTCCAACTCGGGTTTCACCTTCGCCACTGCCAGCGGTGTGCCCAAGATCAACGAAGACGGCACCGTGGACGTGGAGTTTTTCGTCAACTCCGGCAAGCGTGCCTACGTGCGCCGGGTGACTTTCGCCGGGAACGCCCTTACGCAGGATGAGGTCATGCGCCGCGAGATGCGGCAGATGGAAGGCGGCTGGGCGTCCACGTCGCAGATCGACCTGTCCAAGGTGCGCCTGGAACGGCTGGGCTATTTCAAGGGTGTAGACGTGCAGACGCCGCAGGTGCCGGGCACGGACGATCAGGTGGACGTGAACTTCACCGTGGAGGAACAGCCCTCCGGCAGCATCTCGGCCACCGTCGGTTACTCCCAGGGTTTCGGCCTAATTCTCGGCGGCAATTACCAGCAGACGAACGTCGGAGGCACTGGTAACAGTCTGGGCCTGGGGCTGAGCTTCTCGCAGTTTCAGGAGTCCGCCAGCTTCAACTACTTCGACCCGTATTTCACGCTCGACGGCATCAGCCGCGGCTTCAACGTGTTTGCGCGGCGCCTGGATTTCGACGAACGCAACGTCGCCCGCTACGCCACCGACTCTGCGGGTG
>CAZYYJ010000126.1:0-9046 GCA_964651595.1 uncultured Pseudomonadales bacterium | reverse complement strand
CGAAGGGCGGAGCATCCCGGCGCGGTATGGCGCAGGTGAACGGGTTGGTGGTGAACCGCGCTTCGCGCCCGCCGAAAGGACTTACGATGGGATTGTGGCCGACGACGTTCACGAGGTGCAGGGACACGAAGCCCGCGGCCGCGCAGTGCTCGGCGTAGGTGCCGATACGGCCGAGATGATGGCAGTTGCGCACGCCGGCACAGACCACGCCGGTTTCGCGCACCCGGTCGATCACCATGTCACAGGCCTGGCGCCCGACCACCTGACCGAAGCCGAAGTGACCGTCGATGACCATCACGGCCCCGTTGTCCCGGATCAACTCGGCCTCGGCATCCATTTTCAGCAGCCCGGCTTTCAGGTTGGTGACGTAGGCCGGTGTCATGCCCACGCCGTGGCTGTCGTGGCCCTTCAGGTTCGCCTCGACCAGGTGCACAGCCACTTCTTCGGCGAAAGCGTTGCTCGCGCCGGCGGTCACGAAGAGTTGTGTCACGAAACTGGTCAACGTGTCGGCTTGTATGCGCATGTCCCATCCCCGGTAAAGAGCTTAGGATTATAGCGTCAGGGTAGAGGGGAACACGCATGCGTCTCGTGACGGAAGGATATGGCCTCATCGAAGGGCCTTTGTGGGTGCCGGACCACGGTCTGCTGTTCAGTGACGTGCTGTTCGGCGGTGTCTTTGCTCTGGCACCGGACGGCGAAGTGCGGGAGCTGTTTCCGCACCGGAAAGGCATTGGTGGCATGAGCCTGCACGCGGCGGGCGGTGTGGTCGTCAGTGGCCGCAACATCGGCTACAAGGCTTTTGCCGGCGGCGCAACGCTGACGTTCCTGGAACGGGACGAGGCGCGTGGGCTGGTGGGTTTCAACGACATCACCACGGACGCCGCCGGAAGGCTCTACGCCGGCGGCCTCGGCGCATCGCCCGTGTTTGCCGACGGCCGGGACCCGGCGACGGAAAACCTCTATCTCATCGATCTGGACGGCTCGACGCGTGTGGTGGCGCGGGACGTTCGTCTCACCAACGGTCTTGCTTTCTCTCCCGATGGCCAGCGTCTCTACCACAGCGACTCGGCCCGCCGTCTGGTGGCCTGTTACGACGTGACCGCGGATGGATCGCTGGGGCCGAAGGAAACCTTCGTAACCACGGCGCGGGGGGCGCCCGACGGTCTGGTGGTGTCCGACGATGGACGCGTCTGGGTGGCCCTGGCCGGTGGCGGCGGCGTAGGGGTGTACAACGCGGACGGCACCGAAAGTGATTTCCTCGAAATTCCCCATCCCATGTGCACCAGCGTCTGCTTCGGCGGGGAAGAACTGTCTCAGCTCTACGTCGTCAGCGGCTCGGATGGGCTGGACGGCGACAGGCGCGGCGGGGTGTTCGTCACGGAGACGAACGCCCGGGGCGTGCCGGTGGCGCCGTGCCGGGTGCCGCTGCCTTAGCCGGCGTCGGGGGTGAGGTCGCGTTCCGCGAGATAGGCGGCGTTGAACAGGCGGCTGCGGTACTTGCTGCCGTCGTCGCACAGAATGGTGACGATGCGGTGCCCGGGACCCAGGCGTCTGGCCACCTCCACTGCGCTGCACAGGTTGATGCCGGTGCTGGAGCCGAAAAACCAGCCGTCCTCCCGCAGCATGCGGTACACCATGTTCACCATGGCGCGGTCGTCGATCTGCACGGCGTCGTCGATCTCGGTGCCGGCAAGGTTGTCCGTTACCCGTGAATTGCCGATGCCCTCGGTCATGGAGGGCCCCGGGGTCATGGTGGCTTCGCCGGTGGTGACCCAGTTGTACAGAGCGCTGCCATGGGGGTCTGCCAGCACGATGCTGACGTCCGGGTTCTGTTCTTTCAGATAACGTGACACGCCGGCCAGCGTGCCCCCGGTGCCGACGGCGCAGGTGAACGCGTCCACCTCACCGTGAGTCTGCGCCCAGATTTCCGGCCCGGTGGACTCATAGTGCGACAGGCGATTGGCGGTGTTGTCGAACTGGTTGGCCCAGACCGCGTTGTCCAGCGTTGCCGCAAAACGACCGGCCTGTTTCTGGTAATTCATCTCGTCGCGGTACGGCACCGTGGGCACCTGGCGCACCTCGGCCCCCAGCGTTTCCAGGATATCGACCTTCTCCTGCGACTGGTTGTCGGGCATGTAGATGATGGCTTTGTACCCGCGGCTGTTACAGACATGCAGCAGGCCGATGCCCGTATTCCCCGCCGTACCTTCCACGACCGTACCGCCGGGCTGCAGGGCGCCGGTTTTCTCCGCTTCGCGCACCATCCACCAGGCGGCCCGGTCTTTCACCGAGCCGCCGGGATTCATGAACTCCGCCTTGCCCAGAATTTCGCAGCCGGTTTCTTCCGACAGGCTGTGCATGCGTATGAGCGGCGTGTTGCCGATGGCGCCGACGAGGCCGTCTTTGATGTCCATGTGCGTGTCGATGGACCCCCCAGGAAAACGAGGTGAGCATTCTAGGGGCGGGGCTTATCATCAGCAACGCGCCCCGGTCTGGAAACCACCACGTTGAACTACCACCTGTCGGACAAAGCTGTCGCGTGCTACGAGGATGACGGCTACCTGTCTCCCGTTGACGTGCTTTCCCCGGCGGAGGCTGCCGAGGCGCGGTCCCGTCTGGAACGTTTCGAGCAGGCGGCCGGCGATGCAGCCGGCGGCATGCGTACCGATCTGCATCTGCTCGAGCGCTGGGCCTGGGATCTGGTGCACCACCCGCGCATTGTCGAGCCTGTGGTGAGCCTGCTCGGCGACGACGTGCTGTTGTGGTCCATGAACTGGTTCATCAAAGAACCCGGGGATGCGAAGTTCGTATCGCTGCATCAGGACGCCAGCTACTGGGGCCTCGAGCCCCACGATGTGCTGACGGTCTGGCTGGCGTTGTCCGATGCTGCTGCGGCCACCGGCCCCATGCACTTCCTGCCGGGCTCTCACCGCGGAGCGCTGTACGAGCACGAGGACACCTATGATGCCGGTAACCTGCTGACGCGCGGTCAGACCATAAGCGCCGTCGACGAGCAGGCGTGTCGCCTGGCGCCCCTCACCGCCGGGCAGATGTCTCTGCACCACGTACGCATTGTGCATGGCAGCGGACCGAACGCCACGGACGACCGGCGCATTGGCATGGTGCTGCGATATTGCGCGACGCACGTGCGCCAGGTGAAAGGGGATGACACTGCGGTGCTGGTTACGGGGCAGGACCGGTATGGACACTTCGAGCTGCTGTCCGGCCCAGCGCAGGACAACGGACCCGCGGAGCGGGCGCGGCACCAGGCGGCGGTGCAAAAGCTGACCAGAATTGTCATGATGGACTGATACGTTTCACGAGCTACGGGGTATAACAAATGACCGAACACGCAGGCGTGCTGACGCCACAGCAGAAGGAGACGCTGCGGGCCCGGGGCCTGGACGCGGAACGGGTTGCCGCGTTGCTCACGCGGGCCCGCCGGGAGGTGGACGAGGGCTTGCTGCCGGCGGTGCAGGTGGCGCTGGCGAAAGACGGTGAGGTGGTGCTGGCGGAATCGTTCGGCACGGCAGACGACGATTCGCTGCTGTGCATCTTCTCGGCCACCAAGGGCATTACCTCCGCGGCCGCGTGGCTGCTGTTTCAGGAGGGCAAGCTCGCCGAGGACGAGCGCGTGGCCGAGATCGTCCCGGAGTTTGCCAGCAACGGCAAAGACGCCATTACCGTTCAGCAGCTCTTCACGCACACGGCCGGTTTTCCCCATGCGCCCTTCCGTCCGCTGCAGTGGAACGACAAGGCGGAAACGCTCGAGCGGTTCGCCCAGTGGCGCCTGTCCTTCGAGCCGGGCAGCCAGTTCGAATATCACCCCACGTCCAGCATGTGGGTCATTGCCGAGCTCATAGAGCGGCGCAGCGGTCAGCGCTACGTCGACTTCGTGCGCGAGCGCGTCATCGAACCGCTGGGCCTCACGAACCTCTTTGTGGGTATGCCTGCTGAGCAGAACGCCCGGGCGTTGCCGGTGGAGCACAGTGGCGAAGCCATGACGGAGGACGACTACCGGGCCCTGGGCATGCCGGTACCGCCGGATACTGAGGTGACGGAAGAGGCGCTGCTCAAATTCAACACGCCCGAGGTGCGGGCCGTGGGTGTGCCAGGCGGCGGCGGCTGGGCAAACGCGCACGACATGGCCCTGTTCTACCAGGCGCTGCTGCATGGTGGTTTGAACGGTACGGAGCTGTGGTCGGCCGCCACCCGGGCGGACGTGCGCCGCATACGCTCAGGGGAGCTGCGGGATCCGATGTTCAAAAAGCCCGCCAATCGGGGGCTGGGCATCATCATCAGCGGCGACGAGAGCCGCAACTTCCGCGGTTTCGGTAAAACCAATTCACCGGAAGCCTTCGGCCACAACGGCGCTGGTGGCCAGCTCTGCTGGGCCGATCCGCGCACGGGACTGTCACTGGCGTACCTCACGTCCGGGCACGACCGCAACAACATCCGCCAGGGGCGCCGCGGTGTTGCCATTTCCAGTCTCGCTGCGGAGTGTGTGCAGCCTTGAAGATAGCGCACCGCGCGCTGGCCTGGCTGTGGGGCTGCCTGCTGGCCGCCTGCGCGGGCGCGCAGGCGCCCGCCACCGCGCCCGACGGGACGCGCTGGCACAGTGCCGAGCATGCTGCCATGGGCACGCTGATCCGCGTGGAGTTCGCTCATGCTGACGAGGCGGTGGCCACAGACCTGATGTCCCGGGTGATGCGCGAAATGGACCGCATCGATCACGCGTACAGTCCTTACAAGGCGCACAGCGAGCTTTCCCGGCTCAATCGCGAAGCCGGCAAAGACTGGGTTGCCGTGTCCGACGAGATGCTGGATCTGCTGGTGAAATCGCAGCAGGTGGCCGAGCTCTCCGGCGGAGCGTTCGATATCACCTTCGCGTCAGTGGGACGTTTCTACGACTATCGCGCACGGCAGGCGCCGGATGACGCCACCATCGAGGCTGCCGTCGAAGCCATCAACTACCGCTACGTGGAGCTCGATGTCGCAAACAGCCGCGTCCGCTTCACGCACCCGGAGGTGTACATCGACTTCGGTGGCATCGCGAAAGGCCACGCCGTGGATCGTGGCATTGGCATCCTCAGCGATGCCGGGGTAACCCAGGCCAGCGTGGCTGCGGGCGGAGACAGCCGCATTATCGGCGATCGCGGCGGACGTCCCTGGAACGTAGGTATCAGACATCCGCGCAACGCGGGAGAAATGTCGGCACTGCTGCCGCTGGAGGACACCGCAGTGTCCACGTCAGGCGATTACGAGCGGTATTTCGAACGCGATGGTGTGCGCTTTCACCATATTCTGGATCCCGGCACCGGCCGCTCGGCGGACGGCAGCTGGAGCGTGACCATTCTCGGCCCCGAAGCCACGCTCACCGACGGCCTCTCCACGAGCGTGTTTGTTCTTGGGCCCCAGCGGGGCCTGGCACTCATCAATCGCCTGCCGGGCATCGACGCCGTCATCATCGACCCCGAGGGACGGCTGCTGTACTCCGACGACCTGTCGGGTCTGTAGAACGCCACCGCGCTCGAGGATCGCCGCGCCCGGCCGGTGCGAGCGACCAGTTTCTCAATTAGCACGCCCCGCAGGCGCACCCCCCTGCGAAGTGTGACTCTCTTCGCACATTCTCCCGGGCCCACCAAGTAACGTGCACGGGTCACGACGCAGGGAAGCGTAAGCACCTAAACGGACGTGGCAGTTGCGAGCAACGAGGTGTGCTGTCGTCGAGGACACGTGGTTCGGCGAGCAGTCGGCACACTTCACTCGGAACGGGAGAGAGTCGGCCAGGATTTCCGGCTTTCAATCCACCCCATGGAGGCGGTGGACGCGCAGCAGGATGCTGCAGGCAGTGCGTGTCGGTAGTTCGAAGGGATGGCGAGCCACAGGGAGTGGGCCTGTCAGGTACTACAGGAAGCAACGCGGGAATGCGTTGCGCTCATCGCGAACCTTCGACGACACCATCACTGCGCTGGAAGGACGCGTGCGCTCCGTGCCACGCCAGGGAATCGAATTGTCGGAGGCGAACAAATGGCCCGGGTCACCCGAATAACACGAACAGCCTGCGCTGCCGCGCTGGCACTGACGATGGCTGTGGGTAGCGCCCATGCCGCCAACGTCAAACTCTCTACCGAAGCACCGGACTTCACCCTGAAGACGCTCGAAGGCGCCAACCTGCGCCTGGAGGAATACCGGGGCCAGGTGGTTCTCATCAATTTCTGGGCAAGCTGGTGCGGACCGTGCCGGCAGGAAATGCCCATCCTCGATCGGCTGCATCAGCGCTACGAAGACACGGGCTTTGCCGTGCTCGGCGTGAACGTTGAAGGCGAATCGGCGCCTGCGCAGAAGATCGTGGACAAAACCAACGTCACGTTCCCGGTGCTGATCGACGAAGGTCAGTCCGTGAGCGAGCTCTACGATCTGGAAGCCATGCCCAGCACCGTCGTGGTCGACCGTGATGGGGTAGTGCGCTACGTGCACCGCGGCTACAAGCCCGGCGACGAAGCGAAGTACGTCGAAGTAGTGAAAAAACTGATTCGCGAATAGCGAGCCGGCCTCGAGGTCGGTGTGCCTGAGGAGCACATGGCGATGACACGGATTGCACGACTGTTTACGTTCACGCTGCTGGCCGCGCTGGCCGGCCCTGCGCTTGCTGCAGAAGACGTGACGGAAGTACCCGCGGAAGTACCCGCGGAAGTACCCGCGGAAGTACCCGCGGAAGCATCTGCGGAAGTACCGGTGGAGCTGCCGGCGGCGGCTCCCGCTGCCGAACCTCTGCCGGAAACCACCCCGGAGGCTGAGGCATCCGACGAAGGCCTGACCGTGGCGGATGGCGCCACCGATGCCGTTGCGCCCGTGGAAGAACCGGCGCCGAAGCTGCTCGATCAGGAGATGGAGGACATCAAGAAAGCCCTCGTCGGCCTGAAGCGGGATCTGGTCATTCTGGAAGAGGATCTGCTCTTCCCCGCAAGCTCACAGGTGTCCGTGTTTCTCTCCCTCGATGTGGGTGAGTTCTTTGCCCTCGACGCCGTGACGTTGAAAGTCAACGGCAAAGAGGTCACGCATCACCTGTACACCAGAAAACAGGTGGAAGCGCTGCTGCGCGGTGGCGTGCAGAAGCTGTTTGTCGGCAACGTCAAGCAGGGCGGCAACCGCGTCACAGCATTCTTCACGGGTACCGGCAAGGAGGGGCGCGACTTCCGCCGAGCCACGACCGTGGAATTTGAGAAGGGCTTCGAGCCCACCTTCATCGAGCTGGCCATCACCGACGAAACGGCAGATTACCAGCCCGATTTCTCCGCGGCTGTCGTCAACTGACCGCGCTGCCAGTCGGGCCTTTCCCTGACGACGTTGAGCTGAGCTGAGATGAAACAGTTTTTCTGCGAACTGCTGTTCTTCTGCACCGTAGCTGCCCCCGGCGCCAAGCCCGTGGACGAGCTCGCGTACGGTACGGTGCTGTACGACTACTTCCAACAGAACTACGAAGGCGCGCTGGTGAGCACGCTGATTGCGGAAGAGCGTGGTCATGTGGGCGAAGCGCCCGTACGCTTTTCACTGGCCAAAGGCTCCTTCGCCTTCGCCGACGGCATGTACGCGTACGCCAACGAGACGTTCGGCGCCATTCCCCAAGACGAGCTGACTGAGCTCGACCAGATGCGCCTGGCCTTCCACCTCGCGCGCGAGTATCACCGTCGGGGCGCCTGGGACGCGTTGGGCACCGAGCTCGACAAGATCGAGCTGGGCAGATCCTGGCTTGGTCGTGAGCGCGTGCACCCGGAGGTGCAGTTCATGCGCGGCGAGCTGGCGGTGGTCAAGCAGCAGTTCCCTGTTGCGGAAGACGTTTTCAATCGCATGGATCCAGAGCATCCGCTGCGCGCATATGGTCTGTTCAACCTGGGCGTGGCGTTTCGTGACGTCGGTAATCTGGAAGGCGCTCAACGCACTTTCCGGGGTTTGAGCAAAATGCCGGCCTACAGCGAAGAGGCGTTGGATCTTGGTCAGCGGGCGCGCCTGGCGCTGGCGCTGATTGCCCGCGAACAGAAAAACCCCACGGACGCCGAAAACGTGCTGGCGGATCTGCCCAGCCGCAGCCGCTATCGCGACACCGCCATGGCGGCGTACGGCGGCCTGGCCATGGACACCGAAGACTATGAGCTGGCCGCCCGTATCTGGATGACCCTGCAGCAGGAAGCGCACTGGACGCCCGCCACCGCCACGGCCCGTATCGGCTTCCCCATGAGCATCGAACGCATGGCAGAAGCCGGGCCCCGCGCTACCACGGCAACGGCCCTCGCCAAGTATCAGCACGCGGAAGCCACCTTTGCCGCGCGCCTGCACACGCTGGAAGGACTCAACGAGCGCGCCCAGGACCCGAAGTGGGTGAACGGGCTGCTGGAAGTCTTCGCGGCGCAGCCGGCAGATGTACCCAACGAAACCCGCGCCGCAAAGATGCAGGAGATGATGCAGCACTGGCAGAAAGAGCTGGGGCACACCGCCTGGCTCGAATGGCTGGCCACGGACGATGTGCATCAGGCGCTGGTGCAGTGGCGCAACCTGCGGCAGATGCAGACGTGGGTGTCGCAGCTGCCCGAGCACATGCTTGCGCTGAAGGAAGTGAAAGACGAGCAACTGCGGCGTTCGGAGCTGGCCAGCGATCTGCTCGTTGGCGAAGGCCTGCTGGATCGTCGCACGGTGTTTGCGCATCGGCTGGACCGGCTGAGCCTGCAGTTGATCGAAGCCCGCGGCAGCGATCCGGTACGCACGCTTGCCTGGATGATGCCGCTCGCCACGCCCGAGGAGCGCGCCTTGCTGACAGAGCTGGACGGTATGCGCACGCTCACCAAGCACATGACACCGCGCGACCAGGCCAAGTGGGAAGCCCGCATCGGTCGTCTCGAAGGCTACGTGTTCTACAACATCGTGGCCGAGCAGGCCAAGCGGGTGCAGGTGCTGCAGAGTCAGCATGACGAGCTGGCGATGCTGCTCGAGGACATCGATGCCCGCATCGCCCGCGTGGAAGGTGCGCAGGATCAGTTCGTTGCCGGCG
>CAZYYJ010000125.1:0-9334 GCA_964651595.1 uncultured Pseudomonadales bacterium | reverse complement strand
GGGCGTTGGAGATTTGAGAGGAGCTGCTCCTAGTACGAGAGGACCGGAGTGGACGAACCTCTGGTGTTCCGGTTGTCACGCCAGTGGCATTGCCGGGTAGCTATGTTCGGACGGGATAACCGCTGAAAGCATCTAAGCGGGAAGCCCCCCTCAAGATGAGATCTCACTAATCTTTGCGATTCTGAAGGGCCCTCGAAGACTACGAGGTTGATAGGCAGGGTGTGTAAGCGTTGTGAGGCGTTGAGCTAACCTGTACTAATTGCCCGTGAGGCTTGACCATATAATCGAGCGTATAGCGTTTGATTGCATGGCACGAGCCATCTCAATTCGAGACACATCAGTTTCGAGAAATCGAAACATCAGATGAGAAAGACTGGTACGTCATCAATCTTTGAATTTGTTAAACAGTTTCCGCGCACGAAAGTGCGTGAACCGGTTTGTCTGACGACAATAGCGTGTTGGAACCACCTGATCCCATGTCGAACTCAGAAGTGAAACGACACAGCGCCGATGGTAGTGTGGGGTCTCCCCATGTGAGAGTAGGTCATCGTCAGGCTTTAACAGAAAGGCCTCGTGCACAAGCACGGGGCCTTTTTTTTTGCCCGATATCAGGGGGGGCTCACCCTCCCCCACAGCGGCCCGTATGAACCGCAGCTTGTTTTCCACATCAGCCACTATTCCGCTGCTCACATAGCTGCGCATCAGTCGATTCAGCTTGCCGTCGAAGCTCATATGATCGACTAGAACGAAGTACGTCCCCGGCGCCCCGAGGAGGCCATCGCGGAAAAGCGCGCCGAAGCTGGCGCGGCCGTTGAAGTAGTGGTTCGCGTAGATGGTTTTGATAGCGACGAGGTAATCCAGGCCCAGATCCTCAGGGTGGGCTGACACCGCATGGTTGATGGTCAAGGTTGGCCGTTGCCCGAAATCGAGCACCGACCAGAACATGAATTCTTCGATATCGTGATTGATGGCGGCTTCGGGGTACTCGAGCAGGTATCTGGTGATTTCAGGTATCGCCGTCAGTGCTTCGCCTGCCTGAGCCAGCGCTGCGCCGAAGCCGTCCGCCGCGTGCATGGGCTTCGATTTGTCAGCGTAGACCCACAATGCCTGGTCGCCGCGGCTGCGGTAACCCCGCACCATGTCCGCAAGGTGTGAACGGTAGCTGGTGGTGAAGGCGTCTGCGTCGCGCTGCCAGCTGTAGTCCATGCGTTGCAACTGCCCGATCAGATCGGACGGGAGCTTCAGGCGGCACTTCCGGGGTCGGCACGCCTCCAGAGCCTTCTTTTCGACCTTACTCAGTTCGTAGCTGTGGAACTCGTCGTCCCGCACCGGTTTCGACACCACGTTCAGAGCTTTCACGCTGACGTCCTCCACTGCGGCCAGCGCCTCGTCCACGCGTCCCCAGGCAGCATGCAATTGCGCGGAAGTGGCGGCCAGGCGCATGACGCCGATCAGGGCAAGACCCCGGGAACGGTCTTCGATCGGTAATTCTCGGGCTATGAAGCCGTCGCCGAGGCTCTCCAGTTCGCGGGCGGAGATGCCGGCCCCTTCGGCCACGAGTCGGGCCAGGTCGGGGGCGGCCAGCGCGCCCGAGCTGGACAGCGCCCACAAGCTGGTACCCAGGCAGAGTCGGAGGAAGCTACGGACCATGCGCTTCAGCATCACCCGCGTGGCGTTCAGCGTCAATCTGGGGCGGCGCGCAGCGCGCCATCGGCGGCGGGGCAGACGATCGAGCTTGCCGCCGCAGCCGTGTCGCCGGCGCAAACCTGCTGACGGATCGTCCCCGTCAGTGTCTGGCAGGGTCTCCGATCGGCTACGAGCCGTTTGAAGACGCTTTCGCCCAGCAGCGACAGACCGCCGGTTGCTATGGCTGCCCCGTAGCGCCAGGCGATGCGATTCGTGTTCGGCACAACTTTAGGTGCCGTGAGCGGCCCCCGCAGCTTCATCGTGCTCGAGAGCACGTTGCCGAGGCTGATGCCCGCGCCGGTGCGGCTGGTGAAGTCGAATTGCGCGGAGATGGTCTCGCGACGCAGATCGGCCTGGGCTCGCATCACGATATTGGCTTTGGGCGTACGCATCACCAGCGCGGCCGGGGTTGCGATACGCCCATCGGCCACTTCCGCATAAGCCACAGCGCAGCTCACGCGGTTGGTCCGCTGCCCTCTGGGCACCAGACTCTGGATTACGGTCTGCACCAGATCTCCGGCCAGCAGACCCAGGCCCGCGCTGCCCCAGGTGGTTTCTCCCCGGCCGCTGGCCAGGTAAAGCTGGCCCGTTGCTGTGCTCGCGAAAGCGGCTTCGCTGGTGCTGGTGCCCGACAGATTCACAAACGCGGTCAACGGTGCCCTGCCCGGAACGGCATCGGGACGCACGTCGTTCAGCATGCCGCGCACCTCTGCGCGGGGAGGGTCAGCCTGCGCGTCCAGTTCGACGTTCAGCGCCAGGGCGCCTCCGTTGGCTTCATCGCTGTGGATATCGATCGTCAGGCGTCCGTCGTCCACCGTCCCCTGCAGTTCTACCTTGCGGGCCACCCCCCGGCGGGCACGAACTTCGTCCGCATGCCAGTCCACCTCGAGGACAGCGTCGTCCAACAGCCCCAGACGCCAGGGTGCTGTGCTGAAGAAGCCGCTGCCCGTGTTGTTCTGCCTGCGTGTGGCTCCGCCGGTCAGCGCGCTCGACAGAAACCCCAATGTGCGCTGCATGCCGCGCACGAGCGAGCGCGCGAACCCGGGCCGCTCAGGGTCCTGGGTGGCCGCCGTCAGCTGCGGCAGCGATGTGCGTACGTCGATCACCTGCGAGCGCAGCACAGCATGCAGCCCCGGCACGTCCCCCTGGGTGTAGCGGACCTTGCCGCGCGCGTCGGACGCGCGCCAGCGGAGATCGTTCAGCGCTACCTCCACCCCTTCTCCACGTTGCGAGACAGTAGCGTCGAGGGTCAGGGCTTCATCGGCGGCCGCGTTCTGCTCGGCCAGCGTAAGGTTCAAGAGCAGGTTTCTGAGCAGCGTGTCGCCCGAGTCTCCCGCACCGGCAAGGGTGAACGTTCCAGCCAGCGGATTCGCCACGAGGCCCTCTGCCTCGGGCCCGACCAGGCGCTCGAGGGATATGGCGTCCAGGCTTCCAGCGAGTTCCAGCGTTGTGGGGGTTGCGGCCTGGTTCAGTACTCCCGTGGCCTCAACGCGCCCGAACGGTGTCGTTGCCTGCAACCCATTGACCTGCAGGACCTGCTGCGTCGGTGCATAGGTCACGCTGCCGGAGCCGGAGATATTGTCGCCCCACGCCACCTCGAGCTCCTGAAGATCAATGGCGTCCAGTACCCCATTGCTGTCCACCAGAAAAGACGGTTTCGCGTCCACTACCACTGGTCCGCCCGGCATACCCTGCACCCACATGGCCAGATCTCCCTGCAGGCCGGACACGATGGCAGCGAGCGTCTGCCCGTGGCCGGCAAGCTGCACCTGCGCCTGCTCGATGCGCGCGTTGCTCTCAACGCCGAAGGCAGCCACGTCCGTGTCCTGCGCAGTTAACCGGACGGTCAGCGAGCGTTGCGCCAGGGATCTGTCCGCCGTGGCGGAGACTTCGATGCTGCTGCCGCTGTTTGCCTCGAAGCCAGCGAGCAGCGCGGCAGATGTCGGTGTTTGCGTGAACTGTCCGGCAACACTGCGGTAGCTGCGGTTGCCGGCGATCACCTGGCCGGCGTCAACCTGCACAGAGATGGGCAGTTGCAGCGGCAGCCAGCTGGCGTCGGGGATCACCCACGGGCGGGCCGCCTCGGCCCCGGATGGCCACAGATCCAGCTCGTCGAGATTCAGCGTGTCGGCGGTCAGCGCCCCGCCCACAGTGCTGTTTGCCGGGTCGGTCCATAGGGCTCCGCGAACGGTCGATGCGCCGATGGCCAGCTCGATCTCGTCTGCGCCGCGCCGTCCGGGCGCGCGGGTAAACTCCGCGCGCAGGCGCATGGGCAGGGGCTTGCTGCCCAGAAACGTGCCTTCCGCGTCGATGCTGCCGGCTGCGCTGGAGAGCAGGGCAAGCATCGTGTCACCTTCACCTGCCAGCGTCACGCTGCCCTGACGCCAGCGGCGCCGGTCCCGGCCGTAGCCGTCTGCCAAGCCGATCTGCGCGCCGCGCGCCACGGCGGTGATATCGCCTGCAAGCTGCCAGCTCGGTCCGACGCTGACGTCCACGCGACCCTCAAGATCAGCGACCGCCGTCTTGAACGCTAACCGGTGGAACGCTGCATGGGCCGGGCTGTCGGTTGTTGCGCTTTCGAAGCGTGCGTCGATCTCCAGATCGCGCCACGCCTCACCGCCAATCCGCAGGGTTGCAGCGCGCAACTCGAGCTCGTGCGGCGGCAGGCTCAGCACCGGAAGGGATGCAGACAGCCACTCGTCGGCACCCGCCGCAGAAGGCTCTGTCAGCCCTTCCCAGACGCGCAGCAGCTCATCCATGTCGAGCGTATCGAGGTCTGCGCGACTGTGCAGCGGCTGCGCGAACAGCGTCGGCGTGTCGAAGTGCCAGCGTCCGCGCAGCGCCGGGCTGTCGATAGCCAGCTGGTGGCTGATCGCCTCCAACCCGGCGCCCGCCCGCCAGCGCATCGTTAGCAGCCGTTCCCCGTCCCGCGCGTGTGTGGCCTCCAGCAGCGCTGCACCCTGTCGCCGCATCACCAGGCCGTTCAGGTCTGACAAGTGTACATACACGTCCACGAGCGACCGTCCGGCAGGCAACTGCCACCTCAATGCCGCGGTGTCTTCCGCCAGGGTCTGCCAGGTGACCTGCCGGCTCACCAGCGGGTGCGGGCCCGCAAGCTCGAGATAGTCCACGGCCAGGAAGGCAGGCAGCCGCGCCCGCCGGGACGTCGTATCCAGGGGCGCGCTGGCGGCGTGCGATGGCCAGTTCCGGGGATCGATGGTAACGCGGACCGCGTGCACGGTGTCGGGGCGCAGGCTACCGTTCAGCAGTGCGGCCAGGTTCAGCTCGACCGTCAGCGCTTCGAGCGTCACCGCCGGTGCCTCAGGTGTGCCGATGACAATGGCCGAGGCTTCGAAGCGCTGCTGAAACAGGCTGATGCCGACACCGCTTACCGCTACCGGTTGCTCGAAGGTCTCGCTCAGCATCTGCGGCAGCCTTGCCGCCAGCAACCGCTCGGCAACGATATCGGCGCACAACATCAGCGCAACCAGAGCGACGGCAACGATGAACAGGCGGGGGTGTTTCACGGCGTTCCGCTGGTTGCACAGCGTCGGATTCTAGCAGCATCGATGAACCCCAGAAGACGGCTTCGGGAGCACCGGATTCGATGCGGCGCGGGCCAGGGGCCGGTACCCAAGCGGTGCAACGCGCTGCTACGATGCTCAGGTCGCGGCAGTTGCCCGGGGGATATTCAAGATGCGAACGGCAGCTTTGCCGATGAATTCGCGCGCATGCGCGCCGCGATGCGAACCAACCGCTGAATCGCAGCGCGGGCTTCCATGACCGTTGGACAGCCTCCCGGGGCGCTGCCTCTGCTGCTGATCGCAGGGCTTGTGCTGACGGGCAGTGCCGCCTTCGTCGTGCTGCAACAACCGGTGCCCGTGCCGGCGTTTGCCGAAATGTCCGTAGAGCACAAAAAACACGCGTTTTTCGACTATCTTCGGCCGCATGTGCTGGCAGCCAACGCGGACGTGCTGGCCGAACGGCGTCGCATCGGCGAGCTGAAGGTTGCCATGGCGCGTCATCCGGACGGGGCGCCCGGCTGGTGGGACCGTCGCTATCTCACGGGCGTGGCAGAGCGCTTCGACTTCGAGCTGGATCCGCACGACCTGCAGGCGTCCCTGGACGCCTTGCTGTTGCGTGTGGATATCGTGCCCGCCTCTCTCGTGCTGATACAGGCGGCGAAAGAAAGTGGTTGGGGCACGTCGCGCTTTGCGCGGGAAGGTTATAACTTCTTTGGGCAGCAGTGCTTCGAGCCCGGGTGCGGCTTCACGCCGCTCCGCCGGGACCCCGGAAAAACGCACGAGGTGGCGAGGTTCGGCTCTCCGTCGCAGGCCGTGCGGGCGTATCTGCACAATCTCAACACGCACTACCGCTACGCAGAGTTCCGGCGCCTGCGCGAAGCTGCCCGCCATGACGGTGTGCCGTTACAGGGCACAGCCCTTGCCGCCGGCCTGGGCGCGTACTCGGAGCGGGGCGACGCCTACGTGCTCGAGGTGGTGGCCATGATTCGCCAGAATGGTCTGGAGTAAACGCCTCACAGCCCTGCTCGCCCTGTCGGGCATCTGCGGTGCCGGTCCGCTCGCTGCACAGCCTGACAGCCCGGCTACCCTGGACCCGCCGCATGGCGTGATTCTCATGTATCACCACGTGGCGGACGATACACCCGCCAGCACCAGCGTCTCGCCGGCGCGGTTCGCTCAGCACCTTGCGTTCATCGAAGCGCAAGGCTACGAAGTCTGGCCCTTGCTGCCGCTGCTCCACGCGCTGCGCAGCGGTAAGGTGCTGTCGCGAAAAGCGGTCGCAATCACCTTCGACGATGCCTCCCGCTCGCTGGTCACCAACGCCCTGCCATTGCTGCATGAGCGTGGTTGGCCATACACCCTGTTTGTGCATACGCAGCCCGTGAGCGCCGGCTCCAAGGCGCACATGAACTGGGAGGAGCTGGCACAGGCGGTGCGCAACGGCGCCACCATCGGCAATCACAGTCACAGCCATGGCCACCTGACGCGGCTGCGCCCTGACGAAGCGCGGGCTGCGTGGCGGGCGCGGACCATTGCGGATCTGGATCGGGCCACGGCGCTCATCAAAGACGCGCTGTCCGTAACGCCAGGGGTGTTTGCCTATCCGTACGGCGAGTTCGATCGCGAGACGCGGGCGATTGTGGCGGACTCACAATGGTTCGGTCTGGGGCAACACTCGGGGGCGGTGGCGAGCTACAGCGACTTTCACGCTTTGCCGCGGTTTGCGCTGGGGGGCGTCTATGCAGACATGGATCGGCTCGCGCTTGCGCTCGAAAGCCGGCCGCTACCCGTGACGCGCGTGACGCTTGATGCGGCGCACACGATGCGTTTCAGCGTGGATCCGACACTGGCGGCGGGTGCTTACGATGCTGGTCGCCTGGCTTGTTTCGCGTCCGGGCTGGGTGCCATGGCGCTGGAACGCGAGGGCCCTAACGCCTGGCGGGCGACACCGTCGGGGGCCCCTGCCCCGGGACGAGTGCGCTACAACTGCACCGCGCCCGCCGTATCGGGCGGGTTTTACTGGTGGAGTCACCAGCTCATGGTGCCGAAGGCAGACGGCTCCTGGTATGAAAACTGAACGGATAAGGGTGTGCAGGTGACGGGAGAGGTGTACGTAGATCCTCTGGAAACGGTGTTTGCCGATCTGGCGCAGCATGGCAGCGTCGCAACGTCGCGGTGGCCGCCGGAGGTGGCCCTGACTCCGGCAGCGGTGGGTCTCGCAGAGTCCGACGGATTGCTGCGCTGGATCGAGGCGCCCGATGCGCTGGACCCCGCGCGCGTGTCGCAGGCGTTGCCGCAGTTGACGCTCGAGTACTTTCGCAGCATCGACTCGACCAATACGCATCTGTTGAATCGCGTGGCAAGCGCGGCCGGTAGATTGTGTGTGGCTGAGCTCCAGCACGGCGGTCGCGGCCGGCGCGGCCGGCGCTGGCTATCGCCCTATGGCCGCAATCTGGCCATGAGCCTCGGGGTCGCAACCGGCCGGGAGTTGTCAGAGCTGGGGGGGTTGAGCTGTGCGGTCGGGGTCGGAGTGGCGGCGGCCCTCCAGCATCTCGGGGTAAAGGACGTCCAGCTCAAGTGGCCCAACGACGTGCTCTGGCGGGACCGCAAGCTCTGCGGCATTCTCGTGGAGCTGGTGCGCCGCCCTCAGGGGACCGGCCCGCCGGTGAACGAGGTCATTGTGGGGGTCGGCATCAACGTGGCGCTGGCAGCGGCGGACCGGGCGGCCATCGATCAGCCGGTGGCTGACCTGCAGGAAGCCGGGGTAGACATGGGCCGGACGGGTCTGCTCATCGAGCTGGCGGGGCGCCTGCGCACGACCCTCGATGAGTTCGACGCGGAAGGTTTTGCACCGCTGGCCCCGCGTTTCGATGCGCTGCACCGGTTTCACGAAGAACGTTGCGTGTTGCTGCAGGGTGACGCGGTCACGACAGGCACCGTGGTTGGTGTGAACAGCAACGGCGAGCTGCTGCTGGACACGCCCGAAGGGGTCGCAGCGTTTCACGGCGGGGAAGTTTCTTTACGACCGTCGTGACCTGGGCCGCGATTCGCGTCGAATCTCCTTGCCGTTGCCAGGCCGGATTGTAAGAATCGCCGGCGTGAGAGACGTCCTTGTCTATGCTGGAAGGGTGATGCTGTTGCCCTTTGACACGCCCTCCTGCCCCGGTCGGATGCTGCCGTGAGCAAAAGTCTGCGCTATGTGGTGTACGGGTTGCTGCTGCTGAACGGCGCGGCCACCTTTGTGCTCGATGCGCCCGCGTCCCAGGAGCCGCTGGTAGAGCTGCAATTCACTTCCGAAGAGCAGACCTTGAGACTGCTCGCTGAGGTAGCGGTGCCGGAAGGAGCTCTGCTGGCCTCTGCGGGTGCTGCAGCCGCGGAGACGCCGGTGGTTGAAGCGCCGTTACCGGAAACACCGGCGGAAAAGGTCTGCAGGGTGTGGGGCCCGGAAAGTGATCCGGCTGCGTTCGACGAGGCGGTGTCGGCGCTGGAAGCCGATGGCGGGTTTCCGCAGGTACAGTCCAGCCAGGTGGCCGCCGCCCCCGACTTCCTCGTGTTCGTGGATCCCGCCGCATCGGGCTCTCCGTCCACCAGCATTGCTGCCGAGCTGAAAGCCTTGAATCTCGAAAGTTATCGTATGAATCGCGACGGTAACGTGATCATTTCCGTCGGCCTTTTCCGCAGCGAACGCCGCGCCCGCGACCTTCATGCCCGCCTCGAAAAGGTGGGTTATGTGGTCAACGTGGAAACCCTCGCGCGCGAGCAGACCATCTATAATCTGCAGGCTTACGTCGACCCTGAATCGCCGCTGTTCGGCACGTCCACGGCGGAGTGTCCGATGTTTGCACAGGACCCCTAGTTTCTATAGAATCCCGCTCCCATTTTGGCCGCCATAGCTCAGCAGGTAGAGCAGCTCACTTGTAATGAGAAGGTCCAGGGTTCGATTCCTTGTGGCGGCACCACAAGCGGCCAGGGTGGTGTGGTAGACGGTTAGAGCCGACGGTTTGAAAGACACCATAGAGCGGAAATCTTAGGTGATGGTCGCTCTATGGTGTCGTTTTGTGCAGAGTTTTTGTTGCGAGGTGGGGTTCCCGAGTGGTCAAAGGGATCAGACTGTAAATCTGACG
>CAZYYJ010000124.1:0-9412 GCA_964651595.1 uncultured Pseudomonadales bacterium | reverse complement strand
CCATCATCAGCATCAACATGCGTAAGGGCACATCGCGCCATGCCCACTGCAGCCCCTCGATCACGCTGTTGACGATAGAGTTCTGCGGTGCCACTTCCGGCGGGAAACGATCACGCACGAGAAACAGCAGGCTCAGAGCAACCACGAACGTTGCTGCGTCGAGGGCAAACACCGTCGCCAGCGCCACCCTGTCGCTGAGCTGCGATGGATCGGAGGCCTCATCGCCCAGAAGAGCGAGGAGAACGCCGCCCACCATGGGACCCGCCACCAGCGTCAATTGCATCATGCCCTGCAGGAGACTGTTCCCCGCAGCCAGCTGCTCGGGTTCCAGCAGACGCGGCGGCATCGCACTTGCGGCCGGAAACAGAAAGGCGTCGGCGAGGCCAAAGCAGAACGCGATGCCTATCACCATGCCATAGGTAACCACCTCGAAGAGCGTCAACAGCGCAAGGGTGCTGATCAGCACAAACCGCAGAAAGTTGGACACCAGCATGACGAGGCGGGGCGACCACCGATCGCTGAACGCACCGCCGAACAGCATGAACACGGCCCTGGGCACCGCGGCAATGGCGATGACAACCCCCATGGCGAGCGGATCGCCGGTGAGCTTCAACACCAGCCAGGGCAGCGCAACAAACGTGATGTGATCGCCGAAGAGCGAGATGGCGCTGGCCAGCCAGTAGCGCCGGAACGACTGTATGCGCAGCGGCTGCAGCAGTGACATCAGCTGCGGGCTACCCCGTGCCGGAGCGGGGCAGCGCTGCGGGCGGGTTCAGGGACCCGCCAGAGGAATGCGGGCGGCTTGTCCCGGCGCAACCAGCGCATACAACACCTCGAACTCGATGGAGAATTGTGTCGACGCATTGTATCGTGGGCAAATTTGCATAAAATGCAAATCTGCAGGAGACGACGACCGTGGAACGAGTTCGGCTGGGTAACCTTTTTGAAGCCAGCGCCCTTACGCTGGGCGGCGGTGGTATCGGCCAGGTCTGGGGGCAGACCAGCAGGGACGAAGCCATCGCTACCGTCCGTGCCGCCTACGACGCGGGCATCACCCTGTTCGATATGGCCCCGCTGTACGGCGACGGCGAAGCCGAGAGCGTCATGGGCCTGGCCTTCGCCGACGGCTATCCCGGGGATGTCCGCCTCACAACCAAGTGCATGATCGGCGCAGTCGCGCCGGCAGATATCGAAGCCAGGCTGCGCAGCTCCCTGACGGACAGCGTCGCACGCCTGCGTCGGGACTTCGTGGACATCTTCGTCCTGCACGGGTATGTCATTCCCGACGGCTGGGCCAGCGCGCGCCGGCCGCAAATGCTGCCCCATATCGCCATCGAGTATTCAACGTACCGGGACATCGTGATCCCTGTTTTCGAAGCCCTCGTCACGGAAGGCAGGATCGGCGCGTTCGGGGTAACCGCTGCCAGCACCCAGGCAACAAATCTGGCTGTGATCGACAGCGATCGTGCGCCCGCCGTTGTGCAGTGCATCAGCAACGTGCTGGACTCGCCGGGCGGCATGGCCATCTCCGACGAAACCCCCGATCCGCGCTCGGTGATCGACGCCGCGCGCGCGAAGAACGTCGGCGTGATGGGGATACGTGCCGTCGCCGCCGGTGCTCTCACGTCCGAGCTTGATCGGGCCGTGAAGCCAACCTCTGCTGAAGCCAGCGACTTTTCACGCGCCGCCGGCTTCCGCGTCGTGGCCAGCGAGTTCGGACTTTCACCGGCAGCCCTCGCCCATCGCTACGCTCTGTCGATGCCGGGTGTCGATACGGTGGTGCTGGGCGTCAAGAACCGTGAAGAACTGAAGAGCTGCACCGATCCCGAGGCGCTGCCGCGGCTGAGCGCGGACGAGATGAACCGTATCGAACGAAGCGTCTCCGACGCGTAACCTTCAGAAGTCGATCCACACGACGGATACTCCCCTAACTGAAAAGAGGGCCAACCATGATCACATTCAACGTCAACGGCGAGGAGCAGCGCGTGGAGGTAGATCCTTCCACACCGCTGCTCTGGGTCATCCGCGAACAACTGGCCCTCACAGGTACCAAGTTCGGCTGCGGTATCGCGCAGTGCGGGGCCTGCACCGTGCAGATCAACGGCACTGCAATCCGTTCCTGCAGCACGCCGGTGGCGGTGGTGGAAGGACAGAACGTCACCACCATCGAAGGCCTGGCGCCATCGGACGACGAGCTGCATCCACTGCAACAGGCGTGGATAGAGCATCAGGTGCCTCAATGCGGCTACTGTCAGTCGGGCCAGCTCATGTCCGCGGCAGCCCTCCTCGCAGCCAACGCTGATCCCACTGACGACGAGATCGATGCGGCGATGGCCGGCAACATCTGTCGCTGCGGCATGTACGGTCGCATCAAGACCGCTATCAGAACTGCGGCTTCGAAACAGACATCAAATGCCGTTGCAGGCAATTTCTACAACGCTGCGGCGGAGGTAAACGGTGAATAAGTGGACTCGACGCGGACTTCTCACCACCGGACTCGTCGCAGGCGGCGGCCTCGCCATCGGCATCGCGCTGCGGCCTGGCAATCGTCTGCCCGGTCTTGCGCCTCACGTGGCTGGCGACGGCGAAACGCTCCTTCACACCTGGCTGAAGCTCGGCAGCGACAACACCGTCACAGTGATTGTGCCTCACTCGGAAATGGGTCAGGGCGTGGGCACGGCTCTGGCACAGATGCTTGCAGACGAGCTCGACGCCGACTGGAACCTGGTACGGTTCGAAGAGGCGCCCGCCATCGAAGACTTCGCCAATCATTCCCTGGGTCGCGGCATGCTGCTGGCGAACGTAGAGCTGCCTGACATGATCGTGCCGACGGTTACCGGGGTGATGATCCAAACTGCCCAGGCGCTGGATCTGCAGATCACTGGAGGCAGTGCGAGCATTCGGGCTACCGGGGAGTACGGCATGCGCGCGGCCGGGGCTGCAGCAAAGCACATGCTGAAGGCGGCAGCTGCCGCGGCTTGGGAAGTGCCCGCGGCCGACATCGTTGCACGCGAGAGTCATCTCTATCACAAAGCGAGCGGCCAGTCGGCACCCTACGCAGAGTTTGCTGCGGTCGCCGCACAGCTCGCCCCACCGGTTACACCAACGCTGAAAACGCCTGACCAGTACACCATCATGGGAACGCATGTAGAACGTCATGACATCCCTGCCAAGGTCGATGGGTCGGCCATGTTTGCCATGGACGTGAAACTCCCCGGCATGCTGTACGCCACGGTCCAACGCGCACCCGCCTTCGGCGGTGGGGTTGCTGCGGTGAACGACCAGGACGCTCGCAGCGTGCAGGGTGTTCGTGAGGTGATCCGGCTGCCCGCAACGGAAGGCGGCGGCATGGTTGGCGCCTTTTCCGTGCCCGAATCCGTTGCCGTTGTCGGCGACAGCTTCTGGGCCGCCAAAAAGGGGTTGGATGCCCTCGACATCACCTGGTCCAGCACAGAACACACAGCGCGCTCCAGCGACGACATTTTCAGTCAGTTTGCCCGCGACATCGCCGCCGGGGACGACCGGCAGGCGGACATCATCGAAGGCGATGTTGCTCACGCGCTGGCAAGCGCCGCGTTTACCGTCGAAGCAGACTACCAGGTGCCTTATCTGGCCCATGCCTGCATGGAGCCTTTGAACGCAACCGCCTCCGTCGCCGACGGCAGGTGCGAAGTCTGGGTTGGATGCCAGAACCCGCTGGGGTTCCGCAGCGAGGTGGCTAAGGCCCTGGGGCTCGACGTTGAAAAGGTCACGCTGCACAACTGTTTCATGGGGGGAGGTTTCGGCCGCAAAGCAGTGGCCGACTATGCCGTTCAAGCGGCGCAACTTTCCCGGGAGACGGGCCGGCCCGTGCAACTGATCTGGTCCCGTGAAGAGGACATTCGCCAGGACCGTTACCGCCCCGCCATTGCCAGTCATTTCCGGGCGGGCCTGGACGCTGCGGGCAACCTCACGGCGTGGGAAAACACCTATGTCGACAAGCACGAACCAGCAGAAGCGCCCCTCATTCCCTACGCTGTGGCTTCTCAGGACATCGGTCACGTCGCCAGCCCAACCCACGTGCCCTTCGGCGCCTGGCGCAGTGTCGATCATTCCCAGCATGGCTTTTTCACCGAATCGTTCGTCGATGAAGTGGCACACGCAGCGGGACAGGATCCGTACGCCTATCGCGCCGAGCGCCTGAAACACAAACCACGCCACCTGGCAGTGCTCAAGAAGGCGGCCGAAGCTGCTGCCTGGGGATCGCCGCTGGGCGAAGGGCGCGGCCGCGGTATCTCTCTGCAGGAATCGTTCGGATCCCTGGTCGCACAGGTGGTTGAGGTGACCGTGTCGGACGGAGAACTGAAGGTCGATCGTGTGGTAGCTGCGGTGGATGCAGGTTTCGCCGTGTCCCCCGATGGTCTGTCCGCGCAGATCGAGTCGGGCATTGCCTATGGTCTAACGGCAGCCCTGTACGGCGAAATCACCATCGAGAACGGTGCCGTCAAGCAGAGCAATTTTCACGACTACCAGGCCTTACGCATGCCGGAAGCTCCGGCGATCGAGACGCATATCGTGAACAGCTACGCAGCGGTGGGCGGCGCGGGCGAGCCCGGCACACCCGGTATCGCCCCGGCCCTAGTCAACGCCGTTTTCGACGCCACTGGCTTGCGGGTGCGCCGTCTGCCGCTGAACCGACCGGAAATCAAGCTGCAGATCGAAGATCGCGCTCGCGCTTAGCGGCCGTATCCCTGGAAAACGCCGCCGGCCCCGGGGTGGCAGATGCCGCTACCGGGGCACGACGTGGAAGGGCACACGGAGGTTCACGTCCATGCGCGCTATGCGGGGGAAACGCGCCTCGAGGTCCTCTTTCACCAGCCAGTGATGTTCGGACGCAGCCTGCATCGGTTCTCCATCGAGAGACAGGCCCGACCAGGCGAACTCGAAGCGGGCTGTATATTGCCCAGCGCCGGCTTCGGCACAATCGAAGGCGGTAATGTCGTGTCGTGCGGCGGCGATGGATGCGGTGGATTGTACCCATGCTCCAAGCTCGTCCAGGCCGCTCAGCGAACCCCTGCCCCAGTCCACGGCAAAGTCTTCGGTGACAATCTCCGCAAAGGGTTCAGCCCGCTTGAGCGGGTTCTCCACCAGTCCATGCCAGCGGTGTTTCAACGACAGTATACGACTGCGCATGAGCGCATCCGGGTCTGGCGTTCCCACACCCGCAGCCTCTCGAAACGCCAGCGCAACCGCGGTGATCCGCGGGAAGTCTGCCTCCCGGGCAGCAAAGCTGAGGCGCAGGTCTGCTGCCTGGGCAGCCGCCGGCGCAGACGCGCACACACACGCCACGTGCGTAACAAGGTCTTCCACCGAAGGGGTAACTGCCTCGATGCGCAGGCCGGATACCTGCACCTCGTCACCCGCCGCACCTTCCGCCAGCAACTCTGACGCCTGCGCCGCTGACGGCTCGCCCAGCGCCAAAGCCACCCAGCGGTGTACCTGCGAAAGCTGCGCCTGTTCGAGATAACTGCGGCGAACCACTGCGTCGGGAAGCACTTCCACGCTCACCTCTCAGCGGATGTCGAAGTGGTCGAAGTTCGGCGTCGCTACCTTCTCGTAGAACTCGGGCGTGCGCCAGGGGAGTCGAACAGCCGACCGTCCGCGTTCGTTCTTGTAGTAGCCGCCGCCCGTATCTTCCACCTGAAAAACCCAGGTTTTCGACCGCTCGTCCAGTTCCTCGTTGAACTCATCGTACGCCGCCCGGGTTACCTCGAAGGACGACGCCCCGCTTTCGATGGTTCGGGCAATGATCTGACAGAAGAAGCTGCTGAAGATCTCGATCCAGGAGTGGAAGCTGCCGGCAACGAGACCCGAGTTGGGCCCATACATCATCACGAAGTTGGGAAAGCCCGGCAGCAGGGACGTGACGTAAGCCCTGGGACCATCGTAGTCCCAGAGATCCCCGAGCTTGGCGCCGTTCCGTCCGGTGTACTCCACCGGCCACAAGAACGCTTCCACTTCAAAGCCTGCCGCCAGCACAACCAGGTCGAAGTCCCGCTCACTACCGTCGGACGCAATCACACCAGTCTCAGTGAAACGATCCACGCCCGCAGCGGTCTGGCGCCCGAAGAGCGGCGCTCTGCGGATCTCTCGCCGCTCTACCACGCGTGCGACGGCATGCCGCCGGCCCTGTTTCTGGTGGGCACCGAAGAGCCTCTGCTGGACGATACGCTGTTCATGGCGGCACGGTGGCAGGCGGCCGGAAACGACACGCAGCTCGCGGTTTATCCCGGTGCACCCCATGGTTTCAACGGCATGAACACCGCCATGGGACGGCACGGCAACAACGTCATCCACGAGTTTCTGCGAACGGGTGCGGGACCTGATACCCCAGGCGTGGGTCAGCGGTCTGAGATCAACTGACTGTCGATCAGCGCCCGCAGCGTGGCCGAAAAGTACTCACGCGCAGATCTCGTTTCGAAGCGTTGCAGCGTTTCACCCATGTATAAACCCTGCGCCAGCGAATACGCAATCTCCGCCGCGGCCACCGGATCGGTTTTACCGACGACGGGCTCCAGCAGCAGGGCAATGGATCCAATCTGCACACGGTCGTGGGCTTTGAGCTGCTTCAGCAGCGGCGCGTGATGCAGGGCCAGCGTACGCAGCTCTATGAACACACCCAGATTGGCACGGCGTTTCGGACTTTCCGGAAAGAACGCGCCTGCCAGCGCAGCCACAGGATCTGCCGGCGGCGATTGCACCATCTGCCGCATACCAGCCTGGTACCCCTGACTGGTCTCTTTGAAGTACCACTCCAGAATGGCCTGCTTGCCCGTGAAGTAGTAGCGGACGTGGCTCGGCGTCATATCCGCCTGTTTCGCGATGTCCTGCAGTTTCGTGTTGGCGTAACCCTGTTCTCGAATGCATCGATAAAGGGCCCGACCAATACTGGTCATGCGGTCAGAGCTTTGCGTGCGCTCTGGCATACGGCTGCTGCAGTGGATTCAAGTTGCGCTTTCCTATCCGGGCGTTTGCATTTTATGCAAGCCCGGCGCGTATGCAAAACAGCGTCGGGGGAATCGTAGTCTAGGTGGCACCGGCAGTCTGCGAAGATCTGTGCAGAGCCCGCTCGAACCGCCGCCTTGCCGGCGCTGTCAGGCAAGGCAACAGAATGGCAAAGTGCTGTTTGATGCCCGCCTCCTGATCTGCCCAGCTCACCGATGCCTGCCCTTCGAATTCTCTGAGGTAGTCCATCCAGTAGCGGCTGACGATCCATATCGACCGGGTGAGAACCGTGAGATCTGCCACGGCCCCTTTGCGAAACATGCCGGCGGCCTCTATGCGCTCAATCAACGTGCGCAGCTCGCTGAAATCTGCGGCCAGCTCCGAGTCTTCTCCGGCCAGCTCTTCAGCAAACTCGTTGCGGTCGCGGAAGAGAAACCGGTTGGTCCAGGTCATGTCCATGGCAAACAGCAGATGCTCGACATAGTCGTCCGCAATATCGCCCGTTTGCAGCTGTTCCCTGCGCGCCCGCGCCGTTTGCCTGGCTCTTGCAAGGAGCTGCGATGCCAGCGCGCGTTTGGTGGGGAAGTGGTAGGTCAGATTGCCTTTGGAAATGCCCACCGAAGCGGCGATGTCGCTGAGCGACGTGGCGCCGTAGCCTCTGGCGTTAAAAAGCTGCTGACCCGCGTTGAGAATCTTCTCTGCTGTCGATGGTTTGGTTCCCATGACCGCACCCTATACGAAACGATGCGCGAAGACCTGCTTGCCCGGCGCTGTTTTTCAGGTATATTAGGACGATCGTCCTAAAACGGAAATCGCGATGAGCAGCAAACCCAAACACATTCTTATCGTCGGCGGCGGCACGGCCGGCTCCGTGCTCGCAGCCCGCCTCAGCGAAGACGTGCGGTTCCGGGTCACGCTGCTGGAAGCAGGACCGGACGACACCACCTACGACGACGCTGTCTTGAATCCGGCCAGAGCGCCGGAGGCGTGGTTGGGAACGCCTTCGGTCGCCATGACCCCCATGGGCAATGGCGGCGGCTTCATTCCCATGCTGCAGGGCCGGATGCTGGGCGGAACCTCTGCCGTGAACGGTCTGGCCACCCTTCGCGGCCTGCCCGAAGATTACGACGGCTGGGCCGCAGCGGGGCTGGACGGCTGGGGTTGGAACGACGTCATCGAGACTTTCAAAGCTGCGGAGAACGACCTCGATTTCGGCGCCTGCGAGCTGCACGGCAGCGACGGACCGCTACCGGTGCGACGCTGGCGTCGCGAGGAGATGGGACGTGCCCAGCTTGCTTTCTACGACGGCATGGCGGACGTGGGCGAGAGGACCGTGGCAGACATCAACGACAGGCGTCAGCTGCCGGGCATAGGGATCTTTCCGGTGACGATCGACCAGAAAGGTGAGCGCGTCACGACCAGCCTGGCGTATCTCACCCCAAAGGTGCGCACCCGCGAAAACCTGCAGATTCGGACCGGCGCCGAAGTCCGCACCCTGGCGGTGGATGGCCGGAAAGTAGTGGGTGTGGTTCTCAGCGACGGCGAGCAAATCCTGGCAGACGAGACGATCGTGACGGCCGGGGCGCTGTGGACACCCAACCTCCTGATGCGATCCGGCATCGGGCCCGCAGAGCACCTGGCCGACCACGGCATTGCCATTGTCCAGGACCTGCCGGTGGGAGAGACGATGAGCGACCACATCGGCCCGGGGCTGCGCTATCGACACGACGGGCCCCGGGGCGGTACCGCCGGTCCCGCCCAGAGCCTGCTCATCGGCGCGTCAGATGGCACCAATGTCGACTACCACCTCTTCCCCATCGCCCCGCCGGTCTCGGACGGTCCCGTCGAATTCGTGATGGCGGTTTTTCTCCTCCGATCATCCGGCGCAGGGGCCGTGAAGCTGGGCGAGCATGCGCATGACGGTCCCGTTGTCACCGTGCCGCCTCTGCCGGCAGATGGCGTGGTGCGCCTGAGGGACGGCTTCGAGCGTCTGGCAAGATGGGAAACGTCAGCCGCGGCCGCCGAGCTGGGATGTGTGGCCGTGGAGCCTCTGGATCTGCGCTCGGAAGACGCCCCGGACATTGCCCTCGAGCGATTTACCGTCAGCTACGGCCACATGACCAGCACCTGTCCCATGGGCAGCGTGCTCGATGCCAATTGCCGCGTACTGGGCATGGATGGACTGCGGGTGGCGGACGCATCGGCAATGCCAACCATTCCATCGGGCAATACCTACCTCGGCTGCGTCATGATCGCGGAACGGGTGGCCCGCAAAATGAAAGACGAACACGGTTAAACGCGACGCTAGCGCCCCAGCTGCTGCCGGCAGTAGCTGATGTTGTTCTCGAACGACCGCGTGCCCGGCAGGCGCTCCAGGCCCCGCTCGTAGATGGCTATGGCTTCCTGCCAGGCGTCCCGGGCCATGAAA
>CAZYYJ010000123.1:0-9420 GCA_964651595.1 uncultured Pseudomonadales bacterium | reverse complement strand
CAGGTAGGCGCCTCCCTCTCCGAGACGGGCAATCCCCAGCGCCCGGGCAGTGGCCCCGGCGGTCAGCGTGACCTCCGCCAGCGAGGTCTTCTCGGCGGCAGCATCTTCATCGGCAACGCCCAGGACCCGTAGCGTTTTGAAACGGTTGACGTAGGTTGCGGTGGCATCCTGGTCGGCAGCGGCGCCATCCACCAGCCAGCCTTCCTCACCCTTCTCCAGCACACGCTGCGTCGCATCGGCAAAGCTCACGACCACGTTCGTGGGGTCGTCATCGATCGCCAGCACGGTCTTGTCCAGCCAGCCGTCCCGATTGGTGGGAATTTCGTAGTTCGACAGGGCCACGCTGTACACGGCATCGTCGTCCGCGCGGCGCGCATGCACCCGCTGGTAGCCGGGCGAGGTGCCGAGATAGAGATCTGCGAGCACCTCATCACCGGCAAGCACCCGCACCCGACGCTGAAAGTTGTCGTCGTCCACCTCGAAGCGCCGGGCGCTGTCGGCGCTGGTAGCCACCGGCCAGGGCGCGTCCAGCGCGTCGAGCTTGTCGAGAATTTCATCCACCTTGCTGGCGAGCGCCTGGTGACCGTCCACTTCCCAACCGCTGTCCGAGCGTTGTATGGCAACCCGCTCCTCGGCGCCGCTCACCTCCAGCGTGGTAGCCGCAGCGCCATCCAGGGTCAACAGCGGTTCGGACGTGCCGCCGTCCGGCCCGGCGCCCAGCCAGAGGAACGCCACCAGCGCAAGCTGGACGAGCGCAAGCCCGGCAAGCAGTCCTATGCGCGTGCTCATGAGCGCTGCCCTCCTGTGTTGCCCGCCTCGTTATGCGGCGGTTGCGCCAGCCACGCACCATAGCTGGCCACCCGGCTCCTGCGCCGCTGCCGGTAAAACCACAGCACGGCCAGCACTGCCAGCAACGCCAGGAGGTAGTTGCCGTACTCGATGAGGCTCTGCGTGCCGCTGTCCAGCCCCGGCAGCGTACGATTGAAATTGCCCCGTGCGCGGATACCGATGAGGCTCTCATCTTCCAGCGCCCAGTCGACCAGGTTGATCACCAGCTGAATGGCGTTGGTGTACAGCATACCGTCCGCTGAACCCACCATCTGCACGGTCTGGTCCGAAAGGAAATCGTTGGAGCCGAACACGATGAGGCGCGCCGACTCGGGAGAACGCTCGATGACGCTGGTGATTGCGCCCACCCCATCATCCGCCTCGCCGGCCTCATCCCCAGTATCGGTGCCGTCTTCCCCGGTCTCGTCCGACGTCAGCAGCGGCGAGTCTTTGCCCGCGTAAAAACTGTCAAAGCGACCTTCCAGCGCCACCGCCAGCAGGTGAGATGCCTGCGGGCCTTCCGGGACAAAAGCCGACAAGCCGCTCTCGTCGAACTGCGGTGACACATCCGCGCTGGTGGACAGCCAACTGCCGTCGCTGCTGCGCACCAGCTCTGTCACGGCCACACCCTCGCCCGCGGCAACCTCCAGCGGCGATGCCCAGGACATGGTCAACTGTCCGAGCCCGGTCAGCATGGGAGCGTCTTCGTTCAGCCCCTCGTCGCGCACGTCCACGAAGTACGGGTAGTCGAGCATGACGAGATCCTGGAAACTGAAGCCGCCGACCTGGCGGGTGACGGGTACCGGGAACGCAGAATTCTGCGGGTCCATGACCAGGCTCTGGCCCACCGTCACCCCGTGATGTGTCAGCCACTCGCCGAGGCCCGTGTCGCGCGGCGTCGCCGTGATGCCCGCCTGCGTCAACTGCGCCGCATAGGCGCCGGCAGAGACCACGACGGTACCGCCTTTCATCAGGAACTGATCCACCGCAAAGCGCTGCTCGTCCGAGAAGGTTGTCGCATCCACCACCAGCAAGAGCTCCGCACTGGCAGGAACCGTGCCGTCATTCAGCCCCGTCTCGGCCACGTCGAAGTCGCTGGTGAGAAAGCTCTGCAGCTGACTGTAAGCATTTGTCGGTGGCATACCCTGCTGCTGCATATAGGGGGGCGGTGGCGTCGGCGCTGCCAGCGCGACGCTTTTCAACAAGCCCGTGGCAAACCGCTTCAGACCTTCTTCTATGGCTTTCTCCAGCGCTTCTGCCGAGAGCCCCTCCGGGATAGGCACCTGTACGACGGTCTCGTCGTTCTGCAGCGTGAGATAGAAGTAGAACTGGCCTTCGTCGAAGAGGCTCATGGCCATGGGCTGAAAGCCGAAGTTCTCGGCAATCTCCACAGCCACCTGTCCATCCCCCGCGTCCGGGTCGACCAGCTCGGCGCTGAATTTGTCGCCGCCCTCCGCACTCAGCGCCTCCAGCGCGGTCGCAAGCTCACCTTTCAACGCCACCAGCGCTTCCGGCAGCACATCGTCCCGGGACACATAGCCGACGAAGCGCACGGGATCAGCGACGTTGGCGAACACGGAGCTGCCGCCCTGGAAGCCGTACATCACCTTCTTGATGCTGCGCGTGATGTCGAACTCCGGGTTCTTCAGCTGCACGTCCAGATCGCCCTCGCCGCGCATCTTCACTTCGATGAAGTCGCGAAAGCCAAGCACTTCGTACTCGTCGCCGTACTGCACCAGCACGTCGAGATAGGAGTTCACCAGGCTGGCCTGGTAGCGGTCCTGCACCTGAAAAGGCACAGCCCGGATGCCGTATTTGGTGTTGGCCTCATTCTCCAGCTCCGGATCGCTGGCCGGATCGACGATCTCCACACGCACACTGCCGCCGCCGGCTACTTCGTACTCGCGCAGCAGGTCTTTCAGCCGCGGCACCAGGGGCGCGAGCAGTGGATGTGTCTTGGCACTGAAGTAGCCCCGGATCAGCAGGGGCTCAGAAAGCCGGTCCAGATAATTGCGGGTCGCGTCAGAGATCGAGTAGATGTTGCCCTGCGTGAGGTCGAAACGAAGGGCGGTGACCTGGCTGAGCCAGACGTTGCCCAGCAGCAGATTGCCGATGAGCAGACCCGTGCCGAGGCGCCAGCGGCGGTGGCGGGCGGCATCCCCATCCGCGGCCCATTTCGCCCGTTCCACCACGTACACGTTGGCAGCCAGAAACGCGATCAGCACCGACAGATAGAAGTAGAGGTCTCTGACGTCGACCACCCCGCGGATGATCGAGACGAAGCGCGAGCCGCTGCCGAGACTCGTGAGCAGCTCCCGCAGGGGACCGCCAACCAGACCGGTGATCAAGGCGCTGCCGAGCATGTAGAACACCCCCAGCACCAGCACAGTGACAATGAGGCTCACGATCTGACTGTCGGTGCGGGAACTCACAAACAGGCCCACGGCCAGATAGGCGCCGCCCATGAGCATGGCGGCAAGATAGCCCGCAAACACCGGCCCCCAGTCGAGATCACCCAGCAGGGCAACCGTGATCGGCAACGGCAGCGTCAGCCCCAGCGCAATGAGCAGCAGCAGCCAGCAGGCGAAGAACTTGCCCAGAACAAACTCCCAGGTGCTGACCGGCAGGGTCACCACAAACTCCAGCGTGCCGCTGCGCCGTTCCTCGCTCCACATACGCATGGTGAGCGCCGCCGTAAGCAGGATGAGCAGCACCGGCAGGCTCTGGAACAGGGGACGCGCATCGGCGATGTTGCGGGCAAAAAACGCTTCGATCCAGAAAAAGGCAAACAGCGTCAACGCCAGGAACACGCCAAGAAACAGATACCCGATCGGGGAGGAGAAGAAGAGCGTCAACTCCTTCTGCTGGATCTGACGAACGATCTCAAGCCGCATCGGATACCTCCGCGAATACCGTCTCCAGGTCCCGGGCCTCGGGAGTCAGCCGGTAGATGGGTGCACCCGCTTCCACCAGCGCGCGAGCGGCCGCTGCAACCGCCTCTCGGCTGTCGTCGGCAAGCTCCAGCACCCACTCTCCCGGTGCAGTGCTGCGGCTGCCACGCACGCCACCCACCGCTTCCAGCAGCTCGCTCACCGCCGCGTCCGGTGCCGTCACCAGCCGGGCCTGGTTGGAGGCCCGCAGCGCCGCCAGCTGCTCGTCAACCACCAGCCGGCCATTGCGCAGAATCATCACGCGGTCACACACCGCATTCACTTCCTGCATGATGTGCGTGGAGAGAATGATCGTTGCATGCGAGGCAATTTCCTTGATGAGATCGCGCATGTGCTGTATCTGGTTGGGGTCCAGACCATTGGACGGCTCGTCCAGGATGAGAAAATCCGGCTCGTGCAGAATCGCCTGGGCCACGCCGAGGCGCTGCTTGTAGCCGCGGCTGAGCGTTTCGATGCGATCGAAGGCTTTCGCCTCCAGCTGGGTTGCGTGCACCGCCCGCGGCACACAGGCGCCGGGGTCCAGCGACCGCAGCCGCGCGGCATGCACCAGGTAGTCGGTGACCGTCAGCTCAGGGTACAGGGGCAGACTTTCCGGCAGATAACCCAGTCGGGCCTGTACGCCCAGCGGATCGGCGTCGAGCTGGACACCATCGACAACGACCTGGCCGGCCGACGGTTCAAGAAACCCCGTCAGCATCTTCATGATGGTGGTTTTCCCGGCGCCGTTGTGGCCGAGCAGGCCAACGACCTCACCGGGGGCGATGGAGAACGACACGTCGTCCACCGCTACGAAGTCGCCGTAGCGGCGTCTCAGGTTCTGCGCTTCGATCAATGCAGCGTTCCAGTTTCCGTTACGGCGGCACAACATAAATCGGCGCCAAAAAATTTCAAGACCTGCCGCCGCAGCCGGCTTAGACTGGTTCGACGAGAAGCACCTGGAGGCACCTCATGCAGATACCCGGACCAGCCGGCATGCTTCAGGCAGAGCTGGACCATCCGCATGGTGATCTCGATCCGATTGCCGTGCTGTGCCATCCGCACCCGCAGTACGGAGGGTCCATGTATGACGCCGTGCTGGCCACCGCCGCGAAGGTGCTGCTGGGCCGCCAGACAAACTGCCTGCGCTTCAACTTCCGCGGCGTCGGACAGAGTGAAGGTACCTACGATGGTGGTGTGGGCGAAGTGGCCGACCTGTGGGCCGTGCATCAGTGGGTGGCGCAAAGTTACCCCGACGCACCGATCTTGTGGCTCGGCTACTCTTTCGGCGCCAACGTCGTGTGGCACGGCCTCAGCCAGGCCGCCCCGGCCACCGCCGTGCTGATCGCGCCCCCCGTGGGCACCATGACCTTCGAGGAGATCGAGCTGCCCGACACGACGGTCCATGCCATTGCAGGCGCCGACGACGACTTCGTGGATACGGCGAAACTCGATACCCTCGCGGGCAGCAATGTGGTCGTGCTACCGGGTGCCGATCATTTTTTCAGCGGCGCCCACGACGCGCTGGCAGCCGCGCTCACCGGACTTTGAGACGGTTCAGCTAAACGATCAGCGCGCCGAACAGCGCCTCGTGGAAATAGTAGAGCAGGGCGTAGGCCACCAGCCCCACCGCCACCGGCAACCACAGCTCTTTGAGGACGAGCTGGTTGCGACCGCTCATCAGCGCCGCAAAGGGGACGTTGGAGGTCACCCCGGCGTAGGCCGACCAGGCATCGCCAAAGCTGCGCCGCTTCTTCATGTCCATGAGAAACGTGCCCGCCAGGCTCACCAGCACGAAGGCGCTGAAGAACACCACCGAAACCTGGTCGCCGTTGGCGACAATGTGCCCCACGCCCCAGATCACCACCGCCCACTGAAAGGGGTGGCGGGTAATTCTTGTCACCCCCGTGGCCATCGCTGCCGCCGCCCCGGCATCGTCCAGCGTGGCGCCCACCATAGTGGGATTACGCACCATGAAACCCCCGAGCATGAGGATGAGGGCAATGGGCATGGTGACCTTGGCCACCCAGTACAGGTCCGGGTTAGGCAACCAGAAGTAATCGAAGCGCGGCACCGTACCGTACACCCAGATGAGAAAGCCGAGGCTGGCGAAGGCCACCAGCGAGTAGACCCCGGCAAACCCTTTCTCGCCCACCACGCCCACCAGCGCGCCCCGCAGGGGCGTGCTCGACAACCCCAGATGTGTAACGACCCAGAGCGTCGCCGCCAGCCAGATTTCCACCATTTTCCCCCGGTTCAGCGCAGCCGCTCGCGGTTCTCCGCCGACAGCTGGTCGTTCAACGTCCAGTAGTCGTAGATGATACCCACCCAGAAGAGCCCGAGCGTCAGCAGATACAGAATGCCAGTGCCGATCTTACCCTGGTAGAAGCGGTGAATGCCGAGAAAGCCGAGAAACGCCAGCAGCAGCCAGGCAATGGAGTAGTTGAGGTCACCTTCCTGATAACGGCGGTCGGCGGAGCGTTCGAGCATGGGCATGAGAAAGAGGTCCACAAGCCAGCCGATGCCGAGAAGCCCCAGCGTGAAGAAGTAGATGGTGCCGCTGACAGGTCGTCCGAAGTAGAAGCGATGCATGCCCAGAAAACCCAGAATCCAGAGGCAGTAGCCGATGAACAGGCTGTGGGTGTCGTTCCGCGACATGAATCAATCCTTGTGTATGGGCAGCTGTTGAAAGGATTGTCGTCAACGGGCGGCCGAAAGTTCTCGCCGCCCCCGCGCAGCCCCACGGCTGCGCGCGTATTCTTGTCAACTGCCCGCGCTGTGGCAAGCCGCGTCACTGGCTGGCTGGCGGTATCCAGGGCACGTACCGCCGGGGACCCAGCGGTTGCAGCGCTGCACGCAGCGGGCCGGGCATGGCGCTGAGCAGCTCTGCCGGTGTCTGCGCAGCACCGGCTACCGTGAAGAGCGCTTCGTCGTCCAGCGTCTTGAGGTTATCTTTGCCGCACGTATCGTCGGTCTCGGGTCGCTTCTGCATGACGTTCTGTCTCCTGAAAACAATGGGAGCCTTCACCTTAAGGTGCTGCAGCTCCTGCGCGACAGCGGGCAACGGCAAGCCGGACGGCCCGTCGTGGCCCACGCATTCTGTGAGAGATCTGTCGCATGGCTGAAGAAGCACCGCTTGATGCCGGCGACGCGAAGGCATGGCTTGCGGCCACAGACGCCGTGCTGGCTGCGGGTGCACCCGCCGCGGTGCCTTGTGGCTCGTGCACCGCGTGCTGCCGTGCGGCCCAGTTCATTCTGGTGACGCGGGAGGAGACCGACGCGCTGGCCGCCATCCCGTCTGCTCTGCTGTTTCCGGCGCCGGGGCGCCCTGGCGATTACGTGCTGGGACACGACGCGGCGGGCCATTGCCCGATGTTCGATGGCACGGCCTGCACAATCTACGCAGCCCGGCCCCACGCATGCCGCACCTACGACTGCCGGGTATTTGCCGCCACTGCGACCTTTCCAGACACCCCGGAACAACGGGAAGTCGCCGCGCACAGCCGACGCTGGCGTTTCGCGGAGGCCCGCCCCGTCGGCGCGCTGCAGGCAACGCGCGCTGCGGCGCGGTTTCTCACCACCCACCGCGACGCGCTGGCGGATGTGCTGCGCAACCAGCCGCTGGCCATCGCCCTGGCCGCGATCCAGGTGCGGTCCCTGTTCCGCGACGGCAGCGAGCCTGCCCCCGCCGAGGTCAGAGCAGCGCTTCGGCCATGAATTGCAGGGTGGCGGGATCGGCGCTGCCCACGGTGATCTGCGTCACCGGACTTTCTTTCCAGGCTTCCAGCCGATCGAGAATGCGCGCTTTCGGCCCCACCAGCGATATCTCGTCTGCCAGCTCATCCGGTACGGCGGCGATGGCTTCGTCGCGACGCCCGGACAGAAAGAGCGCCTGGATCTGGTCGGCTGCGTCTGCAAAGCCGAAGCGCGACACGTGGTCCTTGTGCACGTTGAAGTCTTTGGCACCCATGCCGCCGACGTAGAAGCCCACCTGCTGTTTCACCTGCAGCAACGCACGGTCCACGTCGTCATCGACAATGACAGGCACCGCCGCGGCGATCTCGAAATCCGGCCCGCGAATGGCCATGGCATCCTTGTACACGTCCATCATGCGGTACGGCGACAGAAACATGGGTATCCAGCCGTCGAACAGCTCGGCGCTCAACTTCACGTTTTTCGGCCCCTCTGCACCCAGGTACACGGGGATGTGCGGACGCGCAGGATGCTGGATGAGCTTCAGCGCCTTGCCGAGACCCATGCCCCCCTGTAACGGCAGCTGGTAGTGCTCACCGTCGAACGCCACGGGCTCCTCCCGGGCTACGACCTTGCGGAAGATCTGTATCCACTCGCGCGTGCGGGCCAGCGGCTTCGGATAGGGCTGTCCATACCAGCCCTCCACCACCTGCGGGCCGGACACGCCTATGCCCAGCACCAGGCGCCCGTTGGACAGGTAGTCGAGCGTCACCGCATGCATGGCCGCGCTGGCCGGAGTGCGCGCGCTGATCTGCATGATCGACGTACCCAGCTGGATGCGCTCCGTGTGCGCGCCCACCCAAGCGAGCGGCGTGAAACAGTCTGCGCCATAGATTTCCGGCACCCACACCGTGTGATAACCGAGCTTTTCGGCTTCTTTCGCCAGCTCCACGATCCGCCCGCCGCCGGGCGCCCCGAGCGGGCCCACGCCCATACCAAGTTTCATCGTTTATCCCCCAGACAACGTTGCACCGAGCATACACGCGGATGACGCTGCGCCGAAATCCCGCTAGGCTGCGCCCTCTTCGTTCAGCAGGGGCGCGCCATGACCTTTCCGGAACCGACCATGATTGCCACCAACGGCATCGAGCTGGAAGTGTTCAGCGCCGGACAGGGACGCCCGCTGGTGCTGTGTCACGGCTGGCCCGAGCACGCTTATTCCTGGCGCCACCAGGTCCCCGCGCTCGTCGACGCCGGCTACCACGTCATCGTGCCCAACCAGCGCGGCTACGGCGCATCGAGCCGCCCCGACGCTGTGGAGGCCTACGACATCACACATCTCACGGACGACCTGATGGGCCTCCTCGACCACTTCGGCTACGAGCGGGCGTGTTTTGTCGGCCACGACTGGGGCGCCATCGTGGTGTGGAACCTGGCCATGATGCAGCGCGACCGGGTTGCCGCGCTGGCGAACCTGAGCGTGCCCTTCATGGCGCGCGGCGAGCAGGAATGGGTCGGATTCTGGGAATCGGCGCTGGGTGGCGATTTCTACATCGTGCATTTCAATCGTCAGCCGGGGGTCGCCGACGCAGCCTTTGCGGAGAACTGCGAGCGGTTTCTTCGCAATCTCTACCGCACCAGGCAATGGGAGTCTCCGCCGGTCGACCTGGGTGCGGGTATGCCCATGATCAACATGGCCCAGCGCGACAGCATGCCCGGTGAGCCGCTCATGAGCGATGAGGAACTCGGCGTCTTCGTCCAGGCGTTCCAGCAGGCGGGTTTCACCGGCGGTATCAACTGGTATCGGAACTTCAGCCGGAACTGGGAAATTCTCGGCGCCTACGAGCAGCACATCACGCAACCCGCGCTGATGCTGTACGGCGACTACGACATGGTGCCCGCATCCGACACGCTTGCCGGTTTTGTCGACGACCTGGAAACCGCAAGCTTCCCGTGCGGGCACTGGATACAG
>CAZYYJ010000122.1:232-9745 GCA_964651595.1 uncultured Pseudomonadales bacterium | reverse complement strand
ACGAGTTATGGCAAACAGCTGCATCCTTCGCCGAAAAACACGCTGGCGTTCCGGCACGTCTACGCCCTGCAACTGGGGTCGCCGCTGCCGTTTCTCTCCCGTGTCGAGGCCACCGTCCGCCCCCGCAATGTTGATTGACGTCTGCGTCAATCTCGCCAACCGACAATTTCGCCGCGACCGCGAGGCGGTGATCGAACGTGCAACTGCCCACGGCGTAGACCGTTTTGTGATCTGCGCAACGGACCTTGCGGCCACGCGGGCTGCCCTGGCGTGGTGCGAGCAGGGTCGGCGCCATACGACGGCGGGCGTACACCCTCACGACGCCGCCAGCGTACCGCCCGGCTGGTTGGACGAGCTGCGTCACCTTGCCCAGCTTCCCGAAGTGTGCGCCATCGGCGAGACCGGGCTCGACTTCTTCCGGGATTTCAGCCCGCGCGATGCGCAGCTCGCGGCGTTCGACGCGCAGCTTGCCCTTGCGTGCGACCTGGGCAAACCGCTTTTTGTGCACGACCGCCAGGCGAGCGAGGAGGTATTGCAACGCCTGTTGGCATACCCCGATCTACCTCCGGTGCTGGTGCACTGTTTTACCGGCAGCCGCGCTGCTTTGCGGGCGTATCTCGACGCCGGTTGCTACATAGGGATCACCGGCTGGATTGCCGACGCTGCGCGCGGCGCGACTCTGCGGGACATCGTCGCCGAGATTCCTCTGCACCGTCTCATGCTGGAAACCGACGCACCGTTCCTGCGACCTCACAACGCCCCCCGCCAGGCCCCCGAGGGCATTGCGTCCCGCTTCCGCGGCCGCAACGAGCCAGCACTGCTGCCTTACGTTCTGGACGCCGTGGCAGCCTGCCGCCCGGAGCCACGTGATGAGATCGCCGCCGCTGCCACGGCCAACGCCACGCAATGTTTCGGCCTGTCTGGCGCTATCCCGGCCACCGCGGTTACAGGCGGTCCAGCCACCGACTGACGTCAGCTGTATCGAAAGGCCAGAACAGGGTGGCGTCCCCGCACCGCAATACGGGCAGGCGTTCACCAAAGCGCGTCAGCAACGCGTCGTCGAACGCCACATCCACGGTTTGCAACCGCGCTCCCGTCAGCGCCGGATGGCCAAGCAGCACGTCCAACGCCTGATCGCACAGCGTGCAGTGCTCGGTCAACAGGAGTTCCAGCCGGGGTATCATGGGTTATGGATTATGTCACACGACTGGTCAGCGGCACGCCGTCATATCCCCTGCCCGTCCACGGCTCGCTGGACTGGGAAGGCGATGCTGCCGGCAGGGTTTGCACAGAGTTTCGCCTGCCGGCGACGCCGGCCGGTCATATCATCGTGCCCAGCTTCGCCGCGCCGGCATGCCGTGCGCGCTACCGTTTCGAACTGGTTACCAGCAGCGCGAGCTATGCGTTGCAGTCGGTGCCGGTGCGAGACCGGTTGACTGACCGGGCCACACCTCACAAGGGCGCCGCACCGGTGTCCTGCCACATCGACTGCTGGCACACCCATGCGCCCATCGATGCGTCCACCGTGCGCCTGGTGGTCGATGCACCGTGCGCCCCGGGCACCGCGCTGGCAACCGTAAGCGCTCGGCCCATGGCCCTCGAAGCGCCGGCACCGGCCGCTATGAACGTCTCTGCCGGTACACCCGCGGCCATCAGTCAGATGCAGGCAAGCAACAGCCTGCGCCAGCGGATCTGCTCACCCACGGCCCTGGCCATGGCCCTGAGCGTTGCGGGACCCCGGCCCTCCTGGCCCGAGGCTGTGGCAGCATGCTACGACCGGGGCACCGGCGCCTACGGCTCCTGGCCACTGGCGATCCGCCTGGCTGCCTGCCACGGACGAGCCGGTGCCGTGGAGGTGCTCCCGGACTGGTCCAGCGTGCCGGCCATTCTCGAACTTGGTCTGCCGATGGTGGTGAGCGTCGACTATGGCGCAGGACAACTCTCCGGCGCCGCCATCCCCCAGACCGCCGGGCATCTGGTGACGCTGCACAGTGTGCGCGGCGACAAGGCGTATGTGTACGACCCGGCGGCACCCACCCACGCCGAGGTACCGCGCGCATACGATCTGGAAGAATTCTCCAGAGCCTGGTTGCAGCGCCGGGGCGCAGCCTATATTTTCCCGCGCTGACCATGCACGCTCGCTATCTGATCCGCTTTGTTCTTCTGACGGCCGGTTTCGCCTTGACCACCGCCGGTATTCTGGCGTGGCAGAACATCGACTTCAGCCTCTCGGAGGTCTGGCCCATGGCAGACGAGCGAGCCGTGCACCCGGTTCACGTCATCGTCATCGGCATGGCGCTCATTCCACCCACGCTCTGGGAGATTTTTGTCCTCGAAAGCAGGACGGATCATGAGCACTGAGCATCGCGTGTACCTGCGAAAGGTGCGGCGCAGCGACGAAGGTGAGTTCGTGCGGGTCATGAAAGACAGCCGCGAGCTGCACGACCCGTGGATCAGTCCGCCAACCAATACCGTGCTGTTCAAATACTACCTGCAGCGCGTGCAGCGCGAGGATCACGAAGGGTTCGTGATCTGCCGTCGCGAAGACGACACGATCGTGGGCGTCATCAACATCAACAACATCGTGCGGGGCTCGTTCCAGAGCGCGTCGCTCGGCTACTACGCCGTGGCAGCGCACCACGGCCAGGGCTACATGCAGGAAGGTCTCACAATGCTGACGAAGCTTGCCTGCAACACCATGGGTCTGCACCGGCTGGAAGCCAATATTCAGCCCGAAAACGAGCGCTCGCAGCGTCTGGTGGAACGCTGCGGCTTCACGCGCGAGGGCTTTTCGAAGGCATTCCTGTTCATCAACGGCGCATGGCGGGATCACGTTCGCTGGTGCTATATCGACCCGCGCACCACGCTGGCCAGCAGCCCATCCATGATCAGCGCGACCCGGGTCGGCGACACCGTCAATGGAGACGCACCGTGAGTCTCGATGTCGCTGTGCTGATGGGCGGACCTTCGGCCGAGGCGGAGGTATCGCGCGCCTCAGCGGCCCAGATTGCTGAAGCGCTGGAAAGCGCTGGCCATACGGTGACGTGTTACGAACTGGGGGCAGCGTCAGTGCCGCTGCTGGCGCAAACACGTCCCGACGTCGTGTTTCCGGCGCTGCACGGTCCCCCGGGGGAAGATGGCACCGTGCAGGGCATGCTCGATCTGCTGGACCTGCCATACGTGGGCAGCGGCGTGCACGGGGCAGCGCTCGCGATGGACAAGTCCGTTGCGAAGGCGGTGTTCGCACAGCACGGTCTGCCGATTCTGGACGAAGTGATCGTCAGCCCGGACGACGATCTGACCGCAACAGCGGCGGTCATTGCCGAACGCTACGACAACCAGGTGGTCGTGAAACCGCTCAACCAGGGTTCAGCCATCGGCGTCGCCCCTCTTCCTGACGGCGGCGACGTGGCCGGCGCTCTGACCAACGCGCTCGCGCACGGCCGCTGCCTGGTGGAACCCTTTTTTGTGGGCCGGGAAATCACCGTCGGCGTGCTCGCCACCGAGGGCCGGCTCATCCCCCATCCGGTCATTGAAATCGTTACGGCAGATGACGAGTGGTACGACTACACCAACCGGTACACAGAAGGTCGGTCGCGACATCTCGTGCCCGCCCCGCTGCCACCGGAGGTGAGCGAACGCCTGCAGACCATCGCGGTGACCGCGCACGCGGCGCTCGGCCTGGACGACCTGTCCCGGGCGGATTTCATCGTCAACGAGAACGGACGTATCGTGCTGCTGGAGGTGAACACCCTTCCCGGCATGACGCCGACAAGTCTTTACCCCGATGGCGCCCGGGAGCTTGGCTACGACTTTCCCACGCTGATTGATCTGCTGGTGCGCCAGGCCCACGCCCGTGGGCCGCGCTTTGCCGCGGACAGCTGAGCGTTACCGTCAGTCGTCGTCCCGTTCGTCGTCGTCGCCTTCCGCCACTGGTTCTGAGTCTGCGACCATTTCAGGTGCGGCCAGGCTGACCTCGCTACGCAGCTCCTCAAACGGTTGCGTGAGCAGCGGCGGCAGCAGAGTCTTCACCAGCTTGGCCGCGCTGGGGGCGTCCAGCACGTCTTTGGCCATGTTCACAAGCCGCTTCTGCTCGGTGGCAAGAAAATCGAGCACCTGCCCGACACCGGCGTCGCGGTTCTTCAAACCCGCTACGCCATCTGCGCCCTTGAGGTAGCCGCGACTGTAGCTGGCGCTGGCTTCCATGGAGAGGTTGAGCGACAGCTCCGCCAGCTCGCTCGAGTCGAAATCCATGGCTTTCAGCGTGCGCACCGCGCCGCTCATGTCACCCTTGAAGAACTTCTCGGCAACGCTGATCACAGCGTCGATCACTTTGTCGATGGCTGCCTGCTCCGCGTCGTCGAGGGCGCCAGTTACGTCGACCTTCACGGCACGCTCGGTGTCTTCCGTGTAACGCTCATCACGAACGCGTTGCCCGTCCAGGGTTTTGCCTCGAAAGTCGAGCGACCCCTGCGTATCCAGCTGCTCGAAGTCGAGGGTGATCACATCACCGTCGCGCGTCGTCAGTTCGAACTCGAAGCTCGTCTTCAGTGAGCGCTCTTTCTCCTGGTAACCGTAGCGTTTGAAGTCGTCGGCCGTAAAACGCTGTATGGGCAGCTCCGGGCGCGGCTCGTCCGGAACGCTGTCAGCGGGCGGTGGTACATCGCCGGTTGGCGCAGGCACTTCGTCGACTACGTCTACCGGCGGCGGCTCAACCACCGGAGGCGGTTCCGGCGCCGGCTGATCGCCAACGGTTGCGGGTGCCGGTCCGTAAACCTGGCCGAATTGCACGAAGATCGGCGTCATCATGAACGGGATGGCAAAGCCTGCCATGACGCCGCCATAGACAGCGCCACCGCCGTAAGCAGCGCCACCGTATGCTGCGCCACCGCGATAATCGCTCACCGTGGAGTTGGTGGAATTGGCCGTCACGTGCCCGCCAGTGGGCGCCGCGCTGGAGGCCGCTGGCGCCCCACCATGCATCTGGTAAGGCTGACCGGCCATGAACGTCGGGGCCAGGGCTACCGGCATCACCGGCGCCGCGTAAGCCGCCACCACCGGCGCGCCGGTGGCAACGGGTTGAGTCGCCTGACTACCCTGGTTCGCAGGCAGCTGCTGAAAGCCGCTGAACCCGTACGTTGGTCCGAACTGGAGCATGATGTGTCAAATCCATTGTGACTACATCACTGCTGTCGGCCGGGTCGCGGCTTTCTTTAGGGATTCCTACAAATCGTAGCCGCGCTCGTTGTGCGACACGATATCGAGGCCTTCCAGCTCTTCATCATCGTCAATACGATTGCCCACAAGCATGTCGGTCACCTTCAGAATCACGAAGGTCAGCACGGCTGTGTACGCAATGCCGGCAAGCACACCGATCGCCTGCACGCCCAGCTGGGAGCCGATGCTGATGTCTTCCTGGCCGCTGAAGATGCCAAGCGCGTTGCTGGCGAATACAGCCGTGAGCATTGTGCCGAGGATGCCGCCGACTCCGTGCACGGGAAACACGTCCAGAGAGTCATCGATGCGCAACGTGCGCTTCAGATAGTTGGTGGCTGCAAAGCAGACGATCCCGGCCGCTATACCGATGACCAAGCCCCCGGCTGGACCAACGAAGCCCGATGCCGGCGTGATGGTTCCCAGACCGGCAACCATGCCGGTGACCGCGCCCAGGGCGGAAGGTTTGCCGAAGCGTACCCACTCTGCGCACATCCAGGTGAAGGCCCCAGCCGCCGCGGAAAGGTGCGTGACCAGCATGGCCATGGCAGCGTCACCGTTGGCCGCCAGGGCACTGCCGCCGTTGAAACCGAACCAGCCCACCCACAGCATGCCGGCGCCCATGATGGTCAGCGTCATGTTGTGGGGCATCAGCGCCTGATCCGGAAAGCCGCGGCGACTGCCCAGCACAATCGCGGCAACCAGAGCGGCCACGCCTGCGGTGATGTGCACAACGATGCCTCCGGCAAAATCCATCACGCCCAGCTCGCTGAGCCAGCCGCCACCCCACACCCAGTGGCAGATCGGCGCGTAGACCAGCAGCAGCCATGCGCCACTGAAGATCAGCACCGCGGAAAAGCGCATACGCTCGGCAAAGCCACCGATGATCAGCGCAGGCGTGATGATGGCAAACGTCATCTGGAAGAGTGCAAAGGAACTCTCGGGAATGGTGCCGGACAGCGTGTCCTCACCGATGCCGCCCATGAACACGTTACCCAGACCGCCAATGAATGCGTTCATGGCGCCGCCGTCGCCGAAGGCCAGCGAGTAGCCGATCACGAGCCACAGTACAGACGCGAGGCAACAGATGGCGAAACACTGCATCAGCACGCTGAGCACGTTCTTTGCGCGGACCAGGCCGCCATAGAACAGTGACAGCCCTGGAATGGTCATGAACAGCACCAGCGCCGTGGCCGTGAGTATCCAGGCCGTATCCGAACCGTCCAGCGTGTCGGCAAACGCCGGCATGCTGACGAACAGCCCCGTTAGCAGCGCGAGCGCCCGCTGTATGGCAATACGAGAAATCATCTACCCCCCCTGACGAATCGTTCTTATCGCAACGGGGCAAAATTATGTGGTAACAACCGGGTCAATGCTACATTTTTGTGCACACGTGCCTCATTCGGTGGCACGGTGATGCCTCGAGAGCTTGTTTCACGCGTTTTCGCACCAATTAGGTGCGCATGCGTAATAGTTCGGGTAGAAACGAAACGTCAGCCCAGCCGTTTGATATCCTGGAGCCGATGCTGGCGATCGGTCGTCAACTCGAAGCGGCCGCTCACCCCGTCGTGCAGCACGTACGGTCTCAGGGCATCGAGCGGGAACTGCACTTTCAGACCCGTTTCGGTCCGCGCCCACACGTTGCGAACCTCGCCCGCGTAAAACGCTTCGAGCTGGGCAGCCGTGAGTCGTAGAGGCACGATGAACTTTTGCATGACCGGAAGCGTCTGATGAACGGGTATGAAGGCAACACTCTTCTTTAAGTATAGGAGACGCGCGCCAGACGCCTCGGCTACAATGCGCCGCTTGGCCAGCAGCACCCTGAAACAACAGAAAAATTCATGAACACACCCGCGACGGACACGCCCCACGGCGCCATCAAGGAAGCGAGCGCCTGGCTCGAGCAGAAAATCATCGGCCAGAGCGCCCTGGTGCAGCGCCTGATGACAGCGCTGCTGTGCGGCGGTCACCTGCTGGTGGAAGGCGCGCCCGGGCTTGCCAAGACGCGGGCGATCAAAGAACTTGCCAACGTTGTCGAGGGCGATTTCCACCGCATCCAGTTCCCGCCCGACCTGCTGCCCAGCGACGTTACCGGCACCGAGATCTACCGGCCCGAAGACGGCTCCTTCCGTTTTCAGCAGGGACCGATCTTCCACAACCTCATTCTCGCCGACGAGATCAACCGCGCACCGGCCAAGGTGCAATCGGCCCTGCTGGAGGCCATGGCCGAGCACCAGGTCAGCGTCGGCCGCGAAACTTACCCGCTGGCAGATCTCTTTCTGGTGATGGCGACGCAGAATCCCATCGAACAGGAAGGCACTTACCCGCTGCCGGAAGCCCAGCTCGACCGCTTCCTCATGCATGTGATCGTCGACTACCCCGATCATGAAGCGGAGGCCAGAATTCTCGATCTCGTGCGCCGCGAAGCGACCGAGGACACAGCCTCTCAGCCCAGCCGCCCCGTCTCCCAACAACAGATATTCGCCGCCCGAAAGGAACTGCTGGGGCTGCACATGAGCGAGCCGGTGGAACGCTATCTCGTGGCGCTGATCGTCGCATCGCGCGAACCCCGGGGTGAGCTTTCACAGTGGATCGAGTTCGGGGCGAGCCCCCGCGGCACGATCGCGCTCGATATCTGCGCACGCGCGCTTGCATGGCTCGGCGGGCGCGATTTCGTTACGCCGGAGGACGTGCAGAACGTTGCGCACGACGTTCTGCGTCACCGCCTCATCCTGTCTTTCGACGCTGACGCTCAGGGCGTGACAACCGACCAGGTGATCGACCAGCTGCTGGAAGCAACCCCAGTACCTTGACGAGCCAGTGAACGGTATTGTCCAAGGCGCGTACGTCTCCCTGCCTCAGCTGCTGGCGCTGCGCTATACCCGCCAGCCGCCAGCCGGTGACTCGAGCCGCGTAGTGGGCAGTCGTGCCGGCGCCAAGCTGTCGAAAGTGAAGGGACGGGGCGTGGATTTTGCCGAGGTGCGCCTGTACCAGCCCGGCGACGACATCCGCACAATCGACTGGAACGTCACTGCGCGCAAGAACAAACCTCACACCAAGGTGTTTCGTGAGGAGCGCGAGCGACCCACCCTGATCGTGGTGGATCAGACCCAGAACATGTTCTTCGGCTCCCGGGCCCGTCTGAAATCAGTGGCCGCCGCCGAAGTTTCCGCGCGCATCGCCTGGCACACCCTGGCAGCCGGGGACCGCGTCGGGGGCGTTGTGATCGGTAACGACGCTCTGAAAGTGCACCGCCCCTACCGCACCACCAAGGCGGTAGCACGCCTGCTCAACGACGTTGTCACGTTCAACAACGCCCTGGCCCCGCTCGCGGAGTGGGTCCCCGCCATGGAAGAGGGTCTACTGCAAGTGCGGCGCCTCGCGCGCGCCAACTATCGAATTGTCATCGTCAGCGACTTCGCGGGGCCGCTGCAGTTGTGGCAGGATCATCTGCATCAGCTCGCGCGCCACAATCAGGTGCTCGTCGTGCATGTGCACGACCCCCTGGAACGCACGCTGCCGCCTTCGGATCACTACCTGGTGACCGACGGTGTGGAGCGATTGCAGTTTTACAGCGGTGACAAACGTCTGCGTCAGCGCTACCAGGACCGTTTCGCGGCGCGCCAGAGCGAGCTGACACAATTGTGCCTGCACGACCGCATGCGCTATCTCGACGTGGCAACGGACGACGGCAATCTCGACCAGTACGCCTGGGTGTAATGGAAAGCGATCCTCTGCAACAACTGCGCGACGTGCATCTACCCGCCGACCCCAGCTGGTGGCCCCCGGCCATCGGCTGGTGGCTGACCGCGCTCGGCCTCGCCGCTGCCCTGGCGTGGCTCGCCTGGCGGGGCTGGCAGGCCTGGCGCTCACGAGCGCCGTTGCGCCGGGCGGAAATCTTGCGCCAGACACTGCTCGCCGACGTGCGCGGCCAGCAGCTGGCAGCAGACGCCTACGCACATGCCATCAACGAGCTTCTGAAGCGCGTGCTGGTTGTGGCCTACGGCCGCCGGGACCTCGCGCGTTTGTCCGGCGACGCCTGGCTGGCCGCGCTGGACCGCCTGGCGGAAGGACCACTGTTCTCCCGAGGCGGTGCCAGTGCCCTCGGCAGCGAACGGTTCCAGGCAGATCCCGACATCGACATTGACGCTATCGATCGGGCGGTGCAGACCCTGCTCGGCAAGCTGCGTCCCGGGCGCCTGCGCGCTGAGGCGACAGCATGATCGAGTGGCTGTGGCCCTGGGTGGCCCTGTTGACCCCGCTGCCGATTCTGGTTCGCCTGTGGCTGAAAGCACGGCA
>CAZYYJ010000122.1:0-222 GCA_964651595.1 uncultured Pseudomonadales bacterium | reverse complement strand
CGTGCGGCCCTGGCGGTACCGAACGTGGGTAGTTTCGCAGCCGTCACCGACCAGCCCGGACCCGAGCAGGTCGCCTCGCGCTGGCGCCTGCTGCTGCTGTGGGTTGCCTGGCTGCTGCTGCTCGTTGCCGCCGCACGCCCGCAATGGACCGGCGAACCCATCACCCTGCCCACCACCGGCCGGGACCTCATGCTGGCAGTGGATATCTCCGGCAGCATGGCG
>CAZYYJ010000121.1:0-10114 GCA_964651595.1 uncultured Pseudomonadales bacterium | reverse complement strand
CTGATGTTCGAAGGCGTGCCCACCTATCCGGACGCCTCGCGCTTCTGGCAGGTGGTGGACAAGCACCAGGTGAACATTTTTTACACGGCACCCACGGCTTTACGGCAGCTCATGGGCCTGGGCGACGAATTCGTCACCGCCACCTCGCGCAGCTCACTGAAACTGTTGGGCACCGTTGGCGAGCCGATCAACCCGGAAGCCTGGGAGTGGTATCACCGCGTCGTAGGCGATCATCGCTGTCCCATCGTGGACACGTGGTGGCAGACCGAGACCGGGGGCATCATGATCACGCCGCTCCCGGGCGCCACGGCACTGAAACCCGGCTCGGCAACGCGGCCTTTCTTCGGCGTGCAGCCGGCGCTCGTGGATCCGGAAGGCAACATCATCGAAGACACTGAAGCCAGCGGCAACCTGGTCATCACCAGCAGCTGGCCCGGGCAGATCCGTACCGTTTACGGCGACCACCAGCGCGTGGTGGATACCTACTACAGCACCTATCCCGGCTTCTATTTCACCGGCGACGGCGCCCGGCGCGATGCCGATGGCTACTACTGGATTACCGGACGCGTCGACGACGTCCTGAACGTGTCGGGACATCGCATCGGCACCGCCGAGGTGGAGAGCGCCCTGGTGCTGCATCCTTCAGTCGCCGAAGCCGCGGTTGTCGGTTACCCGCACGATGTGAAAGGGGAGGGGATCTACGCGTACGTGACGCTGATGGCAGGGGACAATCGGGAAGCGGACGAGCTCTCGAAAGAGCTCATAGATACGGTGCGCCAGGAGATCGGACCCATTGCCAAGCCGGATGTGCTGCAATGGGCCCCAGGTTTGCCGAAAACCCGTTCGGGCAAGATCATGCGCCGTATTCTACGCAAGATCGCCGCCAACGAGCTCGACAACCTGGGCGATACCAGCACGCTGGCTGACCCGGCCGTGGTCGACGATCTCATCGCCAACCGGGCCAACCGTTAACCCGCTGGCCGCTCGTCAATGGCCGGAACCGAACCTCTGACCATGGATCTGGTCATGGATCTGGCCATGGACGGTGCGGGAGGTGACAAACGATTCGACAGAATCGTTTGTCACGCAAAGAGCTAACCCTCGGCGCGTTCTTCAACGACCTCGTCGTCGGCGCCGTCACCACCCTGGTACTTCGACAGCTCCTTGATCGACAGCTTGATGCGGCCGCGCTGGTCCACGTCGAGACACACCACTTCCACCATCTCACCTTCTTTCAGGTAGTCGGTGACCGTTTCCACACGTTCCTCGGCAATCTGAGAAATGTGCAGCAGGCCATCCTTGCCGGGCAGGATGTTCACGAACGCGCCGAAGTCGACGATGCGTTCCACCTTACCTTTGTAGATCTTGCCGACTTCAGCTTCGGCAGTGATCTCAAGGATCCGGGCCACGGCTGCGTCCTTGGACGCGCCGGTTTCGGCATAGATGCGTACGCTGCCGTCATCGTCGATGTCGACCTCGGCGCCGGTCTCTTCCACGATACCGCGGATGGTGGCGCCACCCTTACCGATGATGTCGCGGATCTTGTCGGGATGAACGTTCATCACCGTCATGGCGGGCGCGTTATCGGACAGCTCAGGCCGTGACTCGCTGATGACCTTGTTCATCTCTCCGAGGATGTGCATGCGCGCTTCGTTCGCCTGCTGCAGGGCAGCTTCCATGATCTCCTCGGTGATGCCGTCGATCTTGATGTCCATCTGCAGCGCGGTCACACCGTCTTTGGAGCCGGCCACCTTGAAGTCCATGTCACCAAGATGGTCCTCGTCGCCGAGAATGTCGGTGAGCACCGCGTAGCGATTACCTTCTTTCACCAGGCCCATGGCCACGCCGGCAACGGGCGCCTTCAACGGTACCCCGGCGTCCATGAGAGCCAGCGAGGTACCACAGACACTGGCCATGGAGCTGGAGCCATTGGACTCGGTAATCTCGGAAACCACACGGATCGTGTACGGGAACGATTCGCCGTCAGGCAGCACGGCTGCAACGCCGCGGCGAGCCAGGCGGCCATGGCCGATCTCGCGACGCTTCGGCCCACCCATGAAACCTGCTTCCCCGACGCTGTACGGCGGGAAGTTGTAGTGCAGCATGAACTGGTCTTTGTACGTACCCTCCAGCGCGTCGATCATCGCTGCATCCCGCAGCGTGCCGAGCGTGGCGACGACAATGGCCTGCGTTTCTCCGCGCGTGAACAGCGCCGAGCCGTGGGTCTTGGCCAGCACGCCGACTTCCACGGCGATCGGACGAACGGTGCGCAGGTCGCGGCCGTCGATACGGGGCTCACCGTCCAGCACGCGGTTGCGCACCAGGCCTTTCTCAACCTTGGAAAAGGTGTCGGCAACATCGTCAGACGCATAGGTGGCATCTTCGGCACCGGACAGTTCTTCCACCACGCGCGAGCGCAGCTCGGACACGCGGCCCTGGCGCTCCATCTTATCGCTGATGCGATAGGCTTCACCCAGCTCCGCCTTCACCGAGCTGGCTACGGCCGAGACGAGGTTCTCGTCAGCAGGTTCCGGTGTCCAGTCCCACGCCGGCTTACCGGCTTCGGCCGCCAGCTCCTTGACGTTCTGGATGATGACCTGCATCTCCTGATGGGCAAACAGCACGGCTCCGAGCATCTCGTCTTCGGAAAGCTCCTGTGCTTCGGATTCCACCATCAGCACGGCCGACTCGGTGCCGGCAACCATCATGTTCAGCTCCGACTCCGCCAGCGCGGTGTAACCCGGGTTCAGCAGGTATTCGCCGTCCTTATAGCCAACGCGCGCTGCCCCGATGGGGCCGCTGAACGGAATGCCGGAAATGGCCAGGGCGGCGGACGTGCCGATCATGGCGGCCACATCGGGATCCTGGTCCTTGTCGGCAGACATGACCGTGCAGATTACCTGCACCTCGTTCATGAAGCCTTTCGGGAACAGGGGTCGAATGGGCCGGTCGATCAGCCGTGACGTGAGCGTCTCTTTCTCGGATGGCCGTCCTTCCCGGCGGAAGAAGCCGCCGGGGATTTTGCCGGCTGCGTAGGTCTTTTCCTGATAGTTGACCGTCAGCGGAAAGAACGCCTGCCCGGGGCGGGCGTTCTTGTCACCGACGACGGTGGTGAGGACAACGGTGTTGCCCATGGTCACCAGGGCAGCGCCACTGGCTTGTCTGGCCACTTTGCCGGTTTCGATGGAAACCTCATGCTGGCCGAGTTGGAATGTTTTGGTTATAGGATTCAATGTTTTCTCCATGTCAGCGCTAAAGCGTCAGCGGCGTCTCTTATCTTCGTAGTCCAAGCCGCTTGATCAGATCGCTGTAGCGCGCAGTATCTTTGCTCTTCAGATAGTCCAACAGTTTGCGCCGCTGATTCACCATGCGAATCAGGCCACGGCGCGAATGATGATCTTTGTGATGATCGCGAAAGTGTTCCTGCAATGAGTTGATGTTGTGTGTCAGCAATGCCACCTGTACCTCGGGAGACCCTGTGTCTCCATCTTCGGTCTGGTACTCCTTGATGATCTCTGACTTGGTTGCGGCACTCAGGGCCATAACGTTTCTCCTGTGTATGCGTGTGTTAAAACGGCGCAACCGTGCATACCTACAGTTGTCCGCTGTGTGTGCTTCCCTTACCGCTTTCTCTTTCATTTGCGGGGAAGCGTTGGCGATGCAACCGCGGGGTTACACCACAAGTCTTCGGGGCGCTACGCGCCCGTCGTCCAGAATCTCGCCAACGCCGAGAAACACGGGTTGGTCGTTGTCGGCTTCCATCAGCCGCACCCAGCCATCGGTGGGCGCATGGGCAACCTGTACGGGCTGGCCCTGGCGCAGATAGAAAGACGTGGCCTCGGACAGCTCCACCGCCGGCCACTGCGCCACGGCACTGGCAATAGGCTTCAGATGTCCATCCAGCGACGCGCCATCGGCCCGCTGCGCCTCCAGCTCGTCGAGCTGGACCAGATCGTCTTCGCTGAAAGGTCCGGCTGCGGTACGACGCAGCTCCGTGACATGACCACCGACGCCCAGCTTGGCGCCCAGCTCTTCGGCGATCGTGCGCACATAGGTGCCTTTGCTGCAGTGGATGGCAAGCTCCAGCTCACCGTCCTCGAAGCGTAGCAGTTCGTTGCTGAAAAGCTCCACGCAACGGGCTTTGCGCTCCACCTCAATGCCCTGGCGCGCGAGTTTATACAACGGTTGGCCGTTGTGCTTCAACGCGGAAAACATCGACGGCACCTGCTCGATACGCCCGCGGAAAGCGCCCAGCGCCTCCTCGATCATCGCCGCCGTCACGTGGCTGGCGTCAGTTTCAGCTATGACTTCCCCATCGGCATCACCGCTGTCAGTGGCAATGCCGAGGCGGATGCGGGCCCAGTATTTCTTGTCGGAGGAGAGCAGAAACTGCGAGAACTTCGTGGCCTCGCCGAAACACAGCGGCAGCACCCCGGTGGCAAGCGGGTCGAGGCTGCCCGTGTGGCCCACTTTCTGCGCGCCGAAGAGGCGCTTGGCCTGCTGAACGGCCTCGTTGGACGAAATACCTTTCGGCTTGTCCAGCACAAGCATGCCGTCCACCTTGCGGCCCCTTCGTCGCCGGCCCATCAGCGCTTGTCCTCGTCAGCGGGATCACCGGACCGTGCCCGGTCGTCGTCCAGCGCATCGGCTATGAGCCGTTCGAGGCGCGGGCCCCGCTCGATGGACTCATCGTAGTGAAAACGCGGCCTGGGCGTGGTGCGCATGCTGTGTCGCTTGGCCAGCGTGGAGCGGAAAAAGCCCGCCGCCTTGTTCAAGACACCAATCAGTGCCGCCTGCTCATCCGGTGTGGACACCTGCAGCGAGGAGACGTAGATATCGGCATAGGACAGATCTTTGCTGACCCGCACGTCGTTGACCGAAACAAAACTGCCAACGCGGGGGTCGCGCATCTCCCGCTGGATGATGCGCGCCGTCTCGTCGCGGATGAAATCGGCGACTTTTAGATCGCGGGAGGTCACAGCTAGCATGCGCTAGAGCTCACGGGCAACTTCCCGCGAGTCGTACACCTCGATCTGATCACCCACGCGCACATCGTTGTAGTTGCGCACGCCGATGCCGCACTCAGTGCCGTTGCGCACGTCGGTAACGTCGTCCTTGAAGCGGCGCAGAGACTCCAGCTCCCCTTCGTAGATGACGACGTTCTCGCGCAGCACGCGGATCGGTTTGTTCCGGTAAACGGTGCCTTCGGTGACCATACAGCCCGCGATAGCGCCGAAGCGCGGCGAGCGGAACACGTCGCGTACTTCCGCGACGCCCACAATCTCTTCGCGCAGCTCCGGCTTCAGCATGCCTGACAGCATCGCTTTCACATCGTCCAGCAGCTCGTAGATGACGCTGTAGTAACGCAGGTCCACACCTTCGCGCTCCAGCGTAACCTTCGCATTCTTGTCAGCGCGAACGTTGAAGCCGAACACGAGCGCGTCATAGGTGACGGCCATGTTGGCGTCTGACACGGAGATACCGCCCACGCCCGAGCCCAGCACCTGCACACCCACTTCGTCGTTGCCGATATCGCCCAGCGCCTGAATGATCGCTTCCAGGCTGCCGCGCACGTCGGCCTTGATCACGAGCTTGAGGATGCGCTTCTCGCCTTCACCCATGTTGGCGAACATGTTTTCCATCTTCGCCGCCTGCTGCATGGCCTGGCGGTGTTCCTGACTCTTGTCGCTGCGGAACTCGGCGAGCTCCCGGGCGGAGCGTTCGTCCGCTACCACAGAGAAATCGTCCCCTGCTCCCGGAGTACCGTTCAGCCCCAGCATCTCCACAGGCTGCGAAGGTCCGGCAGCTTTGATGGTTTCACCCTGGTCGTCGAGCATGGCACGGACACGGCCGTAAGCCTCGCCGGCAATGACAATGTCACCCTGGCGCAGCGTACCGTTCTGCACGAGCAGAGTTGCCACGGGTCCGCGGCCCCGGTCCAGGCGTGATTCGATGACCACCCCCTGTCCCGGCGCTTCCGGGATCGCGGCAAATTCCTGTACTTCCGCCTGCAGCAGCACCGCGTCCAGCAGCTCGTCAATGCCGTCACCGGTCATGGCCGATACCCGAACGAACTGCGTGTCACCGCCCCAGTCTTCGGGCACAACGTCTTTTGCCGCCAGCTCATTGGTGACCCGGTCCGGGTCCGCGCCTTCCAGGTCCATCTTGTTGATCGCCACGATGATCGGCACCTGAGCCGCCTTGGCGTGTTGTATGGCTTCTTCGGTCTGCGGCATGACACCATCGTCAGCTGCCACCACGAGAATGACGATGTCTGTCACCTTGGCCCCCCGCGCGCGCATGGCCGTGAAGGCGGCGTGGCCCGGGGTGTCGATGAAGGTGATCTCGCCGTTACCGGTGGAGACGCTGTAGGCGCCGATGTGCTGGGTAATGCCACCGGCTTCGCCGGTGGTCACCCGGGTCTTGCGGACGTAGTCGAGCAGCGAGGTCTTGCCGTGGTCGACGTGTCCCATGACGGTCACTACGGGCGCGCGGGATTCAGTGTCTCCCTCGATCTGCAGCGAGGCGACGTGCTGCTCTTCGAGCGCATCCTCGCTCACCACCTTGACCTTGTGGCCCATTTCCTCGATGAGCAGCGTCGCCGTGTCCTGGTCCAGGGTCTGGTTGATGGTGGCCATGACACCCAGGCCCATGAGCACCTTGATGACCTCGCTCGCTTTCACCGCCATGCCCTGGGCAATGTCGCCGACGGTGTTGATCTCGCCGATTTCCACCTCGCGGGCAATGAAATCCGTGGGGCGGAATTCCCCGCCCTGCTGGTCCACGTGCAGCGGCGCCTGACGCTGCGGCTGACGGCGTCGTGTGCGCCGCTCACCTTTCAGCGACAGCGAACGGCGACGGCCGGGGCCGTCTTCGAATTTGCGGTCGCGCTCTTTGTCCTTGGCTTTGCCGCGCTTTCCGCCGCGCTGCTCAGACTGCTCCTTGGCCTGCACGTCGGCGGCCGAGACAGGCTGCGCGTCTGCCGCCGGTTTGCTGGTAGCTTCCGCGGCTTTACGCTCTTCTTCCGCTTTGCGGGCGGCTTCCTCGGCAGCAACGCGCTCTTCTTCCGCCTTGCGGGCGGCTTCCGCTTTGCGTTCCTCTTCCTCGGTACGCGCCGCTTCCTCCGCCGCTTTGCGCGCCAGTTCCTCGTCGCGGATGCGCTTGGCTTCAAGCTCCGCCTGCGACGTGGCGGCAGCAGGCTCTGCAGCGGGGGCTTCGGGGGCTTCTTCTACTGCTTCGCGTCGCACCAGCGTGCGCTTGCGACGCACTTCCACGTTCACCGTGCGGCCCGTGCGGCCCTGCCCGGCCTTCAGATTCTGGTTGCTTCTACGCTTCAGCGTGATCTTCGACCCTGCCGCCTTGGTCTCGCCATGGCTGGCCTGCAGATGGGAGAGCAGCGCCTGCTTCTCCTCTTCGTTCACGCTGTCGGTCGCCTGCTTGTGATTCAAGCCTGCGTCTTTCATCTGTGACAGCAGCCGGTCAACCGGTACCTTGACCGATTCTGCCAGCTGTTCGACTGTTTGCTCTGCCATCAATAACTCCTAACCGCTCAGTGCCTTTCGCTTCTGCCGCCCGCTGCGGCGCTCTACACGCTCAAGCAGTCTCCTCCTCCGATTCTTCTTCCGCGAACCAAGGCTCCCGGGCTTTCAGGATCAGTGCCGCGGCGGTTTCCTCGTCGAGCTCGGGCTCGATGTCGAGCAGCTCGGGGACCGCCAGCTCAGCCAGGTCTTCCATGGTGACCACCTCGTTGGCTGCCAGCTTGAATGCCAGCGTGCGCTCCATGCCTTCCATGTACAGCAGATCGTCCGCGGGCTTCTCATCGCCAAGCGCTTCCTCGCTGGCAATGGCCTTGGTCAGCAGCGCGTCGCGGGCCCGGTTTCTCAGCTCTTCGACGATCTCCTCATCGAAACCCTCGATGGCAATCATCTCCTCGATGGGCACGTACGCCACTTCTTCCAGGGTCGAGAAACCTTCTTCCACCAGCACCGTGGCCACGTCCTCGTCAACGGACAGCGATTCCATGAACTCTTCGATGTAGCGGCCGGCTTCCTCTTCCTGTTTCTGAACCGCTTCCTCTTCGGTCATTATGTTCAGCGACCAACCGACGAGGTCGCTTGCCAGACGCACGTTCTGGCCGCCACGGCCAATGGCCTGGGCGAGGTTTTCCTCGGTGACCGCTATGTCCATGGTGTGGGTTTCTTCATCCAGCACAATCGACGCTACTTCCGCCGGGGCCATGGCATTGATGGTGAGCTGCGCGGGGTTATCGTCCCACAGCACGATGTCGATACGCTCACCGGCCAGCTCACCGGATACGGCCTGCACCCGCGAGCCGCGCATACCTACGCAGGCGCCAACGGGGTCGATGCGGCCATCATTGGTTTTCACGGCAATTTTGGCGCGGGAGCCTGGATCTCGCGCAGCGCCACGGATCTCGATGACATCCTCGGCAATCTCGGGCACTTCCACCTTGAACAGCTCCACCAGCATGGCCGGGGCTGTGCGCGTGAGGATCAGCTGCGGGCCGCGGTTCTCCGGACGGATATCCGTGAGCATGGCGCGGACCCGGTCGCCAACGCGGAAGGTTTCCCGGGGAATGAGGCCTTCGCGGGTGAGAATGCCTTCGGCGTTGTTGCCGAGGTCGATGATGACACTGTCGCGACCCAGCTTCTTGACGGTGCCGCTAACGAGATCGTTCATGCGCGGCAGATAGGCTTCCACCACCTGGGCACGCTCGGCCTCGCGCACCTTCTGCACAATCACCTGCTTGGCGGTCTGCGCAGCGATGCGGCCGAACTCCACCGACTCCACCGGCTCTTCCAGCATGTCGCCAAGCACCGCCCCCGGCTTGATCTCCTGGGCTTCTTCCACGCTGTACATCGAGTGGATGCTGGGCTCTTCCTCGTCTTCGTAGTTCACCACCTTCCAGGTGCGGAAGGTCTCGTACTCGCCGGTGGTGCGGTCGATGGCCACGCGAAACTCGGCCTCCTCGCCGTAGCGTTTCTTGGTCGCCATGGCGAGCGCAGCCTCGATGGCCTCGAAGATGACATCCTTCGGCACGCTCTTCTCGAGCGAGACCGATTCGACCACCATCAGAATTTCTTTTGTCATCGTTTGCCTATCTCTTTCATCGTTCGGCCCGAAGGGCGGCCAAGCGCTGTATCAGTCGCTCAATACGTCTCTCAATCAAAAGAAGGCACCACCCGTGCCCGCTGGATGTTTTCCAGCGGCAGCAGGTATTCCTCATCGTCTACCTGCAGCACAACCTGACCTTCTTCCAGGCCCGCAAGCAGACCCGTAAACCGTTTCCGTCCTTCGAAGGGGAAGTTGAGACGCACCTCGACCTGCGCGCCCACGTACTCATCGTACTGGGTCGGCTTGAACAGTATGCAGTCGAGACCGGGGGAGGATACTTCCAGCGTATACGCTGCGTTGCTGAATTCTTCAACGTCCAAAAGATCGCTCACGTGCCGGCTGACCTCTGCGCACGCATCGACATCGACGCCACCGTCTTTGTCGATGTAAAGCCGCAGCTTGCTGTGGCGACCCTGGTTGAGGTACTCGACACCCCAGATGGAGCATCCCAGCGCCTCGACCGTTGGCGAGAGCAATTCCTCGACCTGTCGTTCACGTTTGTTCAAGCTCTGACCTCAACTGGCGCCGGCTGGCTGTCGTTCCGCCCGTACCGTCGCTCGTCCTTCAATTCACCTTCATGCTGTGAGTGCCACGCCTGCGTCTTTTGGCTGTTGCAAGATCTACATGTGCGCGCTACTCACTGGTCAAACACACGCCGGTCGCAACCGGCCATCCATCGCGCCCGAAAGCGCACCTCGCAGACACGAGGCATCTCGCCCACCCGCTCGCGGCTCCTCAGAGATACCAGCACTTGAAAGGCATCATGAGCACCCGCAGACGTGCGGCGGGGGCCACCAAGAAAGGAAGGGCGTTGGGTCCGGCAGCGAATCGAGCGCCTTGAGAAAGAACGCTCGACGCGGCCAAGATGCCAAAAGGCCCCTAACGGGGCCCTCTTTCATTGGTAGCGGGGGCAGGATTTGAACCCACGACCTTCGGGTTATGAGCCCGACGAGCTACCAGACTGCTCCACCCCGCATCA
>CAZYYJ010000120.1:0-10126 GCA_964651595.1 uncultured Pseudomonadales bacterium | reverse complement strand
ATGGTGGCCAGAGGCAGAATCGAACGCGCCGCGCAGCGGTGCCGACACGGAGTCGGCAGGAATACACGTGACTGGCAGGTGTTGCGGGCGTCGTTTGTAATGGTGGCCAGAGGCAGAATCGAACTGCCGACACGGGGATTTTCAGTCCCCTGCTCTACCGACTGAGCTATCTGGCCAGAGGATCCGCCAGACAGTGCTGGCGTGAAGAGCGGCGTATTAAAGCGGCGCGGTGGTGTGCCGTCAACCTTCCCCTTCAGGCACGTAGCCCTCTGCCCGATCCACCTCTTCACCGGCGAAGTAGCGCCACATCTGCTCGCTGAGGTATTTGCGGGCTTCGGGGTCGATGAGGCTCAGGTGTTTCTCATTGATCAGCATGGTCTGCAGCGCCTGCCACTCCTCCCAGGCCCGCTTCGACACTTCATTGAAGATGCGCTCGCCATTGGCGCCGGGCAACGGTGGCTTCTCCAGGCCCTCCAGTTCTTCCTTGTAGCGGCTGCATACCAGCGTACGACTCATAGCTCGATCCCTTTCAAACTCGCCAGCAGTTTAACGGCTGGCACCGAAAGACCAATGGGCCGGTTGCTGCCGGCAAGGGATTTTATGTCGAACCACTGCCGGTCGTCGCTGTCGCCCACCACGTGAGGCGGCTCGGCCAGCACCAGATACACGGGTTCTATGTCGAGATGAAAGTGCGTGAACGTGTGCCGGAATCTCGGGGCGACATGGTGCCGCGCGAGAATGCCCGGCGCTGCACCCAGTTCCTGGCGCATGAACGCGTCGTGGGGGGTGTCGACGGGCCGTTCCGGTGGCGTCCACAAACCACCCCACAAGCCATCCAACGGACGCCGCTCCAGCAGCACCGCAGCCGCTGCGGTTACCACAAAAAAGCGCGCCTCCCGCACGGGCTTGTCTCGTTTCGGTTTGCGCCCGGGGTAGGCTTCAGGGTCGCCGGCCTCGCGTGCCGCGCAACGGCTGCCCACGGGACACTGGTCGCACGCGGGGCGGCTGCGCAGACACACGGTTGCGCCGAGATCCATGATGGCCTGGGTGTAGATGGCGGTTTCTTTCGCCGGCGTGTGGGTATCTGCATGCGACCATAGCGTGTTCGCCACTGCCGTCACCCCTGGATAGCCTGCTACGGCATGAAAACGCGCCAGCACCCGTTTCACGTTGCCGTCGAGAATGCTCGCCTGCTGTCCCATGGCAATGGCACGGATAGCGCCCGCGGTGGAACGGCCGATGCCGGGCAGGGCTTCCAGCTCAGCCTGCGCGTGCGGAAAAGTGCCGTCACGGTCTTGCGCCACGCGTTGCGCTGTCTTGTGCAGATTGCGCGCTCGCGCGTAGTAGCCAAGGCCGGTCCACAGGTGCAGCACCTCGTCCAGGTCGGCGGCGGCAAGGGCCCCCACATCGGGAAACCGGCGCATGAAACGCTCGAAGTAGCCGATGACGGTTGTCACCTGCGTCTGCTGCAGCATGATTTCGCTCACCCACACCCGGTAGGGGGTGATGTCTTTTTGCCACGGCAGATCCTTGCGGCCGTGGTCACGGTGCCAGGCAAGCAGCTGCTGTGCGAACCAGTCCACTACTCGTCCTCGTCACGCTCCAGGGCGCGGCCGAAGAGGTCCAGCAGCTCCCGGGCAGCGTCGCGGAATTCTTCGGGTACTTCTTCGTCGATTTTCTCTTCCAGCGTGCGGCGCAGGCCGGTGTCGCTGTCTTTCTGCAACGCGCCCGCCAGCAGGTTCCTGGCGGCGTCGTTGTCGAAACGGCAACGCAGATCGTCCACTACGCCACGACAGCGTGCGGGCAGCGGGGTGTCCTGCAGCATGTCGCTCACGCGCACGGGGCTGTCGGGCGCGGCTTCACCGATGGTTACCGTGGCCCGCACGTCGGCTGTGTCGGCCAGGTAGTCGTAAACGCCGTTGGCTTCGCCTGAAACGTGATCCAGGGCGAAGCGCAGCGCCACGTCGCGCCCGTCGATACGGACGTCGCCCCGGAAGGTGTCGTACGGCCAGACATCGCTCTGATCAGCCAGCTCGTCCCGGCGACCCGTGAACGTGGCAAGTTGCTCCAGCTGCTTTTTCAGCCGCGACACGTTGATCTCGCCGGCGTCGGCATCGAAATCGATACTGCCCGTGGCCGTTTCAGCCAGAGCCGCTTCCGTGTTGCCGTACATCACCACAGCACCCCGCGCGTTCAGGGCCGCGCGCCATTCCACGCGCCGTCCTGCCCAGGTGGCCCAACGCTCCGTGTCTATGCCGTCGAGCTCGGGCAGCACCTGCCATCGCAACGGTCGGGTGGTGAGATCCACGTCTGCTTCCACGGTAGCCGTACCGCCGAGAAACTGGCGTACCGCCAGCGCAGCGCTGACGCGCCCGGCCACGTTCTGCGCCGTGAGCGTCGCATCCCGCGCCACCTCGGTGCCGAACTCGAGCCAGTCGAAGTGGCAGTCGGCGGCAAAATCCACGGTGCGCAAGCCAGCGACGGGCAGCAGCGCCGCTACATCCGCGGGTTCGTCTACGAGTGTCTCCGCGGGGTTGCTTATCCTGGTTGCATCCAGCGTGCAGGTGCCTTCGCCGAGATTGGAGCTTACGGAGGTGTCGGTCACGCTCAGCCGGTCGGGGCTGTCGGCGGTGCCGGGGGTCAGCCGGAGCTGTCCGGTCACGTCGAAGGTGGTGGCGGGTGCAGGTTCGGCGTCAGCCGTACCGGCCGTGGGGGCGTAGGTGCCAACGAGGCGGAACGGGCTCGCCTCATCCAGCTCGAAGTCGGTCAGCGTAGCGCTTGTCAGCACCGTGCGGGCGTCCGGTTGCTCCAGGGCTACGTCGGTAAGGGTCAACGCATGCACACGCCAGTCGCGCAGATCCCGCCATGCGTCGGTCAGATCAACAGCGAGCGTGAGCGTCTCCACGGTTGTCTGATTCACGCCGTCGTCGTAGCGCAAGCCGTTCACTTCCAGACGAAACGGCGCAAAGAGCTGCCAGCTCACGTCGCCGTCGATGGCAACGCTCGCCCCGGTCGTCTCGGAGAGATAGCGTTCCAGGTCTGCTTTGAGTTCGTCGGTATTTGCGAGCAGCAGCGTTACGACAATAGCCGCCACAAGCGCCGCCGCGAGCACGAAGCTCAGAATCGATGTCAGTGCACGCAACTAAGGTTCAGCGATCAGCCAGGTTGCGCGCAGTATATCGCCTCAAGACTGTCGGGTTGCTGAACCCTGCAGACCCCGAAGCGTCAAAAAGCGTGGTTTCCACCCGTCTGCCGGGCGTGCGCGCCGCGACCATGTGCGGATCTGTTTAACCAGTTGCTTCTCGGCGTCCAGAAAGGACTCGTACGGCCCCACGGCCTGATTGCCACGCGCGCGGTAATACCATGCGCCGTCGTCACCCTGATAGATTCGGTCATGCATCAACCGACCCCCCTGTTACCCTGTGTCTTCGACGTTGCCCTGCCGGACAACGTACGGTTGCTCCTTGCAAACGCTCCGCCTGCGGGGCGGTAACGATACCGGTCTGTATGTTCTTCTCGGTCCGCGCGTTCTTGTGTTCGGTATACTGCGCGAAAACTGTTACCGGTATGTGAGAGTTTGTAAGCCTTTTCTGACAACGAATCAAGTGTGATCCATTTTGGTGCAAAAAATTCATGACCGTTGAGTCCTTCGATCCCGGCGCCGTTCAGGCCCCGCTGCTGGAGAGCGATGCCCGCGCGCTGCTCGCCGAAGCCCAGGTGCAGGATGATCAGCTTGTGCTGGCGAGCGAGCGCGCCAGTCATTTTGCGCGTTTCGCCGTGCACGACGGCTGGCAGGCGTTGGCACAGCAGTTCACCGATGCTGAGCTGCTGCAGCTCTGCCGCATTTTCACGCTGGGCGAAATGCAGCTTGCGGGGTGGACAGCCGGGGATAAATCTCCCGTCATTGCGCTGGTGGCGGAGCTGAAACGCCGGGGTTCGTTCACCACCGACGACAAACGCTGGATCAAGGCGCACACCGACAACCGCTTCCTGCCTCACGGCAATCTCATGGCCCGTCTCTGAGCGCGCTGCTAGAATCCGCGCTCGCTCAAGCATTGCCCATTGACATGACTACGCCTCGCACGGCCACCGTGTCCCGAGACACGGCCGAAACCCAGATCCAAGTCACCATCAACCTCGATGGCACCGGGGTTGCCTCGCTTGCCACCGGGGTGCCGTTCTTCGAGCACATGCTCACGCAGATTGCCCGCCACGGGGTCATCGACCTCGACATCAAGGCGACGGGGGATCTGGAGATAGATGCCCATCACACCGTGGAAGACGTGGGCATCGTGCTGGGCCAGGCGTTTGCGCAGGCGGTAGGTGACAAGCGCGGCATCTATCGCTACGGCCATGCCTACGTGCCGCTGGACGAGGCGTTGTCCAGGGTGGTGGTGGATCTTTCCGGCCGCCCGGGGCTGTTTTACGAGGTGGACTACACGCGCGCACGGGTAGGCGATTTCGATCTCGATCTATTGCGCGAGTTTTTTCAGGGTTTCGTCAATCATGGTGCGGTGACGGCCCACCTCGACAACCTCAAGGGTCTCAACGCCCACCACCAGGCTGAAACGCTGTTCAAGGCCTTCGGCCGGGCCCTGCGCATGGCAGTGGCCCGCGACGACAGGATGCAGGGCCAGGTTCCCTCTACCAAAGAGAGTCTCTGACGGTGCTGCTCATTCCGGCCATCGACCTGAAAGAGGGTAAGTGTGTGCGCCTGCGACAGGGGCGCATGGACGAGGCCACGGTGTTCGGCGACGACCCGGTGGCCATGGCCGCCCACTGGCGCGACCTGGGTTGCCGGCGTCTGCACGTGGTGGACCTGGACGGCGCCTTTGCCGGGCAGCCGCGCAACCGCTCTCTCATCGAACGCATGGTGGCAGCCATGGGTGAGGTGCCGGTGCAGGTGGGCGGCGGTATCCGGTCTGACGAGGTGCTGGACGCGTACCTCGACGCCGGGGTGCAGGCGGTGATTGTGGGCACCAAAGCCATCCAGGAGCCGGCTTTTCTCGAGCGGGCCGCGGCGCGTCATCCCGGCCGTATCCTGTTCGGCCTGGATGCGCGGGCCGGAGAGGTGGCCACCGAGGGCTGGGACGAGGCATCGGGTCTTACGGCTCTGTCCCTTGCCCGGCAGGCGGCAGCGCTACCCCTGGCTGGCATCGTGTATACGGACATCGATCGCGACGGCATGCTCAGCGGTCTGAATCTCGACGCAACGGTGGAGATCGCGCGCAGCTCCGGTGTGCCGGTAATCGCCTCAGGCGGGGTGAGTACGCTGGATGACATCAGCGCGGTCAAAGACGCGTTTCGCGACAACCCGGAGTTGCTGCTGGGAGTAATTACCGGCCGAGCGATATATGAGGGGGCATTGGACGTGCCGGCAGCGCAAGCACTGCTGGACCAGCCTTAGCGCGCTTGCGCGCGAGCTGTCCCGCGCGCACCAGAGCAATGTCTTCCGGCAGCTCCGCCAGACGGCGTTCCAGAGCGGCCAGCGTGGCCCGGTAAGGGTGACCGATCATCACCGCGGCGCCGTTGCGCCGCGCCAGCGACAAGGCGCGATCGAAAGCTGCCTCGATGGCGTCAGGATCGCGGTCGTGATCCAGAAACACATCGCGCTTGAGGGCTGCCACGCCACTGTCACGAGCCACCTGCAGCGCTACCGTATCCGGCGTGGTACGACTGTCCAGAAAGTAAAGGTCGTGGCGGCGCAGATGATCCATGAGGCGCCGCATGGGGCCCGCATGCTGGGTGAGCAGACTGCCCGTGTGGTTTGACACGCCCACACGCTGAGGCAGTGCGTTCAGTGCCTTGTTTACCAGCTCGTCGAAGCGTGCGGCCTCCATGTCGAGCATGAGTGTGTCTTTCTCCATGCGCGTGTCGCGCCCCGGCGCAGGCTGCATGGGTTGATGCACAATCACGTCCTGGCCCGCTGCGCTGGCCTGGTTGGCGATGAACCGGGCGTGCGGGGCCAGGGGCAGAATGGCGAGGGTCACCGGCGCCGGAAGGGCGGCGGCCTGCAGGCCGCGGCTGCGGTTGTAGCCCACGTCGTCGATCACTATGGCGAGCTCACCGGCGGGTGCAGCGAGCGTTACTGCAGCCAGCACGAGGGCCATGGCGCGCTGCAGCCATCGCACCCTCACAGAGGCGTCTTCAGGGGAGTTGGGACACGCGGTTTCACCACGGGCAATCAGTCTAGACAAGGCATCCAGCCAAGTAAACGCGAGGGGCTAGCGGGCCGTGTCGAGGCGGGCCTGCAACGTTTCCCGGCCTGCCTGCTTCAGCACCACGACAGCCTCGTCTAACAGGTCGTTTTCGCTGCCGTCCATATTCACGTCGGGATCTATGCCCGTTTCGTGGATGGACCGGCCCGACGGGGTGAAATAATAAGCCGTGGTGAGCTTCAGGGCTTTGTCGTCGTCCAGCGGCAGCACCGATTGCACAGACCCTTTGCCGTAGCTGGTAGTGCCCACCAGGGTTGCGCGGCCGTGATCCTGCAGGGCGCCGGCGACAATCTCTGAAGCGGAGGCTGAGCCACCGTTGATCAGCACCACCAGCGGCATGCCTTCCAGCAGGTCGCCCCGCGACGCGCGGTATTTGGCATGGCTCGATTTCAGGCGGCCCTCGGTGTACACGATGAGGCCTTTGTTGAGGAAATGATCCACCACTTCCACGGACGACTGCAGCGTACCGCCGGGATTGTTGCGCAGATCCAGCACCAGTCCGCGCAGCGGCCCGGACGGGCTGTCGTTCATGGTAAACAGCGCTTCGGCAACGTCGCTGCCGGTTGCGTTCTGAAACTGAGAGATGCGGATGTAGCCGTAGCCCGGTTCGAGCATGCGGCTGCGCACGCTGGCCACTTCGATCACGGCCCGTTCGATATCGAACACCATGCTCTCGTCGTCGGCTTCGCGGTACACGCGCATGGCCACAGCGCTGCCGGGCTCGCCGCGCAGCTTGTCGATGATATCTGTGAGTTGCCAGCCGCGAACCGGCTCGCCGTCCAGCGCGGTGATGCGGTCGCCCGAAAGAATGCCCGCGCGGGCGGCAGGGGTGCCATCGATGGGCGCCACCACCACAAAGTAGCCGTCCACCAGACCAAGCTCGATACCCACGCCGCCGAAACGCCCCGAGGTCGTGGCTTCCAGCGCGCGGAAATCGGCTTTGTTCAGAAAGTCCGAGTGAGCGTCCAGGCCACGCATCATGCCGTCCACGGCATATTCCAACAGCTCTGCTTCGCTGACCTCTTCCACGTAGCTGTTGCTCACCTGCCGGAGCGCCTGCGACAGCGTAGCGGCGGCCCCGGCAGGGGTGTGGTCGCGGGTATGTACGTGGAACGCCACGCCGAGGATCACGCCAGTCACGATGCTGACAATGATGCCTACGAGGGTAAGAGGTCGCATGGCCATCATTCGAGTGTCGCAGTTTCTCCAGAGCAAGGACAGGTTTTTACGCTGGTAGTGTTACCTGCGTATCGCTTTGGACCGCAACGGTCTCCTCAAGGTCCCTGTGGGGGCAGCGGCAGCTCGGCGCTGTCCCTGTCCCGGGCGCCGGTGAAGGCGGGGAGCGGGGTGGTCGATCGCACCTGCTCCAGCCAGATCACGCCGTCAAAGGGTGCGCTGTTGCCGCGCGTGCCCACGAAGTCGAGGTCGCCGTCACCGTCGAGATCGCGCGCCAGCCACTTGTCGTACATGCCACGCTTGCGCCGCGACACGTCGTGCCGCCGCCAGGGTGCTTCTCCGGTGTTTTCGAACCAGCCGATGCGCCCCGCGGCGGTCACGGCGTCGTCGTCGCTCCCGCGCTCGCCGCGCGAGTAGGCGCCGGCAAAGGCATCGAGGTCGCCGTCACCGTCGATGTCCGCAAGGCGGACGGAAACGAGCTGGTCGGGTAGAAAGGTGCCGAGCACCGCTGTCTGCCAGGGAGCGGAGGGATCCGCTGGCGCAGTCAGCCGCAGCAGATAGCCCGGCCAGGCCGTGGAGACGATGTCGGTGCGGCCATCGCCGTTCAGATCGGCGTAGTCCATGTTGAAGCCCGTCAGCGCAGCGTCTTCGGCCTCGCCCGCGGGCTCGATGGCAAACTCGGTGAAGCGGAACGCACCTTCGTTGCGCAGCCACAGTATGCGGCCTTCGCCGCGTGAACCCGCCACCACATCCATGTCGCCGTCGCCGTCCAGATCCACGGGCTCGCTGTTGATGGGTATACGCACCTTGGTCAGCATCTGCTCGCGCCACAGCCCGCCGTCGAGAGGGTTGTCGGGCAGATGGAACAAGGCCACGTTGCGTTGTTCCGGCGTGCGGTTGTCCGGGTTCTGCGCCCCTTTGTTCGGCGCTACCACCTCGGCACGGCCGTCGCCGTCGAAGTCGGCGAAGAAGACCCGGATGAACGAGCCACGGTTGGTGGTCAGCGGCGGGATCACGCGGGCCCAGGGTTGTGTGCGTGCGTTACGGCCCGGATTCTCGAAGTAGATCAGGTGCGCAAGCTCTGCGGCTACGATCACGTCCGGCCAGCCATCGCCGTTTGCATCGGCTATGCTCACATCCTCTGCCGCTGCGGCCTCGGGACCGGCCGCCAGGGTGCTCAGTGCCCAGTGGTGAGGATCTGCCGAGCCCCACGCAATGCGCACATGCCCCACGGGCTGACCGTGGTAGGTGGTGTCGGATTCGTGCACCGACACAATGTCCGCGAAGCCGTCCCGGTCGAGATCCGCCATGGCCAGGCCGTCGCTGCCGGCCAGATCCGGCTGGCCGCGACTGGGATCGTCGATGACGTGCTCCACCCAGCTGATGTAGTGCCCGTCTGCAGCGCGGGCCAGCGTCGGTGTGTCTGCTACGCTGAGCGGCTCGCCGGCCACCGCGCCCGCGGCGAGCGCCAGGCACACCAGCGGCACCGTCAGTTGCGGTTTATCCACGAGATGGGGTCCTTGGGCTGGCCTTTGTGGCGCACCTCGAAGTACAGGCCCGGCTGCGGCATACCGCCGCTGTTGCCGGCCGAGGCGATCAGCTCACCGCTTTCCACCCAGTCACCGGCCTTTTTGTGCAGCACGTCCACGTGGCCGTACAACGTCATGTAGTCGCTGCCATGGTCTACCACGGTGAGAAAGCCGAAGCCGCGTAACCAGTCGGCAAACACGACCCGGCCGCGGAACACGGCGGTTACCGGAGCGCCGTGCGGGGCGTCGATGTCTATGCCATGCCAGCGCAGGCGACCGTCGGCGCGGCGGGCGCCGAAGGCGTGGCGGATGCGGCCCGTCACGGGCATGGGCAGGGCGCCGCGGGCTTCGCGAAAGTCGGAACCGTCCAGCACCGAGGCCTTGCGGCGCAGCTCAGCCAGCAGTTGCTCCAGGCGGTTGCGGTCCTTCTGCAGGCGCTCGTACTCCTCGGTTTTGCTTTCCGTTTCCGTGTCCAGCTCGGCCAGCATGGTGGCGCGGTTACGGCGCTCCGTAGACAACCCGGCCTGCTCCTTCTCCAGCGTGGCGCGCTGCTCGCTGTCGCGTTGCCGCGTGGAGAGCAGATCTTCCTCGGTGCTTCGCAGCGCTGCGGCGGTGGTCTGGTACTCGCCCAGAACTTCCAGCCGCGACGCGCTGAAGTAGCGGTGATAGCGCACCATGCGGTCGAGCTTGTCGGGCGATTCCTGGTTCAGGAGTTGCTTCAGAAAGTCCTGGCCGCGCAGACGGTAAGCGGCACTCACGTGCTGGGCGATGTAGGTGGCCTGCTGGTCGAGCTGCTCGGCAAGCGTCGCGAGGCGTCGCTCCAGGCCGCGCAGCTCTTTGTCGGTGGCGGCAATGGCGGTGCGCAGCGTTGTCACTTCACCGCCGATGCGGGCAATGGCGCGGTCCTGCTTCTGCAGCTCCACCAGCCACACCGCGCGCTGCTGCTCTGCCTGGGTGAACCACTGGTCCAGGGCGTTGAGCTGCGCCACGATTTCCTGCAGGCGTTTTGCGGTGGTGGCCTGATCTTCGGCAGACCAGGCCGGCATGGCGGTGAGCGCTGCTGCCAGCAGCCATGCGGGCAGCAGCGCTGCGCAACGTTGGTGACGGTGCGGCAGAGGTCCGATCACCCGTTGCTGGCAGCGTGGATCAGGCGGAACGGCGGGCGGAAATACTGACCAGCGAGCGGCCGGTCATTTCCGGCGG
>CAZYYJ010000119.1:0-10293 GCA_964651595.1 uncultured Pseudomonadales bacterium | reverse complement strand
CCTGCCGGGGTTGCAGGTGGGGGCAGATACCGAGTACGTCACCGGCATCTCCGATCCCGTGCTGGCCGAAGACGAAACGCTCATCGTCTACGTCTCTTCCACCATCGGCACGGGTCTCGCCCAGGGTGCCAACGGTGACGTTTCGCTGCGGGCCGTGCCGCGTACCGCCTACGATCAGACGGGTGTGGACGACCCGGGCGTGGCCGGCTGGCCGGCGCCGGGCACCAGCTATGCCGCTCTCGGCGATGGCGGTGGCGCCGCCGTTGTCGGCGCGAGCCATGACACCGGCAACCTGCTGCTCAGCGACACGGCGCGCTATCAGGTGGCCGCGGCGGTAGTCAGTATCAGCAAAGCGGCCATCACTGTGGTCGACCCCTTTGGCGGCACCACGCTCGTGCCGGGCTCGGTCATCACCTATCAGCTCAACGTCACCGTGGCGGGCACCGGTACCGTGCAGGACCTCGTGGTCTCCGATCCGCTCCCCGCCGAGCTCGAATATCAGCCAGGCACGCTGCAGGTGGCCGGCGTTGCCGAAGACGACGATTTTGCGCCCATCGGTACAGACGATTCGGGCTTCAACACGCAGACCAGCACCGTGGTCGTGGACCGTGGCGTCGTCACGGGCGGCGGTCCGGATCTTGTCATTACTTTCGAGGCTGCGATCAGGTAGCACGCGGCACAACAACCGACGCGCCCGGCCCTTCGCCACCCATGGGCGCACGCAGATGGAGTGAGTCATGAAAATCCGCAATCCCCAATTCCCAATGCTGTGGCTGCTGGGCCTGGCGCTGGCTTTCGGCGCCACGTCGGCGGCCGCGCAGGTGCGCCTCGAAAACAGCATTCAGAAAGTGGAAACGTTCGTGAATGAAGCCGGCGAGGTGAAGCGGCGTCTCGTGGATGCCGGCAGTGTCGTCCCCGGTGACGAGCTTCAGTACGTGGTGCGTTTCACCAACGACGGCGCGGTCCCGGTTGATGCCGGTTCCATCGTGATCACGGACGCCATTCCGGAGCACACGGAATATCTCGCCGGTACAGCCTTCGGGTCCGGCACGGCCATCGACTTCTCGCTCGACGGCGAGCGCTACGCCGCGCCCGAGGCCCTGAAGCAGGCCCAGGACGGCCGCGAGGTGGTAGCGGCTGCAGCGGACTATCAATCGATCCGGTGGCGTTTCGGCCCGGCGCTCGAGCCGGGCGCGAGCGGCTACGTCTCGTTCAACGTGCGCCTGAAGTAGGCACTTCCCGCAGGGAAAACACACAGCAGGGAAACAGGAAGAGGAAGTAAGTCATGAAGCTCCTTCGTACAGGCCGTCTGGCGGTTGTCGCGCTCGTTGCGCTCGGGGTGTCACCCCTCGCGCTCGCGCAAGGCACTGACGCCGATGTGACGGTCACCAACAGCGTCACCATCTCGTATGACGTGAACTCCATCGGTCAGACGGGGTCTGCCAGCGTCGACTTCGAGGTGGACCGCAAGTATGTGGTGGACGTCACCACGAGCGACACCAACTGGGTGACCGCAACCCCGGGTCAGAGTTTTGCCGGTGGCAATTTCTCGTCCATCCGTTTCACGGTCAGCAACCTCACCAACGACTCGGTCGGTATCCGTCTGGCGCTGATCGATCAGGCAGACACGGCCATCAGCGGCGGCGACCCCTGGGATGCGCCCACGGCAGAGCTCGCGACCACGAGTTTCACGCTGTGGGAAGACAGTAACGGCAACGGCGCCTACGATGCCGGTACCGACGATGTGGTAGGCACGGCCCTCGGCATCCAGCCGGTACTCGCCGCTCCGTTGTTTGCGGAGGACGAGAGCCGGGATTACTACGTCACCATCGACGTGGCTGGCGGCACCGCGCCGGACCTCTTCGAGACCTATACGCTGGTTGCGGCCATCACCGAAGCCACGGGTACCACGGTGGTGCAGACGGACGACAGCGGCAACTCCACGCCTGGCGTGGGCGATCCGGGTATCGCCACCAACAACCTCAACGGCGTGGACAACGTCTTCGCCGAAACCGCTTCCGGAGATGCGGAAGACCTTGGCTACGACTACGTGGGTGATGCCGTCAGCATCACGGACGAAGATTTCGACGCGCAGGCGTCCGACACGTCGGGTTTCCGCACTCGTGTGGCGCTCGGCATCGCCAAGTTTGTCGAAGTGCTGTGGGATCCGGTCACGGGCAACAAGTACGACGGTGCAGGCGCGCTGACTGGCAACAACCCGAAGGCCATTCCCGGTGCAGTCATGCTCTATGTCATCGGCGTGCGCGCCGACTCGGGCGTCAACGCCACCACGGTGCTCATCGACGACGACATCCCGGAGACACTGATCACCCCCGGCACCGCGCAGGGCGGCATCGAACTGCCCAATTCCGTGGATATCGACATCAATGGCAGCACTGTGACCTTCACGCTCGATGCCGCCATTGCCCCGGATGCGCAGTACCACACCGTGGCCTGCGGTACCGGCACGCTGACTTCGTCGGCATTCGACCCGGGCCCGGAAATCGACGATGCCAACCTCGGTGACTGTGACGGCACGCCTACGGCGGAGACCGGATACGTTGCCTACGTGGCTACGGTGGACGACACCTAGGCCCCGTAAGCCTTGGTCGGTCTTAGCGCAGAAACGGATTCGCGATGCCCAGGACGGCACGGAGCAAACCATCCGGCAAGCTGAGAAGCGGACCAGGCGCTGAGCGGAAACAGGGTACCTCGTGTACCCTGTTTTTGCGTTTCAGGGTCTGGTTTCGTCTCGCGGCGGCTCTGCTCTGTGCCTGGCTCGCGGCGCCCGCTGCGGCCATCCCTCCTGACACGCCCTTCACGAATGTCGCCCAAGCGACTTACCAGGTGGACGGTGCCGCGTACACCGCGAGTGGCAGCATCACGCTGTTCACCGACGCAAATGCCGCCAACAGTCCCCCGTACGCCATCGAGCTGCCGGCTCCGCCCGTGGTGGCGGAAGGCGTGCCCGGGGCGCCCGTGGGTGTGCTCACGGTGCTGGATCTCGATCCGGGGGACGTACACACGTTCACCGTGTCGGATCCGCGTTTCGTGGTGGATGGGGACACGTTGCGTCTGGCTGACGGCGTGAGCCTCGACTTCGAGACCGAACCGACGGTGACGGTGATCGTGGATGCCGTGGATCCGGCGGGCGCAAGCGTCAGCCAGAGCTTTACGGTCACCGTCACCGATCAGAACGAGCCGCCGGTGTCCCTGGCGTTGGACAGCTTGTCGTTAGCGGCGGGCACCGCGGGGGCGCCGGTGGGGACGCTCACGGTGGTGGACCCGGATGTGGCAGACACGTTCACCTTTGTGGTGGACGATGCCCGGTTTGAAGTTGTGGGTGGGGTGCTCAAGCTCACCGATGCCGAGCGCCTGACACTCGGCACGACGGTGACGCTGAACGTCACTGCCACGGACAGTGGCGGCGAGGCGATCACCGCATCGTTCACGGTTACGGCGACGCCGCCCGGCGGCGGGGCGGGCGACGATCCAACGGTGACTCTGTTGCGGTATGCGCCAACCGATCCCGATGCAGCCGCCGCCACCGTGGCGCCGGCGTTTTGCGATGCGGGCTCCGGTGCGGTGCCACAGCCGGCTGCAGTGGATGCGTTCGGCGCGCCCGTGCCCACCGGTGCGCCGCTGCCCCTCGTGAATGCGCCGCTGAAGGCTGGCGAGTCCCTGTTCGTCCGCGTCTTTGCCGTTGCGGCCAATGTTGATCCGACGCTTGCCGAGCAGATCGACGTACGCTTCGACGCGGGCGCCGGTACCGACAGCGAACTGATCACGCTCAACGAGAGCGATGTGAACACCGGGATCTTCACGGGGCACGTGGTCACCGCCGGGGCACCCGCTGCACCGGGTAACTGCGTGCTGGAAGTGAGGGTGTCTGAAACTGTGACGGCCACGTATGCCGTCGGGGCGAGCGAGTTTACCGGGCGCGGTGTGTTCGACCCTGTCAGCCGCGTCTTCGACAGCGCCACGGGGCGGGCGATCGACGGTGCGCAGCTACAGCTGGTGACCGCCGACGGCGCGCCGGCGGCGGTATTTGCCGACGATGGGTCCCCGGCCAGCGGAACCGCGGTCAGCGGGATGCTGGCCACAGCGGACGGCGCCGTAGACGGTGCCTTCCGGTTGCCGCTGGTGGCGGCGGGCACGCTGCAACTGCTGGTGAGCCCTCCGAACCGTTTCGCCTTTCCGTCCGTGGCCGCTGATGGGGACTTACAGCAGCTGCCGGGCGCACCCTGGGAGCTGAGCGATGCCTCCCGCGGCGTTGCGTTCGATCTGCTCACTGCCGGGCCTGCGCTCATTGACGTGCCCCTCGATCTGCTGCCGATCACCCCCACCACCAGCGTGCTCAGAACGCTGCGGGCAGTGCCGTCGGGAGATGCACCGCCGCGGGTGGTAACAGGCAGCCAGTGCCTGAACGCGGGTTCGCCGGTGGACAGCGGGACACCGGTCACGCTTGCTCTCGGCCCGCAGGCGCTGCCTGCCACGCTGCCGCTCACCCCCGCGGGGCGGGTGCAACGCGGAGATGCCGTCTTTGTGGAGCTCACCGATGCGGACCAGGATCTCGATCCCTTTGCGCCCGACACCGTGACGGTCGTGGTGGCCGGGGCCGATGCCGAGACGTTGACGCTGTTCGAAACGGGCGCGTCCACGGGTGTCTTCACCGGCTTCGTGCAGACCGCGGCGGCACCGCCCGTGAGCGGAAACTGCGTGCTGGAAGGCGCATCCGCCAGCGCGTTCGTGTTCCGCTACAGCGACGCGGGGGATCCGCAGGATACGGCGAGCGCGGACGTGCTGCTGGATCCGGGCTTCACGGTGTTTTCCAGTGCGGACGGCGGTCTGCTCGACGGCGCTGAGGTGACCTTGCTCGATGCTGTCACGGGGCTGCCGGCACAGGTATTCAGCAGCGATGGCGTCACGCCGTTTCCGGCAACGGTGACCAGTGGCGGCAGCGTGCAGGATGCGGCGGGGACGCCTTTCGACTTCGCGCCGGGCACCTTTGCGTGGCCCACGATACCCCCTGGCGCTTACCGGCTGGCGGTCACGCCGCCCATCGCGCACACGTTTCCTTCCGTGGCGGATGACGCGGCACTCAACGCCCTGGCTGCGGGCCCGTATGTGCTGAACGACGGTAGTCGCGGGGGTGAGTTCACAGTGGTGGCCGGCGTGCCGGTGGCGTTCGATCTGCCCCTCGACCCCGTGGCCGTGGAGGTGTTTGTCACCAAGCAGGCGAGCAAAGACGCGGTGGCTGTCGGCGACTTTCTGCAGTATCAGGTGACGGTGAGCAACGGTGATGCGCAGGAAGCGGTTGCTGCGGTGGAGATGGTCGACCGCCTGCCGCCGGGTTTCCGCTATGCGGTGGGGTCTCTCCAGGTGAATCGCCAGCGCACGCCGGATCCCCGGGTGGGCAGCGACGGTCGCGAGTTGATCGTGCCCGTCGGTGATCTCGGCCCGGGCGACGAGGTGGAAGTGCGCTACGTGGTGGAAGTGTCCGCCGGTGCCCGTCAGGGCATGGCCCGCAACGAGGCAACGGCACGGGGCGTGGGCATTGCCGGGGCGAATGTCGCCTTTGCCGACACCGTGGTCCGTGAAGACCTGCTGCGCTCGCACGCCATCATCGTGGGCCAGGTCTGGGAGGTGGCTGACGAAACGTGTGCGCTCGATGATGCCGCTGGTCTGGCGGGGGCGCGGGTCTGGCTGGAAACGGGCAGCTTCGTGGTCGCGGATCCGGTCGGCAAATTTCACTTTGCTGCCGTCGAACCCGGTACCCACGTGGTGCAACTGGATGAGGCCGCCGTGCCCGCACATCTCGAACCCGTTCGCTGTGAAGACACCACGGCTACGGGGGGCAATGCCCTGTCTCAGTTTGTGGATGTTGCCGGCGGGGGCATCTGGCGGGTGGACTTCTTTGTGAAGCCGAAAGCCCCCGACCAGCGTGTGCTGACCACGCGTCTGGATGGACAGGCGCAGCCGGAGGCCGGCACGGTGACTTACAACTACCAGCTGCGCCTGGCGCAGACGGAGTTCGGCCTCACGCTGGAAAAGGTGCGAGCAACGATCATGCTCGACGAGCAACTCGCCTATGTACCGGGCTCGGCGACGCTGGACGGGCAGGTGCTGGGCGATCCCTCCGGTATCGAGCTCAACGCGCTCACCTTCAAGCTGCCTGAACTGGAGGTGCCGGCGGGACAGGACGAGATGCTCGAAGCCCACTGGCAGCTGCGGTTTGCTGCCCGGGTGCGCCCTGAAGTGCTGCGCGAGGCTGCGGGCTCCTTTGCGCCCACGCCGATGCTGTCCAAAGGCATCGTGGCGCTGCATACCCCTGCGGGCAAGGTGCGCACACCGGTGGCGGAGAACGAGCTCAGCCTGGTGTGGCCCGCGTCGTTGATGACCGTCGCGGATTCCCGGGTTTCCGCGGCTGAAGCCGGCGCCGGGCCCGCCGGCAGTGGAGAGGTGCGCATCGTCAGCGGTGTGCACGAGCCGAGCATCGGTGACAATCGGGCCCGCAGTCGGGCGCAGAAGACGCTGCTGTCCGTGGCGCTGGCAGAAGACGAGCAGATCCCGTACCGCCTGCCCGCGCTGGATCGCGGTGAGGCGCCGGAATTCGATACGGCCTGGATCGAGGCGCATCAGCACGCGCCAGGCGTGGTCTGGCCACCGGCACGCTTCAACCCGGTCATTCCTGCCATACCCGTTGCCGTGCTGCATGGGTCGAAGCTGCGACCACAGCTGCTGGTGGATGGTGAGCTCGTCAATCCGCTCACCTACGAAGGCACGGTAGCGCATCACGAGCTGGGTTTGACCTTGAGCATCTGGAGCGGTGTGCCTATCTCGGAAAGTGACAGCCTCATCGACGTGCGTCTGCTCGATAGCGGCGGCGAAACGGTGCAGACCTACGCCCGCAGCGTGCACTTCTCCAGCGGTGCGGCGCGCGCCGAGTTCGTGCCGGAGGCATCGCACCTGGTCGCGGATGGACTGACACCGCCGGTGGTGGCCGTGAAGCTCTACGACCGGGCGGGCTACCCGGTGCGTGCGGGCAGCACGGGGGAGTTTGCTGTCAGCGCACCGTACGCGCCGCTCGACAAAACCAGACACCTGGAAAATCTGTCGAACGAGTTCGACAACCTGCGCTATCGGGTGCTGCGGGATGGAGTCGCCTACATCCAGCTCGAACCAACCACGAGCGCCGGGGAGGTGAGCCTGCACTTTCAATTCGACCAGGTGCGTCGCGAAACGATCCGCGCGCGGCTGGTGCCCGGGGCCCGCGACTGGATTCTGGTGGGCCTGGCAGAAGGTTCCTGGGCCAGCGCTACGCTGGAGGGTGCGCTGGCCCCGCGGGGCAATGTCACCGAGTCGATCACCGACGGGCGCATCGCGTTTTACGCCAAAGGCGCGGTGCGCGGCGACTGGCTGCTCACAGCAGCCTACGACACCGACAAGGCCTTCGAGCGCTCGCTGCGTGAGCAGATCGATCCCAACCAGTTCTACACGCTCTACGGGGATGGGTCGTCGCAGCGCTTCGACGCCCAGAGTCAGCAGAAACTGTACCTGAAGGTCGAGCGGGCGCGTCTGAGTGCCGTGGCCGGAGACTTCGACACCGAGCTGAATCGTGCCGAGCTCACGCGCTACGATCGACGCCTGAACGGGGTGAACGTCGGCTGGTTCGGCGAGAGCGTGGAGCTTAGAGCCTTTGCCAGCGAGACGGATCAGGCATTCGTGCGGGACGAACTGCGCGGAGACGGCACGTCGGGGGTGTATCGTCTGTCGCGCCAGCCGCTGGTGCGTTACAGCGAACAGGTGCGCCTCGTCACCCGTGACCGCTTCCGTACGGAAGTCATCGTGGCCGAAACGGCGCTGAACCGCTTCGCCGATTACACCATCGACTACGATCGCGGCACGCTGATCTTCAAGCAACCCGTCTTCAGTCAGGACGAAAACTTCAATCCGATATACATCGAAGTGGAGTACGAGGTGGCGCCGGAGGCGGCGGACGAGGAAATTGTCGCCGGGCTGCGGGCCGCGTACCGGCTGGACGCGCAGGACAGCGAAGTCGCGCTGATTCATGTTGATGACGGCACCACCGGCCAGGGCGGCACCATGACGGGGCTGGATGTGACCTGGCAGCTCGATGCGCGGCACAAGCTCACCGTGGAAGCCGCACGCACGGATACGGATCGGGCCTGGAACGCCGATGCCTATCTGGTGGAACTGGAGCGAACTGCTGAGAACCTCGCCGGGCGGGTGTATTTCCGTGAGCAGGAGGGTGGCTACGGTCTCGGGCACCAGGCGAGCATCGAGCAGGGCACGAGAAAGGCCGGCATGGAAGGCGAGCTGCGTCTGAATCAGCACACCATCCTCGGCGCGCAGCTCTTCCGGCAGGAAGTGCTGGCGGACGGTACCCGGCGGCTGGTGTTGAACGCGCAAGCTGAGCACCAGCGCTGGGGGGCACACCTCACCGCGGGACTGCGCGGCGTGGAGGAAGACGGTGAAGGGGGGGATGCGCGCACGGCGCAGGCCACGCTCGGCGCCTCACGCAGTTTCCTCGGCAGCCGGCTGGTGCTGCGCAGCGACGCCGAGCTCGACCTTCTGGACGATGACGTCGCCGATTATCCGACGCGGGCGATCCTGGGTGCCGAGTATAAGTTGCCCCGCAACGTGCGTTTGTTCCTGGAGCAGGAACTGTCCTGGAGCGAGGCCCGGGATACGCAGGACACGCGCTTCGGCGTCCGCAGCCGTCCCTGGAACGGGGCGGACATCAGCACCATGGTGCAACGCGAGCAGGGTGAAGATGGCGAACGGGTGTTTGCCACGACGGGGCTGCTGCAACAGTTCCGGCTGACCGATGCCTGGCTGATCGATGTGGGCATGGACCGGGTGCAGACGCTGACCCAGCGCGGAGAGGCCGCCCAGCCCGCGTTCAACAGCGCCGTACCTCCCACGGTTGGCAGCCTGAACAACGACTTCAGCGCCGCATTTTTCGGGGTGGGTTATCAGCAGGACAACTGGCACGCCACGTCACGGCTCGAGTTTCATCAGGGTGACGTGAGCGACAAATGGAACCTCGCGCTCGGCGCCAACCGGCAGCTTTCCGAAGGCCGGGTCGTCTCTACCAGCGCTGCGCTGTTGAAAGAGGAACTCGATGGGGGTGCAGTGAATGACAGCGCGGATATCCGCTTTGCGCTGGCATGGCGGCCTCGCGAGAGCGCCTGGACCTTTCTCCAGCGCACGGATCTCGTGCTGGATGAACGACGCTCAGCGACGTTCGACACCCGGGCTCGCAAGTGGGTGACGAATCTCGGCGCCAACTTCAAACCCAACGCTACCCATCAGGCGAGCCTGCAACTGGCCGGGAAATACGTGGTGGAGCAGTTTGACGGACAGGAATTCGACAGCGTGACGCTGCTGATGGGAGGCGAATATCGTTACAACGTCTCGCCCCGGTTCGATCTGGGCGTGCGTGGTTCTGTGCTGAAGTCCTTTGGTGCCGACACGCTGGAACGATCGTGGGGGTTGTCTGCGGGCATGCGGGTGCTCGGCGACAGCTGGCTGAGCGTGGGGTACAACTTCGAGGGTTTCGATGACGACGACTTCGTCGCCGCGGAATACAGCGTTGAAGGACCCTATGTAAAACTGCGCATGAAGTTCGATCAGAGTCTGCTGCGGCGCTTCCTGGCACCCGCCGGCAGCGACCGTGGTGCCAGACCGCGCGTTGAATAAGGTGCCCCACACAGGTATCTTGCCGCGATTTTCCCGAAGTGTGTCCCGCATGAAAGTTTCCCCGGGTGGCCCTTACCGCCTTGCCGTCTGTCTTTATCTGCTTGCCTTTGCCATGCCCGCCACGGCTGACGAGACAGGGCCCGAGCTGGTGGAGGAAATGATTGTGACGGCCAGCATCAACGCGCGGCTGGGCACAACGGGCAGCAGCAGCGAGGTGGCTGCCGAGGAGCTTCGCCTCATTGGCGCCACCCACGTCAACGAAGCGCTGGCGCGTGTGCCCGGTGTCTGGGTGAGTCGCGGTTCGGGGCAGGAACACCTCACAGCGATCCGCTCGCCCGTGTTCACCGGCGCCGGCGCCTGCGGCGAATTCAGCTATCTGGAAAACGGCGTTCCGATCCGCCCGGCCGGATTCTGCAACATCAACAACCTCTTTGAAGCCAACACGGAGCAGGCGGAAGCGATTGAGGTATGGCGGGGTCCCGCCAGCGCGGTGCTGGGGGGTAACGCCCTGCACGGTGCCATCAACGTCATCACGCCCATGCCGCGCGGGCTCGGCTTCAGCGTGGA
>CAZYYJ010000118.1:0-10443 GCA_964651595.1 uncultured Pseudomonadales bacterium | reverse complement strand
TTTCCCGCAGCTGCCAACCGCGTGCTTCGACCCATTTACTGATTCTCGTCTGGGGACCGAATACGCGCTGCCGTTTTCGCAGATTTGCTACCTGCTCTTGCCAGCGTTTGATTTTGCGCTCAGACCAGCGGGCGGGTGGGTCTGGAAGCAGCACCTCCAGACGGTCTACGTAGTCACTCAGCGTGATTTGCAGTGTGGGCGATCCTCCGAGACCGGCGTGCACGGGACAGAGTTGGCCCGCTAAGCTCTCGTGGCGAACGAACAACCGCTCGTGTGCTGAGGTGTGCGTGGCTTCGGCGATTGACCGGGCGATTCTAGCGCGCACTGGATTGAGATCTACGTAAGCCATTGCGGCCAGCACTGCTCTCTTCGAAAGCAACGCGCCCGAATAGAACCTCTGTTCGAAGAAGTGTCCTTTGCAGCCATCTTCCAGGTTTGCTCGGCGGGCGATTGGCTGCTTCAGCAGCTTCATGAATACCGACAGTGAGCCGAGCTTGCTGCGCGCTTGAGCTACCTGATCAGGATCGGCCAATAGTGCTGCGAGTTTCAGCTCTCTGAGGCCCTCGTCGATGGACCCGTCCTGGAGCTTAGGAGGACAAGCCCTCAACCACCGCTGTGCGACCTCGTGGTCAGTCCATTTCTGCGCAGCGCGCGGATCGTAGTGCACCACGAGATGAAAGTGGTTTGACATAACGGCGTACGCGTAGACATCCACCGCAAAGGCCCCGGCAAGCTGCGCCAATCGATCGACGAGCCATGCCTTTCGGTGACTGTAGTCGCGCTGAGTTATTGCGTCGAACCCACACAGCCAACTGCGGCGAACACATCGGGAGACAATGTGGTACGGCACAGCTGCGGAGGAATCAACCAGTTGGTGGCGCGGTGTGGCCATGCACCATCCTGGGCTTCATCCTCGCCGGTTAGCATCAGCGCTCACCGATCTCTGGTGTGAGTTGTGGCTCAGCCCGTGTGAGCCACGAATTGTGTGTGTCCCGGGCTAGAAGACGTTCGGTGTAAAGTAGCCGTGGAACTGATGCGGCACATGGTGTTTCAGCGGCAGTCGCGCCACCTCGTCGTGCACGTTGTCGGCGCGATAGATGTGCAGGTCCGACTTGTGCGCAAAGCCGTCGTACACCACTTCCAGGAGATAGCCGTCGTCTTCCCGCGCCGCGTTTTTTGCCGGCGCGAACAGTGGTTCCGAGCCGTAGTAGCCGGGCGGCAGGGTGACCAGGTCGCAGTCGCCGTCGTAGGTCACGCGCTGGAAGCCATTGAAGAAACCGTTGTAACCGTTCTCCACGGCGCAGGCGGTGTAGCAGACGCTGTGACGGCTGCCGGTTTTCGACGGGTTGAAGGTCGGGAACTCACTCTCGGTGGGGGACAGTTGTTCCACGTTCAGCGCGCCACTCTTCATGTCGAGCGTGTAACGGTGATACCACCCGCCGCCGAAACCCTTGTCCGGGTTGAATACGTCCACCAGTGTGTCGTTGGCCTCGAAGCCACGCTGATACATGCCGTCGACCACGACGCTATCGCCGTCCTCGAAGGCGTTGCCGAAGTGAATGATGGCGCCGTTGTCCGTTTCGAAAGTCTTCACCACCTCGCGGGTGTCCAGATCCACCACCAGCGCGCGCATGGGGATGGCCCCGTTGTACTGCACAACGTCCGAGATCGTTTTTGTCCCCAGCATCACGCCGCCCATGCCGTCGAACACGATCGAGCCGATGAAGAAAATTGCATAGTGCTCCGTCAGTGCGAAATCGTGACAGAACGGGAACGTGTCCAGCGGCACTGCACCCTTCTTCACCATCTTCCCGGTGGGGTCGATCCGGTAAATGAACAGACACGGCTTCGGCCCCTTCCAGCCGAAGCCGTCCATGCCCGCGCCGAAATTGATGTAATCCCCGGTCCACGGATGCACGCGCCCGTGGGCGCTGAACACCTGCGACTTTGCCAGCCCGCCGTCGAAATCGTATTCACCCACGGTGCTGAGATCGCTCGGATCCAGTTCCCACGGATGACCACCTTCGTTCAACGCGAAGAGGTGCCCGCCGTGGTAAATCGTATTCGTATTGGCCGGATTGGCGGGCATTTTGCCCATGTTCTTGAGGAAGCCGCCGGGAATCTGCGTGCCGAAGCCGCGATACTCGATGCCCTGGCTGGCGGTCTCAGCCAAGTACTTCGGCGTGCGCACGTAGCGGTTTTTGAAATGGGCCTTGCCGTCGCTGAACGAGAACGCGCACAGCATGCCGTCGCCGTCGAACCAGTGCCCGTATTTCGTATCACCGATACGCTGTCGCCCGGGGCCGTTGCGGAAGAAAGTGCCTTCCAGATCCGCAGGCACGGTGCCCTCGAAGTCCTCGATCCAGTAGCTGTGCTCCTCGTCGAGGTTCTCAAGCCCTCCGTGATGGGACGGCGGCTCGTTCTGCCCGGCGTTGCTTACGATCGATTCGGCCATGGTGTGCTCCTCAGTGCTGATGCGGATAGCCGAACCAGTCGCCGCTCATGTCGACCGGTCCGCGGTAGATGCTGTGAAAACGCCGCACGGCAAAACGCCATTCGCCGTTTTCCTTTGCCAGCTCGTCATTGTAGACGCCTGCCACACGGAAGGCGTTGCCTTCGGCGTCTTTGATGTTCTCCTGTATGTAGAACCGCGCCCGGGCTCGATCGCCGTCCACTTCGATCACCCCCGGTTGCACCCAGTGCAGCACGTTCGGGTACCCGGCCATCACCTGCGACCAGAACGCCTTCAAATTCTCGCGCCCCTGCACCGGCGGCCGGTCGGCGCCGAGATGCCACTCCCCGTCGGCTGTGAACGTATTGCCCCACAGCTCGGCATCGCGCTGCATCACCCCGTCGGCGTAGATCTGCGCCAGCCTCTGGATGGCCTGTTCGTCGCTCATGGTCTCGTCCTCAGTGTTTCTTTCTGCGTTACGGGTCAGCCGTCAGCGCATGTTCCGGTGCCAGCAGATACGGCGCCGCTTCTTCCACCTCGCAGTGCAGACGGTGGATGTACCAGCAACCGTCGACGCGCCGGTACTGTTCCCGATACCAGCCGATGATGCGCGAGAAGTGCAACGAGCCGTCCGGGTACCGACCCGTGTACAACATGATCAGGCGCCAGTCGCCGGTGGCCTCATCGCCACTCACCTCGATGATCGGATTCATGAAATTGTGCGCCGAGTTGCGGATCGTGCCGCTGCGGCCCAACGCGCCCAACATCTCTGCTATGGCGTCACGCCCCTCGGCGCGCCCCATGGTGCTGGCCTCCCACACGGCGTCTTCGGTGAACAGGGGCGCCAGCTTGTCTGGATTGTGGTCATCGTCACAGGCCTGTCCATAGCGGGCCTTGAGCTTGCGGATTGCTTCAATGGCCTCCAGCTGGTCGAGGCGCTGCAGAGTGTCAGCGTCTGTGTTCATCAGCTATCGCCCGCTATTCGCCACCGGCCGCCGCGGTGCCCGGCAATGCCAGCGCCAGCAGCAGGTTGCCCGGCATGTGGTTGTACAGCCCGTAGCCGGAGCTCACCAGCAGCCGGCCCCCGAAAGCGACAGGACCGCTCGCCCCTCCGAACGAGCCTCCGTTGGTCACCGTGCCGGCAACGGTGGCAAACTCGCCGGTGGTATCCAGCGACCAGACTACCGCGCCGTCACTCACGCGGTAGCCGCGCAACATCCCATCCATCGCACCGGCAAACACCACGTCGCCAATCACGGTAGGGGCCTGCGAAATCCCCGGGTGACAGAAGGCCTGGCCGTCACAGCGGTCCTCGTGCAGGGTCGACCACACGATCTCCCCCGTATCGACGTTCAAGGCGTGCATGCCCGGCCGGTCCGGATTTGGATAGCTGCGGCCATCCGCCATGTCGCTGATCGGTACGAACAGACGCCCGTCTGCGGCGGCCATGCCGAAATGCACGCCCCCCTGTATGCCGCCCCGGCCCACCCGGGTCTGCCATACCAGCTTGCCCGTGTCGGGATTCAGGGCATGGACAAGGCCGGACTTCTGTCCGCCGATCACGAGCTGTCCGTGGGCCTGTGACGCCACCAGCATGGTACCGGCGCCGAAGTCGAAATCGGGCCCGTCTTCCTCCGGACAGTTCTGCGGCGTATCGGTATCGCACGCGGTGTTCCAGGCATCGTTCGGCGTGGCCTGAAACACCCACGCGATGGCACCGGTGGCCAGCTCCATGGCAATGATCGCGTCGCTGGTGCCGGTTGCGGGTGAAGACATGTTCTCGCCCGTGCCCACGTACAGCAGCCCGCGGTCTCGATCGATCGTAGGGCTGTTCCAGATCACTGCCCCGGAAGGACCCACCATGTCCACGCCCACCGCGTTTTTCTTCTGCGGCACAGGGGGCTCGCTGATGGTGTAGCTCTGCCACTGCCGTTCGCCCGTGGCCGCGTCCACAGCCAGCACCGAGCCGCGGAACGTGCAGCACGCGTAGTGCGGATCAACGGCCAGCGACACTTCCAGGGAAGACACGGGGATGTACAGCGTGCCTTCGGCCAGGCTCGGAGTGCCGGTGATGGTTGCGTTCGGGTGATCGTCGGCACGCAGCCGCCACAGCTCGCTGCCGCTGCGTGCGTCCACACCATACACATTGCCCAGCACGTCGCCGAAAAACAGCGTGGTGGACTGCGCTGCCGTCGACCAGGGCATCACCACGATACCGGTTCGTACCTCCGCGGCAGCCTGATAGCGCCAGACGCGACAACCCGTCGCCTGATCCAGCGCGTAAACACTGCCATTGTGCGAGCCCACAAACAGCAACCCGCCGGCAAAAGCGGGCTGCGAACGCACCCGGTTGGCGCCGGCAAAGCTCACGGCCCAGACGGGTGCGAGCTGTTCGAGGCTGCCGTCCAAGCCTGCCGTGGCGGCGTCGATGAACCGGTTGTTGTCGTCAAAGCCCCAGTTGGCGGCAAGATGCGGCGCCAGTGCGTCGAAGGCCACGGTTGCGTCACAAGCCGGAATTGCCTCGGGTTGCTGGCCGAGGCTGCGGCCGGCCAGGTATTCCGCCAGCTCCCTGCGGGCATCGTCGCCCAGCGTTGCCGATTGAGCCTGCATCACGCCGGACGTCATGGCGGCCAGAATCGACTCCGGGGTCATGAGCCCGATCATGTCTTTGTGCGGCGCCCGCTGCACCGTGCCGTCGTGGCAGCTGGCGCACACCGCGTCGTAGTGCACTTTGCCCGGCATGGCTTCACGCGCGAGCTGCGCGTCGCGTATCGCCTGCATGCTGTTGGGATCTGTGGCGGCATCCGTGGCAGCGATGGTCGCCTCTACCGTTGCCGCCGGTCCCTCGTTCTGCTCTGGGGTCTCCTGATCGGCGCAGCCCGCTGCAAGCAGTCCGGCCAGTAGCATTGCCACTGGCAGATATCCTCTGAAATTTCCCCGCATTCGCTCTCGCTCATCCCCTTTCGAACGGCTTGGAGTATGCTATCAGCGTTCCCGCTTTTGAAGGTGACCCATGTCGCTACCATTGTTGGCCGTGGCCGTCGGCTGCCTCTGGCACGGTGCGCAGATCGTCTGGGTGGCGCCCACACCCAGTCAGTTCACGCGATCCGAAGACAGCCCCAAACCCGCGGCGGGCACGCCGGCCGCGTTTCAGGTGTTCTGGCTCGACCAGTACGCCTGGATCGGCATCGCGCTGATTCTGCTGGGCGTGGTGCTCATGATCGCAGGCCTCATCGTATGAGCATTACGCTGCTCTACGCCGGGCTGCTGGCCCTGCTTGCGGTGCTGCTGGCCAACTACGTGCTTTACGTGCGTCTGCGCGCGCGGGTGCTGCCGGAGTGGCAGCCGAACGCAGCCGAAAGGGTACAGGCCAATTTCGTCGAGAACGTGCCGCTGGCACTGGTGCTGCTTTACCTGGTGGAGCAATCAGGGGCCAGCGCCGGGTTTCTGCACGGCTGCGGGGCAACCCTCGTGGCGCTGCGTGTGCTGCACGCGTGGGGCCTGGCGCGCAACGAAGGCGCCAACTATCCGCGCCTGATTGGCGCCCAGGGCACTTTCGTGCTGGTGGCGGTGCTCGGCGCGTACGCGGTGCTTGCGTTTGTCATGTTCAACGCGCGGTAGCCGGGCGGGCAGCGGCCAAGCGCAGAAGTTCCGGGGAGAAACAACATGCATCCAGCCACCGGTCCGCTCAAGGACCTCACCATCATCGATTGCACCATGGCGCTGGCGGGGCCCTTCGGCACGGCGCTGCTGGCGGATCTCGGCGCCAACGTCATCAAGGTGGAGCCACCCCATGGCGACATGTCGCGCAGCAGCCCGCCGTTGCCGCCGGATTATGCCAATGCCGCTCAGGGTGGCCACGCCGGCGTGGACTACGGGGGCTACTTCGCCAGCATCAACCGCAACAAGCGCAGCATTGTGCTCGACCTGAAAAACCCCGACGACAAGGCGACGCTCCTGGGCCTGGTGGAGCAGGCTGACGCGCTGGTGGAAAATATGCGGGTCGGGGTCATGGATCGCCTTGGGCTCGGTTATGAGGCCCTGAAAGCGCGCAACCCCCGCATCGTCTACGGTTGTATCCGCGGCTTCGGCGACCCGCGCACGGGCGCAAGCCCCTACGCCGAGTGGCCGGCATACGACATCGTCGCGCAGAGCATGGGCGGTCTCGTCGGCATCACGGGGCCGGCGGACGAGCTCGGCAATCCCAGTGGCGCGAGCGTGGGAGACATCTATCCGGGCACGCTCATGGCCCTGGGTGTGGTGTCCGCCATTCATCATGCGCGGGCCACCGGCGAGGGACAATTCGTGGACATCGCCATGTACGACGCCATGCTGGCGCTGGCGGAAACGGTTGTCGTCAACTACGGCTACAACGGCACGCAGCTCGGCCCGCGCGGTGCGCACCATCCCAACCTGTGCCCCTTCGGCGTGTTCCCCACGCGCGATGGCGCCGTTGCCATTGCGGCGCCTGGCGCCAACCACTGGGCGGCCCTGTGCCGGGCCATGGCGCGGGAAGATCTCATCGACCACGACGACACGCGCAATACTTTCGTCCGGGCTAGGCACGCAGATTTTGTGCTGGAGGTCATCAGTGCCTGGACGGGTCCGCAGACCAAAGCCGAAGTGGTCGCCACCCTGGGCGGCCATGTGCCCTGCGGTCCTGTCAACCGCGCCGGGGACATCTTTGCCGATCCGCACACAACGGCGCGGGAGATGATCACGCGGTTCGACCTGCCGGGAGACAATCCCGAGGTGGCCATCGTCGGCACGCCGTTCAAATTCACCGACACCAAAGCCGGCTTCTACCGTCGCCCGCCGCGCCTCGGCGAGCACGGGGACGAAATTCGCCGGGAATTCGGCCTCGCGGCAAACGATCCGGAACATTGAGGGGGACATCCATGCAGCGCTTCGAAGGGCAACACATCGTGGTTACGGGCGCAGGCTCTGGCTTTGGCGAAGCCATCGCCGCGCGTTTCGTCAGCGAAGGCGGGCGCGTGACGCTTGCCGACATCAACGAGGACGGCATGGCGCGCGTCGCCAGCGACCTCCGTGCCGCCGGCGGCGACTGCCAGACGGTGCCGTGCAACGTGGCTGACGAGGCCGCGGTGGCGTTGCTGGCCGAGCGGGCGGTGGACGGCTTCGGGCCTGTACAGGTGCTCGTGAACAACGCCGGTTATTCGCATCACCAGCGTCTGCTGTGGAAAATCACCGTGGAAGAGTTCGACGCGGTGTTTGCCGTGAACGTGCGCGGTGTCTTTCTCGGCTGCAAGCACTTCATACCGGCCATGATCGACAACGGCGGCGGCGCCATCGTCAACATTGCTTCGGTGGGTGCCGTTGCGCCGCGCCCGGGCGTCACGCCTTACAACGGCACCAAGGGCGCCGTTCTGACCATGACCAAGGGCCTTGCGCTGGAAGTGGCGCGTCACAACATCCGCGTGAATGCCGTGAACCCCGTGGCTGCCGACACGGGGTTCATGAAAGGCGCCATGGGCGTCGACAGCCTCGACGAGGAGGCTACCGCGCGGCTGGTGGCCAGCATTCCCCGCGGACGGCTGACGCAACCTAAGGACGTTGCGGCGGCGGTGGCATACCTCGCTTCGGAGGATGGTGATTTTCTCACCGGTACCGCCATCAACGTGGACGGCGGGCGCAGCGTATGAAGCTGCCGGCCCCCCCGTGGAGCGCCTCCGGATCGTGTGTTAGATTTCCGCGTTGGACCGCACACATGCTCAGCAGGCCGCGACTGAATTCGACAGGAGAGAAGGGATGGCAGAAGCCGTAGATTACAAGCACGTTGGCACTCGACCGGTGCGCCCCGACGGGGTGGACAAGGTGACGGGACGGGCCCGTTTCGGCGCCGACCTGATCCTGCCGAACATGATCCATGGCCGCGTGCTCAGAAGCCCGCACGCCCACGCCCGCATCAAGAGCATCGATCTCGGTGACGCGCTGGCCATGGACGGTGTGCTGGCTGCGGTATGCGGCAGCGACTTTCCAGACCTCGAAGGGGGTGAGGTCGGCGGTGAGGGCGGTGGTTCCCTCGGCGACGTGGCCAAGAACGTCATGGCCCGGGACAAGGTGCTGTATCACGGCCATGCCGTGGCCGCTGTTGCCGCGCGCACGCCAGCCATTGCCGCGGCCGCGCTGGAGGCGATCCGCGTCGAATACGAGGTGCTGGCCCCGGTGCTGGATGTGGTTGCCGCCATGGACGCTGACAGTGTGCTGGTGAACGAGAACAACTACACCGCGCTGCCCGAGAAGCCCGAAAACCCCAGCAATATCGCCAACATCGGCAAACTCGAACGGGGCAACGTCGCCGAAGGGTTCGAGCAGGCCGACGTGGTCGTCGAGCGCGAATACAAGGTGCCCATGGCCCACCAGGGCTATATCGAGCCCCACGCCTGCGTGGCCAACATCGACGAGACCGGCAAAGGCACGGTGTGGTGCTCCACGCAGGGGCACTTCGAGTTCCGCACGTCCACGGCCAAGATCCTCGGCAAGAACCTGTCGGATCTGAAGTTCATTGCGGCGGAGATCGGCGGCGGCTTCGGCGGCAAAACGGTGGTGTATCTCGAGCCGGTCGCAGCGCTTCTTTCGGAAAGGGCGAACCGTCCGGTCAAAATGCAGATGACGCGCGAAGAGGTGTTCCGCGCCACGGGGCCAACGTCCGGCACGGTCACCCGGGTCAAAGTCGGACTGAAGAACGATGGCACCATCACCGCTGCGCAGACCTGGTCCGCGTTCGAGGCCGGCGCGTTCGCCGGCGCGCCCACCATGCCCGGCATCATGGCCATCTACGCACCGTACGATATCGAGAACTTCGTGGTGGAAGCTTTCGACGTCCTGGTGAACAAACCCAAGGTGGCAGCCTACCGCGCGCCGGGGGCACCGCAGACCATGCATGCCTTCGAGTGTGCGCTGGACGAGGCGGCCATCGCGCTGGATATGGATCCCATCGACCTGCGGCTGCAGAACGCGGCCGAAGAAGGTACGACCGCCCCCTACGGGCCGAAGTTTCCGCCCATCGGCTTCAAAGCCTGCCTGGAAGCCGCCAAGAAACACCCCAACTACGCGAGCCCCGTGCCGGAAGGCGCCGGCCGCGGCGTGTCGGCCGGTTTCTGGTTCAACATCGGCATGCAGTCGAGCGCTGAAATCAACATCAACGAAGACGGCACCGTGATGGTGATCGAAGGCAGCCCTGACATCGGCGGCTCCCGCGCGTCCATGTGCATCATGGCCGCGGAAACGCTCGGCGTGGACTACGACGCCGTGCGCGCCCAGGTGGGTGATACGGAGAGCACCGGCTTCTGTAACGTCACCGGCGGATCGCGCACCACCTTCGCCACCGGCATGGCGGTCGTGCAGGCGTGCGAAGACGTCATTGCCGAGTGCAAGCAGCGCGCCGCCATGACCTGGGGCATCGACGCCGACCAGGTGGACTGGCAGGACGGGCAGGCCGTTCCGGCGCCCGGCGTGAACGCCGACGTGAAGCCGCTGTCGCTGGCAGATCTTGCCGGCAAGGCGGCCAAAACCGGCGGCCCCATCCAGGGTCGCGCATCGGTCAACGCTCAGGGTGCCGGCGCAAGTTTCTCGGTAAACTTCGCGGATCTGAAAGTGGACGAAGACACGGGCAAGGTGGACGTGTTGAGTTTTACGGCCATACAGGACGCGGGCACGGCCATTCATCCGTCTTACGTCGAAGGGCAGATGCAGGGTGGTGCGGCTCAGGGCATCGGCTGGGCGTTGAACGAAGAGTACATCTTCAACGACGACGGCATCATGGAGAATGCGGGTTTTCTGGATTACCGCATTCCGGTGGCGTCTGATCTGCCCATGATCGACACGCAGATCATCGAGGTGCCGAATCCCAGCCATCCCTATGGCGTGCGCGGCGTGGGTGAAACGCCCATCGTGGCGCCGCTGGCCGCGTGCAGCAACGCGGTTTCCCGCGCGGCGGCAACTGCACGCCGGGGGCCGTCGAACCTTGA
>CAZYYJ010000117.1:0-10716 GCA_964651595.1 uncultured Pseudomonadales bacterium | reverse complement strand
TTTCTGGTCAGCGGGATAGTCCTCGACCTCTGCGAGGTTCTCCGCCATGGTTTTGCCGGTGACGGTCAGGCAGTCGCCGTGCAGGAGGCCTTCCTGCAGCAGCATTTTCATCATCGGCTGGATGCCGCCGATCTCGATGAGCTCGCTCATGGCAAACTGCCCTGCCGGCCGCATGTCGGCCAGCACGGGCACGCGCTCGCCGACACGGCTGAAGTCGTCCAGCGACAATTCGATACCGGCGGTATGGGCGATGGCCAGCAGATGCAGCACCGCGTTGGTAGATCCTTCCAGGGCAATGCTCACGGTTATGGCGTTCTCGAAGGCTTCGCGGCTGAGAATGTCGCTGGGCTTGATACCGCGGGCCAGCAGGTGCCGTACGGCAACGCCGGCGTTGTAGCTGTCCATCAGTTTTGCTTCAGACACCGCATTCTGCGCCGAGCTGTTCGGCAGGCTCAGGCCCATGGCCTCCAGGGCCGACGCCATCGTGTTGGCGGTGTACATGCCGCCGCAGGAACCAGGACCGGGAATGGCCGTCTGCTCCACTTCTTTCAGCTCGATATCGGACACCTTCTGGGCAGCGTGCCCCCCAACGGCTTCAAACACCGACACTATGTCGCGGCGTTCCTCGCCCGGCAGAATGGTGCCGCCGTACACGAACACCGCGGGCCGGTTCAGGCGCGCTATGGCCATGCCACACGCGGGCATGTTCTTGTCACAGCCGCCAATGGCCACGAAGCCGTCAAAACCCTGGGCGGCCACCACGGTTTCGATGCTGTCGGCGATCACCTCCCGCGACACCAGCGAGTAGCGCATGCCGGGTGTGCCCATGCTGATGCCGTCGCTCACGGTGATGGTGTTGAACATCACGCCCTTGGCTCCGGCTTCGTCGGCGCCGCGCAGCGACTCTGCGGCCAGCTTGTCGATGTGCATGTTGCAGGGTGTGACCATCGACCAGGTCGATGCGATACCAATCTGCGGCTTTTTGAAGTCTTCTTCGGTGAATCCCACCGGGTACAGCATGGCGCGGCTGGGTGCCTGCGCCACGCCGTCCACTACTGTGGATGAATATTTGCGGTCGTCTGCCATGGTTCTCTCTCCTACAGCGCTTTGCTCAGTACAGCTGAGTTACGCTGCCAGTTGTACAACGATTGTTTCTCGTCGGGCAGGCTGTCCGGCGCGGCGTCGTCAAAGCCATGCTCCCGGAACCAGTCCTGCGTCTGGGTGGTCAGCACGAAGAGGCTCTGTGCGCCGGCCTGTCGGGCACGCTCCTCGGCAGCCGCCAGCAGCGCCTCGCCCAGGCTACCGCTTGCCAGACCCCGGTAGTTTTCGTGCACGGCCACGCAGGCAAGCTCTGCCTGTGCGCCATAGGGATACACGGCACAGCAGCCCACCACAATGCCGTCCAGCTCCGCCACCAGAAAACGGTCGATATCCTGTTCCAGCCCGTCCCGCTCCCGTCGCACCAGAACGCCGGCCTGCTCCAGCGGGCGCAGCACCTCCACAATCTCCGGCACATCGCGCTCCACGGCCTCGCGTATCGGCTGGCGCTGCTCTTCCAGCACCTGGGTGCCTACGCCCGCCGCTGTGAACAGCTCTGCCAGCAGCGCGCCGTCCTGTTCGAAGTTCACCAGCTGCGCTTTGCGCACGCCGCCGCGCACCGCGCGTATCAGGGCGCGCAGGCGGTTCTGCCGTTCGGGCGGATGATCTTCCAGCGCCTGCTCCAGCGTTACCGGTGTCAGCGTGCTCACGCGCGCACCGTCCTGCCCGGTCACAATGAAGTCGTCGAACACAATGAACTTCTCGGCGTTCAGCTGCGTGGCAAGCTCGGCGGCCAGTTCCTCGGCGGCCAGGTTGAACACCTGTCCCGAGCTCGAGTAGCCGATGGGCGACTGCAGCAGCACGGCGCCCGCTTCCAGCGTGGCCTGCACGCGCCCGCGCTGCACGCGGCGCACGAGGCCGGTGCACTCATGGTCCACGCCGTCGAGAATGCCCACGGGCTGCGCGGTCACGAAGTTGCCGGACACCACGGGAATGTCCACGTTGTGCATGGGCGTGTTCGGCAGTCCGGTGGAGAACAGCGCTTCCAGCCGGGCGCGCAGCGCTCCGGCCACCCCCGCCACTTTTTCCATGGCCTCGGGGGAGGTTACCCGGCGGTGACCGTGAAAACGCAGCGCTTCGCCCGCCAGCGCTGTATCTATCTGCGGGCGGGCGCCGTGCACCAGCACCAGCTTCACGCCCAGCACGTGCAGCAACGCCAGGTCGTGCACGATGTTCGTCAGGTTCGTGTGCGCCAGCGCTTCGCCGGGCAGCAGCACCACAAAGGTTTTGTTGCGATGCGCGCTGATATAGGGGGTGGAGCCCCTGAACCAGCGGGCGTAGTCACTCGTCTGCATCGGTCTACACGCAGTAGCGGTTGATCACGGTGCGCAGGATGCGCTCGGCCGGTGCTATCTGATCGCGGCTCAGGTACTCGTTGGGCTGATGGGCCTGGTCGATGCTGCCGGGGCCGAACACCACGGTTTCCATGCCCAGGCTCTGCAGAAAATGCCCTTCGGTGCCGAAGGCCACGGTGCCCGGCGCGTTGCCCGACTCGCGGGCCAGCGTCTGCACCAGATCGCCCTCCCGGGCTGTCTCGAACGGCGGCACGGGCGGGTAGTGGGTGGCCACGTCCAGTTTGATGTCGCAGTTGGCCACGGCCGCCTGCAAGCACATCGTCAGCATTTCTATGGTGGCGTGTGTGTCCATGCCGGGCAGCAGGCGCATGTCTATCTGCAGCTCCGCATGGCTGCAGATCCGGTTGGGGCTGTCGCCGGCGTGCATGCAGCCGAGGTTCATGGTCGGCACGCTCACTTCGAACGCGGGGTTCTGGTTTTTCATGGCCAGTTCCTCGCGAAAGCGAATCAGCTCGCCCATCACGTCGTACATGGCATCCAGGGCGTTGCAGCCGAGGTCGGGGTTCGACGAATGTCCCGAATGCCCCTGCAGCCGCACGGTCATGAAGGCGATGCCTTTGTGGGCGTACACGGGCATCAGGCCCGTGGGTTCGCCGATGATCGCGTAATCGGCTTTCGGCTGGCCCGACTCCGACAGGTAGCGGGCGCCCGCCATGGAAGATTCTTCGTCGGAGGTGGCCACAATGGTGATGGGTGCGCGCAGCGGCTTGTCCAGAAAGGTCTGCACGGCTTCCAGCACCACCGGAAAAAACCCTTTCATGTCGCAGGTGCCCAGACCGTACAGGCGGTCGTCTTTCTCGGTCACCTTGAACGGATCGCTCTGCCACTTGGTGTCGTCGAACGGCACCGTGTCGGTGTGCCCGGCCAGCACCAGGCCGCCTTCGCCGCTGCCGAAGGTGGCCACCAGGTTGGCTTTGCGCGGATTGTCGGGCAGCGGCATCAGCTCGGTGGCAAAGCCCAGGTCGTCAAGCCAGTTGGCCAGGTGCTCGATCACGGCCAGATTGCTCCGGTCGATCTCGGGCGTGGTCGAGCTTACAGAGGGCTCGCCCACCAGGCGGGTCAGCATGTCGTCGAACGTGGGCAGCACGGCCGTTTCTCGCTCCTCGTTGGCTTCGCGTCTCGGGATATGGTGCGTGCGTCGCCTGCCGGGCTGTGCGCCGCCGGCAGATAAGGTCGCCATTCTAGTCACAAGCACACCTCCAATGCACATAGTTGTTTGATTTCATGGCATTTTCACAAGTGTGACGGGCGTCAACGGTCGCGCGGAACGCGCTTGCAAAATGGCCGTTCGGGGCGATACTGCGGGATGACACAGCTCGCACGGACAACGGCGTGGCACCCAACAACCGAAACACGCAAGGCGCGGCAAAGGAACCCACGCTGAAGGCGGTGCCGTCCCCCGGGGAGGCATCCACGGCCGATGGCAGTCCCATCGAGCCCACCGTGGGTGCGCCGCAGTCGCAGGCTGGTGGGGCCGACGAGGCCATGCCTTCTCTGTCCGATCACCGCGGGTTCGGCGGGGTCTCCTACGACCCCGGCGCCGAGCAGCTCCTCGACCTGCCCATTCTCCTGGAAGCCCTGGTGGAAGACGGCTACGTCAGCCAGCGCCAGGCGGAAGACGTGCTCATCGCGCCGCGCACCAAGAAAGAGCTGAACATGCATCCGCTCGAGATCATTGCGCTGCGGGAGTATGAGAACCGGCGGGAGCCCGGCAGAACGCTGGATCTCGAAACCATGACCATGTGGCTCGCCGAGCGCGGCAATCAGCCCTATGTGCGTGTCGACCCGCTCAAGATCAACGTCAACGCCGCCACCGAGGTCATGTCGTACGCCTTTGCCGAGCGGCACAACATCCTCGCCATCGACGTGGCAGACGACCAGGTGGTCATCGCCAGCGGCCAGCCGCTCATGTTCCAGTGGGAGTCCATGCTCACGCAGACGTTGCGCGGGCGGCGCATCAAGCGTGTGGTCTGTAATCCGGCCGACCTCAGCCGCTATCAGCTCGAGTTCTACACCATCGCCCGCTCTGCCTCCAAGGCGCAGGAGCTGGGCATGGAAGTGTCCGGCATTGCCAACTTCGAGCAGATGCTGGAGCTGGGCGCGCTCAAGTCGCCGGAAGCCAACGACGCCCACGTGGTCAACATCGTCGACTGGCTGCTGCAGTATGCGTTCGACCAGCGCGCCAGCGACATTCACATCGAGCCGCGGCGCGACAAGGGCCTCATCCGCTTCCGCATCGACGGCATCCTGCATCACGTCTACGAGCTGCCGGCGGCGGTCAACGCTGCGGTTACCAGCCGTCTCAAGATTCTGGGGCGCATGGACGTGGCCGAGAAACGCCGGCCGCAGGACGGCCGCGTCAAAACCAAGGGGCAGGACGGCAACGAGATCGAGCTGCGCCTGTCCACGCTGCCCACCGCCTTCGGCGAGAAGATGGTCATGCGTATCTTCGACCCCGACGTGCTGCTGCGAAGCTTTCAGGAGCTGGGCCTGTCCGGGGACGACTATCAACGCTGGCATGGCATGACCCATGCGGCCAACGGCATCGTGCTGGTCACCGGTCCCACCGGTTCCGGCAAAACCACTACCCTTTATTCCACCCTGAAGCAGCTGGCTACCGATGAGGTGAACGTCTGCACCATCGAAGATCCCATCGAGATGGTCGAGCCCGCCTTCAACCAGATGCAGATACAGCACAACATCGACGTGTCGTTTGCCTCCGGGGTGCGGGCGCTCATGCGGCAGGACCCGGACATCATCATGGTGGGCGAGATCCGCGACCTGGAAACGGCCGAGATGGCCATTCAGGCGGCCCTCACCGGTCACCTGGTCATCTCCACGCTGCACACCAACGACGCGCCCACGGCCATTAGTCGTCTGCTCGACCTCGGGGTGCCCGCCTACATGATCCGCGCCACGGTGCTCGGGGTCATGGCGCAGCGTCTCGTGCGCACCCTGTGCCCGCACTGCAAGATCGAGGAAGACGTGGACGAGGAAGCCTGGCAGTTGCTCACCAGACCTTTCCGCGTGAAGCCGCCAGCCAAGTTTTACGCGCCGAAAGGTTGTCTCGAGTGTCGCGACACCGGGTACATGGGCCGCATGGGCATCTACGAAATTCTGCCGCTCAGCGGCAAAGTGCAGCCGCTGGTACGGGAAGAAACCGACCTGGACGAGGTGCGTAAAGCGGCCTTCTCGGAAGGCATGCGCACGTTGCGCCTGTCCGGTGCGCAGAAGGTGGGCAACGGTCTCACCACCATTGCCGAGGTGCTGCGGGTCTCACCCATATCTCAGGATCTTTAAGGCTGCCGGCGCGCCGGCGGTGCGGGCGCTGGCATGAATCCGCGCCCGATTTGTGGTGCAATACCGCGCTTTTTTCTTGCTCTTCTGGGGATGTAACCAATGGCTGAGCCGACATTCGCCGATCGCGATGGCTGGATCTGGATGGACGGAGAACTGGTACCGTGGCGCGACGCCAAGGTGCACGTGCTCACCCATACGCTGCACTACGGCCTTGGCTGCTTCGAAGGGGTGCGGGCTTACAACACGCCCAACGGCCCCTGCATTTTCCGCCTGCGCGAGCACACCGGCCGGCTGTTCGACTCGGCGCACATCCTCGGCATGACCATTCCGTTCACCAAGGAGCAGGTCAACGAAGCCCAGCGCGAGGTGTTCAAAGCCAACGGTCTCGATGAGGGTTATCTGCGGCCCATGGCCTTTCTGGGTTCCGAAGCCATGGGTCTGCGTGCCCAGGGTCTCACGGTACATCTGTCCATTGCGGCCTGGCCCTGGCCCGATTACATGGACGCCGACGCAAGGGAAAAAGGCATCAAGGTGCGTACTTCTTCTTACACGCGTCACCATGTGAACATCACCATGTGCAAAGCCAAGTCCAACGGCAACTACATCAACTCCATCCTGGCGCTGCACGAGGCGCTGGAGTGCGGTGCCGACGAGGCGCTGCTGCTCGACAACGAGGGCTACGTGGCCGAAGGCAGCGGCGAGAACATTTTTCTCGTGCGCAACGGTGAGCTGCACACGCCCGAGCTCACCTCCTGCCTGGCCGGCATCACGCGCGACACCGTGTTTGCGCTGGCTGATGATCTGGGCCTGTCCATCCGCGAGCGGCGTATCACCCGCGACGAGGTATACATCGCGGACGAGGCGTTTTTCACCGGCACGGCGGCGGAGGTGCTGCCCATCAATTCGCTCGACGGCCGTCTCATTGCCGACGGCACCCGCGGGCCCATCACCACGCAACTGCAGGCGGCGTACTTCGACCAGGTGCGCGGCCAGCGCAACAGCTTCCCTGAGTGGCACACCCCGGTCTGACCGCGCCTGACGAAGGGCGCCTGCGCCGGGCGCTCGTCATCGGCCCCGCCTGGGTGGGCGACATGGTCATGGCGCACACGCTGGTGCAGCTTCTGGCGGCGCGGTTCGACGTGCTGCACATGGCGGCGCCTGCGGCGACCGCCGCGCTGGCGCACCGCATGCCCGAGATCGCGCAGGTGCACACGCTGCCGTTTGCGCATGGTGAATGGGCGCTCGGCGCCCGCATGGCGCACGGTCGCGCGTTGGCACGGCAGAACTTCGACGCGGCGTTTGTACTGCCCAACTCCTGGAAATCAGCCCTGGTGCCTTTCTTCGCGCGCATACCGCGCCGCACGGGCTGGCGCGGGGAGGTGCGATTTCTGCTCCTCAACGATCTGCGCGTGCTGGACGCGGCCGGCTACCCGCTCATGATCGAGCGCTTCATGGCGCTGGCTGACGATGAGGGCAAGCTGCCGGCGCCCTATCCCCTGCCGCGGCTGGTGGCCGATGCCGACAATGGCCGGCGTCTCATCGACAGCCTCACGCTCGATGCCGCCGCGCCGGTGGTGCTGTGCCCGGGGGCGGAGTTCGGGCCGGCCAAGCAGTGGCCTGCGCGACACTATGCACACGTTACCCGGGCCGCGCAGCAGCAGGGGGCGCAGGTGTGGCTGCTGGGCTCGCCCCGCGATCATGAGGCCTGCGAGGCCATTGCGGCCCTCGCGCCCGGCTGTGTAAACCTCGCGGGCCGCACCAGTCTTCTGGACGCGGTCGATCTTCTCTCGCTGGCGCACCGGGTTGTCAGCAACGACTCCGGTCTCATGCACGTGGCCTGCGCGCTGGGACGGCATACGGTCGGCGTGTTCGGCTCCACGTCGGCGGCATTCACGCCGCCATTGGGTGATAATGCCCATGTTGTGGAGAGGGAGCTTTCGTGCCGGCCCTGCTTCGAGCGTACGTGCCCGCTGGGACACACCGATTGCCTGCAGGGGCTGCCGCCGGACGACGTGTTGAAAGTGCTGCTGTGAGCCGGGTTCTGGTCGTGAAGATGAGCTCTCTGGGCGACGTGGTGCACGCAATGCCTGCCGTGCACGACGCCTGCCGCGCGGGCGCGCAGATCGACTGGGTGGTGGAAGAAGCCTTTGCCGACATTCCACGACTGCATCCCCTCGTGGGTGAAATCATCCCCATTGCCTGGCGCCGCTGGCGTCGCAATCTCCGGACGAGCCGGCAGGAGCTTCGCAGTTTCTGCGAGCGCCTGCGCGAGACCCGCTACGATCTCGTTCTCGATGCCCAGGGCCTCATCAAGAGCGCCGTGGTGTCGCGCCTGGCCCGTGGCCGCGGTCGCGCAGGCTTCTCGTTCACCAGCGCCCGCGAGCCCTGGGCCGCCTTTGCTTACGGGCGCCGCGTGCCGGTGGCGCGACGTGCTCATGCGGTCGACCGCCAGCGGGCTCTGTTTGCGCACGCGCTGGGCTATGGCTACGACGCGGACACGGTTGCAACCGGCCTCGAACATCTGGCGGCGCCGCAGCGCCAGGTGATGCTGCTGCACGGCACCACGTGGGCCAGCAAGCACTGGCCCGATGCCATGTGGGTAGAGCTTGTGCGTCTGGTGCAGGCCGACGGTTACCAGCCTGTGGTCACCTGGGGCAACGCCGCGGAGCAGGCGCGGGCTGACAAGCTGGCGGATGCAGGGGCCCGGCTGGTGCCGCGTACAACGCTTGCGCAACTGGTGCAGGAGCTCGGCCGCAGCGCGGCGGTGATCGGGGTCGACAGCGGCATCAGTCATCTCAGTGCGCTGCTGGGGACACCCACGGCGGGTCTCTACGGCGCCACCGATCCGGTGCTTACGGGATGTCGCGGTCAGCGCACGCTCACGCTGCAGGGACAGGCCCCGTGTGTGCCGTGTCTGCGCCAGCAGTGCACTTATGCCGGCGCGCCGCGGGGCTGGCAGGATCAGATTGTGGAGCCGGCGTGTTTTGCCAGTCTCCCCCCGGAGGCGGTCTGGTCAGCCACCAGACAGGCTTTTGCCCTCTGAGGCTGCCATGCGTTTTGCCCTCGCCATCTTCAAGTATTTCCCCTTCGGCGGCATTCAGCGCGACCTGCTCAAGGTGGCACGCGAATGCCGCGCGCGGGGCCACGAGGTATGTGTTTTCACGCTGCGGTGGGAAGCGGAGCCTACCGATGAGTTCGAGGTGCGCATCGTGCCCATTGTCGGGCTCAACCGGCACACGCAGTACGAGCACTTTGCCGAGGCGCTGAACCAGGCGGTGCAGGCCGAGCCCTTCGACCTCGTTGTGGGTTTCAACAAGATGCCCGGGCTTGACGTCTACTACGCGGGCGATACGTGTTTTCTCGAGAAGGCGCTTACCCAGCGTGACGGCTGGTACCGTCTGCTGCCGCGCTTCAAGAGCTTTCACGCCGCGGAGAAGGCGGTGTTCGACAAGGACGTGAAAACCGAAATTCTCACCATCTCGCAGCTGGAAGTACCCCGCTACCGGCATCACTACCGGACGCAACCCGAACGGTTTCACCCGTTGCCGCCCGGCATCGAGCCGGACCGGGTGGCGCCGCCCGACAAGCACGAGATCGGCGCCGCGCTGCGGGCAGAGCTCGGCATCGACGACGACACGTTCATGCTTCTGTTTGTGGGGTCGGGGTTCAAGAAAAAGGGGCTCGACCGCGCGCTGCAGGCCGTGGCCGCGTTGCCGCCGGCCATGCGTGAGCGCACCCGTTTCTTTGTCATCGGCCGCGATCATGTGGAGCGTTTCGAGCGCATGGCCATGCGGCTCGGCATCGCTGACAACACGGTGTTTTTCTCCGAAGGTCGCGACGACGTGCCGCGCTTCATGTTTGCCGCCGACGCGCTCATTCACCCGGCGTATGACGAGACGGCGGGCATGGTCATCCTGGAAGCCATGCTCGCGGGGTTGCCGGTGCTGGTCACCAAAAACTGCGGCTACGCGCACTTCGTGCAACAGCATGAGGCGGGCATTGTGCTGCCCACGCCCTTTGCGCAGGAAGCGCTCAACGGCTCGCTGGTGGAGGTGCTCACCTCCGAGCGGCGCGCCATCTGGTCGGCCAACGGCACGGCAACGGGTTCACAATCCGAGTTCTTCGGGCTGGTGCCGGAGGTGGTGGATCACCTCGAAGCTTTTGCCGCAACACGCAAACCGTTGCTGGTTTTTGCGCTGTTCCGCTATTTCGCCTACGGCGGCCTGCAGCGCGATTTCATGCGCATTGCCCTTGCCTGCCAGGCGGCAGGCTACGACATCTACGTGTTCTGCCTCGACTGGCAGGGTCCCGTGCCGGAGGGGTTTCATGTGCGCACCGTGGAAGTGCCTGCCGTGGCAAACCATGCACGCTACGCGCAGTTTGCGGCCACCCTCACGAATACCGTGCGCTGGCTGCGCCCGGCTGCGGTCATCGGCTTCAACAAGCTGCCTGGCCTGGATTTCTACTACGCCGCCGATCCGTGCTTCGAGAAGAAGGCCCGCGAGGAACGCAATCACCTGTACCGGCGCACGGCGCGCTACCGCACCATGGCCGGGCAGGAGGCGGCGGTGTTCGAGGTGGGACAGAAGACCCGGGTGCTCACCATCACGGATGCGCAGCGCGAGGACTATCAGCAGTACTACGGCACCGAGACGCGGCGGTTTCACCTGCTGCCACCGGGGGTCAGCTCCGACCGCATGCGCCAGTGCGACTGGCAGACCAGCCGTCAGAGCGTGCGGGAAGAATTCGGCATCCAGGACAATCAGCTGCTGCTGCTGATGCTGGGCAGCAACTACGACACCAAGGGGCTGGATCGGGCCCTGAGCAGCGTGGCGGCTCTGCCTCAGCCGCTGCGCAACCGCGTTCATCTGCTTGTCGTGGGCCAGGGCAATGCGCAGCCTTATCTGCGCGAAGCGCGACGGCTTGGCATCCATGCGCAGCTCACCATCAGCCAGGGGCGCGA
>CAZYYJ010000116.1:0-11892 GCA_964651595.1 uncultured Pseudomonadales bacterium | reverse complement strand
GGGCTTCTATGAGCTTGCCGATCTTGGCATCGGTGCGTGTCGCATGATGACCGCCGGTCCGGTGGGCGTGCCCGAACCTGCCGGTCTGCTGCGTGTGGCATCCAAGTTCGTGAATATCTCCCGGCGTTACTACCAGGAGCAGGGGCGGCAGGTGTCGCTGATCAAGTTGTCCGGCGCCATGGAAATAGCGCCGCTGCTGGGCCTGGCGGACTGCATCGTCGATATCGTCGATACGGGCAACACGCTGAAAGCCAACGGTCTCGAACCCCGTGAGCTCATTTGTGATATCAGCACGCGGCTGATCGTCAATCGCGCGTCCATGAAAACGAAGTTTGACGCCGTGCAGGGGCTCACCGAGCAGCTGCGGGCGGTGCTGCGCGCATGAAGCTCACCCGTCTGTCTACCGGTGATGGCGACTTCGATCAGGCGCTGACCGCAGTGCTCGCCTGGGATACGGAGGCTGACGGTGGCGTCGGTCCTGCCGTGAGCGAGATTCTGGCGGCTGTGCGGGCCGACGGAGATGCCGCCCTGCTGGAGCTGACAGCGCGCTTCGATCGGCTGACGGCAGCGTCGGTGCCAGAGCTCGAGATCACGCGGGCTGAGATGGACGCGGCCCTGGCTGCGATCCCGGCTGCCGACCGTCGCGCTCTGGAACAGGCTGGCGCGCGGATCACCGCTTACCACGAGCGGCAGTTGCAGCCGTCCTGGTCCTTCGAGGACGAGCTCGGCAACACGCTCGGCAGCCGGGTTACGCCCATACAGCGCGCCGGCGTGTACGTGCCCGGCGGCCAGGCAAGCTATCCCTCCAGCGTGCTCATGACCCTGCTGCCCGCGCGGGTTGCCGGCGTGGAGGAACTGGTAGTGACCGTGCCCACGCCGGATGGTGTGCGCAATCCCATGGTTATCGCCGCGCTGGCCATCGCCCGCCCTGACCGGGCCTACACCATCGGCGGTGCGCAGGCCGTGGCAGCCCTGGCGTACGGCACCGAGACCATACCGCGCGTAGACAAGGTCGTGGGCCCCGGTGGGGCCTACGTGGCCGAAGCGAAACGACAGGTGTTCGGCCACGTCGGCATCGACTGCATCGCCGGTCCCAGTGAGATCCTCGTGATTGCCGACGGCACGACAAACCCCGCGTGGACCGCGCTGGATCTGTTTTCCCAGGCGGAGCACGATGCGGATGCGCAGGCGATTCTGGTCAGCCCGGACGCCGCGTTCGTGGAGGCGGTGCTGGCCGAGATGCAGCGGGTGCTGCCCACGCTGTCACGGCGGGAGATCATCGAGGCGTCGCTGGCGGCGCGGGGTGCGGTCATTCTCACGGCCGATCTCGAGGAAGCCGTGCGCGTCGCCAACCGCATCGCACCAGAGCATCTCGAGCTGCACGTGGCCGATGCTGAGGCCCTGCTGCCGCAGGTGCGCCACGCCGGCGCTATTTTCTGTGGCCCGCATGCAGGCGAGAGTTTCGGTGACTACGTGGCCGGTCCGTCCCACGTGCTGCCGACGTTCGGCACTGCCCGCTTTGCGTCGCCCCTCGGGGTGTACGATTTCCAGAAGCGCAGCTCGGTGATCAGCCTGTCTGCCGACGGGGCGGCGGAGCTTGCCGACCTGGCGGTGCCGCTGGCCGAGCGCGAAGGGCTGCAGGCGCATGCCCGCGCGGCCGCGGTGCGGGCGCAGCAGCCGCCGCGGGAATGAACCTCTCGAGGTGGCCCGGCCGCCTCAGTTGAAGCTGAGCTGCGGCAGCTCTGCCGCGATGGCACTCGCGCGAAAATGCTGGTTGTCGCGCACCACCTCCATCTGTATCTCCTGGCCCGGGCGCGAGCTTGCGATGGCGTCGGTGATTGCCCGTGCCGTGCTGGCCGGAACCTGGTTCACGGACAGCAGCAGATCGCCGGGGCGGATGCCGGCCTGATGCGCGGGGCCCCCTTTGCTCACCCCGTTGACGCGCAGGCCGGCGCGGGAGGCAACGGCTGAGGTTTCGGATATCGGTGACAGGCTGACGCCCAGCCAGCCGCGGATGACCCGGCCGTGCTCGATGATCTGCGCCAGCACGTAGTACGCCATGTCGGCCGGTATGGCGAAGCCGATGCCTTCGTTGCCGCCGCTCTGCGAGTAGATGAGCGTGTTGATGCCGAGCAGGTTGCCCTCGTAATCCACCAGCGCGCCGCCGGAGTTGCCGGGGCTGATGGCGGCATCGGTCTGGATGAAGTCGTCGTAGGGGCTGTCGGTGATGATCGTGCGGGAAAACGCGCTGATGATGCCCTGCGACACGCTGTGGCCCAGACCGAAGGGGTTGCCCAGCGCCAGCGCGATGTCGCCCACCTCCGCCTGCCTGCCGCGCAGCCGCGGAATGACCGGCAGACCGTTGATGGGCACGCGAATCACGGCGAGGTCCGTGTGCGGATCGGTGCCGATGACCTCGGCGGTGGCGGTCTGGCTGTTGGCAAACATCACCAGAATCTCGTCGGCGCCTTTGACGACATGCTCGTTGGTGAGAATGTATCCCTCGCTGTGTACGATCACGCCGCTGCCGAGGGAGTTCTGTACCTGTTCGGTGCCGGGAAAGCGCTGGCACAGAGCCGCATAGGCAGGTATCTGGCACAGCATGTTGCGGCGCGTGATTTTGGTTGTGTAGATGTTCACCACCGCAGGGGCAGCGCGATTCACCGCCGCCGCATAGCCGGGCTTGTCGGGGGTCCCCGGCTTCAGAACGATGATGCCCATGCCGAGAAGCGCGCCCACGAGCGCGGGCAGCAGGATGAAGCGCGTGACGTTACTCATGAGCCGAGATGTTCCGGTAATGCTCGCCGGCGGAAAGGAGCCTATTCTGCCGTGCGCGACGTCTTCGCGTAAGGGGTGCGTGCGCGGTGGTTCGGATCGCTGCCGTGGGGGTGACGGACCGGATAGCGCGCTTTTGCGCGCGGCCACCGACTGGTACAGTCCGCCGCCGTGTCGCTCCTCGAACAATACAAACAGAAAGTAGACGCCGGCACGCTGGCCGCAGACCCCGCCCAGGCGGAGGTGATTGCTCTGCTGGACGACCTGCACGGCCGGCTGCTGCGGGAGCCCGCCGCCGCGGGCGCGTGGCAGACGCTGGTGCAATCGTTCAAACGGACGCCCCGGGAGCCCGAGCAGGGGTTGTACGTGTGGGGCGGCGTGGGTCGTGGCAAGACCATGCTGATGGATATGTTCTACGATGCGCTGCCGGCCGGGCGGCGCCAGCGGCTGCACTTTCACCGCTTCATGCGCCGCGTGCACGACGGCCTGAAGGCCCATGCCGGCACGCCCGACCCGCTGCGGAAAGTGGCCGACGAGTTTGCTGCCGATGCAGACGTACTGTGCTTCGATGAGTTTTTTGTCTCGGACATCGGCGATGCGATGATTCTTGCCGAGTTGCTCGCGGCGCTGTTTCAGCGGGGCGTGACGCTGGTGGCGACGTCCAATGTGGAGCCGCAGCGGCTGTACGAGAACGGACTGCAGCGCCGTCGTTTCCTGCCCGCCATCGACCTCATCACCCGGCACACCCGGATTCATCATATGCCCGACGGTATGGATTTCCGGCTGCGTGCGCTGGAGCAGGCGGAGATCTATCACGCACCGCTGGACGCGGGCGCTGAGACGAGCCTGGCGCGCAGCTTTTCAGCCCTGGCGCCGGTCGCGGCCGAGGAGCATGTTGCCCTCGTCATCGAGGGACGCGAGATCCGCGCGCGCAAGGTTGCCGACGACGTGGTGTGGTTCGAGTTCGCTGAGCTCTGTGAAGGCCCGCGCAGCCAGAACGACTACATAGAGCTTGCGATGGTCTACCACGCGGTGGTGCTCAGCAATGTACCGGTGCTGGATGCACGCAGCGAGAATGCTGCGCGGCGTTTCATCAGCCTGGTGGATGAGTTTTACGACCACGGTGTGAAGCTCATCATCAGCGCAGCGGCGCCCATTCTGGAGCTGTACCAGGGTGAAAAGCTCCGCTTCGAGTTCGAACGTACCCAGAGCCGCTTGCTGGAGATGCAATCTCACGAGTACCTTGGGGCCTCACACCGCGCTGAGCACGACGTTCAGCACGCCTGACAGGAGACAGCACATGACGCGAATGACACAGGATGAAAAGCAGCGGTTCCTGGCCGGCCTGCACGTGGGCATGCTGGGGCTCAACGAAAGCGACCGCGGACCGCTGGTGGTGCCGATCTGGTACAGCTACGAGGTGGGGGGACACATTTCCGTGATCACCGGTGCAAGCTCGCGCAAGGGCAAGCTGCTCGCAACCGGCAGTCGCGTGGGGTTTGCCGTGCAGACTGAGATGGCACCGTACACCTACGTCAGCGTGGAAGGCGCAGTTACCGCCGTTGAGCCCACGGAGTTTGCGGAGCTGGAAGCCATGGCCATCCGCTACCTCGGCGACGACCAGGGCAAGGCGTACGCAGCCGGCAGCGGGCTCGAAGACTCGGTCACCGTGCGCATCCAGCCCGAACGCTGGCTGGCGGTCGACTACAACAAGCTCTAGGTGCGAGCGCCGGAGGCGCTCTTGGCGCGCCTTTGGCGCGCTCGCGCGAGGTTGTTCTCTGGTTCTGGGCCAAAAAGCAGGCCCCACCGGTTTCACATCAACCGATCCTGGCGCGCTTGTAAACGACGAGACCGTACTCTATAGTTCGCGTCCCTTTTTTTCGGGTGGTCCCGCCGTGGCCGGCGCCATCGCCACCTAGAAAGAGCAAAACGAATTTAGAGGCTAGGCATGAAAACCGTAAGTATGCGGGATCAGGACGTGGAACGATCCTGGTGGCTCATCGACGCAGAGGGCAAAACCCTCGGCCGCATTGCCACCGAGATCGCCCGTCGCCTGCGCGGCAAGCACAAGCCCGAGTACACACCGCATGTCGATACGGGCGACTACATCGTCGTCATCAACGCCGACAAGGTGCGGGTTACCGGGAACAAAGAGAAAGACAAAGTTTACTGGCGCCATACCGGCTATCCCGGTGGCATCCACGGCACCAACGTCGCCACCATGCGTGCTTCGCACCCTGAGCGCATCATCGAGAAGGCAGTGAAAGGCATGCTGCCGCGCAATCCTCTCGGTCGCGCCATGTACCGCAAACTGAAAGTCTACGCCGGGTCCGAGCATCCGCACGCCGCCCAGCAGCCGCAGCTTCTGGAGATCTCTGCATGACCGACTACAACTACGGCACCGGCCGCCGCAAGACCTCTACCGCGCGGGTATTCCTCGCATCGGGCCAGGGGCAGATCACGGTGAATGCTCAGCCGCTGGACGAGTTCTTTGGTCGCGAAACCTCGCGCATGGTGGTTCGCCAGCCGCTCGAAATTGCCGAGCTCACCGACAAGCTCGACGTTAAAGTCACCGTTGCCGGGGGCGGCAACTCCGGCCAGGCCGGCGCGATCCGTCATGGTATCGCCCGCGCGCTGGTGGAGTACGACGAGAACCTGCGGGGGCCCATGCGCGCCGCCGGGTTCCTGACCCGTGATGCCCGCGAGGTGGAACGGAAGAAAGTCGGGCTGCGCAAAGCCCGCAAGCGTCCGCAGTTCTCCAAGCGTTGATTTCCGGCGCGCTGGCGTGTGCGGGAACACGTCAGCGCACGGCTAACCGTCGTCCAGACGGACATGGCTGTGGTACAATCGCGCGGTTTGCTAACCAGGCCAGGTTTCTCGTCTATCATCATGCAGACGCAGAAGCATTCGTGGCTCAGGCAGCGGGTTTGCCGATGTTCGCATGCATCAACCGCAGCCCGTCCATGGTGAGCCCGTCTGCGAGGGGTGGACGCTCGGGAAGCTGGTGCCAGGCAGACCATACAGGCAAATTACTAAACTTGATTGGAGCAGATTGCTGTGAGCAGCAGTGAGGTGATGGCTGACGCCCCCGCCGCAGAAAGCGGCAGCGTGGACCGGGGGCGGCGTTACTTTCTCATTGGCGCAACGTCGGCAGTGGCCGGGGTTGGCGTCGTCGGTGCGGCGGTGCCCTTCGTGAAGTACTGGGAACCCAGCGCAAAAGCCCGGGCACTCGGTGCACCGGTGAAGATAGACATCTCCAAGCTCGCCCCGGGGGAACTTCTCAGTCCCATTCCCGCCTGGCGCGGCAAGCCGATCTTCGTGCTCTATCGCGACGAAACGGCGGTCAAAGCTCTGGAAGAAACCACCTTGACGCTCGCCGACCCGGACTCGGCCAATGCCGAATTCACGCCCGAGTTCGCCAGAAACGCCACGCGCTCCACGCGCCCGGAAATAGGCGTTTACGTGGGTATCTGCACCCATCTCGGCTGTTCGCCCAAGCTCGTGACGGTCGACAACTTCGAGGGTGGGCAGGGTGGCTTCTTCTGCGCCTGCCACGGCTCCAAGTTCGACCTGGCGGGCCGCGTGGGCGCCGGGTTCCCGGCGCCCGACAACCTGGAGGTGCCCCCGTACGCATTCGAGACGGACACGGTCATCGTCGTTGGTGAGGAGAGCGCCTGATGAGCACACCAACGCCTGAAAGCAAAGCCGGCAACATGTGGAACGGCTTCATGACGTGGATCGACGCCCGGTTCCCTGCCACCGAGACGTTCGAGTACCACATGTCGCGGTACTACGCGCCCAAGAACTTCAATTTCTGGTACTACATGGGCGCGCTCGCGATGTTCGTGTTCGTGATCCAGATCGTGACCGGCATCTGGCTCACCATGAACTACACGCCATCGGGCGACGGCGCGTTCGCCTCGGTGGAATACATCATGCGCGACGTGGAGTTCGGCTGGCTCATGCGCTACCTGCACTCCACGGGGGCGTCGTTCTTCTTCATTGTCGTGTACCTGCACATGTACCGCGCGTTGCTGTACGGCTCGTACCGTGGCCCGAGAGAGCTTTTGTGGCTGATCGGCATGGCCATCTTCGTGGCGCTCATGGCGGAAGGTTTCTTCGGCTACCTGCTGCCCTGGGGCAACATGTCCTACTGGGGCGCTCAGGTGATCGTGAGCCTGGTCGGCGCCGTTCCCGTGGTTGGTCCCGAGCTCATGGAATGGGTGCGCGGCGACTTCCTCATGTCCGAAACGACGCTGAATCGTTTCTTTGCGCTGCACGTCATTGCGCTGCCGCTGGTCATCGCGGCGCTGATTTTCGTGCACATCGTCGCCCTGCATCACGTCGGCTCCAACAACCCCGACGGTATCGAGATCAAGAAGAACAAGGATGCCAACGGTATCCCGGTGGACGGCATCCCGTTCCATCCGTACTACACGGTGCATGACATTCACGCCATCGTCGTATTTCTGTTCATTTTTCTGGCGGTCGTCTTCTTCGCGCCGGAGATGGGCGGCTACTTCCTCGAACCACCGAACTTCGTGCAGGCAGATCCGCTGAAAACCCCGGACCTCATTGCGCCGGTGTGGTACTACACGCCTTACTACTCGATGCTGCGCGCGTCCACGTTCCCGCTGTTCGGCATGACCGCCAAGTTCTGGGGCTTCGTGGTCATGGCGGCGGCCATTGTCATTCCGGCGTTTCTGCCGTGGCTGGACAAGAGCCCGGTCAAATCGATCCGCTACAAAGGCATGCACTCGCGGGTGTGGCTGGCGATCCTGATCGTGTGCTTCTTCATCCTCGGCTACCTCGGCACGCTGGCGCCAACGACCGGCCGTACGGCGCTGGCACAGTTCTGCACGATGCTCTACTTCGCGTACTTCATCCTCATGCCCTGGTATACGCGCATCGAGAAGACCAAACCTGAGCCTGAGAGGGTGACCGCCTGATGAAAAAGCTACTTGCTATGGCCCTGGGCCTGGTGCTTGCCTTCGGCACGGTAACCGCATGGGCGGCAGCGGCGGAAATCGACTACGACATGGAGTCGATCGACCCTGATCTCACCAACAAGCCGTCATTGCAGAACGGCATGATGCTCTACATGAATTACTGCATGGGCTGTCACTCCCTGCAGTATCAGCGCTACGAGCGTACGGCCGACGACCTGGGCATTCCGCACGAGCTGGTGCTGGAGAACCTCATCTTCACCGATCAGAAGATCGGGGGGCTCATGACCACGTCCATGGACGCTGAGAAAGCCAAGAACTGGTTTGGTGCCGCACCGCCCGATCTCACGATGATCACGCGCGCGAAGAGTGCAGAGTACGTGTACAACTATCTCAAGACATTTTACGTCGATGACGGCCGACCGCTCGGCACCAACAACAAGGTGTACCCGAACGTCGGCATGCCCAACGTGCTCTTCGAGCTGCAGGGTGTGCAGCGTTCCGGCTGTATCCAGGTACCGAAGCTCGCCGACAACGGTGGTGAGATGCGGGACGCCGACCGCAACCCCATCACCGAAGAAAAATGCGACGAGCTGTACGTGGAAGAAGGCACCGGGTCCATGACCGCAGAGGAGTTCGATGCGGCCATGTATGACCTGACCAACTTCCTTTACTACGTGGGTGAGCCGTCCCGCCTGGAGCGCCATCGCCTCGGGATCTACGTGCTGTTGTTCCTCGTGATTCTCGGCTGCTTCACCTACCTGCTGAACCGAGAGTACTGGAAAGACGTGCACTGACGCCTCGCGCCGTCGTGCCCTTTTGAAGGCGCTGCAGCCCGGGAACGGTGCGGCGCCGCTGCCCCGCCATCTATCATCCCCGGAGCCTTGCCCATGAGTATTGTCACCAAACGTTCATCGATGACACTCTTTTCAGATGCGCGGGACCACTATTCCCACCGCGTGCGCATGGTGCTGGCGGAAAAGGGTGTCACGGTGGACATCGTTGACGTCGACCCCGGCAAGAAGCCGGAAGATCTCGCCGAGATCAACCCGTACAACAGCCTGCCTACGCTGCTTGACCGTGACCTCGTGCTCTACGAGGCGAACGTGATCATGGAGTATCTCGACGAGCGTTTTCCGCATCCTCCGCTGTTGCCTGTTTATCCCGTGCAGCGCGCGTTGTCCCGATTGTGGATTACCCGCGTAGAGAAAGAGTGGAGCTCCAAGCTGGATGTGCTCATGGCCGGCAAAGGCCGCGAGACGGTCATCACCAAGGCCCGCAAAGAGCTTCGGGAGAGCGTCATTGCCATTGCGCCGATCTTCGGTGAGATGCCTTACTTCATGAACGAAGAATTTTCCCTTGTCGACTGCTGCGTAGCACCGATTCTGTGGCGCCTGAAGAGCGTGGGTATCACGCTGCCTGAGAAGTCCACGCGCCCGCTGCTGAAGTACATGCAGAATATCTTTGAGCGCGATGCGTTCCGGGCCAGCCTCACGGAGGCTGAGATCGAGATGCAGGAGTGACAAGGGCCAAGCGCCCCTACCTGCTGCGGGCGCTCTACGACTGGATCATCGACAGCGACGAAGTCCCCTACGTGCTGGTCGACGCGACGGTCCCCGGGGTCGAGGTACCTTCAGAGCACGTCAAAGACGGACAGATAGTGCTGAACATCGGTCCGAATGCGGTTCGCGATCTCCAACTGGGTGACGAGATGGTGTTCTGCAACGGCCGTTTCGGCGGTCGGGCCTGCGACCTGGTGCTGCCCATGGCTAGCATCAAAGCCATTTACTGCAAAGGCTCCAATGACGGGCTCGCCTTCCCGGACGAGCCTGCGCTGGCCACTCCCCGGACCGACGAAGGCGAGCGGGGCAACGGCGACGACGAAGACCCGGACGGCGACAAGCCGACGCTGCGGCTTGTCTGAGACGCGGCTTCAGCCGGTTTCTTCGCCCAGATACTCGAAGACTTTCACGATCTTCTGCACCCCATAGACATCGCTGGCGACGGCCACGGCATCCTCAGCCTGCTGCCGTGTGATCAGACCCAGCAGATAAACGACACCGTTTTCGGTCTGCACCTTGATCTTGCGGCCTACAGCTTCTTTATTCGCAAGGAGCCTGGATTTGACCTTGGTGGTGATCCACGCGTCGTTGGTTCGCGCCAGTACGCTTGTCGGACCACCGACGGTCAGTTCGTTGTGGACCTTGCGCACCCGCTTCACGTCCTGGGCAATCTTTGCAGCCTGTTCGCGCAGGGTTTCAGAGCCCACCTGCCCTGCCAGTACCACGACACCGTTGTACGCGACGATCACGATATGAGCACCTTTGTAGTCCGGGCTGGAGCGGCGGATTTCCCGTTCCACGAGGTTTTCGATGCCATTGTCGTCGATGATGGTGCCTGGCGTGCGCAGGCTGGGATCGTTGGAAAAATAGGCGCAGCCGGACATCAGTCCCAGCGCCAACAGCAGCGTAAAGGTGTGTCGCATGAGCGCTCCGAAGTTGAGGCGGCGCGAGTTTAGCACTCAAAGGCGGCTTTGATCCAAGTGAACGCGGGCTTTTCCAGTTTGCCCGTAACGGCAATCACGTCGAAGCGCGCCGGCCATTCGCTGTAGCGTGCATGGCTTTGTTGGAAGGCGGCAGCGGCGCGCAACAAGCGCCGCTGCTTGGCGGGTGTCACGCTGGCGGCCGCGCCGCCGAAACGCCGGCTGGCGCGATAGCGAACTTCCACGAACACCAGCAGCCGGGGCTGCAGGCGGGTAGCGCCCCGCATCACCAGATCGATTTCACCCAGCCGATGCACCCGGAAGTTCTGTTGTACGAGTGCGAGCCCCTGCTGGCGCAGGTATTCCAGCGCCAGCTGTTCGCTGTGCGCGCCCCGCTGCTGCCGCGTGTCCCTGGCAGGGCCGGACCGCGGCCCGGTGGTCATCGTGCCGCGGGTGCCAGCGACAGCTCGCGATGGATACGCCCGGCCTCGTCCAGCCAGAGAAATCCGCTTGCACCCGGGATGGCCAGCGTCGGCGTGTTGCCCAGCACGGGCAGCCAGCCGGCAACGCGGTAGGCATCGAAGCCCAGCGCGTACAGCTCTGTGAATGCATCGTCGCCGGACGCCAGGGCGTTCACCAGAGGCGCGAACTGCGGTTCGCGCAGCAATGGCATCTCGGTGCGTTGAAAATGGCTGAGATTTTCACCATCGGCCGTTGCGTCGCCGCCGTCTCCGCGTGCTGCCTGCGAGGTTGCGTATACCGGTAGCTCGTCGGCGAAGTGGAAGCGCAGCGCGGGTACCAGCGCCTGGCTTTCCACTTCGTTGGTGAGGGCCACAACGGCATCCAGATCGCTTCGCGCTCTCGGCAGAAACTCCAGCGGCTCTCCCAGGATGCGCGTCAGCTCGGTGCGGCGGTCTTCGCTGTCGGCCACCTGCATGGATTCGCCGACGGCTTCGGTGAGGGTTTTGATGTCGGCGAACGTGGCGGCCGCGATGGGATAGGCCCATTGCCCCTCGAACACCAGCCTTGCGCGTGTGGACCAGCCCGCAGTGCTGGATACCAGCAGCAGCTTCTCGTGACCGGCGGCCGTGACATGCTGCACCAGCGACTCGGCTTCGTCTTCGATGGCGATGCCGAACTGGAAAAATTCCGTGTCTACGGCGGCACGGGTTTGCGGGTCGCGAAGCGGTAGCCCGGTCTCGCCGGGGAGATAGTTGAGCACCAGTCTGGGTACCGGGGCTTCGGCGGTCAGCGCGGCGAACGATGCCACGGTGTCTTTGAGCAGGGGCCCCACCACCACGTCGGCGCCGTCCGCGAGGGCAGCATCCCAGAGCGACGCCAGCTCGTAGGCGGCCGTGTCGTACACGGTGATGCTGCTGCGCGTGCCTTCCGGTTCGCTGAGCGCGGCCGCCACGAAGCCGTCGCGGGCGGCGCGTCCGGCGCCCGCCAGCGGTCCCGACAGCGGCAGCAGCAGAGCCAGGCGGGGGGGCTGATACCCGGCCAGCGCGCGCAGGGTGGTGGGCGGATCGAGGGCAGCCGGGTGGCTCGGGTTGGCCGCCTGCCAGTTGCGCCAGGCCTCGGTGCGGGCCGCCACGGTGGGTGCTGCGCGCACCGTCGCCTGCAACTGCCACCATGCCAGCGCATAGCGATGGGCAAGCGCCGCCGCCGACATCCCCAGCTCACGCGCCA
>CAZYYJ010000115.1:0-12042 GCA_964651595.1 uncultured Pseudomonadales bacterium | reverse complement strand
TCGTTTGTGAGCGAGATGTCGTTCTTCCACACGCCAACATGTGGATCGGGGTGCCATGGCGGCATGCGCTTGGTGCGCGCCACTTCGCGAATCATGGGCGCGAAGCCGCGAATCATGTTGTAGTCCGTCATGGCCCAGGGTCCGAGGCCCCCTTCGGTGTGGCATACCACACACTTTTCCTGCAGCAACGGTGCAATGGTGTCCGCGTAGCTGATCTGTGCGTGCGCGGTTTTGTCAGCATGAGGAAAGGCAATTTCACAGCCCGCGACAGCCTGGGCCGGCGGCATGGCTCCGCCTTCGCGCATGGCAGCAAGGGCCTTGCCCGCGCTGGCTGCGTCGCCACGATAGCGGATCTGCCAGGTGGACGGGTCGATCAGCAGCACCTCGCCGGCCGTTGTCATGTTCAGCGCTTCGGCGATGAGCTGGGTTTCGTCCTGAAGCACGGGCGCTTCAATGGCGCTGGCGGTCATCAGCTCGGCGATGGCCGCGCGGTTGTCTTCGAGGGATGGATTCAGCAGAAACACACGCACATCCGAAGCCGCCAGGGCCTGGGCGGTTTTGGCAGCGTCTACCGATGCGGCGCAGGCGTTGGCCTGAGCCACGAGCACAATCGCCGTTGCGTCGTCGTGGTAGTACAACTCGTGTGCATCGCCTTTGTGGTCCAGCAGCACGAAGTTCTCGACGCGCGTGGAGGACGCCTGGGCGGCGGCGCTCGCGATGAGCATGGAGGCGGCAAGCAGCGGCAGGAAGCGGGTCATCGGCAGGCTCCTTTGACGGTGAACTCCGGAGCGTACCACATCCCGTTACCATGCCAGCGGTCGATTGCAGGCGCCCCCGCAGCACGGGGGCGCCGCGGCGGGTCTAGAACTCGAAGCGTACGCCCGCGTTCCAGGTGGTGACGTCATCGTCCAGCTCCACGCCGGCGCCGATGGCGAAGTTGGGATTCAGGTAGAAGCGGCCACCAAACTCGAAGGTGGTGGTGTCTCCGCCCTCGTCCAGGTCGACGTAGTTCACACCGCCTTCCAGCTCGAAGTTCTCGGCGACACGGCCACGCAGTCCGAGGCCCGCGAGGTAACCGTCGTCATCGGCGCTGCCGAAGTCGGTATCGATCTCAGCGTCCACGTAGCCCACGCGTCCCACCAGGTCGATGGCGTCGCTCAGGGGCGTGTGAGCGCCTATGCCCACGGTCCACTGATCCACGTCGATGTCGAAGTCGAACTCCTGCCGGCCGTAGCTGGCTTCCAGGAAGAAGCTTTCGCCCAGCTCCACGGAACCGGCGATGCCCAGGCCGTCGCCGTCCACGTCGAAATCGCCGTCGTCGATTTCCGTGTCGAAATAGGCCGCTTCCAGATAGTTGTAGCTGAAGCCGTCTTCAGCAAGGGCCGGTGCGCTCACGGACGCAGCCAGCACCAGCAGGCCAAGTTGAGGGGATACTACTTTCATTGCACTCTCCAATCGTTGTCATTACGTCCTCACCTGTGCCGGGGGGACGACGTGCACGATAGGGGATGCGCATGAACGCCCGCTTAACGGGCGTGTCAGTATTCGTGTTGGCTAGTTTGACAAGCTGGTTGTGTGCTGGGCGACGTCGTGGCCGTAAGTGGCGCTCACCTCGCGGCCGATGTCCCGCAGCGCTTCGTCGATCTTGCGGCTCACGGCGGTGCAGTTGCGGATCATCTCCACCTTGGGCCACGTGGCGTTCTCACCCTCAGAGACGAGGCTGGCCGCTTCACGCTCTGTCAGCGGAGACAGCAGCCGCGTGGGATCGAACAGGCGCTGGCCAAGCGAGATGTTGATGTCGGCCGTGTATTCCTGGCTCAGCAGGCTGAACCACATGCGCGTGAGCATGTTGGCGGGATACACGTCGCGCACGACGTTCATGGCGAAGGGATACACCGCCTTGGACCAGTCGCGCAGCGCAGACTGCCAGACGGAAGCCAGCTGCGTGGGCAGATCTGTTGCGTTCGGATCCTGCAGCGCCCAGAGCACGGCGGGGTTTGCCTGACTGGCAATGAAGTGATTTACACCGTACAGGCGGGCAAGGCGACGCGCGGGCAGGTCGTGTGTGACCGAGCCGTCCATCCATTTCCGCGAGCCGATGTAGGGCTTGCGCTCACCGGACTGGGTCTTGGCCATGAGGGTCACGGGTTGAAACACCCCGGGCACCGCGCACGAAGCCAGTACCGCCTCGCGAATGTAGGCGTTGGGTGACTGCACCACGTTCAACAGGCGCGCGCGCTGGTTGAGCTTGGTGGGGGCGACAGAAATGTTGATCTGCATGCCGGTCTCTTCGAAGGCTTCCTCGAAGGTCCAGTCGGGAATCATCGCCTCCAGCATGCCGCGCACATCGTCCTGACGCATCGTGCGGCGGGAGGGTACCGGCTGAACGTCGGTGAAGTTCTCCATGAGCAGAGTCCAGGCTTCAGCGCGGGCGAGATCTGCCTGCTTCTGCGTGCCCACCAGCGCGGTCACCACGGAGCCGGCGCTGGCGCCGGACATGACGTTCGGTACCAGCCCGTGCTCTGACAACGCTTTGACCACGCCCACGTGGAACGGACCCAGGGAACCAGCGCCGGAAAGCATCAGCGCCGAACGGCCGAAGCAGTCGGCAGCACGGCGGAAGAAGCGGTACTTCTCGATCAGGTCGATGTCGGAGTTGGGCACGTGCTGAAGCTGGTCGAGGGCGCCCACCATCTCGTCGATGTAGTTGGTGATCAGCCGCTTGGTGCCGCCGAGCGCGGTCTTCTGGTACAGCCGCGGCGAACCCATGCCCGACATGTTGCCGTGAAAACCTTCGTTCATGTAGAAGAGCAGGGCGTTGGCGTCGCCGGATTCGCGGATATCGGCCAGCTCTTCGAGGCGGGCGCGAATGACGTTGTAGTCGAACAGCGAGCTCGACTCCTGCTCCACCCAGCGTTGCATGCCGGTGGCTGCGTCACGGGCGAGGGCGTTGGCGCGCCACTGCTCGTAGGTGTCGAAACGCTTCGTGGTAGAGGTCATCATTGCGATGCTACCGCCTTTCTTTCCGCCTCAGATTGATTAATTGTAACCATTAATTCAGCTCGGTGAACGGGGAAAACCCGCCCCGCACTCAACCCCCGGCTGTTGGCCGCAGCCGGTTCACCAGCATGGTGCCGCCAATCGTGGCCACCGGTGGCACCATGAAGTTCAGCACGGGCACTGCCATGGCCAGCGTCACGCAGGCGCCAAAACCCAGCGCAGCGCCGCGGTGGTTGCGCAGCGTGGCCCGGGTGTCCTGAAACGGCTGATGGCGGTTTTCGAAGGGAAAGTCGCAGAACTGCACAGCCATGAGCCAGGCGCCCAGCAGCACCCACAGCACCGGAGCAATCAGGTTCAGCACGGGAATGAAGCCGAGAATGAGCAGACCGATGAGGCGGGGAACCGAATAGAGGAGTTTGCGCCCTTCCCGGGCCAGCGTTGCCAGTGCCACCTGCAGCCAGCCCGGGCCGTCCTCGGGCAGGTCGGTGTCCACGCGCGCGCTCAGATTGCCCAGAAACGGCGAGCCGATCACGATAGCCAGGAAGCCGAAGCTCCAGGCGCCCACGAAGATACCGATCAGGTACAGCAGCGGTTCCACCACCCACTGCAGAAACTCGGGCCACGCGCCCAGGGTGCGTTGCAGGTAGGCGCTGAAATCGGTGACGTAACTCAGCGCCCAGACGAGACCCCCGACCACCACCAGAAAGCTGACCAGGCCGGGCAACAGCACGTAGCCTCGCAACGGCCTGCCGAAGGCGGCGCTGGCGCCGTCCAGAAAGCACCGGACACCGGTGGCGAAACTCACGCCGTGGTGTGCTCTGAAAGCTGCGCCAGCACTTCGTCCAGGCTGCGCGCGAGGATGTCGACCATGTTGTCGATCTGTGCCTCGCTGATGATGAATGCCGGGCCCAGGCACACGATGTCGCGCACCTCTCCGGTGCCGCCGCCATAGAAGAAGGCGCCATTCTGCAGTGCCCGGGCCACCAGGCGGTTGGCGAGCTGCGCGGCCTCGGGAAAGGGCTCCAGCGTGTCGCGGTCCGCCACCAGTTCCAGCGCCTGCAGCAGGCCCCTGCCGCGAATCTCAGCCACGTGAGGGTGATTGGAGAAGGTCTGCTCCAACCGCTTGTGCAGGTAGGCGCCCCGCGCTGCCGCTGTGGTGACCAGCTCGTCTTCCCGCATGATCGTCAGCACCTCGGCCGCGGCCGCGCAGGCGGCGGGGTGCGCGCCGAAGGTGTTGAACATGACGGGGAAGCCGGCGTTCTCGATGGCAGCACCGACGGCTTCGGTGCCGAACACGCCACCGAGAGGCGCGTAGCCACCGGCAAGACCTTTGCCGGCGACAAAAATGTCGGGCTCGATGTCCCAGTGCTGAAACGCGAAGGGAACCCCGGTGCGGCCGAACCCGGTCATCACCTCGTCCAGCACCAGCGCAATCTCGTACTGATCGCACAGCTCGCGTACCCGGGGCCAGTAGTCGTCGGGCGGCACCAGCGCACCGCCCGAAGAGCCGGTGATGGGCTCGGCTAACACTGCCGCGACGTTGTCCGGCCCCACCGCCAGGATGGTTTCTTCCAGGGCGTCTGCGTAGTACGCGCCTGTATCGGGGTGGTGTGGTCCCAGCGGACAGCGCAGCGGATAAGGCGTGGGTGCAGAGGGAAAGGCCGGCAGAGCCCCTTCCAGCCCTTTCTTTCGCGCGGGATGGCCACTGATGCTGGCAGCGGCAAAGGTAGTGCCGTGGTAGCTTACGGACCGGCCGATGATCTGTGTCTTGTGCGTGTGCCCGCGGGCCTGCTGCAAGTGCAGGGCAATTTTCATGGCGGCTTCCACCGCCTCGGTGCCGCCGGACGTGCAGTGCACCCGTGTGAACGCGGGTGGCAGCCAGTGTGCCAGAGCCTCCAGCATGGCCACGCGCGATGGGGTGAGCCAGGGCGGCACGACATAGCTGGTGGTCAGGGTCGCTTCGGCTACGGCATCCGCCACCCGTTTCACGCCATGGCCGATGTTCGCCACGATGGCGCCGCCGGCCGCATCGATGAGCTGCTGGCCTTCGGCGGTATAGAGGTAGATGCCTTCCGTGCGCTCTATGCGCAGGTCGCGACCGGGAATGAACGGCCAGCGCAGACGCTCGCGGGACGGACGGTTTTCCTGAGAGGGATTCATGGCGTTCCTGTCGGCTTCGGCCACTCAGCTCAGCGGAGCCGCGGGCGCACCTTTGCCCGCTTCGCATGCGACCTGAAAGGCCGGCCGTGCGCTCAAGCGCTCCCAGTAGTCGGCCAGGGAGGCCGGGAAGCGATCGGCGACCAGCAGGCGGCCGATCAGCAGCGAGTAGCCCATCATGATGTCTGCGGCGGTGAAGGTGTCGGCCACCAGGTAGCTGCGGGAGGCGAGGTGCTCGCCGACAGCTTCCAGGCTCATCACCGACCGGTCGGCCATCTCGGTGACCACGGCGTCGATGCGCGCGGCGCCGGCAAATTCGCGCCCATGGTTCACGATTTCACCGAGGGGGCGGGCGAGGGTGGCTTCGGCAAACCACATCCACTGGCGCAGATGAGCGTATTCCGGATGATCCGGCGCCAGATCGAAGGCGCCGTTTGCATAGCGGGCCAGGATGTAGTCCACCATGGCCCCCGACTCCATCATGGTAAGATCGCCGTCCTGGAGCACAGGCACTTTGCCCACCGGATTCAGCGCCCGCCATTCAGGGCTGGCGCGGTACTCGGCAGAGAAATCCACGGGCACTACCTCGTACGGCAGACCCAGTTCCTCGCACAACCAGATGGGACGTATCCCGCGGGTGTTGGGAGCATGGAAAATGCGCAACGTTTTCGACTCATTCGCCACCGGGAGGGCAGCATGGCATCGCGGAAGCAGGCTGACAACAAGACGCAACCCGGTCCGCGTGACGTGCGCGAATACCTCGACACGGTAACGCCTGCGGGGCGCCGGGAAGACGCGTATGCCCTGCTGGCCATGATGGAGAAAGTGACGGGTGAGCCACCGGTGCTCTGGGGCACCTCGATTGTCGGCTTCGGCCAGTACCACTACGAGTATGAAAGCGGCCGCGAGGGCGACCATATGCTCACGGGCTTTGCGCCGCGCAAGGCGAACATGGTGGTGTACGTGATGCCGGGCTTCGGAGAATACGGCCCGCTGCTGGACAAGCTGGGCCGGCACAAGACCGGCGCTTCGTGTCTCTACCTGGGCCGTTTGAGCGGTGTCGACGAGAAGGTGCTGGCCACGTTGATCGACAGGTCGGTCAAGCACATGCGTAAGAAGTACAAGGTGCCCAGGCCGACGTAAGCCGGCGTGCCACGGCACCGTCAACCACACATTAAGGAGATCTCTTGTTCCGTAGCCTGAGATGCTATCGCATCCACTCCGCGTGGCCGTCCGACGAGGCGGCGCTGTCCCGTAAACTCGAAACCAGGGCGTTCAAACCGTGTTCGCCCTTCTCCGAGCAGAGCTTCGGCTTCGAAGCTCCGCTGGCGCAGGCCGACGACAGCCTCGCGCGCCGCCTCGCCGGTGCCGACTTGCTGCAGCTGCGCCTGCAGTCGCGCGTGCTGCCGCAGGCCGCAGTGAAAGAGGCGCTGGTGGATCGCGTCGCTGCTTTCAGCCAGCGCATGCTGCGCGAACCCTCCCGGCGGGAAGTCCGCGAGCTGAAAGACGAAGTGTTCGGTGAGCTGCTGCCGCAGGCGCTGTTGAAGTCTGACCGCCTGCAGGCGTTTTATCTTCTGGAGGAGCGGGTGCTGGCGGTAGCCACGCCCACGGCCAAAACCGCGGAGCTGTTTCTGGACACGCTGCGCGACGCGCTCGGCTCTGTGCAGGCAACGCCGCTTGCCTTCAAGCGACCGGTAACACGCCTGCTGACAGACGTGTTTCTCAGCGAACGCAAAGGCAAGTTTCAGCTCGGCCGAGAATGCCGCATGAAAGACGCCTCGGAACCGCGTGCCAGCGTGACGTGGACCGAGGTGGAGCTGGCCGATCCCAGCGTGCGTAAACATGTCAAAGACGGCCTCAAGGTGGATCGGCTGGCCATGAGCTTCGATGAGATCATGAGTTTCTCCCTCGACGAGGAGCTGGTGACCCGCAAGCTCAAGTTTGTGGGCCTCGAGGCCGTGGACGACGAGATGGACGACGAGGATCCGCTGGCGCGGCACGACGCCGAGTTTGCCGTGGCGGTGAGCGGTGTGCGGCGCATGCTGGACGGTCTGGCCGGCGCGCTGGGCGGTTTTGAGGACGACTGAGCCTGCCCCTCCGCGGGCGCCGGGCGCCTGGCTGCCACTGGTGCAGGCCGGCACGCTCCTGACCGCGCTGTTCTCCGTCGCAACGCTGGCGGGCGGAGCCCATCGTTATCTCGAACTCTTCTCGCACTTCCGCCTGCAATATCTCGTGGTGGCGGTTGTCCTCACCCTGGTGCTGCTGGCCATGCGCAGCTGGCGCTGGGCTGTGGCAGGGCTGCTGGTCGCCTGCGTGAACGCGGCGCTGGTGGCGCCCTGGTATCAGACAGCCGCGCCCGGGTCCGGAACGGGCCCTTCGCTGAAGCTCCTGCTTGCCAATGTGCTCGCCAGTAACCCTGACAAGCAGGCGCTGGTGTCGCTGATCGAGGCCGAGCAGCCGGATCTCGTGTTGCTGCAGGAACTGACGCCTGCGCGCAGCGCAACCTTGAACCGCCTCCGCGATCGCTACCCCCATGCCCTGGAACTGCCGCGGGTTGATCATTTCGGTATCGGTGTGCTCTCGCGGCTGCCGTTTACGGAAACGCAGACCGTGGCAAGCCCGCCGCTGGGCATACCGACGCTGCTGGTGGAAGTGGCCCTCGCCGGCGAGCCGGTCACCATTGTCACCACGCACCCCATGCCACCGCTCGGGGTGGACGGGTTCCGGGCCCGCAATCAGCAGTTGGACAGCGTGGCGGATCTCCTGAACGAGCGGGAAGGTGCGAAGGTGCTGATCGGCGATCTCAATGCCACCATGTGGGGGCATCATTTCCAGCGCTTCGTAGACCGCACCGGTCTGCACAACGTGAGACGCGGTTTCGGCGTGCTGCCAACCTGGCCCACGCAGCTGCCGTTCGCCATGATTCCCATCGATCACTGCCTCGTCTCGGCAGGTTTCGACGTGCGCTCGGTGCGCACAGGTCCGGCCATCGGGTCGGACCACCTGCCACTGCTGGTTGAGTTGAACGTGCGTGACCGGTGATTGCCGGGCGGCAGCCCCTTCCCTACCATGATCTCACCGGGGATAGGAGGGGATGGCCATGTTCCGGATCGTTGTCATTGGACTTGCGCTGATGGTCAGTGCGTGTGGGGCGCCCGAGGAAGCCCGGACCGGCACCGTGGAGCCTGCGTCGGTTGCAGGCGTTGCCGAAACGGCGCCAAGCGGCCCTGACGAGACGTGCGCTGACGCGAGCGAGCACGGCATGGCGCTGTTTGGTGACGTGCACGTGCACACAGCCTATTCCTTTGACGCGGCGGCCAACAGCACCGGTGCCACACCGTTCGACGCCAACCGCTATGCGCGAGGTGAAACGATCCCGTTCTTCCCGGTCAGCGATACCGGTGAAGTGCTGGGCACGGCGCAGATAGACCGGCCCCTGGATTTTCTGGCGGTAACCGATCACGGCGAGTTTCTCGGGGAACGGGCGCTGTGTCGCACAGAAGGTTCGCCCGCCTACGACACAGCCTTCTGTCAGCGGTTCCGCTCAGACCAGCGTGTGGGCATGTCCATGCTGGGAGCGGTGATCACCACGGAAACGCCGCGGCGTATTCCCGAGGTCTGCGGCGATGACGGGCAGCGGTGTATCGAGTTTGCGGAAACCCCGTGGCAGAACATTCAGGACGCCGCCAACGGCGCCAACACTCCCTGTGAGTTCACCAGCTTCATCGCCTACGAGTACACAGGCACGCCGGGCACGTCCAACTACCACCGCAATGTCATCTTTCGCGGTGAGCAGGTACCGGCCGCGCCGGTGAGCTACGTGGATGCACCCATCGACAGCGCGCTCTGGGAAGGCCTGGACGCGGTCTGTAAACGCGCCGATGGCTGTGACTACCTCACCATTCCTCACAACACCAATCTCGCCAACGGACGCATGGCGCCGTACATGAAGCTGCCGGATACGCTGGAGGCGAAGCGCGCCTACGCGCAGAAGCGACTGCAGCGTGAGCCGATCATGGAGATTTTCCAGCACAAAGGCGGCTCGGAGTGCATCAACGGCTTATCCAGCGTGCTCGGCGCGCCGGACGAACTCTGCGACGTGGAAAACGTGCGGCCGCTCGGGGGTGAGAAAGTGTTTGCCGCACGGACGGCGGACGGCTCGCTGGCCCTCGGCGCCGGTCGGGAGGCCATCACCGAGTGCGGCGAAGGCGAGATCGACGAGAACGGGATGCTCGGCGCAGGCTGCGTGCATGCCACCGACTTTCATCGCTCGGCGCTGGCGGTGGGTCTGAAAGAAGAGCAGGCCACGGGCCTGAATCCAATCAAGCTCGGTGTGGTTGCGGCCACAGATACGCACTCTGCCAATCCCGGGGGCGTTGCCGAAAGCAGCTGGGACGGCGCAGTAACAGGCGAGGCGACGCCGGCGGCGCGGCTCATGCCGGGTGTGCTCACCAGCGGTATCGACGGCAACCCGGGCGGCCTCGCCGGCGTGTGGGCGAAGGAGAACACGCGGGACGCGATCTTCGACGCGATGCTGCGGCGGGAAGTGTTCGGTACCTCGGGACCGCGCATCACCCTGCGCCTCTTTGCGGGGTGGGACTTCGATGAGGGCCTGTGTGACAACCCGGACAGGCTCAGCGTGGCCTACGGGCAAGGCGTGCCCATGGGCAGCGATCTACCCGCGGGCGAAGGCCCGGTGCGGTTTCTCGCCATTGCCAGCAAAGACCCCCTGGGTGCGGATCTGAACGAGTTGCATCTGGTGAAAGGCTGGGTGGCCGATGACGGGTCGTTGAACACTCAGGTGCTGCCGGTGGCGGGCGACGAAGCTGGGGCGGCCAGCTTCTGCGTGGTGTACACCGACGATGCGTTCGACGCGGCGGTGCCGAGTTACTACTACCTCAGAGCGGTGGAGCCGGAAACACCCCGCTGGCACACCTACGACTGCGAGCGGCTGGCGGACGGTGAACGTCCTGCCGTATGCACCGATGGCAGCTATCCGGCCACGATCCGCGAGATGGCCTGGTCCTCACCGGTCTGGTACAAGCCCGGGGCGCCATAGCGCCGCCGTCGGGCACACGGTCTGCCGGCTCAGGCGCGGCCCATGGCTTTCAGCATGGTGTAACCGTCGAAGTACTCGCGCCACACCTGCACCTTGTCGCCGTCGACCTCCATGATGCCAGCCACCGGCACCCGCGCGGCTTTGCCGTTGTAGACGAACACGTCGTCGCGCTCGAAGGTGACTGTGTTGCCGTGGGCGAGCAGCACGCGTATGTCGAAGGAGAGTGATTCGATGCCCGTGGCCACTTCGTTCAGGTGCCCGCGGATGTCCGCATGGCCCTTGTGCGTCTGCCGGGCCGGGACAATCACCAGTTCGCCGTCGGCGGCGAAGAGGTTCACCACCTGTTCCCAGTCCTGCGCAATCCACGCATCGATCATGGCCTGCGCCACGTCCAGCGCCGCCATCAGCCGACCGCCTCGATGCGTGCGGGCACCGATTTGTGCCACGGGGTGCCGACAAACTCGTCTGCCAGGTCGTTGGATGTGAGCTCGTTGGGCGCAACCCCCGTCGTTTTCACCGCACCGTTCGCGTCGGGGTAGTCCAGGCCCAGGCCGTTGGGCAGCGACACGTGACCGCGCTGCATACGGTCCGAGGTTTCCACCACAACCTCCATGGCGCCCGTCGCGGTGGTGATGCGCGCCGTGCTGCCATCGCCCAGATTCAGGCGTGCAGCGTCCTCCGGGTTCAGGTACAGGGCGCCGTCGGGATCTTTCCTGCGCCAGGCGGGGTTACGGATGATGGTGTTGGCTGTGAACGCCCGCCGTTCGCCCGCCGACAGCAGAAAGGGATACTCGTCGTTCGTTTCGTCGGGGGTCTGCGCGTTGAGACCGGCAACCACGGTGAGCATGTCCCCGAGGGCGAAGTTCACCTGTCCCTGCGGCACCCGCGCCCAGATGTCGTCCCAGGTTTCCTTGCTGGTGACCACGCCACTCGGGCTTGCGAGCAACGCATCGAAGAGGGCGTCGCCCAGCGCCATGCCCTCGCCGCTGAGGCCGGTCGCTTCCAGCGTTTCGCGCTTCGCCATGGCGTGCTGATGGCACACGGCCCACAGCGCTGCCGCGTTGCCCATGCCGTCAGGCAGCGTGGGTCCGAGGGTGCGGTACAGAAGCCCCGGGGCCACGGTCATCAGGGTGGGGTCGGCGGCGAGCTTGGCGAACACGGTGTCGCGGAAAGCCTCGCGCCCGCGGGCCGCAGCCTCGGCCAGCTCTGCCTGGATATCCTCCGGCACGGCACCCAGCGCTTCCGCGAGGCGCATGTGAATCTCGGCTTCGTCCAGCGGACCTTCAGGGGGCGTGAACAACGGCTGGCGCAGGTGAAAATAGTTCTCGGGAAATTCGAAGTTGAAGAACGTCGCCTCGGCTTTCTCGAATTGCGTGGTGGCCGGCAGCACGTAGTCGGCCTGTCGCGCGGTTTCCGTCATGGCAACGTCGATCACCACCGAGCATTCCAGGGCGCGCATGGCTTCGCGCCAGGCGTGGCTGTCGGGCAAAGAGTGCACGGGGTTGCCCGACTCGATGATCATGGCCCGGTAGTGGTCGGGGTGATCGCTCAGCACTTCTTCCGGAATGACGTTGCACGGCACCAGGCCGGCGATGATGCGGGCGCCCGCGACGGGGCTTTTGCCGCCTTCCTGGCCCGCGCCCAGGTTGCCCAGGCCGTTGGAGGTGTAGTGCGTGCCGGGTCGGGCGAAGTTGCCGCCCAGCAGCCACAACACACGCTGCAGGTAACTCACCACGGTGGAGTGGCGGTTCATCTGCACGCCCAGGTCTTCGAACACGGTCACCGACTCGGCAGCGGCGATGGTGCGCGCGGTGGAACGAATGATG
>CAZYYJ010000114.1:0-12119 GCA_964651595.1 uncultured Pseudomonadales bacterium | reverse complement strand
CGTTTCCATCGACGAAAAGCAGGGCAGCTTTCTGCGCTTCTGCCGGGCTCTCGGCAAGCGCTCCATCACCGAGTTCAACTACCGCTATGCCGGTGCCGGCGACAGCGCTCACGTCTACGTGGGCATGCAGGTGGGCTCCAGGGACGACCAGGAAGCAGTGGTGACCGCGCTGCGCGGCAAAAATTACGCGGTGGTCGACATGACCGCCAACGAAGCGGCCAAGCTGCACGTGCGGCACATGGTGGGCGGGCGCAACGTGGTCGAGCAGGAAGAGCGGCTCTTCCGCTTCGAGTTTCCCGAACGGCCCGGTGCGCTGGTGCAGTTCCTCGCCGGCCTTGGTACCGACTGGAACATAACGCTGTTTCACTACCGCAATCACGGAGCGGCCTTCGGCCGGGTGCTCGTGGGCTTTGCCGCCGACACGGGTACGCGCGCGAAGCTGGTGCGTTACCTCGACCGCATCGGCTACCGTTTCTGGGAAGAGACCGAGAACCCCGCGTACCAGCTCTTTCTGAAGTAAGGCGCCTTGGCGTCAGGCGTCGCCGTAGCGTATGAACTCTTCCTCGAAGGTCAGCATCGACGGGTCTTTCAGCCGATCGATGTACAGCACGCCGTCCAGATGGTCGAACTCGTGCTGGAACACGGTGGCCCAGAAGCCCTCGAGCTCCAGGCTCTCGGGCGTGCCGTCACGGGTGGTGTAGTCGACGCGTACGTGCTGGGGCCGTTCGACGAAGCCGCGCAGGCCGGGGACCGATAAGCAGCCTTCCCAGAAACCGGCCGTGGCGGGATCGAGGACCGTGATCTCGGGATTCACGAAGACCGTCAGGGGCAGCGCCTCTATCTCACCGTAGCGGCTCTCGCCGCCCGGGATCTCGATGATGGCGAGGCGCAGCGGCTCATCGATCTGCGGCGCGGCCAGCCCTATGCCGCCGTAGTCGTGCAGCGTGTCCACCATGTCCTGCACCAGGCGCTCGAAGGCCACGGTGCCCAGGGCTTCGAGCGGCACCGGGTCAGCCGGCTCCCGCAGGTGCGGATGTCCCATGCGTATGATTTTGCGTACAGCCATTTGTTACTCCGAGGCGCGGGCCGCCACTATACCTGTTTCGCTGACAATGCTGGTGAGCGGCACGTCCCAGGACTCGCGAGGCAGCGGTTCGCTGTGCTCCTGACAGGCGAAAGCGACCCCCACCAGCGCTGGCGGCTCTGCCAGCCCGTGCAGGTAGCGATCGTAGAAACCGCCGCCCATGCCGAGGCGGGTCCCCCGGCGGTCCCAGGCCACGAGCGGCACCAGCATGAGATCGGTGGCCTGCGGCTGGACCCGGGGCGCTTCGGGTGCGGGCTCGCCGATGCCGAAGCGGTTCGTGCGCAACGCCTCGCCGCCACGCCAGCGGTGAAAGGCCATGGTTCTGGTGGACGTGATCCGGGGCAGCGCAAAGTTGCGGTGGGACTGTTCGAAAAGGCGATCGAGGGCCACTTCTCCGCCGTGCGCGCGATAGGCGAAGATGGTGGTGTCCGCTGCCCGGGTTTCCAGCAACGCCACGATGTGGGCTGCGATGGCGGCCTCGGCCGCGCGGCGGTCCCGCTCGTTGAGCGCGTTGCGCCTGGCCCGGTAGTGCTCACGCAGCGATTGCCTGTCGTTGGGGCTCACGGCGTAGCAACCTCGTCGGTTGTCGGTGACACAACGAAAAAAGGCCGGCGGTAACGCCGACCTTTCTTTAGCAGCTCCCGGAAATGCCGCTGATGGTTTGCCCTGAACCGTTGTGGTTCAAGGCGGAGGTCTGTGTAACGTCTAAGGCTTCCCATCAGATTGGGTCTGCACACTGACGCTACGCCAGAGTCTCCTGGAGGTTATCTAACGGCTCAAGGACGCGACCAACTGGCAAACATCCCAGGAGCAAATGCAGTATAGCTCGCGGCTTTCGATAGCCAAGACTTGCAATTGGTGGGGAATGCAGGTTGGGACACAGGCACCAAAAACGGCTTTCGTCGCCGTTTGTGCCTTTACAGATCCAGTTGTTTGTGTTCCGCCAGCGCGGCGCCGACGCGCTTGTTGAGCTGCTCCAGACGCCGCGCCACAGCGTCTGTGGTCTCGTCGTGCTGCGCCTTGCCGCTCAACAGGTCGTGCGTGATGTTCAGGGCGGCCATCACGGCGATGCGGTCGAGGCCCACCACCTTGCCCGAGCTTTTGATGTGGAGCATCTGCTGGTCCAGGAAGCGGGCCGCCTGGGTCAGAGAATCGACTTCGTCAGCCGGACAGGCAACCTGGTACTCGCGTTCCAGAATTTTTACGGTGACTGTCTGCGGGGTGTCGCTCATGCGGCGGGTAGCTTCAATCCTGCTCGAGGGCTTTCAGGCGGCTGATCATGCTTTCCACCTTACCTTTCGCGAGCTCGTTCTTCTCGATGAGCTTGGCGCGCTCGGTCCCCCAGTTTTTCTGCTGGGCGCGCAGCGCCTTATTTTCCTTGCTCAGCATCTGCGTGAGCACCAGCAGCTCATCGAGACGCTGCTCGAGCTGGTCGAGGGTTTTTGCTTCGGCGGACGCCGGTCCCCTGGCGGTGCTCGCGGCTTCTTTTTTACTGGCCATCCGCTGTCTGTCCCCTGGTGGCATCGGCCGGTGGCGGCGTTGCCTTCTGAATCGCTAGGAATTGTCGTGTCGTGCCCTTCGAGAGCGCTGTGAGGTGGCTTTTGCACCGTCACTGAGCGATAGTGTGGCGTCAATTCAGGCGTTTGTGTAGTCCCCGTTGGCCCTCCCCGTATTTGAACTGCATGCCCTTGCGTTGCGCGCCTCTCACAGCGTTGAGCCGAGCGAGCTGCATGGCATCGTCTGCGGCCTGGCCGCAGCCCGTCCCGCCACCTTTTCCCTGCCGGAGCTCCTGGACCTCGTCGGCGCTGACATGCTTACAGACGAGGCGTCGGTGCATGAGTTTGTCACGGCCACGCTCGACGGGCTCTTTGCGCAGGACATGGAATTCGGTCTGGTCATTCCCGACGACGAAGAGGGGCTGTCCGACCGGCTTGCCGCGCTGGCCACGTGGGCGGCAGGGTTTCTCAGCGGTTTCGGCGCCGGCGCCGGCAACGCCGGGCTGGAGCTGAAGGCGCTTCCGGCGGACGTGCAGGAGATCCTGCGCGATTTTGCCAGCATCAGCGCGCTGGACGAGGCGGTGGACGGTGACGAGCAGGACGAGGCGTCGTTCATGGAGATCTACGAGTACGTGCGTGTGGCGGCGGTGCTGGCGCTGACGCTCATGCACGAAAACGCGGACGACGCGTCCGACGAGCCGCCGGCAGAACTGCATTGACCGCGGTGGCCGAGGTCGAGCGGAGTCAGCCCGGTGCTACGGCACGGGAATACAAGCGACGCCGTGATCGGCTCATGGGCATGATGTCGCCGGGCTCTGTTGCGGTCATTCCCGGCGCGGTGCCCCGGCGCCGCAACCGCGACGTGCACTATCCGTTCCGCCAGGATTCCGACTTCTTCTACCTCACGGGTTTCGTGGAACCCCACGCGGTGCTGGTGCTGGTACCCGGGCGGAACCAGGGGCAGGAAATTCTCTTCTGCGCCGACCGCGACGCGCGCGCGGAACGTTACGACGGCGCGCGGCTGGGCCCGGAAGGGGCCGCGGAGGCGCTGGATGTGGACCATGCGTTTCCCTTTGCCGACGTCGAAGACATTCTCCCGGGGTTACTGGAAGAGCGGGACCGCATCTACATCAACCTTGGCGAGTACCCCGAATTCGATCAGAAGCTGCTCGGCTGGGTGGCGCGCATACGCCAGAGAGAGTCCGGGGGCGCGCGTCCCCCGGGAGAGTTCGTGGAGCTGAAACATCTGCTGCACGAGATGCGCCTGGTGAAGTCTCCCCGGGAGATCGCGTTGCTGCGGCGCGCGGCTGAGATTTCCTCGCAGGCCCACATTCGTGCCATGCAGGCCTGCCGTCCGGGCCTGTCCGAAGGCAGCCTGGAAGCGGAGTTGACCTACGCGTTCATGCGCGAGGGGGCGCGATCACCGGCGTACCCGAGCATTGTCGGTTCCGGCGTCAACGCCTGCGTGCTGCATTACATCCGCAACGACGAGGCGCTCGAAGCGGGTGAGCTCGTGCTGATCGACGCGGGCTGTGAGTACGAGCATTACGCTGCGGACATCACCCGGACCTTCCCGGTGAGCGGGCGCTACAGTGAAGCACAGCGGGCCCTTTACGATATCGTGCTGGCGGCCAACCGCGCCGCTATCGCCGAGTGTCGTCCGGGCATGCCCTTCAATGCACCCCACGAAGCCGCCGTGGCCGTCATGGTCGATGGGTTGCTGGGGCTGGGCCTGCTCACCGGTACAGCCGCAGAGATCATCGAGGCGCAGCGTTATCTCCCCTATTGCCCGCACAAGTCGTCGCACTGGCTGGGCATCGACGTGCACGATGTGGGCGATTACCGCACCGACGGTGAGTGGCGCGAGCGGCAGGCAGGCATGGGGCGTACCGTGGAGCCGGGCCTCTAGGTCCCCGAGCTCACCGACGACGCGGCGCCGCGCTGGCCGGAGCTGCTGGGCCTGGGCGTGCGCATCGAGGACGACGTGCTGATAACCGCCGCCGGCTGTGAGGTGCTCACCGACGGTGTTCCGCGCGATGCGGACGCCATTGAGGCCTTGATGGCGGCATCGTGAGCAGCTCACGAATTGTCGTCGTCGGCGGTGGCCTGGTGGGTTGCGCGGCGGCCCTGGGCCTCGCCCGCCAGGGCTTTGCGGTTACGCTTATCGAGCCGCGCCCACCGGTGGCGCGGGCCGGCAGGCTGGGCGTGGACATTCGCAATGTTGCTCTCAATCCGCAGTCGCGGGAGCTGCTGGAAAGCCTCGGTGTGTGGTCGGCCGATCACGCTGCGCCGTACACGCGCATGGAAGTGTGGGAGCAGTGGGGCACGGGACACCTGGACTTTGCCGCCACGGACGCGGGCGTGGATTACCTTGGCTGGCTGGTGGAGATGAGTCCCCTGCATCTGGCTCTGTGGGCCGCGGTCGACGCCGCCCCCGCGATCGAGGTTATGGCCGCGTCGATCCGCGATGTCTCCGTTGCCGCGGGCAGCGTGCGCGTCAGCACGGAACGCGGCAGCGTGGACGCCTGCCTGCTGCTTGCCGCCGATGGCGGCAACTCTCCGGTACGGCGTGCCCTCGAGGTGCCCGTTGCAGAGCAGGCGCTGGATCAGGTGGCGCTTGCGACGGTGGTGCGCACGGCACAACCCCATGGCGCCATTGCCCGGCAACGTTTTCTGGTCGAAGGGCCGCTGGCGCTGCTGCCCAGCGTGCGCGAGGACGTGGTCTCCATCGTGTGGTCGCAGCCCCGGGCGCACTGCGAAACACGGCTGGCGCTGGATGAGGCGTCTTTCGCGGAGGATCTCGCGCGCGCCAGCGAACATTGCCTGGGCGGTGTCCTGGAGGTGGATGAGCGCTTCAGCTTTCCGCTGTCGCAGCAGCACGTGGCTGACGCGATCGCGCACGACGGGGTGGTGTTTCTCGGCGACGCCATGCGCGTGGTGCACCCGCTGGCGGGCCTCGGCGTCAATCTCGGCTTCGAGGACGTGGCCGCGCTGCTGGCGGTCACGGCGCAGGTGCGCGACGCACAGGAGCTGTTTCCCGCGCGAACGTGGCGTAGCTATGCCCGGACACGCCACGGCCGTTCCCTGGCCATGGTGCACGGCCTCGATGCGCTGCGGCGCTTCTATGGTCAGACGCATCCGCTGCTGGGACTGTTGCGCAATGCCGGCGTTGGCCTGGTAGCGCGCACACCGGCGCTGAAGCGTCAGCTCATGCGCGAAGCCATGGGCCTTGGACCGCTCGCACGAGCCGGGACACCGCACTAAACTACGTCCCCTTTCAGGTCGGGTGGACCGGTAGTGGCGGACACGAAACAGACAGCACTCTACGATGAGCATGCAGCGGCGGGCGGCAAGCTCGTGGCTTTTGCCGGCTGGTCCCTGCCCGTCGACTACGGCTCGCAGATCCGCGAGCACCAGGCGGTGCGCGAAGGCGTCGGCATGTTCGATGTGTCCCACATGACCATCATCGACGTGGCCGGCGCGGGCGCATTGCCGTGGCTGCAGCATCTCATTGCCAACGACGTGGGCCGCCTGGACATCCACGCCGCGCTGTATGGCGCGCTGCTCAACGCCCACGGCGGCGTGCTGGACGATCTCATCGTCTATCGCACCGGTGCGGACGCGTATCGCTGCGTCACCAACGCCGGCACCCGTGACGCGGTGCTGCAGCATCTGAACGCGCATCCCGGCAACGACGTCACCTGGGCCGAGCAGGCGCTCAGCATGATTGCGGTGCAGGGGCCGCGGGCGCGGGAGACGTTCTGCGCGGTCACCGGCGACGATCAGGCGCAGGCCACGAAACCCTTCAAGGCGTTCGCCATCGACGCGCCGGGCGGCAGCCGCTGGCTGGTGGGACGCACCGGTTACACGGGCGAAGACGGTGTCGAGGTGATGCTGCCCGATGACGATGCGGTGACGTTGTGGCGCGCGCTGGCCGGGGCCGGCGTGCAACCGGCCGGTCTGGGCGCGCGGGACACGCTGCGGCTGGAAGCAGGCTTGAACCTCTACGGGCAGGATCTGGATGCCGGAACCTCGCCGCTGGCGTCGAACATCGGCTGGACCATCGCCTGGGAACCGGCAGGGCGCAATTTCATCGGTCGCAGCGCCATCGAAGGGGAGCGGCATACCTGCCCGCACAAGCTCACGGGCCTGCTGCTCAACGACAAGGGTGTGCTGCGCCATGGGCAGGCGGTGAGCACCAATGCCGGTCCCGGCATTGTCACGAGCGGCTCGTTTGCGCCCACGCTGCAGCGCAGCATCGCGCTGGCCCGGGTGCCCGCCGAAGCGGAGGGCGCCTGCGAGGTGACCATACGCGATAAGCCCAAGGCCGCGACGATAGTCACGCCGCCGTTCGTGCGAAATGGCAATATACGCATTGACCTGACGCCCTGAGCGGGCGCCGCTGCCGCGAAAGAACACTGCCGTGAACCACTACTGAAGGACTGAAGGAAAGCCACGATGGAAACGCCCACCGAATTGAAGTACCTCGCCTCCCACGAATGGGCGCGGCTGGAAGAAGATGGCTCGGTCACCGTGGGCATCACCGACTATGCCCAGGATGCGCTGGGGGATGTGGTGTACGTGGAGCTGCCCGAAGCCGGTCAGCAGGTTTCCGCGGGTGATGAAGCCGGCGTGGTGGAATCGGTGAAAGCAGCATCCGACGTCTACGCGCCGTTGAGCGGGACCGTGACGGCCATCAACGAAGCCCTGGAGGACGAGCCGGAGAAGGTCAATCAGGATCCCTACGGCGACGGCTGGTTCTACCGCCTCGAGCCGGAGGATGCGGGCCAGTTGGAAGACATGCTGGACGCAGAGGCTTACCAGGAAGTCTGCGACACCGAAGACTGACCACTACCGGATTCTGACCATGCCCTTTGTGCCCCACACGGCGGATGACGTGCAGGCGATGCTGGCCGAGATCGGCGTGCCTGACATCGACACCCTGTTCGACGAAATTCCCGCGCACCTCGCCACCGGCGTGCTGGACAACGTGCCCGAGGGTGCGAGCGAGCTGGCGGTGCTGCAGCGCATGCAGGCGCGGGCCGCGCAGGACGACGGCTACGTCTGCTTTCTCGGCGGCGGCAGCTACGACCATCACATCCCCGCGGCCGTGTGGGATGTCACCAGTCGTGGCGAGTTCATGACCGCCTACACGCCCTATCAGGCGGAAGCGAGCCAGGGCACGCTGCAGCTCATCTACGAATATCAGTCGATGATGAGCGCGCTGACGGGCATGGACGTGTCGAACGCGTCGGTCTACGACGGTGCGAGCGGCCTTGCCGAAGCCATGCTCATGGCGCTGAGGGCCAACAAGAAGGTCAAGAGCGGCGAAGTGTGGGTGGCCTCCAGCGTGCACCCCCACTACACGGAAGCCAGCCGCAACATCGTGCGTAACCAGGGGGTGACCATCCGCATGCTGCCGCTCGCCGCGGACGGCAGCACCGCGCCGGCGGTGCCCGACGGCGGCGCTGACACGCCGGTGGCCGTGGTGCTGCAGCAACCCAACTTCTTTGGCCGCCTCGAAGCGGTGGACAGCCTCGTCGACTGGGCCCACGAGCGCGGGGCGCTGGTGATTGCCGTGGTCAATCCCATGACCCTGGCGGTGCTGAAAGCGCCCGGCGACTGGGGTGAGACAGGGGCCGATATCGTGGTGGGCGACGGGCAGCCGCTGGGGGTGCCCATGGCGTCCGGCGGCCCGTCGTTCGGTTTCATGTGCTGCCGCGACAAGCTGGTGCGGCAGATGCCCGGCCGCATCATCGGCCGCACGGAAGACCTGGACGGCAAGGTGGGCTATGCGCTCACGTTGCAGGCCCGCGAGCAGCACATCCGCCGTGGCAAAGCCACGTCCAACATCTGCACCAACCAGGGCCTGCTGGTGACAGCCGGCACCATTCATCTCAGCCTCATGGGACCGCAGGGGCTGCGCGACGTGGCGCTGGCCAGCTTCAAGGGCGCGGCGCAGCTCAGGGAGCGCCTGCTGGCGTTGCCCGGTGTCGAGCCGGCGTTCCACGGTGCCGTGTTCCACGAGTTTGCGCTCCGCCTGCCGGCACCGGCAGCCGCGGTGCTGGCCGGCATGCTGCAGCGGGGTGTGCTTGGTGGGCTGGACCTGGGCGATTTTGTGCCGGAGCTGGCCGGAGCCGATCACTGCCTTCTCGTGGCGGTGACAGAGAAGCGCACGCAGGCAGAGCTGGATAGCTACGTGCATGCCCTCGGTGAGGTGCTTGCGGCGCTGGCACAGGCAGGAGACGTAGCGTGACAGACCATCAGACGATCTTCGACATCAGCGCCCCGGGACGGCGGGCGGCCGCGCAGCGTACCGGCGATGGCGCTGATGCCGATCTTGCCAGCCTGCCGCCGGAACTGCTGCGCGCCGAGCCCCCGCGGCTGCCGGAGGTGAGCGAGCTGCAGGCCGTGCGCCATTACACGAACCTGTCCCGCAAGAACTTCTCCATCGACACGCAGTTTTACCCGCTTGGCTCGTGCACCATGAAGTACAACCCGCGGGGTGCCCACCGCGCGGCCAGCCTGCCGGGCTTTCTGGGCCGGCACCCGCTGGCGCCGGAAGCCGCCAGTCAGGGTTATCTGGCCTGTCTCTACGACCTGCAGGAGATCCTGAAAGACGTCACCGGCATGCAGGGTGTATCGCTCACCCCCATGGCGGGCGCGCAGGGGGAGTTTGCCGGCGTGGCCATGATTCGCGCGTACCACGAGGCGCGCGAGGATCATGCACGCACCGAAATTCTGGTGCCCACCGCAGCCCACGGCACCAATCCGGCCACGGCTGTCATGTGCGGTTACAAGGTGACCGAGGTGGCCGTGGACGCCAGCGGCGATGTTGACCTCGACGCGCTGAAGGCCGCCGTTGGCCCGCAGACAGCCGGCCTCATGATGACAAACCCGTCCACGTGCGGTGTGTTCGAGCGACAGGTGGAGGAGATTGCGGCAACGGTGCACGACGCCGGGGGCCTGCTGTACTACGACGGCGCCAACCTCAATGCGATTCTCGGCAAGGTCCGTCCGGGCGACATGGGCTTCGATGTGCTGCACATGAACCTGCACAAAACCTTTGCCACGCCCCACGGTGGCGGCGGCCCGGGCGCGGGACCGGTGGGGGTGGGCGAGCGGCTGCTGCCCTATCTGCCAACGCCCCTGGTCGTGAAAGACGAGCGCGATGACGGTGCCCGCTACCGCTGGCTGGGTCCCGACGACAGCGCCAGCTCCATCGGCCGCCTGTCGGGTTATGCCGGAAATGCGGGCATTCTGCTGCGGGCGCTGGCCTATGCCTGGCTGCTGGGCCGTGAGGGCCTGCACCGCGTGGGCGAGTACGCGACGCTCAACGCCAACTACATGGCGGCGCGGTTGGCGAAAGCCGGCTTCGAGCTCGCTTATCCGGAGCGGCGCGCCACGCACGAGTTCATTCTCACCTTCGCGAAAGAGGCCAAGACCCTCGATGTCTCCGCCATGGACATCGCCAAGCGCCTGCTCGACTACGGTGTTCATTCGCCCACCACCTACTTCCCGCTGCTGGTGCCGGAGTGTTTCCTGGTGGAGCCGACAGAGACCGAGAGCAAAGCCGAGCTGGACCACTTTGTGGAAGCGATGATTGCCATCCGCGCCGAGGCGGAGAAAGACGCCGACTTCGTGAAACACGCGCCGTACAACACGCCCGTGCGACGGCTCGACGACGTGAAAGCGGCGCGGGAATTGAACCTGACGTGGCGGGGCGAGGTGTCGGCGGGCTGAGCGCTCAGCGCTCCAGCGCCGCTTCCAGCTCCGCAAGCTCGGTCATGGGCAGCGAGCAGGCGGTCCCTGTGCACACGAAGGCAGTCACCCGTTGCTGCTGCTCGCCGCTCACCAGCCTGGGCAGATACGCCGGCAGCGTCTTCGTATCCTCGTAAGGAATGACGTAGGTGGCCCGCCACGGCTTGTAGCCGCTGAGCGCCGCCTGGCGCCAGCGCTCGGCCTCGGCGGCGGGTCCGCGCAGCAACACCAGCTCCGGCGGTGAGATCTGCTCCTGCAGGGCGGTCAGCGCGGTGCAGTGCCCGGCGGGTACCTTCTCCATGATGCCCCTGGCCCAGGCCAGGGTTTTTTCGGCCGCGTCCAGATAAGTCTGCTCACCGAAGAGATGACCCAGGCGCAGCAGGGCCGCGGCTGCCATGGCGTTGCCCGGCGGCAGCGCGTCGTCCATGGACGGCTTGGGACGGTGGATCAGTTGCTCGTGATCGTGGGCCGTGAAGAAAAATCCACCCACGGCTTCGTCGAAGAAATCGGCGAGCAACCGGTCGGCTAGTTTGCGCGCAAAGGCGGCATCGCGCTCGCGCCAGGCGGCGCCGAGGAGCTGTGTCAAACCGTGCAGCAGATAGGCGTAGTCGTCCAGATACGCAGGGTGTTTCGCAGCGCCCGCCTGCCAGGTGGCAAACAGCCGCTCGCCGTCCCAGCACTCGCGCTGCAGAAAGTCGGCCACCTCGGCAGCGCTCGTCACCCACGCGGGCTCGTTCAGGCGCTGCCCCGCGTCCGCGAGGCCAGCTATCAGCAACGCGTTCCAGGCGGTCAGCACCTTCGTGTCGGTGCCGGGACGCTCACGTTCGGCGCGGGCGTCGAAGAGTTTGCGGCGCGCACTGGCCAGCAGCGTATCGGCTGCGTCTTTCTCCAGCGACAGGCGGCTCACCACCGAGCGCCAGGAGTCGTAGCGGTGCAGGTTCCAGCGATTCTCGAAATTGGCGGGTTTGTCCAGGCCGTACAGCGTTTCCACCACGAGGTACTCATCCTCGGTGAGCAGCTTTTTCACCTGCTCGCGGCGCCAGACGTAGAATCTGCCCTCCTCACCCTCCGAGTCGGCGTCCACCGCACTGAAAAAGCCCCCTTCGGGCGCGCGCATCTCCCGGTGCAACCAGCCGACGGTGTCGCGCACCGCGCCCTCGAACAGCTCGTCGGGACCCAGAGCCAGCGCGTCGCTGTAGACGCTCAGCAGCAGCGCGTTGTCGCACAGCATCTTCTCGAAATGCGGGATCATCCATTTGCGGTCCGTTGCGTAGCGGCAGAAGCCGCCGCCGAGATGGTCGAAGATGCCACCCCGGGCCAGCTGCGTGAGCGTGATCATGACCATGTCCAGCGCTTCCCGGTCGTTGCCGCCGGCTTTGCGGTCGTAGGCCCACTGGCGCAGCAGGAAACGGATGGTCATGGGCATGGGGAACTTCGGCGCGCTGCCGAAGCCGCCTTCCTGGCTGTCGTATTGCGTGCCCAGCTTCTGGCGCGCATCCGCAAGCAGGGCCGGGTCGTCCAGCTCGGGTGCAACCAGCGGCACCACCATCTGCGCCAGCGTGTCCTTGAGCTTGTCGTTCTGCTCGGCAAGCTCCTCACGCTTGGTGTCGTACACCTCTTTCAGACGCAGCAACAGGTCGGTGAACCCCGGCAACTGGTACCGGGGCGCGTTGGGGAAGTAGGTGCCGCCGAAGAAGGGCACGTGCGTCTCGGGGTGCAGAAACATGGTCAGGGGCCAGCCCCCGCCCTGCTGCGTGAGGAGCTGCAGGGCCGTTTGA
>CAZYYJ010000113.1:0-12735 GCA_964651595.1 uncultured Pseudomonadales bacterium | reverse complement strand
CGACGAAGAAACCCGGCAGGCCATGGGGGCGCAGGCCGTCGCTCTGGCCAAAGCCGTGGACTACTGCTCGGCGGGCACCGTGGAGTTCATCGTCGATGCCCAGAAGAACTTCTACTTTCTGGAGATGAACACCCGCCTGCAGGTGGAACATCCCGTGACCGAGCTCGTCACCGGCCAGGATCTGGTGGAGCACATGATCCGCATCGCCAACGATGAGCCTCTGGCGCTGAAGCAGGAGGACGTCACGCTGACGGGCTGGGCTATGGAGGCACGGGTTTATGCGGAGGATCCATTCCGCAATTTTCTGCCTTCGATCGGTCGCCTGGCCAACTATGTGCCGCCGGTCGAAAGCCCCTCTGTGCGCGTGGATACGGGCATCGAGGAAGGCAGCGAAGTGTCGATGTTCTACGACCCGATGATTGCCAAGCTGATCACTTACGGGGACAACCGCGAGCAGGCCATCGACCGCCTGGCTGACGCCCTGGACGCGTACTACATCCGCGGCGTGAGCCACAACATCAGCTTCCTGAACGCCCTGATCATGCATCCGCGCTTCCGCGAAGGGCGCCTCACCACCAACTTCATCGCGGAGGAATACCCTGACGGGTTCCATGCCGCAGACGTGCCCCAGAGCGACCCGCTCATTCCCGTGGTGGTTGCCACGTTCGCGCACACACGCAAGCAGGAACGCGCGCGGCAGATCTCCGGACAGACCCGCCGCTTCGAGCTGAGCCAGCGTAACGAATGGGTAGTGCTTGCGAACAAGGTGCAGTATCCGGTCACGGTGCAACCCGTCGAGCATGGCTACGAGATCACCCATGAAGATCGCGTGTACCGCATTCGCGCCGACTGGCCCCTGGGCGCGGCGCTGGTGCAGGCTGAGGTGAACGGTGACGCGGTCAGCGTGCAGCTCGACCCGCACGGGGCGGGGTTCCGCGCCTTCTACCGCGGGGCGCAGACCGATATTGTTGTGCTTTCCCCTACCGCAGCCGCCCATACCGCCCACATGCTGGAGAAGGTGCCACCGGATCTTTCCAAGGTGCTGCTGTCTCCCATGCCCGGGCTTCTCGTGCGCCTCACGGTCGCGGAGGGTGACGAGGTGAAAGCCGGTGAAGAGATTGCCGTGGTGGAAGCGATGAAGATGGAAAACAGTCTGCGCGCTGAGAATGACGTGGTCATCGCTCACGTACGCGCCGCCGAGGGCGACAGCCTGGTGGTGGACCAGGTGATCGTGGAGTTCGCCTGACGTGCATCGCCCGGAGGAGCATTTCGCGGCGCTCTTCCGGCCGCTGATCGAAGACTTCGGGCCCATCGACGAGCACACGGCCACCGGCATCGCCGGTTTTGCCGAAGGCGGCCCTGTGGCGCTGTGCACCATCGACGCAGCCCGCATCTGCCTGACCTGCGAGCTGTCCCTTTACGGCGAGCAGCTGCCGGGCGCTGAAGGGATGCGCTACGAACTCTTCACCCGCGATCTTGCCATCGAGGATGCGCAGCCGCTGCTCACGGCCCTGGGTAACCTGTCGTTCGAAGCCGAAGTGGGGGACATGGACGCGGTCGACGTCAGTTCTCTTTCGATCGACGGCATCACCGACGTGCAGCTGAGGCTCTTCTGCCGGGCCACGGTCATGCAGGAAGACTTCGCCGTTTACGAAGCCGTTGCCCTGCGCAGCAAGCCCCCGCGCCGCGCCTGACACGGCTCGACCGCACGGCGCGTTGACCCGCGAAACGCCAAACTTTACGATGTAAAGATTGGTCCGCAGGAGCTGTCATGTCCCAGAATCCCATCGTTGAGGAGCGGGTTGCCGCCCGGGTTGAACGCGACGAGTTTGTGGTGTTTCTCATCGGCATGCGGGTGAACAAGCCCTGGAAGGTGCACAAGTGGCTGCCGGTTGCCCGGGCCATGGGGCGCATGCTGAACGAGCTGGACCAGGCCCCGGCGCTGGGGCTCAGGCATGTCGAAAGCTGGTTCGGCCGCACCTCGATCATGGTGCAGTACTGGGACAGCTACGCGCAGCTCGAAGCTTACGCAAAAGCCCGCGATGCCGAGCACCTGCCGGCCTGGTCCGCCTTCAACAAAGCCGTCGGCTCCAACGGCGACGTGGGTATCTGGCACGAGACCTACGTGGCGGCCCCGGGTAGTTTCGAAAGCGTATACAACAACATGCCCCGCTTCGGCTTGAGCCGCGCGTACGACAGTGTGCCGGCTACCGGCGCCTACGTGAGTGCCAGCGCCAGGCGCGAAGCGTCGCGACAGGGCCAGCCATCGCAGATCGCTGCGGGGTAAACCCCGGCCGGGCACATATTCCTTACACACCGCCCGCAGACGGCCGCGCTGGCGAACGTAGAATGGTGAGCGCATGGATGCAGCCTGCTTCGCAATCGACGCCTGGACCCCGGCATGAATCACATGGGCTTTCCACCATTGTTCCCGCGCCTCTGCGCGAGCGTGCTGCTCGCGCTGCTGTGTGCCTGGCCGGCGGCCGCCGCTGAGGGAGACAACGACGGCTACGAAGCGGCCCTGCAACTCCTGAACAAGGGCGATACCGTGGAAGCGGCCATCGCCCTGAAGAACGGCCTGCGCGCTGACCCGCGGCATGTACCTTCCATCGTGCTGCTGGGCGAGATTTATCTCGACAACGGGCTGTGGAGCGCGTCTGAGACAGCCTTCCGCCAGGCCCTGGGGCTGGGCGCCGACCCGGCTGGTGTCTACCCGCTGCTCGCGCGCTCTCTGCTGGCGCAGCGCCGCGCCCGGGATCTGCTGGACGAGCTGAGCGTCGCCGTGGTGGCGCCGGAACGACGCCCGGAGATTCACGCGCTGCGCGGGGAGGCGCACCTCGCGCTCGGTGAAATAGACGACCTGGCTGCTGAGATCGCGCAGGCGGACGCCGACACCTACTCCCTGCAACTGCTGCGCATCTCGCTGGCACTGCATCAGCAGCAGCTCGACCAGGCAGAATCCGTGGCACAGCAGCTTCTGCGCGACGTGCCCTATCGCACGGAAAGCTGGAACGCTGCTGCGTCCGTGGCGCACGCCGGTGGCGACGTGGAAGCCGCTTTGACGCGCTACGGGCGTGCCATCGAGGTCGACGCGCGCAATGGCGATGCGCGCATCGGGCGCATGAGCCTGCTGGTGGATCTCCACCGGGAAACCGAAATCGGCGCAGACCTGGAGTTTTTTGCCGCCTACCACCCCTCCGAGCCCCGGGCAAACTACTTCCGCGCGCTGTTTCTCACCCGCCAGGGTGACGAGAAGGGGGCGGAGGAAGCGCTCTATGAGAGCCTGTCGGTCATTTCTCAACTGCATGAAGATCAGCTTCGCGGCGGCAACCGCACGCTGCTGATTCTCGCAACGCTCGCTCACTATGGTCTCGGTCAGTTCAACTCTGTCGTGGAACGGGCCCGGGCCTACCTGGTGCGCGATCCTGCTCACGAAGGCGTGCGTAAGCTGCTGGCGGATGGCCTGATTCGCACCGGTCGCCACGGCGAAGCGTTCGTTGAGCTGAGGCCGCTGCTGGGCCCCGAGCAACGAGACCCGTCCATACTGGTGCTGGGAGCCACGGCCAAGAGCAAGCTGCGCGACTACGAAGGCGCGTCACAGCTTCTGGAGCAGGCCATGCGTATCAGCAACCTGCCGGATATAGCGACGCGGCGGGCCAACATGGAAATCGGCGCTGGACGCATGGAGCGCGGCACCAGCATCCTGCGCGCGCTGCTGGAGGAGAATCCTGCCTACGGGTCTGCCGGGATAGCGCTCGTGGTCGCTTACATGAGTGCCGGCGCCCACCAGGAGGCCATCGCCACGGCGCAGGCGTTTCTGCGCAACGACCCCGAGAATCTGGCCGTGCGCAACCTGCTTGGGGTGGCCCTGTCCGAGACCGGGCAAACTGATCGCGCCGAGGAAATTTTTGCTGCATGTGTCAGCCGCGACGACACCTTTGCGCCGGCCGTGGTCAACCTGTCGCGGCTGTATCGCGCCAACGGCCGTCTCGCAGAAGCCGCCGCAGAGATAGCCCGGTTACTCGAGCAACGGCCTGCCAGCACCGATCTCCTGGTGGAACGCTCGCGTATTCACCTCGCGCAGGACGCCTTGCCCGAGGCGCTGCGCACCGCCCGGGCCGCTCACGATCTGAACCGCGATGATCTCGCCGTGGGTACCCACCTGGTGGAGTTGCTGTTCCTCGACGGCAACCTGGCCGCAATCGACCGCCTCACCGCCCAGTTCGAACGGCGCCACCCGCGGGAACCGGAAGCCCTCGTGCTGCGCGCGCGCTACCTGATCCGCGCCGGAGACCGCATCGCCGCCCGCTCGGCGCTGAAGCGGATGCAAGGTGCCGCGGGCAGCGATCTCGACTGGCTGATGCGCGTGGCAGAGCTGCAGGCAGGTCTCTCGCTGCACGGGGACGCCGCAGCCACGCTCGCCTCGGCGGCGCACTACCATCCCGCAGCGCTGCCTCCGGTGCTGGGCCAGATCGAATCCTATCTGCGCGCCAACCGGGCGCAGGACGCCGCCCGCGTCGTCGCCGCCTCTGTCCGTTTCGAGAACGACCCGGCCTTTGCGCTGCTCCGCGGCGAAACCTACCTCGCCAATCGCGAACCGGCGCTGGCCCTGGCCGCCTTCGACCACCCGCAGCTTCAGGCATCTCCGCTGGCGGCGGTGCGCGGCTCCCACGCGCTGGCCATGCTGGGGCGATTGCCGGAAGCCGAAGCCCGCCTGCGCAGTTTTCTGGCTGACCACCCCGATGATGCGCCTGCGCTGGAAGCGCTCGCGGATCTGCTGCTCGGCACGGGCCGCTACGAAGATGCGACGGATCTTTACCAACGCCTCGTCGTCGAGCAGACGGACCTGGCCCGCCTGCACAACAACCTGGCCGTGAGCCTCGAACGGCAGGACCGCTTCGACGCCGCCATCGCCGCCGCGCGCAGAGCCGTGGCTCTGGAACCGGGCAGCGCGTCGAGTAACGACACGCTCGGCTGGGTGCTGTTTCGTGCGGGCCGGCCCGCAGACGCCCTGCCGCATCTGCGAGAAGCCAACGTACGGGATTGGACAGACCCCCAGATCCGAGTGCATCTCGCCCGCTGTCTCGCGTCCCTCGGTCGCCCCGCGGAGGCGCTGACGGTGCTGCGCGAAGGCGTAGAGCGATCCATGGGGTTCGCTCAGCATGCCGGCGTTGCAGAATTGATCGAAGAGCTCACCAACGCCACCGACATACCCACCGATGCCGGGGCCGGATGATTTACAACCGGCTTACATACACATTTTACTTTGCATTATTTCCGCGTAAGATGGTTGTTCAGTAGGAGGACTGAAGTCGTGATACGTCAATTCGTCGACCGCTTGAGCAAGGTAGCTTTGGCCGCGGCGCTGTGTACAGCGCCCGTTGTTTCCACCCATGCCGCAATGGATGTGCTGTTCGACTACGCCGCGCCGAAGGAATTCTCCGGCTCAGGCAGCACCATGCGTTACTACTTCAGTGGCGGCGCTCAGGATGTGGGTGTCAGCGTGTCCGGCTGGCAGGCACCCTCGAACTACGACACCTTCCGTAACCGCACCCACCGCATCCGCACGGGCGATGGGATCGGTCTCGATGTCCGGGAATCCGGCGACGAGAATCTCATCGACAACGAAGGTCGCATGGACCTGATCGTGTTCGAATTCGACGAGATGGTCTCCATCGACGAAGTCAATCTCGGTGAAGTCGGCGACGACTTCGATTTCACGCTGCTGGCCTTCACCGGCGACGGTTCCCCCACGCTCGAGAACCGGCAATTCGGCTACGAACCAAGCAACAGCTCCAAGCAAATGCTGAATCAAGGCTGGGAGCTGGCGGGACACTACGGTCGCAACGAAACGTCGGCCAGCGTCAATGAGGTTGGCCTCGTGTCCAGCGTGTGGGCCATTGGTGCATACACGTCGGTACTGACCGATTCGTCTCGCTCCTACGGTCTGCTGGGTCAAGGCAATGACTATTTTGCGCTGATGTCGCTCGCTGGCGAACGCATCGTTGCAGCAGCGGTTTCCGAGCCGCCGATGCTCGCGCTGATGGCCCTGCTGGCGCTGATGCTGCTGCGCAGGCGCCGTACCCAAACCGTCTGACAAGCCTCTCGGCCACGAACACGTTTCACACGGCGGTCACCGCCGTGCGGTAGACTCGTGTTTTTAGAACGGATGCACGCCATGAACGTCGCTGTCATCGTCGTCAGTGCTGTCCTGATTACTTTCCCGTCTGCGCTGCTGGCTGCGGGGCCACCGCCTACGCCCGTCATCGTCGAGAAAGCCGCCACCAAACGCATTGCCGACAACCTCGAGGCGCTGGGCACGCTCCGCGCCAATGAAACCGTTGTCATCACCGCCAAGGTGGCCGACACCATCAGCAAAGTTCGTTTCGAGGATGGACAGGCCGTCGAGGCCGGCGACGTGCTGATCGAGCAGACCGATACGGAAGAAGCCGCTCTGCTGCGGGAAGCCGAATCTCTCGCCGAGGAAGCCCAGCGACAGTTCGAACGCATCGAGCAGGTAGTGGTGCAGGGCTCCGCTTCCGAGTCGTTGCTGGACGAGCGCAGACAGCAGTGGCGTACGGCCCAGGCGCGCGCACAGGCGGTGCGTTCGCGCCTCAAAGACCGGCTCATCGTCGCCCCTTTCGGCGGCCACGTGGGCCTGCGGCAGGTGAGCCCCGGTGCCTTCGTGAGCCCCGGCGAGGTGATCACGACGCTGGTGGATGACACGCAGATGAAGCTCGATTTCACCATTCCAGCGATCTTTCTGAATACCGTGAGCCGCGGCACACAGATCGTGGCAACTACGCCGGCCTTCCCCAGCCTGACGTTCACGGGCGCGGTCAGTTCCGTGGACAGCACCATCGATCCCGCAACGCGCTCGATCACCGCACGCGCGCTGTTGCCGAACCCCGACTTCAAGCTGGTCCCCGGCATGCTCATGACGCTGAAGCTGCAGCGTAACCTCCGCGACGCCATCGTGATCTCGGAGGAGACGGTGATACCGCAGGCCAGCGACACCCACGTGCTGGTCGTCGATCTCGACGCGTCTACGCTGGTAGCCGAAAAACGTCGCGTGAGTCTGGGGCGTCGCTTTGCTGGCAAGGTGGAGATCACGAGTGGTCTCGAGGAAGGGGAAGCAGTGATCTCCCACGGCACGTTGAAGGTTCGCCCGGGTGCCCCGGTGCGCATCCAGGCTGTGGACGACGGCACCCGCACTCTCGCTGAGATGATTCGCCCCGCCGACGCCTCCGAAGGATGATCATCTCCGACACTTCCGTGCGCCGGCCTGTTTTCGCGGCCGTGCTCTCGCTGATGCTCATCGCTTTCGGCCTCATCGCTTTCGATCGCCTGCCGCTGCGCGAGTATCCGGACATCGACCCACCGGTGGTGGGCATCGAAACGGTGTACCGGGGCGCCGCAGCATCCGTGGTGCAGACGCGCATCACCGAGCAGATTGAAGACCGTATCGCCGGCGTGGAAGGCATCGACTTCATCGAGTCTTCCAGCCAGGACGGGCGCAGCGACATCACCGTGCAGTTCAGCATTTCCCGGGACATCGACGCCGCTGCCAACGACATCCGTGACCGGGTTGCCGGCGTCATGGACGATCTGCCGGTAGAGGCTGAGCCGCCGGAGGTTCGCAAGGTGGATTCGAACCAATCCGTGATCATGTGGATCAACCTCGTGAGCGACCGGCTCACCGTGCCCGAGCTGACCGATTATGCCGAGCGCAATCTCGTCGACCGCTTCTCTGTGCTCGACGGCGTTGCCCGTGTGTTTGTCGGTGGCGCCCAGCGCTACGCCATGCGCATCTGGCTCGACCGGCAGGCGCTGGCTGCGCGCGGCCTCACCGTTGCCGATGTGGAGAGCGCGCTGCGCGCGAGCAACGTCGAATTACCCGCCGGCGAGGTGGAATCGCTGGAGCGCCGCTTCACGGTGCGCGTGGAGCGTGCTTTCGAAAACGCAGACGATTTCCGACGCCTCGTGCTGGCCGAGGGCCGCGACGGCCATCTCGTACGCCTCGGCGACGTGGCCCGGGTAGAGCGCGGCACGGAAAACGACCGGACGCTGTTCCGTGGCAACGGCATTCCACAGGTCGGGCTGGGGGTGATACGCCAGTCGAACGCCAACCTGCTGGACGTGGCGCGCGCCGCCAAGCGGGAGATGGCGGCCATAGCCCCCAACCTGCCTGAAGGCATGGGGTTCAGACAGAGTTACGACTCCTCGATATTCGTCGAAGGCGCCGTGAACGAGGTGTACAAGACGCTGTTTGTGGCCGTGAGCCTGGTAGTGCTCACGATTTATCTCTTTCTGGGCAGCATGCGGGCCATGCTGGTGCCGGCGGTGACCGTGCCGGTGTCGATCATCGCCACGTTCATTGCCCTCTACGCACTGGGGTTCTCGGTCAACCTGCTCACGCTGCTGGCCCTGGTGCTGGCGATCGGCCTCGTGGTGGACGACGCCATCGTCATGCTGGAAAACATTCACCGGCGCATTGCGAAACTGGGTGAAACGCCGCTGGTCGCCGCCTATCGCGGCGCCCGGCAGGTGGGCTTCGCCATCGTCGCAACCACCCTGGTGCTGCTGGCCGTGTTCGTGCCGATCACGTTCCTGCAGGGAGACATCGGGCGCTTGTTCTCGGAATTTGCGCTGACCATGGCGGCAGCGGTGGTGTTCTCCTCCCTCGTGGCACTCACCCTCGCCCCGGCTCTGGCGTCCAAGGTGCTCCGTTCGAACGAAGGCGAAAACCGCCTCACGCGCCGTATCGATCACAACTTCTCGCTGGTGAACGGCCTGTACCGCAAGTTGCTGAGTTACGCCTTGCGCCGACCGGTGCTGTCGGTCACCGCCGTGCTCGCGCTGGTGGCTGCCAGCGGCTGGCTCCTGCAGGCGATCCCGCGGGAGTACACGCCGGACGAGGACCGCGGCAGCTTCTTCACCTTCGTGCGCGGACCCGAAGGGGCCACCTTCGAGTACATGTCCCCGTATGTTGACGAGATCGAACGCCGCTTGCTGCCCTACGTGGAGGCAGGAGAAGTCCGGCGTCTGCTGGTACGCACGCCGAGCGGCTTCGGCGCGGTGCCCAGGTACAACACCGGCGCCATCATCGTCGTGCTGACGCCCTTCAGCGAACGCCGGGGTGGTTTCGAGATCATGCGGGAGGTGCGCGCGACCCTCGCGGATCTCCCCGGCGTGTTCGCCTTTCCGGTGATGCGCCAGGGTTTTCGTTCCAGTGCCGACAAGCCGCTGCAGTTTGTCATTGGCGGCGGCGACTACGAGGAACTGCGCGTGTGGCGTGATGCGCTGATCGAAGCCGTCAATGCAGACAATCCGGGCCTTGTGGGACTGGATTGGGACTACAAGGAAACACAGCCGCAGCTCAAGGTGCGCATCGACTACGACCGTTCCGCCGATCTGGGAGTACCCATCGTGGAAGTGGGGCGTACGCTCGAGACCCTGCTCGGTTCCCGCCGGGTAACCACTTACATGGAACGCGGCGAAGAGTACGAGGTGATTCTCGAAGGGGAACGCGACAGCCAGCGTACCCCCGCGGCCATGGAGAACATCTACGTTCGCTCGACAACCACCGATGCCCTGGTACCCCTGGCAAACCTCGTCACCATCGAAGAGTTTGCCGATTCGAACTCCCTGAACCGCTACAACCGCACACGGGCGATCACGCTGGAAGCCAACCTGGCAGACGGCTACGCCTTGAACGACGCCGTCGCGCACCTTCAGAAGCTGGTCGACGACAAGCTGCCGGACACGGTGGTGATCGATTACAAGGGACAGACCAAAGATCTGGCCGAGTCGAGCGCTTCGGTGCTGTTTGTGATGCTGCTGGGCCTCGCTGTGGTGTTTCTTGCCCTGGCTGCCCAATTCGAAAGCTTCCGTCACCCGCTGATCATCATGCTGACCGTACCCATCGCCATCGCCGGAGGGCTGCTTGGGTTATGGCTCACGGGCCTGACCATCAACATCTACAGTCAGATCGGCATGATCATGCTGGTAGGTCTGGCCGCCAAGAACGGCATTCTGATTGTGGAGTTTGCCAATCAGCTTCGCGACGAAGGCATGGCGTTCAACGACGCGCTGCTGGACGCGTGCGAGACCCGTCTGCGGCCCATCGTGATGACCACGATCACCACCGCCGCCGGTACGCTGCCCTTGATACTGGCCAGCGGCCCCGGCGCAGAAACCCGCCAGGTGATCGGCATCGTGGTGTTCAGCGGAGTGACCGTGGCGACTCTTTTCACGCTGTTTGTGGTGCCCGTCGCGTACCGGCTCATCGCCCGGGGCAGCGCGTCGCCGCAGGCGACCAGCCGCAAGCTGGATGCTGCCCTGGACGCGGAACCGCCCGGCGATGACAGCCTGACCGGCAGCGAAGCCGGAAGCTGATCAGAAAATTTTCAGGAGGAGTGAGGGGAAAGTTCCCAACAGACGTTTAGCCGGACAGAGAGCGCTCAGGCAGGTGACATGCAGGACGCATCTCTTAGCTCAACCACTGAAAAGGAACTTGCAATGTATACCTCTATCCCTTCCCGCACCCGCCGCGTTCTCACCGGCGTTGCCCTGCTGATGACGGCATGGACGCACCACGCCCTGGCTGACACGGCCGTGCTGAAGACCAGCCCGAATGCTGCGTTCGGTCCGAGCATACCGGTGGACTCACCCACCTTCTGCTGGGGCCTGAACAACCTGGACCAGTGTGTGCTGTTCTACGGCAGCGCCAACAGCTGTAACAACGTCTCACCCTGTAACAACTCATCGTACAACACGGGGGAGATCAAGAGCGCCATCGCGGAAGTGGCCATCGGCCAGAACGATCTGACGTTCTGCTACGGCGCCGACGACGTCACGGGCCAGTGCAAGCTGTTCCTGGGTACCCGCGAGCAGTGCAACCACGTGGAACCGTGCAGTGTCGGTTTCAAGAAGCTCGGCACCCAGCTGAAAATCGGCCGCTAGGCGGCCATCGAACGGTTGAGCCGCTTGAAGCGGCTTGACCGTGTATCGCGAAGCGATGCGCCCTAAGCCGCCGCAGGCGGCTTAACCTCTTCCAACTCCACCAGCGTTCCGCAGAAATCTTTCGGATGCAGAAACACCACCGGCAGGCCATGGGCTCCGGTTGTGGGTTCGCCACTGCCCAGCACCCGGGCCCCCTCCCCCTGCAGGTGCTCGATGGCTGCCTGGATGTCTTCCACTTCGTAACACACGTGATGCATGCCGCCGGAGGGGTTGTTCTCCAGAAACTTCTCCACCGGCGAAGCTTCTCCCAGCGGATGCAGCAGCTCGATTTTGGTATTGGGCAACTCCACAAAGACTGTGGTCACACCCTGCGCGGGCAGCGGCAGCGGCTCGGACACGGTGGCACCCAGCGTCGTGCGGTACATCTCCGCCGCGGCCGCGAGATCCGGCACCACAATGGCAACGTGATTGAGTTTTCCGATCATGCGCGTTCCTTACTTCTTCTGTTTTCGTCGATCTGTCAGCGGTTACGGCCCGGGATGAGCTTCAACACCTGGCTGGCGGCATCGGGGATATTGGAGCCGGGCCCGAAGATGGCATGCACGCCTGCGTCGTACAGCGCCTGGTAGTCCTGCTGGGGAATGACGCCCCCCACCACCACAATCACGTCTTCCAGCCCCTGCTCTTTGAGCAGCCCGATCATCTCGGGCACCAGCGATTTGTGGCCACCGGCCAGAGTGGACACACCAATGACGTGTACGTCTTCGCTCTTTGCCTGCGCCGCGGCCTCCTCCGGTGTCTGAAACAGAGGTCCCATGCTCACGTCGAAGCCGAAGTCACCAAACGCGTTGGAAATCACCTTCGCGCCGCGGTCGTGACCGTCCTGACCCATTTTCACCACCAGAATGCTCGGCTGCTTGCCTTCGATGTCGGTGAACACTTTCACTTCGTCGCGTACCTTCGCGAACGCCGGGTCGTCCTCGTAACTCTTTGCGTACACGCCCGGGGTCATCTTCGCCACCGGCTCATGCCGCTTCCAGGCCTTCTCCAACGCAAACGAGATTTCGCCCACGGTGGCCCGGCGGCGGGTGGCCTGGATGGCCAGGTCCAGCAGATTGCCGGTCTCTTCCTGCGCGGCTTTCGTGATGGTCTCCAGCGCTGCCTGCGCCGCCGCCTCATCGCGGGAGGCTTTCACCTCCTTCAAACGACGCACCTGCGCCTCGCGCACCTTGGCGTTGTCCACCGACAACACGTCGAGTTCCCCCTGCTCTTCTTCCACCGCGTACTTGTTGACGCCGACAATAACGTCTTCCACCCGCTCGATACGGGCCTGACGCTGCGCCGCAGCTTCTTCGATACGCTGCTTGGGCATGCCGGAAATCACCGCCTTGGTCATGCCGCCCATGGCCTCCACCTCGTCGATGAGCTTCTTCGCATGCTGCACGATGGAGTTGGTCAGGCTTTCCACGTAGTAGCTGCCCGCCATGGGGTCCACTGTGCGGGTGATCTGGCTCTCTTCGGCGAGAATGATCTGCGTGTTGCGGGCTATGCGGGCCGAAAACGGTGTGGGCAGGGCAATGGCTTCGTCCAGCGCGTTGGTGTGCAGGCTCTGGGTACCTCCCATGACGGCAGCCATGGCTTCGATGGTGGTACGGATCACGTTGTTGTACGGATCCTGCTCCTGCAGCGACACACCCGAGGTCTGGCAGTGCGTGCGCAGCATCAGCGAGGACGGATTCTGCGGCTCGAACTGACTCATGAGCTCGTGCC
>CAZYYJ010000112.1:0-12784 GCA_964651595.1 uncultured Pseudomonadales bacterium | reverse complement strand
CCCCGCATCATCACCTCGTGGTTACCCCGTCGCGAGCCGTACGAGTTGAACTCCGCAACGTCCACGCCGTGCTGCACGAGATATTGCCCCGCCGGGCTGTCCGGCTGGATGGCGCCGGCTGGCGAGATATGATCGGTCGTGACAGAGTCGCCCAGCAACGCCAGCACCCGGGCGTCCCGCACGCCGATGCTCTGATCGACGTCGCCGCCAACGGTGAAGAACGGCGGCTGCTTGATGTAGGTGGAGTCTTCCCAGCCGTAGGTGCCGGCGGCCGTGACCTCGATGGCCCGCCAGGCCTCCGGGCCCGTGAAAACGTCGCTGTACTGCCGGTCGAACATGTCGATGGACACCTTGTCCACGAGCATGCGGATCTCGTCGTTGCTGGGCCAGATGTCAGCGAGCATGACGTCATTGCCATCCTTGTCCTGCGCGATCGGGTCGGTGGCGAGATTGATGTTGGTCGTGCCGGCAAGCGCGTACGCCACCACCAGCGGCGGCGAAGCCAGCCAGTTGGTACGCACTTCCTGATGCACACGCCCTTCGAAGTTGCGGTTGCCGGACAACACCGACGCCACCACGAGATTGCTGGCATTGATCGCCGCCGAGATCTCCTCGGGCAGCGGCCCCGAGTTGCCGATACACGTCGTGCAGCCATAGCCCACGAGGTTGAAACCGAGCGCATCCAGGGGATCCTGCAGGCCCGTGGCCTCGAGATATTCGGTAACGACCTTGGAGCCGGGCGCAAGAGAGGTTTTTACCCAGGGCCGCACGGTGAGGCCTCTGGCCAGCGCTTTCTGCGCCACCAGCCCGGCACCGAGCATGACCGCAGGATTGGATGTGTTGGTGCAGGAGGTTATGGCAGCGATGACGACGTCGCCATCGGCAAGCTCATAGTCTGTGCCCGGTACGGGCGCGCTTGCCAGGCTGGTACGTCCCTGCAGTTCCAGCGCTTCCTGAAACGCCTGCTGCATGCCCGTCATGGGCACCCGGTCCTGCGGTCGTTTCGGCCCCGCGAGGCTCGGCACCACCGTCGCCAGATCCAGCTCCAGCGTGTCGGTATACACCGGCTCCAGCGTATGCTCGTCGCGGAACATGCCTTGCGCCCTGGCGTAGGCTTCCACCAGCGCCACCGTGTCCGCATCGCGATTCGTGAGACGCATGTAGTTGAGCGTCTCGGCGTCGATGGGGAAAAACCCGCAGGTGGCGCCATACTCGGGCGCCATGTTCGCGATGGTGGCCTGATCGGCCAGCGACAGGTTGTCGAGGCCATTGCCGTAGAATTCCACGAACTTGCCCACGACACCTTTGGCGCGCAGCATTTCCACCACCACCAGCACTACGTCCGTTGCCGTGATGCCCTCGCGGGTGCTGCCGGTCAGCTTGAAGCCGATCACTTCCGGGATGAGCATGCTGATGGGCTGGCCGAGCATGGCGGCTTCCGCTTCGATACCGCCCACTCCCCAGCCCAGCACACCCAGGCCGTTGATCATGGTGGTGTGGCTGTCGGTGCCAACCAGCGTATCGGGATAGGCCTGGGTGACACCATCTGCCTCTTTCGTCCAGACCGCCCTGGCGAGAAACTCGAGGTTCACTTGGTGACAGATGCCGGTACCGGGCGGCACGACGCTGAAATTGTCGAAGGCTGTCTGACCCCAGCGGAGAAAGCGGTACCGCTCTCCATTGCGCGCCATTTCCAGCGCCACGTTCTGCTCGAAGGCAGCGTCGGTGCCGAACTTGTCGACCATGACCGAATGGTCGATGACGAGGTCGACCGGCGATAGCGGATTGATGATGCTCGGGTCCAGACCCGCGTCCACCACCACCGAGCGCATGGCCGCGAGGTCTGCAACGGCAGGCACGCCCGTGAAGTCCTGCATGAGGACGCGGGCCGGCCGGTAGGCAATCTCTTCCGCCGCCGGCGGGCTCTCGGCCCATCGGCTCAGGGCTTCGATATCGGCGCGCTTGACGGTGTTGTCGTCTTCGAAGCGCAACAGATTTTCCAGCAGGATCTTCAGCGTCACAGGCAGGCGGGAGATGTCGCCAAGGCCTTCGGCTTCCGGCAGGCTGAAATATTCGTAAGATTTGTCACCGACGTTCAACGTCGATCTGGCATTGAAGGTGTTAAGGCTCATGCGTCTCGCTGGGTGGCAGAAAGCGGCTTCATATTCTGCCTGAAAGCCTTCGGGGTTTCCCGGCTGCTCAATCTGAGGGGGACCGCTCGTCCGACGAGCCACGAAAGAGATTTTCACCGCAGCGATAGCAGAACGCCGCGTCCGCGAGATGCCCTTCCGCGGAGCATGCTGGACAGGTGCGCGTGAGCGCCTGCCGGCGATTGGCCTCGTTCAGCTCCAGCGTGACGATGCCGGTGGGCACCGCGATGATGCCGTAGCCCATGATCATGATCAGCGTGGCCAGCGCTCTACCAAGCGATGTCTGCGGCACGATGTCGCCATAACCCACGGTTGTCATGGTGGTGACAGCCCAGTACACGCTTGCAGGGATGCTCGCGAAGCTGCCGTTGGCGCCGCCTTCAACCAGGTACATCAAAGATCCCGCTATCACCACGAGCGCAAGCACCGAGCAGATGAATACGGTGATCTTGCGGCGGCTCGCCACGAGCGCCTGTGCAATCAGCTCCGCCTCACCCACGTAGCGGAACATGCGCAGCACCCGGAAAACGCGCAGCACCCTCAGCACGCGTATGACTAGCAGATACTGGCTGCCTTCGAAAAACAGACTCAGGTAGGTAGGCACAATACCGGCAAGGTCGATGATGCCGTAGTAGCTGCGCGCATAGAGCCAGGTGTTCTGGATACACCAGAGACGCAGCACATACTCGATCGTGAACAGCGCCGTGAAAAACCACTCCACGCCGTAGAGCCACGCGCCGTACTCGGCGTTGATCCATCCCACGGTGTCGGCCATGACGGCGGCGACCGACAGCAGGATGGCAACGATGAGCGCAACATCGAAGAACTTCCCGGCGGGCGTGTCCGCCTCGAAAATGATCGTGCGAACACGCGCTCTCAGGCTGGCCGGTTCATCCTGGTTGTCAGCGTCGTCTGGGTTGTCTGCAGAAATGCTCGACCTCGGAGCGAACGGGAACCACTATCTTAGCGGCGCCGCTGCAGCAGACAAAGCACCTCTACGGGGTCGGGCGGCCGCCAGCGGCCGCCCTCAACAGGTTTGTGAACGCCTCAGCTCGGATCGATGTCGATCGTGCGCGTTTTTGCGCTTTCCCGCTTGGCAATCGCCAGGTACAGCACGCCATCCTGGTTGCGCGCACTGATGCCATTCACATCCGCATCGTCCGGCAACTGGAAATTCCGTACGAAGCGACCATAGCGGCGCTCCACGCGATGCTGCTTGCCTTTTGCCTCACTGACCTCGGCCTTGCGCTCACCGCTGACGGTGAGCACCCCGTCGGTTACGGAGACCGACAGATCCTCGGACGCCACGGCCGGCACTTCCACGTCGATCTGGTAGTTGTGCTCGGATTCACGGATGTCCACAAGCGGCAGCCAGTCGGCGCGGCGTACGCCTGCAGCCGGGCGGTCGAGGGCCTGGAACAGGTTATCCAGCTCGTGAAAGGGGCTCCAACGTACAACGTTCATACTTTTCTCCTCGTCATGATCAGTTCGGTCCGGTCAACGCTCCCCTCAATGGTGGCGTTGGCACAGAATCAAAGATCTTGAAAAACGAGGATCAATCCCCAGCCGGCGGTCTAGTCGCGCTTGGTGATCAGATAAACGCTGTCCACCGCCTCCCGGACACCGTGCTCAGCAAAGCGCGGCGGCAGGTCCTGCGTGACGAAGCTGTCGATCAACGCGATTTCACAGCGCTGTCCGTAAAGCTGCTCCACTTCGTCACCCAGCACCGCATGGGGCGGCCCGGGCACCAGCCCCTGATTGTATTCCAGCGTCAGCAGCAGCATGCGCGTTCCATCCGGCACCACACGCAGCAGGTGATCGACGTAGCGGGCCCGCATGTCCGGCGGCAGAGCAACCAGAGCGCCCCGGTCGAACACGGCCTGCACGTCCCCCAGCTCTTCGGTGGTGAGGTCGAAAAAATCTCCCTGGAAAATTGTCGCATGCGCCCCCTCGTAGCAGACGAAGCGCTCCTGCTCTTCCACCGTGTGCGGCTCGTCAGCGAAAAAACCTTCCACCGCGATACGCGCGAGCTCTACGCCGACAACCCCGTGACCCGCGTCTGCCAGCCAGCGCATGTCGAGCGACTTGCCGCACAAGGGCACGAACACCCGCGACTGCGCGGGCAGCGCAAGACGATGCCAGTGCTCCGCCAGCAGGGTGTTGGGCCGTGGCTGGTGAAACGCGATCTGATTGCTCTGCCAGCGTTCCAGCCAGAATCTTGCCTTCATTGTCGATCCTCCCTTCGGGGACTGCCCCCGAATCCCGGGCCTCCCCAGACCCGCTGCGGCTGTCGTGACGCTATGGCTGCGTCTTGGACGCCTTGTCCGGCGCGCGCGCCCCTACCGCGCGGCCCGCGTTACGGGGGTCTGCCATCCCCGCGATACCTTCTGATGTTCGCATCACCGAATTGGCGTCGCCAATGCCGCGACCGAAGCGGCTGGGCAGCTCGAAAAGCTGCTCGTGGCCCATGGCCTGCAACCGTGCCAGGGTGTCGGGCGAAAACGCAAAGCGTTCGTGCATGATGCGATCCGGCTGCCACTGATGATGGAAGCGCGGACTGGCAACGGCATCCGCAAGATCCATCTCGTGCACCAGTACGTTCAGAATCACCTGCAGCGTGGTGGTGATGATCGTGCTGCCACCCGGCGAACCCGTCACCAGCAGCGGTTCACCGTCTTTCAGCACGATGGTGGGCGTCATGGAACTGAGCATGCGCTTGCCGGGTTCAATGGCGTTTGCAGCGCGACCGAGAAGTCCGTAGTAGTTGGGCGTATCCGGTTTGGACGAGAAATCGTCCATTTCGTTGTTGAGCAGAACCCCCGTACCCTCGGCGACTATCTTCGAGCCGTAGGACAGGTTGAGGGTGGTCGTGTAAGCCACGGCATTGCCTGCGGCATCCATCACGGAGATGTGCGTGGTGTCCGGGCTTTCCACCGGTATACGACCCGGATTGATGCTGTCGCTTCTGGATGCGCGGTCCGGATCGAAGCTGGCGAAACGCTGCTCGGCGTAGCCTTTGCTGGTGAGCCGTTCCACGGGTACCGCGAAGAAATCCGGGTCACCGAGGTACTCCGCGCGATCCGCGTAAGCCCGCCGCTCGGCCTCCACCACCGCGTGGATCGTGGACGCACCGCCGAAGCCACCGCCGGCCAGGTCGACGCCTTCGCTTTCCAGCATGTTCAGCATCTGCACCAGCAGCACACCTCCGGACGATGGTGGCGGCATGGAGACGATCTCGTAACCTTTGAACATACCGCGGATCGGCGGCCGCCATTTGGAGGTGTAGCCGGCAAGATCCTCGTGCGTGATGAGGCCGCCGTTGCGGGTCATTTCCGCCACGAGCAGATCCGCCGTTTCACCCTCGTAAAAACCCGCACGCCCTTTGTCTTTCACGCGCGTCAGCGTGGCCGCAAGGTCCGGTTGCCGCCATCGCTCGCCCTGCGCATACGGTTTACCGTCTTTGCTGAAAACCGCCATGCTTGCGGCATAGGGGCTGAAGTTCTCCAGGCGCCGGGCAAAGGAGCGCGACAGGTCACGATCCAGCACAATCCCGTCGCGCGCCAGATCGATGGCTGGCTGGATCACCTCGGCCCGGGACAACGTGCCGTAGCGTTCCAGAACGCTGAGCAAACCGTCCACCGTGCCCGGAACGCCCACAGCGAGGTGTGACCGTGTCGACAGGCCCTCCACGACATTGCCGTCTGCATCGAGGTACATGTCGCGGGTGGCAGCCAGCGGGGCAGTCTCCCGGTGATCGTTGGTCGCCAGCGTGCCGTCGGCAAGGCGGATCACCATGAAACCGCCACCCCCCAGGTTGCCCGCCGAGGGATACGTCACGGCCAGGGCAAAACCAACCGCCACGGCGGCGTCCACCGCATTGCCGCCTTTGGCCATGATCTCGGCACCAACTTCAGAAGCCCAGGCCGAGCGGCTGGCGACCATGCCATAAGGACTCACCTCTGCTTCGCGGCTGACTGCCCAGGCCGGGGACAGCTGCGCGACGGTCAGCGCGAGACCGATCGCGCCCAGCCACGCCCACCGTTGCCTTATGCCGAATAGCGACTTCATGAAGCTCCTTTGCAATCGTATAGTTATGGACGGAAAGAGCCGATTTTGGCCACAGCAACGCCTGTGGCGCAAGACCCGCGAGCGGGTGGTCAGCACGACGGGGAGTCATCATTCTAGAGATCCGGCAACGAGATCTGGGCAAGCTGCGGCGCATCGCGCTCGCCGCGCAGGGCCTGAACCGTAACGCACCGTTCGGCCGTGGCCTGTCAGGGGCCCGCAAGGCTTTTGATCACCTGGGTTACGTGCAGATCGATACCATTTCGGTGGTCGAACGGGCGCACCACCATGTGCTGCGCAGCCGCGTGCCCAACGCAGATACGGAAACGATCGCGCGGCTTCTGAAAAAGCGCGATATCTTCGAATACTGGGCGCACGCGGCCGCGTTCCTGCCGATGGCCGACTACCGTTACTCGCTGCCCTACAAGGCGTCCGTCAGAGCCGGCGAGTCGCACTGGTTCAAAAACCACAGCGACCGCAAGCTCATGGGGGAGCTGATGGCCCGCATCGAGCACGACGGGCCCCTCATGTCCCGCGACCTGGAAGATCCGCGCGAAACCAGGACCGGCTGGTGGGACTGGAAACCCGCTAAGCGGGCGCTGGAACACCTGTACATGCAGGGTGATCTCATGGTGACCGAGCGCCGCGGTTTTCAGAAGACGTACGATCTGCCGGAGCGGGTGGTACCTGCCGGCATCGACACCAGCATGCCTACCATCGAAGAGTTTGCTGAACACGTCATCGACCGGCAACTCGCCGCTCACGGTGCCGTCAGCCTGAAGGGCATCACCTATCTGCGCCGGGACAAGGCCCTGCGCAACGCGGTCAAAGCGGCCGTGCAGGCAGCCGTCGCCGCAGGGACGCTCCTCGAGCTGAAGCTGCCCGACGGGCAGGTGTTCCTGACGCGACCCGAGTCGTGGCAGTCGGGGGCGCCGCGCGTAGACCGTCAGCTCAGGATACTGTCACCCTTCGACAATCTCATCATTCAGCGCGAACGGCTGCAGAGTCTCTTTGCGTTCGACTACCAGATCGAGTGCTACGTGCCCGCCGCGAAGCGCCAGTATGGTTACTTCTGTCTGCCGCTGCTGTATCGCGACGAGTTCGTCGGCCGCATCGATTGCAAGGCACACCGCAAGCAGAAGCGCCTGGAGCTGATCGCCGTGCATCTGTGTCACAAAGCCCATGAGAGCGAAGCGGTCGTGGACGGCCTCGCCGCTGCGCTGCCGGCTTTCAAGGCGTTCCAGGGTTGCACCGAGGTGACTCTGGGCACCGTCACACCACCCGCGCTCAAAGAGCCTCTGGCACGGGCCCTGGCCCGATAGCTGTCCGGAGCACTACAGGGAGAACAGACATGACCTACGCCAACCCGGCCTATCTGACCAGCGTCGACGAACTGGCCGAGCACCTCGAGGACGACAACCTGCGCCTGTTCGACACCAACGTGATCCTCGAGCCCGACGGTCACGGTTATCGCGTCGTCAGCGGCTACGATGGCTACCTCGAAGGCCACGTGCCCGGCGCTGGTTTCATCGATCTGGGGGAGGCCTGGGCTGACAGCTCCGACAGCCTGCGCTTCACGCTGCCGTCCCCGGACGCTTTGCAGGCCGCCATCGGCGCCAGCGGGATCAATGCCAGCCACCGCGTCGTGCTGTACTCCTCCGGCCATCTCATGTGGGCAACCCGCGCCTGGTGGCTGCTGCATCATGCAGGCCATCAACGGGTGAGCGTTCTCAACGGCAATCTGGGTGCCTGGAAAGCGCGCGGCCTGGCCCTCGAAAGCGGCGCGTGCCGCTACGAGCCCACCACTTTCGATGCGGCGCCGGTTGCAGGCACCTTCGCCGACACGGCGGAGGTAGCCGCTGGCATGCACGGCAGGACGTGCACATTGAATGCCCTGTCCCAGGCACTGTACGAAGGCACCGGCGATTTTTTCTACCAGCGTCGCGGCCACATCCCCGGCAGCCGGCCGCTCTATTTCAATGCGCTTCTGGACGGGGAACATTTTCTGCCAGCCGACGCCCTGAGCGAGGCGCTACAGGCTCAGGGCGCGACCCCGGACAAGCCCGTCATCACGTACTGCGGCGGCGGCATCGCGGCGACCCTCAATGCCTTCGCATGCAAACTGCTGGGCTATGAGCAGGTGGCCGTTTACGACGGTTCCATGTCGGAGTGGGTACAGGATCCCGAACGGCCGCTCACCACCGGACCGGCACCCTGACGGGGCGTCGCTGGACAGACGCCAGAGGCCTACTACTCTTACTTCAAAGGACATGCGCTCGGGTCAGGGACGACCCAACACAAGCGCACACGAGACCCCACGGCTCGAAGTGCATGGCGCCAGAGACAGCGCCACGACAAAGGCGAACACGCACAAACGTGTTCGCCTTTTTGTTTTGCAGGCAAGCAGCCGACGCGCCTGCCCGTAGCCCGGTTCTGTTCAGCCCCTGTTTAGTTTGAGTTCAGAGGTGGTTCAGCGCGCCCGTCCCATCATGACCACACCCTCAACAGAACGAGCAGGATGTGACATGAAAATTCTGGTAAGCCTGACCGCCCTGGCCCTGTCCCTGACACTGCTGGTGCCAGCCCATGCCGGGCGGGACCACGACCGGGATCGCGACCGCGATCGCGGCTGGGACCGGGAGCATCATCACTCACACGACTACCGCGACAAGGGCATCCGCTTCAAGCGCGACACCGTGCGCCTCGACCTGCCGGTGCACGTGCACGGCAAGGCACGTATGGACCTGAAGCGCATGATCCGCCGCCAGCACGGTATCAATCCGAACCACTACCGGCTGGTGAGAGTTGTGGTGCGCGGCCACGATATTCCCCGGGACCGCCGTGACGGTTTCGCGCGGCTGCGGGTCGGTGACTACGTCTCCGACCGGGTATCTCTTGATGGTCGCACTCGCATCAGCGCGCCTCGCGCGTACCGCCACGCGGACTGGCGCCTGCGCGTCCGTGGCGGCCGGGTGCACAATGTGCGCGTGGTTCTGGAGCCGCGCCGTCTCGACTACGCACGACGGGCCTATCGACGCGCCGGCCACTGGAACTTCGATCGCGCGTATACGTGGCGGTGGTAGGCTCTCCGCCCGGCGGGAAGCAACGGGCTGGAACGTCAGTTCCAGCCCGTTTTTCGTTCAGGCGCGTGAACGACGCAGAGCCAGGCCGCCGAGCCCGAGCAGCAGCAACCCGAGCGTGCCCGGTTCCGGGACAATGACGAGACTGCTGGAGAAGAAGTAGCTCTCGTCGACGCGGAGATCCTGCTGCTCCAGCAGGATGCCCCCCAGCGAGGAGTCCTTGTCGGAGTCGACCAGAAAAGAGATGGTTGCCGTTTCCCCGACAGCAAGCGAGAAATCCCAGGCCAGGGCCATCGCAAAATCTTCTCCGATACCATCATCGTCGAAGATGCTGTTGTCGAGCGTCTGGTCGACAAAGTTGTTGAAGATGTCACCAAACAGCGCCCCCGGCTCATCAGCCTCGTAGCTCTGGCCCGCCTCCGCGGTGCCCGAGCTGGACACTGTCTCGTTGAAGAAAGACGTGTCCGGCGTGAAACCCGATTCATCGATCTCCAGATCCAGATACATGCCCACGTGATGAGCGCCCGCGCCGGTTACCGTGATGGTGACGAGACCGGTGCCACTGGGTGCCGTTGGCTGGAGCGCAAGCTCCGGAAACGCGGGATCGAAGCTGATGTCGACCACGACGGGGTCGGAATCGAAATCGAAGCCGGAGACGTCGATATGCGTTGTCTCCGTGTTGAATACATCGAGCTGGCCCGGGTTGGGCGGGCGATAGTCGGGGTTGAAGTCCGGCGCCGTCAGAGGCGCAAACTCCTGCGTGCCGTCAATATCGAAACCCCAGTCGAACAACACCGGTGCTGCCTGCGCCGACGCACACACCGTCAACATCAGAGCCCCCGCAACGATTCTTCTTACCATGATGTCCCTCTACTACCTTCTACTACTTGAACATTAACCAAAATTCTCTGCCTGCCGGTTATACCGCAACCCACGTTACGCCTGTGTTACCACGGCTTTAGCACATTGGCTTTAGCACATTGCTGTGCCGGGCTACGCCACCGGTTCCCCAACCGAAAAGCGAGCAACTATCGCGCCAGGTCCAGAAACTACCTGTAGATCAAGCAGTTAGGCAACCCGATGGTCTTTCGAAACGATACGTATGTCAAGATTCTAGACACACCGCCAGCCCCGTCTACGGCCTAAGTGTATGATTTTTGGTGAGTTTTTCACGATCCACGGCTATTCACTGCATGTCAGTATATTTTACAAGGTGGCGCCCGGGGCATACCTGCCGCGCCGCTTGCGGTACCATCGCGCCGCGCCCAAGCCCACCTCCCCAGAGCTTCCGGAAAACCCATGCAACGCGTCGTCTACCGCAGCCTTCTATTGATCGCAGCCTTTGCCGCGCCGGTGTCGCAGCCCGCTGCCGCTGCAGCATCGCAGGTGGAAAACCTGACCGTCGTCGGATCGCGCACCACGGGGGCCGGATCGCTGCCCGTCCTCGTCAGCACCATCGACCGCGCGGCCCTGGAAGCCGCCTCACCGGCCAGCGTGCTCGACGTGCTGCGTGGCGCGCCCGGCCTTCAGGCGACGCAGTACGGAGGGAGAGCAGGGTCATCATCGGTGTTCGTGCAGGGCGGCGAACCAAATTTCCTGGTTGTGACCATCGACGGCGTGAAGGTCAACGACCCGAACAACAGCCGCGGGGGATCGTTCAACTTCGCTACCCTGAACGTGGCTGAGATCGAGCGCATAGAGATCCTGCGCGGCCCGCAATCGGCCTTGTATGGATCTGACAGCCTGAGTGGCGTCATCAACATCGTCACCCGTGCCCCGGGAGTGTCGCCAACGGTGGTGATCGACGCTGAAGCGGGGCAGGACGATCTCGTGCGCTATGCGGTCCACGGCACCGCGGTTCTGCCGGGCAACCACTCCGTGGCGGCCACTGTGAGCCGGGTTCGCGAAGGGGAAGTGAGCCCCGGGAACGACTTCGAGAATGTCAGCGCCGCCTTCCGTCTGCGGCGCGACGGCGCAACCAGCTATGATGTAAGCGCCCGCTGGGCCGACACGGAAGCAAGGGCATTTCCCGAAGACAGCGGCGGCGATCAGCTGGCTGCGCTACCCGGCCTCGATACCCGCGATACCCGGCAGATGTCCGTGTCCGGCGCCCTCAGCACCCCCCTGTCGGCGCACTGGATGCTGCACGTGCACGGCGGCTACTACGATCAGGAGGAGGATTTCGTTTCACCGGGCATTGCAGCCGGCGTGCGCGACGGTGTTCCGCCCAACAGCTCCCTTGCAGAGCTGGCACGGACCCATGCGACGATGTACGCAACCTACGACGCCGGCGACACGTTTGCCTTGAGTCTCGGCGCCGACTATCAACGCGAGGACGGAGAGCAACGTGGCGCGGTGGAGTTCGCGCCGGGCTTGGCGCTACCCACCGACTTTTCCCTCGATCGCAACATTGCCGGTGTCTTCGGGGAAGTGCGCTGGCGGCCGCGCGCGCCGCTGCTGCTATCCGCCGCGTGGCGCCACGACGACCCGGACAGCGCCGACGCGGAAACCACGCTGCGGATCGGTTCCCAGTACGCGCTGGATCGCCTGCGGTTTTTCGCGAACTGGGGCCAGGGCTTCAAGCTGCCCAGTTTCTTTGCCCTCGGCCACGGCCTTGTGGGTAATCCCGAGCTGGCGCCTGAAACCAGCAGCAACTGGTCTGCGGGGGTGGAGTTTCAGACCGCCGACGCGATGACCGTCACAGCCAGCGCCTTTCGCAACGAGTTCGAAGACCTCATCGATTTTGATTTCGAGCGCTTCACCAACGTCAACCGCAACCGCGTGGATACCGGGGGTTTCGAACTGAGCGCGCGTTACCAGGCAGCGTCGGCGACGACCGTGCGCGTGCACGCCACTTACGTCGACGTAGACGTGCGCGGTGGCGGCAAGCTGAGGCAGCGACCGAACCTGCGCGGCGGTGCCAGCATCGACCATGCTGTGAACGATGCCTGGCGTGTGCACCTGGCCTGGCTGTATACGGGCGAGCACTTCGACTCTTCCGTGCCAACGGGCGGCCTGGCGCTGGCCGGTTATCACCGTTTCGATGCCGGCGTGCAGTGGCAGGCACGACCCGGCATCACCCTGTGGCTTGCGGTCGACAATGCCGCCGATCGTGCCTACGAGGAATCGCTCGGTTTCTCCGCACCCGGGGCCCGGGCGCGGGTCGGCGTACGTGTACGCCTCTAGGCCGGCGGGACCGTGCCCAGGTGCACTTCAGCCCCGTGATGGCTGCGCAGCCACTGCTGGCCGTCACGCTCGAACAGCAGGAGACCGTCGAGAAACTCTACCGCCGGGCCATCCACCGGCTCAAGCCCCGCCCCGTGGCGGAGCGTATAGACTGTCATGTCGTGGGTGACGCAGACATCGAGGCCGCGCGCAGCGCGCTGCGTCAGCTTGGCGCTCAACACCCGCAATAACATGGCCACCGCCAGCTCCGCCGGCATCATGGCGTCGGCAGGCACCTCCCCGGCAAACCAGCGTCCGACGTAG
>CAZYYJ010000111.1:0-12996 GCA_964651595.1 uncultured Pseudomonadales bacterium | reverse complement strand
GTGATCCAGACCAGGGCCACCGAGATCGGTAAATTCACGCGTGCGGCGATGGCGAGAAACGCCGCTATGACCATCTGGCTCGGCAACGGCAGGAACGCGGAGAACAGTCCCACGAAGAAGGCGCCGGATACCGAGCGCCGGTTCATATGCCAGATGTCTTCCTTGTGTAGGAGATGAGCGATAGGACGCAGCGCTTTGCTCTCACGCAGCTGCGCGGGCGTTGGCAGGTAACGTTTCATGCGCGACTTCGGCATAAACACATTATGCCTGGCGTTGCGTGTCACAACATTGAAAAGCCGCCGAAAATGGCGCTTTGAACGCGCTTGAGACCAGCCTGGAGCAACCTCACCGCGATGCGCACAATCGCTGGCGCCTGGGTGCTGCTGCTGATCCTTGCACTGCTGCGCGTGAGCACCTGGTATGCAACCATCTCTGCGCCGGTAGAGGGTTGTTGGACAAAACCTGTCGATCTGCACGGGGACGTCATCTCTGTACGCGCGCCGGATCCAGGGCGGCTGCTGATCGGCTTGAAAGTCGCCGACAGCAGCGCATGTCCCGGCCTCGCGGGGGTGCAGATACGGCTCAGCAGCTACGGCGTGGTCGAACGGGCCAGCCCCGGCGACACGCTGCGCGTGAACGCCCGCCTGAAACCCGCGTGGGGGACACGCAATCCCGGTGCTTTCGACTATCGCCGCTGGCTTTTCGCCAACGGGTTTCAGGCAACAGGCTACGCCACCGAACTGCTCGGCGGGCACGCGGGCCCGCAGGGGTCTGTTGGCGGCACGCGCAACGTTCACGACGCTCTGGTGCATCGAGGGCTGCTGCGCGCGCTGGCGTTCGGCGAGCGGTCGGGGGTTGGCGCTGACACCTGGGCGCTACTGAGAGACACCGGCACCGTGCACCTGATGGTGATCTCCGGTCTGCACGTGGGCATCTTTGCGACGTTCACGTTCTGCCTGGCTTACGGTCCGCTGCGATGCGTGCCAGGGGCGTTCGCGCGCGTGTCGCGGCGGCGCGTGGCCTCCATGGCGTCGGCTGCCGCCGTGGGTGCGTTCGCATGGCGAACCGGTCTGCAGCCCCCTGTGCTGCGGGCCAGCGCCATGGTGCTGCTGGCGCTCGCCTGTGTGGCTACGGACCGTCGGCCGCCATGGCTGAACGGTCTTGCGCTGATCTGCCTGGTGGCTCTCATCGCCGAGCCGGCCACCGCGTTCCATACCGGCTTCTGGCTTTCCTACCTGGCGGTCGCGATTCTGCTCTGCGGCTTCGCGTCGCGCCTGATGTCACAGGGTCCGGCCGTGTCTCTGTTGCGCTGCCAGGCTTTGCTGTTCGCCGGTCTGACACCCTGGCTGGCGTTGCTGGTGGGCGAGGTTCCGCTGGTGGCAACGGTTGCCAATGTTCTGACGGTGCCGCTGGTATCGCTCGTGACCGTGCCCGGAGCCATGTTCGGATTTCTCTTTCTGGAGGTGCCCGGCGCCGAACGGCTGGGCGCATGGCTGCTGTGGCTGGCGGATGTTTCCATTGCCGTCGGGTTTGCGGTTCTGGTGCGGTGTGCGGACCCCATGCCGTCGATCGGGTATCTCGGTGCTGCAGCGCTGGGGGGTGCCAGCATCGCGTGCGCCGGCTGGCTGCTGACCCCCTCGCTACGATGGCGCGGCCTTGCCGGCACCCTCTGGGTCACCCTCGTGCTCACCGAAACCCCGCTACGGCTGTCCCCCGGCCATTTCCGCCTCACAGTGCTCGACGTGGGGCAGGGCAGTGCAGCGATCGTCGATACCGCCAGGCACCGTCTGGTGGTGGATGCAGGCGCCCGGTACCCCAGCGGCTACGACAACGGCAGCGCGGTGGTCATTCCCGCGTTGCGCGCGACAGGTCCCGACCGCGTCAACCGTATCGTGCTCAGCCATGCAGACCTGGACCACGCTGGCGGCCTGCCCGTGCTGCGCGCACGCTACCCCGCGGCGTCACTGATCTCGCCGGATCGCGGCTGCGCCGAGACCGCCCCATGGACCTGGGACGGGGTGGAGTTCACCCCGCTCATGGCACCTGCTGCCGTAACCAGAAACGATCGCTCCTGTACGGTGCTGGTGAGCAACGGGGAGCAGACGATCTATTTGAGCGGCGACATCGGCCATAGATCCGAACGGCTGCTGCAGCGGTCTCTGCCGGCAGAGTTGGATTTGCTGGTAGCGCCGCACCATGGCAGCGGCCATTCCTCACATCGGGGTTTTGTGCGCCACCTGCGGCCCCGCTACGCGGTGTTCAGCGCAGGCTTTCTCAACCGGTACCGCCATCCCCATCCGGACGTGTTGACGCGCTATCGCAGCTTCGGCACGGCACTGTTCTGCACGGCCCGCGACGGCGCAGTCACGTTTGTCTCGTCAGCTCCCGCACGGCTTCACGTGGCGCGGCGAGTCACCGGATACCATCATCTTATTTGTGGGGCAGACGCGCGTGAGCGCGACGGAGGGGAAGGGCTTTAGCGGCTCAACCGGCGTGTGCTGCGGCGCGGTCGGCATCCCGCACCAGCGAGCGCAGTTCTTCAGCGAGCGTCTGCTTCTCGTCCTGCGCGAGAAACCCGCCGATTTCCAGCACGTCGTTGCGGTGGCGCAGCTCGATGCGGGGACTGTGCCATGGGTGGCGTCCGGGAACGATCAGGATTTTCGTGAAAAACCGTTGCCAGGCGACACGCCGGTCGACACGGTCGACACCGCTTTCCACGTAGATGCTGTCCGCCGACATGGCCACAACTTCCTGGCGCTGCGTGCGTCGCGCGATGACGTAGAAGCACGTGGAGATAATTGTTAGCTCCACGAGCGTGAACGGCAGAATCATCCAGTAGCCCTGCAGGAGGAAGCCACCCGCGACGGTCAGCGACAGTACTGTAAGACCGATGAGAAAGAGCTTGGTTGCGCGCCAGCTCAGGGAGTTGTTGGGCCGCAGAACAATCCGGCCGACGACCGCATCGCGCTGACCGACGTCGAACCGCGTGGTCTGGATCATGCGCCCTGGCCGCTCTGGTCTTCGCCGCGGGCGCTTTCCTGAGCCTCGAGCCGGGCTTTGACGAGCGCGCGCACTGCATCGCTTTCCAGCGTGACTTCATCTGCATCCTTGGCCCGATGGATCCAGCGCCACGCTTTGTACTCGCTGGAGGCAAGGCGCACTTCGTCAGTAGCCGTTTCACAGGCGTAAGTGATGCACAGAGTTGCAGCTTCTACCAGCGACTCGTGGGTGTGCGCGCTTGCGGAAAGCGTTTCCGGGCTGCCGCTGAGGCTCAGGCCCAGCTCGTCCTCGCAGAAGCTGCGCAGCACGTCCACGTTGTGCTGTCCCACCACGAGATAATGGCCGGGCAGTGTCCACACACCATGCTGCTGCACTACGAGCACACCTCTGCGCGGGTGTTGCACGACCGCGGATTGATACACCTGAAAGTAGTCGCGCCCGGGCTGCAGCTCCTGACGCAAACGCTCCACGCTGCTCCACAGATGCTGAGCCGTGCGGTTCTTGAACGCCAGCACCAGGCCATCCTCTTCGAGGCGCTGCACCTGCATGTCGACGGTGGGCGTATGCTGCGTATCGTTGACCTGGGGAGTCTTCATTCGCACGCGCACGCTGGCGCCCTCACGCAGTTGCGGGTCGGGCAGCTGCACAAACACGGCCGTTGGTGAGATGTCCCTCGCAGTCGTCTCCAGCGTGCCCAGCGAAGGATGCATCACTTCTACCAGTAACGGCAGTTCGATGCGGGGATGCTGGCGTTTTTCCATGCTGTCGCGGGCGTTGAAAATGGCTGAAGCGGCCTCATTGTAGCAGCCAACAGAGGCGATCAACACGCGTACCGCAGACGCGCCGCACAAGCGAGGGGTCGATAGATGCGAATTGACAAACTGACCGAACGAGCCCAGGCATTGCTCGCCGATGCCCAGTCACTCGCCCTGGGCCTCGACCACAGCCAGCTCGAGCCGGTGCACCTGCTGGTCACGCTCATGGAAGCATCCGACCTGCCGGCCGCCGAACTGCTCGGCCGGGCGGGGGGCAAGCCGGACGCGCTGCTGACAGCAGCACGCGGACATCTCACCGATCTGCCGAAAGTGGCGACGAACACCGGTGAGATCAGTATCGCCCCTGCGCTGCAGCGGGTGCTGGCCAAGGCCGACGTGGCCGCAAGAGCTCTGGGAGATGCCTTCGTCTCCTGGGACGCCGTCCTGCACGCGCTGGCGCAGGATCCGACGCTGCAGCAGGCCTTCAAGCAGGCCGGCGTCAACGAACAGGCGCTGGGCGCCGCCATCAAGGCGCAGCGCGACGGACAGACCGTGGACAGCGGTGACGAAGCCGAATCGGCGCTGGCGCAATACACCGTGGACCTCACAGAACGCGCGGCGGCCGGCAAGCTGGACCCGGTCATCGGCCGCGACGAGGAGATTCGACGTACCGTACAGGTGCTGCAGCGACGCACCAAGAACAACCCCGTGCTGATTGGCGAGCCCGGCGTGGGCAAGACCGCCATCGTCGAGGGGCTGGCTCAGCGCATTGTGAACGGCGAAGTCGCCGACTCGCTGCGCAACAAAAAGGTACTGGCCCTGGACCTGGCTGCCCTGATTGCCGGTGCCAAGTATCGCGGTGAGTTCGAGGAGCGCCTGAAAAGCGTGCTGAAAGAGCTGGAACAGCAGGAAGGCAACATTGTGCTGTTCATCGATGAGCTGCATACGATGGTTGGGGCAGGCAAAGCCGACGGCGCCATGGATGCCGGGAACATGCTCAAGCCCGCGCTCGCTCGCGGTGACCTGCATTGCGTGGGCGCAACCACGCTGGACGAATATCGCCAGTACATCGAAAAAGACGCAGCGCTCGAGCGGCGCTTTCAGAAGGTGCTGGTCGACGAGCCCAACCTCGAGGACACGGTGGCCATTCTCCGCGGCCTCAAAGAGCGCTACGAGATTCATCACGGTGTGGACATCACCGATCCTGCGCTGGTTGCCGCGGCACGGTTGTCACATCGCTACATAGCCGATCGCCAGCTGCCGGACAAAGCCATTGACCTGGTGGACGAGGCCGCCAGCCGTATCCGGATCGAGATGGACTCCAAGCCCGAGAGCATGGATCGCCTGGAACGTCGTCTCATACAGCTGCAGATGGAGCGCGAAGCACTCGCCAAAGAAGCAGACGATGCAAGTAAGACGCGGCTGGCAGATCTGGAAAACGAAATCGAGAGCATCGAAACCGAGTACGCTCAGCTCGAAAGCGTGTGGTCCACGGAGAAGCAGAAGCTCCGCGGCTCCCAGGGCGTGAAGGAGGAACTGGAAGCGGCCCGCATCGAGTTCGAGCAGGCGCGACGCGCTTCTGATCTTGCCCGCATGTCTGAGCTTCAGTACGGCATCATTCCCGAGCTGGAAGCGCGCCTGGCCGCCGATGCCAGCAGTGACAGCGGCGATAGCCCCGGTAACTCCCTGGTGCGCAACAAGGTTACGGAAACCGAGATCGCCGAGGTGGTAGCCAAGTGGACGGGGGTGCCCGTTGCAAAGCTGCTCGAAGGCGAGCGCGAGAAGCTGCTGCAGCTCGAAGATCTGCTGCACGAACGCGTGATCGGTCAGCATGCAGCCGTTGCCAGCGTTGCCCAGGCGGTACGCCGCTCACGTGCCGGGCTTGCAGATCCGGGCAAACCAAACGGCTCGTTCATGTTTCTGGGTCCCACAGGCGTCGGCAAAACCGAGCTGTGCAAGGCCCTGGCACATGTGCTGTTCGACAGCGAAGACGCCATGGTGCGCATCGACATGTCGGAATTCATGGAGAAACACTCCGTGGCGCGTCTGATCGGCGCGCCGCCCGGATACGTAGGCTATGAGCAGGGCGGTTATCTCACGGAGGCCGTACGGCGCCGGCCATACTCGCTGATCCTGCTGGACGAGATCGAGAAGGCCCACAACGATGTGTTCAACGTTCTGTTGCAGGTGCTGGACGACGGTCGCCTGACAGATGGACAGGGGCGTACCGTAGATTTCCGCAACACGGTGCTGGTAATGACCTCCAACCTCGGTTCGCAGGCGATACAGGCACTGCACGAAGAGGGTGAGCCCGGGCGGGTCAAAGACGCCGTGCTGGGCATTGTCGGCCAGCACTTCCGCCCGGAGTTCATCAACCGCGTGGACGATCTGATCGTGTTCGATCCGCTCACCCGGGACGATATTGCGCAGATTGCCGGGCTGCAGCTGAAACAGCTGAACGGACGCCTGGCGGAACAGGAGCTGGCGCTGGCGTTGAACGATGACGTCATGGCGCGCATTGCGGACCAGGGTTACGACCCCGTGTACGGGGCGCGCCCTCTGAAGCGCGCGTTTCAACGGCTGATCGAAGACCCGCTGGCCAACGCTATTCTGGCGGGCGAGTTTCCCGGCGGCGGCGCGTTGCGTGCCGTAGCGGACGGCGATGGCGTTCGCTTTACCGGCGCGGGCAGCTCCGACGCGGAAGCGGCGTCCGCTTAAACAAGGCGTTAACCGGCTATGGGCGTCCCCGCACCGCAGGGACGCCGCGCTTCTAAAGACATCGCTGCAGGGTATTGTATATTTATACAGTATCGAGTACTGTACGCACATGAACGGTGAAACTCTGCCATTGTTTCGCGACCTCACCCCGCCAGCGCCCGCTGAGGTAAGCCGTTTGCAAAGCGTGCAAAGCGAAAGCGTGCAGAGCGAAAGCGCGCGTAGCGAAAGCGCACAAACAAAAAACGTGCAGGTCGAAAACGTACAGCTAGAAAACGTACAGACAGAAAACGTGCAAATGGAAATAGAAGACACCGGTTGCACGGCCGGTGCCATGCCTCGCACGGCGGCACCCGCCAGCCAGGATACGGACGACAGATTCTTCGCCACGGCCTGTGCGCTGGCCGCCGCCCTCAAAGAACAAAGCGATCGCGCGGCCGCTATGGACAGCGCAGGCGGCAAAAACAACTCGCGACGGCGCAAAACGCGTGCCGGCCGGCCGGCAACTCAGGCAGCCCGGGCGATAGACCCGCAGCGTCGTATCGGCAGCGCCATCTGCGAAAACCTGCTGGCCTCGCTGCATGCACAGGTAGCACGAGAAGCCAGGTCGCTCGCGCCCCATCAGCTCTAAACTCCCCGCACCATTCGCAGACGGGAATTCAAACCCGGTCACGAAGGCCACGACAGAAGAGCGACACTCCTGGATCATGCGGTTAGAATACGCGCGCTCCGGCGGGAGGGTGACTGACGTGCACGCCCACACACGCCGGCAACCCCCACGAGTTGGAGTGTCGCATCCCCATGTTGAAAAAGTGCCTGTTTCCAGTGGCCGGCTACGGAACACGCTTCCTGCCCGCGACAAAGGCCATGCCGAAAGAAGTCCTTCCGATCCTCGACAAACCGCTGGTGCAGTACGGGGTAGAGGAGGCCGTGGAGGCAGGAGTCAGTGACATCAGCTTCGTCACGGGTCGTGGCAAACGTGCCATCGAGGATCACTTCGACGTCAGTTACGAGCTGGAGCATCAGATCCAGGGCACGGCCAAAGAAGCGGCGCTTCAGACGATCCGCTCGCTCATCGAGCAATGCACGTTTTCGTACACACGCCAGGTCGACATGCGCGGCCTCGGAGACGCAATCCTGAAAGGCGAAACGCTCATCGGCGACGAGCCTTTCGGTGTAGTCCTGGCGGACGATCTCTGTATCAACGAAGGTGGCGATGGCGTGCTCGCGCAGATGGTGGGTCTGTACCGACAGTTCCGCTGCAGCATCGTCGCCGTGATGGAGGTGCCTCAGGAAGAGCTGAAAAGCTACGGTGTCATCGCGGGAGACAAGATTACGGACGATATCATCCGCGTCACGGACATGGTGGAGAAACCCGAGCCGGACGATGCGCCGTCCAATCTCGCCATCATCGGGCGCTACATCCTCACACCTGACATTTTTGACGTTCTGCGCACGACGGCGCCTGGCAAGAACAACGAGGTGCAGATCACCGATGCGCTGCTTACGCAGGCAAAGAGCGGATGCGTCATGGCCTATCGCTTCAAGGGCAAGCGCTTCGATTGCGGCTCGGTTGGTGGGTTCGTTGACGCCACGAACTATTTCTACGGCAAGTACCTGGAAAAGCAGTAGACTACGCCGCGATGTCGACGCCCATGCTCACCGCCGCCCTGCGCGCGCGCCCCCACGAACCGTTGCCGCTCGAGCAACCGCTCGAGATCGCCGCTCTGCCTACGCCAGCGCTGGTGCTGGATCGCGCAGCGCTGACGCGCAACATCGATCGCATGGCGGCGCACGCCACGGCACACGGCAAGGGCCTACGCCCGCACGCGAAAACACATAAATGCCCTGAGCTCAGTCGCCGACAGCTTGACGCTGGCGCGGTTGGCGTCTGTGCAGCAAAAGTGTCGGAAGCCTTCGTTCTGGTGCACGCCGGTATCGAACCGGTGCTGATCACCTCTCCCGTCACCACGCCCACCAAGGCAGCGGTGGTGGCCGATCTGGCCGCCATCACCGAACACCTCGCGATTGCCGTGGACAGCGAAGCAGGGCTGCAACAATTGTTGGACGCGCTTTCTGGCAAGCAGGTTAACAAGTTGGGTGTCGTCATCGACTTCGACATCGCCATGGGACGCACCGGTACGCGCAGCAACGACGAGGTCAGGCGCCTGCACGAACGTATCGAAACCAGCCCCGCGCTGCACTTCGTCGGCTTTCAACACTACGCGGGTCACGTGATGCACGTGGAAGGGCACGGTGAGCGAGCAACGGCTTCCCTCGCGCTCTGGGCGCAGGTGCAGGAGCGCATTGCCGAGCTTGCAACCGGCGCCATCGTGCCTGAGGTGGTTACCGGCTGCGGCACGGGCACCTACGACATCGACGTGGCGGTACCCGAGATTACCGACATGCAGGTTGGCAGCTACGTGTTCATGGACGAGGAATATCGCCGCATCGGCGGACAGGACAGCGACCGGTTCACAGATTTCGAGGTCTCGCTCACCGTTGCGGCTACGGCGATCAGTCAACCTGTAGCCAACGGCATTACGGTCGATGCAGGCTACAAGAGCATGGCCTCCGACACGGTACCTCCCGCCGTCGATGAGCTGGCCAATACCAAATTCCGTTTCGCCGGTGACGAGCACGGTGTGCTGCTCAGCCGCGAATCGATGCAGAGCGTTCGTCTCGGCGACGTGATCCGTCTTGTGACGCCGCACTGCGACCCCACAGTCAATCTGCACGACTATTATTGGGTAATGGAAGAGGACGGCCTCGTGCACAGCCTCTGGCCGATCACCGCCAGAGGCTGTACCTGGTAGCGCGTCCGCGAACCTTGGCAAGGAGACCCCTTTGTTAGAGATCATTCAAGCCGGCGGCTGGCTCATGGTACCCATTCTGCTCTGCAGCGTGGTGGCAGCCGCGATCTGCGTCGAACGCCTGTGGACGCTGCAGCGTACCCGCATCATGCCGCGCAACCTGCTTGCGCAGACGTGGACGTCTCTGAAGCAGGACGATTTCGATCAACAGCGCACGCGCGAGCTGCGCGTGGGCTCGCCGCTGGGGCAGGTGCTCGCTGCCGGCATCAGCAACGCCAAGCGCGGACGCGAGATCATGAAAGAAGCCATCGACGAGGCCAGCACGCAGATCAATCACGATCTCGAGCGATACCTCACCGCCCTTGGCATCATCGCGTCCATTACGCCGCTGCTGGGTCTGCTCGGCACCGTTATCGGCATGATCGACGTTTTCGACTCGCTGCTGGCCGAAGGTGCAGGCAATGCCAACGTGCTTGCCGGAGGCATTTCCACAGCGCTCATCACCACGGCCGCAGGCATGTCCGTGGCGATCCCGGCACTCACGTTCCACCGTTTTTTCCTGCGCAGGGTGGACGAGCTCATCGTTGAGGTGGAAACCGAGGGCAGCAAGCTCGTCGACCTCGTTTACGGGCACGGTGAAGCCCCCGGCGAGGCTGCCTGACATGTGGTGTGCCAGCCGAGGAGAGCAGCGCCGTGGCTAAGCGTCGCCGCGGTCGTCACGAAGCCACTGTCGAGCTCACACCGCTCATTGACGTGGTGTTCCTGTTGCTGATCTTTTTCATGGTTTCCACGACCTTTGTGCGCGAAACGCAGCTCAAGATCGAACTGCCGGAGGCTGATGGGGAAGTGCAGGAGGTGGATCCGGGCACCATCGAAATTGTCATCGACCGACGCGGCGACTACTCGGTCAGCGGCCGCCTGCTGGTGAACTCGGACAAGCGCACGCTGATCCGCGCGCTGGAGGAAATGCGCGACCCATCGCAACCGTCCCCGCGCGTGGTGATCACTGCCGACGCTCTTGCCGCGCATCAGGCGGTGGTGACAGCGATGGACGCTGCTGGCAGGGTAGGGCTGACGCAAATCAGCATCACGACGCAACAACCCGAGGCTGAAGACTAGCCTCCTCAGAGATTTAAGGCGCTTGGCTCGAGAAGATTGGGGCACCTACCGGCGACTGCTCAGCTACGTCGGCCCGTACTGGTTCCTGCTGGTGGTCTCTATCGTCGGCTTTCTCCTTGCCGCGGGCGGCGAGGCCTACTTCGTGCGCCTGTTCGGCCAGCTCATCGATTCCATGGAGACGGCTCTCCCCGCCGGCGATCTGTCGATACCGATGCTCATGCTGGGCACCGTGTTCATCCGCGCGTTCGGTACCATCATCGGCGAAACGCTCATTTCGCGGGTGTCATTCCACGTGGTCTACAACATCCGCCAGGCGCTGTTCGACCATCTTCTGCGTCTGCCGAGTGCGTACTTCGACAGCAACGCTCAGGGACACATCGTCTCGCGCGTGACTTTTACCGTTGCCCAGTTGCGCGATACCGGCACCGATGTGCTGAAGACGCTCATCCAGGACGGGCTCAAGGTCATCGTCTATTTCGGGTCCATGTTGTGGCTCAACTGGCAGCTCACGCTGCTGTTCGTGGCTACAGCGCCTGTGCTGGCGCTTGTCGTGGTATTTGCCTCAGGCAGGTTCCGGCGCATCAGCCGGCGCATACAGAACTCCATGGGGGACGTGACGCACGTCGTCTCCGAAACGGTGGCGGGATACCGCGTCGTGCGTACCTTTGGCGGCGACCGTTACGAAGGAGACCGCTTCAACAAAGCCAGCCGCGTGAACCGCCAGCAGAACCTGAAGATGGCCATCACCAAGGTTTCCAGCGCGCAGCTGAACGAGACGATCATCGCGGTGGCTATCTGCGTTCTGATTCTCCTCCTCTACGAGCTCACCGCGTCCATCACGGCAGGCGAGGCCGTTACCTTCCTCGGTCTGGCGGGACTACTCGGCCGTCCCATTCGCAAGCTCTCGGAAGTGAACGCAAAGCTGCAGCGCGGCCTCGTAGCGGCAACGGACGTTTTTGAGCAACTGGATGCGCCGGTGGAAGCCGATACCGGCGAACGCACTCTGGAGCGGGCCCGGGGCGATCTGAGTATCAGAAACCTCAGCTTCAGCTACGGCAACGACAAGTCTGTGCTGTCCAATGTGAGTCTGGAGATTGCGGCCGGTGAGACGGTAGCGCTGGTAGGGCGCTCGGGTAGCGGCAAAACCACTCTGGCATCGCTGATTCCACGATTCTACGAGCTCACCGAAGGCATTGTGCTCCTGGATGGCATCGACATCCGCGAGCTTTCACTGTCGAGCCTGCGACGCCAGATAGCCCTCGTCTCGCAGAACGTCACGCTGTTCAACGATACCTTACGGTGCAACATCGCCTACGGGGATCTTGCCGATACGGACGAACCCCGCCTGCGGGAGGCCATGCGCCTGGCCCACGCATCCGAATTTGTCGACGAGCTGCCCGAAGGGCTGGACACCATCGTGGGCGACAACGGTGTGCTGCTCTCAGGGGGACAGCGCCAGCGCATCGCCATCGCTCGCGCGCTGTTGAAAGATGCGCCGATTCTCATTCTCGACGAAGCCACGTCCGCCCTGGACAACGAGTCAGAACGGCATATCCAGGCGGCGCTGGAAGAGGTGATGCGCGGCCGCACAACCATTGTCATCGCCCACCGGCTGTCCACCATCGAAGCGGCCGATCGCATCGTGGTGCTCGACGAAGGCCGCATCGTGGAAAGCGGCCGTCACGCCGAGCTGCTCGCTCTGGGAGGCGTTTACGCTGAGCTGCACGATGCGCAGTTTGATAGCAACGGCGCGAGCAGCGCCTCTTCGGCACCCGTAACGGCAAAAGCGGGCAGAACAGCCAAACGACCGGGACTCATCAGCCGCGGCCTGCGTCCCAACATCGAAGCAGCATGGTACTCGGACGCAACGTGGCTGACGCTGCTGCGGCCCCTGAGCTGGCTGTACAACCGGGGGCGGTTGAGGCGCATGCGCCGGATTGCCGCCCAAGGCGGGCCCGAGCGCGGCACGCTGCCCGTGCTGGTCGTGGGAAACATATCCGTCGGTGGCACGGGCAAGACACCCTTTGTGGTCTGGCTCGTAGAGACGCTGCAGGCGATGGGCTTCAAGCCTGGCGTGGTTTCACGTGGCTATCGCGGCAGCCTCAGCGACGGGGGCGCGCTGGTGTTGCCGGATGCAACTGCGAAAGAAGTAGGGGATGAGCCGTTGCTGCTGTCCCGCCGTCTGGGAGTGCCGGTTGCCATCGGCGCGGACCGACCGGCGGCGCTGGCGCGCATTGCCGAGCAGGGTTGCGACATCGCCGTTTCAGACGACGGCCTGCAGCACACGGCGATGGCCCGGGATGTGGAGATTGCCATCGTTGACGGGCGACGCGGCATCGGCAACGGTCTGCTCCTGCCGGCGGGTCCGCTACGCGAACCTGCCGATCGCCTGGAGAGCGTGGACTGGGTCATCAGCAGCGAGGTCGCCACCGACGTGGTAGAGGAGTGCACGGTGATGCGCGTGCAACCGCTCGAGTTCGTGAATCTCGCCAGCAACGAACGGGTACTGTGCGCTGATTTCGTTGCGCAGCACCCGACGGCTCATGCGCTGTGCGCCATCGGCAACCCCGAGCGCTTTTTCAGCACCCTGGCCG
>CAZYYJ010000110.1:0-13080 GCA_964651595.1 uncultured Pseudomonadales bacterium | reverse complement strand
TACACTCTTTCGAGATCAGTCCCTTCCGCCCCGGTCGCGCAACAGCGCTGCGCGACCGGGGCGGAAGGGACTGATCTCGTCACCGAAGCCACCGTTTGCTTCGACGGCGGCAAACTCGTTGGTTGCCAGCATCGTTTCTGCCATGGACACATCGATGTGCTGGCCGTCCCCGGTGCGTTCGCGATGCCAGAGGGCCGCAAGAATGGCGGTGGCGGCCTGTGCGCCGACGGCAAAATCCACATGGCTCACGGCTTCGGGCATGGGTTCGGTGCCGCGTTCCCGGGCGTTGAGGGCCAGCAGGCCCAGTTCTGCGTGGATAACCGGAGCATAGGCCCGGCGGGAAGCGGCGAGGCCGGTCTGGCCGTAGCCGCTGATAGAGCAGTACACGAGCCCCGGGTTTGCGCCCTTCAGCGTGTCGTAGCCGAGGCCGAGACGGGCGGCGACGCCGGGCCGGTAATTTTCCACGAGCACGTCAGCCCGTCGGGCCAGCGCCTGGACCAGCGCCTGGCCGTCTGTCTGCTGCAGATCGATGCACAGATGCGCCTTGCCGGCGTTCTGCTGAGCGAAGCCAATGGCGACACCATTCTTTCTGGGTACACCGCGGCGCATGAGATCTCCCTCCGGTGGCTCGATCTTCCATACCTCGGCGCCGTAGTCACACAGCGTGCGGGTGCAGGCGGGGCCAGCCACCACGCGGGTGAGATCGAGCACTTTCAGACCGGTGAGCATGGGAGGGTGTTCCTCGAAAAAGCGCCAAGCTTACCAAAGGTATGGACGCGCAACGCCCGCGGCATGGGCGCCGGGGCGTTGCGGGCGGTGTGCTAACATCGATCGCCGAGTCTTGCGTTGTGTGAAGGGAGAGAAGTCTGTGAGCAGTGTGCTACGCGAAACGCCGCCGGTGGTGCCGGACCCCTATACCTTGTCTCTGGAAGATGTTGACCCTGCAAAAGTTGATGTATTTCAACAAGATGCACTTTGGTCTTATTTTAAAAGATTAAGAGATGAGGATCCCGTGCACTTCCATCCGGACAGTGACTACGGCCCTTACTGGTCGATCACCCGGTTTGACGACATCATGTTCGTAGACTCTCACCATGAGCTGTTCTCCTCTGAGGGTGGCATCACGATCGGGCCTTTGAAGAAATACGAGGAACGAGCGAGCGAATTCCGTACGCCGATGTTCATTGCCATGGACCCACCCAAGCACGACGTGCAGCGTGCCACCGTGACGGGTGTGGTTGCGCCCCGCAACCTGGCCAAGCTGGAGAGCACCATTCGCGAGCGTGCGGGACGCATTCTGGATTCGCTGCCGGTGGGAGAAACCTTCGACTGGGTGGACAACGTATCCATCGAGCTCACCACACAGATGCTGGCAACGCTGTTCGATTTTCCCTTTGAAGAACGCCGCAAGCTCACCTACTGGAGCGACGTTGCCACAGCGGGACCCGAGGCGTACGACTTCGACGAGCGACGGGCCATTCTGCTCGAGTGCCTGGAGTACATGACCCGGTTGTGGAACGAGCGCAAGGATCAGCCCCCGGGCGACGATCTCGATCTCATCTCCATGCTGGCGCATGGAGAGAACACGAAGCACATGCAGCCCATGGAGTTCCTGGGCAACCTCATTCTGCTGATTGTTGGTGGCAACGACACCACCCGGAATTCCATCAGCGGCGGTGTGCTGGCACTGAATCAGCATCCCGAGCAGTACGACAAGCTGCGGCATGATCACAGCCTGGTGAACACCATGGTGCCCGAGATCATCCGCTGGCAGACACCGCTGTCACATATGCGCCGCACCGCCTTGGAAGACGTGAAGCTGGGTGGCAAAACGATTCGCAAGGGCGACAAGGTGGTGATGTGGTACGTGTCCGGTAATCGCGATGAGACGGCCATCGACAGACCGGACGAGTTCATCATCGATCGCGCGCGGCCACGGCATCACCTGTCCTTCGGCTTCGGTATCCACAGGTGCATGGGCAATCGCCTCGCGGAAATGCAGCTCCGCGTGCTGTGGGAAGAAATTCTCCAGCGCTTTCACACCGTGGAAGTGGTGGGTGAGCCGCAGCGATCGGCATCGGTGTTTGTGAAAGGTTACACGCACCTGCCGGTCAAGCTGCACGCACTGCAGTGACCGCTGCGGACATTCCCACCTCGGAAACCGTGACGGCAGCGTGGCTTTCCGAGCAGCTCCAGCGGGCCGGCTACGATGCCACGGTGCAGAGTTTCACGGCGGAGCGTATCGGTACGGGTCAGATCGGTAAATGCCTGCGCTATGCGCTGCAGCTTGCGCCGGGCAGTGCACCGGATACGCCGGCGAGTCTGGTCGGCAAGTTCCCTTCGGACGATCCCGCCAGCCGCGCCACCGGCGTGGCGCTGCACAACTTTCTGCGCGAGGTGCGGTTCTATCAGGAACTGCAGCAGCGGGTAACCATCCGCACGCCGCGATGCTATTTCGCAGCCATCGACGGAGAGGGGCCGCATTTTGCGCTGCTGCTGGAAGATCTGGCGCCTGCCACGCAGGGTGACCAGCTTCAGGGATGCGATCCGGGTCAGGCAGATGCGGCAATCCGTGAACTGGTCGGGCTGCACGCGCCAAGCTGGTGCGATGAATCGCTCAAGCAACTGGAGTGGTTGTACCAACATGATCCCGCAACGGAACACGCCTCCCGGGATCTTTACCGGCAGACCCTGCCAGGCTTCGTCGAACGCTTCGGTCCGGTACTGGCCGAAGACGAGCGAGCCATTATCGAGCGGGTGGGGGATGTCGACACCGGTCCCCTCGGCGGACAACTGCCATCGTTGTTCAGCCTGGTGCACGTCGACTACCGGCTCGACAATCTCATGTTCAAGGCGCTCGACAGCGGCTTTCAGGTCACCGCCGTCGACTGGCAGAGCATCACGCTGGGTCGACCCTTGAACGACGTGGCGTACTTTCTTGGCGCCGGTCTGCTGCCGGAGGTGCGCCGTGACGTGGAAGAAGCCATCGTACGCACCTACCACGATGGCCTGCTCGCTCATGGCATCACCGACTTTCCGTGGGACGTATGCTGGGAGAACTATCGGCGGGGTGTGTTTGCAGGGTTCGGCGTGACCGTCATTGCTTCGATGCTGGTGCAGCGCACCGCGCGCGGGGACGAGATGTTTACCGCCATGGCACGCCGCCATGCCCGTCACGCTCTGGATCTGGGCGCGGGCGAGTTTCTCGTCTAGTTGGAGCCTTCGACGATAATCGCATCGTGGTTCACGCTGCCTACAACCCGGGATGCAGCTTCTGACGGTGGGCCGTCATAGAGCGTGAAGGCGGCGGGTCCCCCTGCTGCAAGCTCGCCTTTCGGCAATAACCACTTGCCGCGCATGTCGCGGCCTACCGAATCGGACGGTACGTCCACGGCGCCGCGCTTACCCCAGGCCTGCACCTCTCCGTTTGTAATCACAACCACGGCATCGGCAATGGGTTGCGCCAGCACGAGCGTGCCGCCAGACAGAATGACAGTGGCTGACGTAGGGGGCGCCGGTGCCTCGTCGAGAAAACCCGGCGGGGCCGCCGCATGAGCAATGCCGAAGCAGACTAGGGTGGCAATGGCAACAGAGATCGTATGGCGTGCAGTCATGGGAGAGAGCGTCCGTTTTCGTCGATGGCGCTGGAGGAGGGCATGGTACCGGCATTCGCGTCTGCCTGCCGGGGATGGCTTTCGACATGCCACAACTGCGAGCGCAGTCGCAGATAGACGAGAATGAGGATCATGCCGGCGACCGGCAGCAGCACGGCATTGCGCACGCCGACCAGATCGGTGACGACCCCCAGGGTGAAGCTGCCGATCGGCATGCCGCCCATCATTCCCAGCGCGTAGATGGACATGACCCGGGCGCGGTGCGAATCCACGGTCGCTTCCTGCACGATCGTGCGGGACATGGTCATGCTCACGCCTCCGCACATGCCCCAGAAGAACACCACCACGTAAAAAAGCCACAGCGGCAGCTCGAAGTGCAGCAGGGACAGCACGCCGGCGCTGATGAGGGCCCCGACCAGCAGAGCGCGGCCCGGGCGTACCACACGGCCGATGCGCATCAGCACGAAGGTGGTCACTACCGTGCCCAGCATGTTGGCTGCAAAGGTACCGGCGATGTGGGCCGAGCCGCCGGCGTACAGGTCGCGCACCATCAGCGGCAGCAGCACCATGTACGCCCCGGCGAAAAACACGCCGACAGAGAAGGTCTGCACGATCGCGGGCCGTATGTGGCGGTCGTGCAGGGCGATGCGCACACCCTCGGCTATGGCTACAAACGGTGACTGGCGCGCTGCCGGTGGTCGCGGCGGCAGTTCCGGGATGCGCATGGTGGCAGTGGCTGCCCCGAGCATGAAACACGCCATGAGCAGCAGCAATGCGGGTGGTCCGAGGACATCGGCGGTAGAGCCGATGGCGAACCCAACTACCTGGATGCCGAATTGCACGCCGGTTGTGAGGATGACAACCCGCTGAATGTCGGTACCGGCGACACGGTTGAGCAGCGCGTCCCGCGCCGGCTGCACGAAAGCAGCGAAGGTGCCACCTACCAGCGCCCAGCAGATCAACACGGTGTAGCTGAAAATCTCCAGCGAAAACAACGTCGCCACCACGAGCGGCGGCAGCGCCATGGCACAGTTCAGACCGATCAGCAGGCGGCGTTGGTCGACTCGGTCGCCGAGCCAGCCGCCCCATAGAATGAGCAACAGCATGGGCAGCTGCGAGGCCATCTGCGCAAGGCCCACGCGGGTGGGTGACTCCTGCAGAAACACCGCCACCAGCCATGGATACAGCACAATCTGGATGCCGCCAGGCACCAGAAAGAGTGCGGTGCTGGTCAGGTACCAGCGCAGCCCCTGATTGGGTTGATCGGGCTGTGTCAGCGCACGCCGTCCCAAGCCCGGCGTTCTTCGGCGGCGGGGTCGTCTACGGCGCCGCACGTATCGTCAAAGAGCATGGTGCTGCGGCGCTCCAGCGTGTAGCGATCCCAGCCCGGATTGCCATCGTTGATGAACGCACACCAGGCGGCGTGCATCGCGTCTGCCACGTGCTGCGGCTGATCGCCCGGGCCGAGAAAAATGTCCACACCCGCTTTGTCCAGATTGTCGAAGGCAAAGGGAATCTCCAGGGCGTGCGTGGCGCCAAGGCGCCCGCCGAACGCACGGGAGCGCCAGTTGAAGAGATACATCCAGGTCTGGTCCGTGTGCGACGCGCGGGCTTCGGCCATGCGTACGGCCGGCATGCGGAACATATGGTCGGTGGTGAGCGCAATGAGCAGCGCAGCCGCATCGGCGTCCGGCCGCGTGCGCTGGTATGTTGTCAGCACCTCCGCTGCCCCCAGCGCCTGCGCGCGCCGTGCCAGCTTGTCGTCGTCAATCTCGCCATAGCCCCACAGCGTGGTCTCATCGGCATTGCTGCCGGTCAGCACGGCAACGCCGGCATTGGTGCCGCTGGTGATGGCTTCGATAGGACTCACCGGCAGCAGATGGGTGCCATGGGCGGGATAGAAAGCGGACACGGTGGTACCCAGCTCGCTTGGCAGGCCGCCACCGTGCTCGAGTTTCTTTACCACCTCGAGCTGTGCGTCCAGCACGGCCTGGGCGGGCACGGCTTCCAGCCCCAGGGCGTCCTGGTGGCCGAGGGCGGCGAGGAAATGCTCGGTGACCGTCTCGGCAGCCTGTTTCGGCAGCGTGTGATGGGCGGCGCCGCTTTGCGGAATGGCGCGATGAAACAGCCCTGAGGTCTGCGCGCACCCCAGCAGGGTACTCACGCTGAAACCGCCAGCCGACTCCCCGGCGATGGTGACACGGGCCGGATCGCCCCCGAACGCGGCTATGTTGTCCTGCACCCATTGCAGCGCAAGGATCTGGTCGGCGATGCCGTTCACGGGCGAGGACGCATATTCCGGACCCAGGTGCGTGAGGTCGGCAAAGCCGAGAGCACCCAGGCGGTAGTTGATGGACACCACAACGATGTTGCCGTTGGCGGCAAAACGGGCACCGTTGTACCAGGGAATTGCGCCCTGGCCGGTGCGGTAGCCGCCGCCGTGTATCCATACCAGCACCGCGCGCGCACCGTTGTCGCAGGCGGGCGTGCACACGTTCAGAGACAGACAATCTTCGTCCCAGCGCACCGGCGCCGAATCGGTCATGCCTCCGGATGGCACCTGCGGGGCTGCCGGCCCGAACTTGAATGCATCGTAGGGCTCGACGAAGGTGTCGCGAGGTCTGGGCGCCTTGAAGCGAAGCTGCTCGACCGGCGGCATAGCGTAGGGGATGCCCGCAAACAGCAGGCTGCCTTCTTTGCGACGGCCTCGGATCGGGCCGCTTGGCGTATCGATCAGAACAGTGTCTGGTGCGCTTAATCCTGCCTCGGCCACGGTCTCTCTCCCGGATTCTCAGGTCGAATGACTTTACACCATAACGCAGGCCCGGGCTGCTATAGTGTCGGCCGTCCAGCCTGTGGAGAGAAGGACATCGTCAAACGAAGGGGTGAACAAGTCAGCCAACGCAACGGTTGGTGCCAGGTACTGCTCATGCTGTGCGCGTTGTCTCCTGCGGGCTACATTGCCGAGGCGGCGGAACCGGCACCCGATGTGCAACTTGGTCGCACCATGGCCTGGAGCGCCTACAACCTCGGCACTACCGGATACAACCAGGCCGTGGCCATCGGCAAAGTGTTGAAGGATCACTACGGCGTCAACCTGCGGGTTGTCCCCGGTAAAAACGACGTGTCACGTCTGCTGCCGCTCATGAAGAAGCGGGTGCAGTTTTCCGCCAACGGCGTGGCTACCTATTTCGCGCAGGAGGGTGTGTTTCAGTTTGCGGACCAGAAGTGGGGGCCATTGCCGCTGCGTCTGGTGATGATGAGTTATGGAGATTCCAACCAGGCGTTGGGGGTGGCCGGCGATCTCGGCATCGAGAGCTACGCGGATCTCGCGGGTAAACGCGTACCTTACGTGCGTGGCGCTCCGGCGCTGAACGTGCCCACCCGCGCGTTTCTCGCCTGTGGCGGACTGTCCTGGGACGATGTGAAGCGTGTGGATTTCCCGGGTTATGCCGCCATGTGGACGGGGGTGGTGAACGGCCAGGTCGACGCGGCGTATGCCAACACCGTGTCGGGACCCACGCGTAAGCTCGAAGCGTCTCCCAGAGGCATCTACTGGCCGCCAGCACCCCACGACGACGAGGGCTGCTGGTCGCGCATGCTGGAAGTGGTACCGTTTCTGGTGCCCCACAATGCGACCCGGGGCGCCGGTATCAGCACAGCGGCGCCTCACGAAGGCGCTACCTACCCGTACCCCTTGCTGATTGCGCTGGCCGATCAGAAAGAGCAGCTGGTCCACGATCTGGCTCAAGTCATTCACAGGCACTACGACGAGTACAAAGATGCCGATCCGGGCGCCATCGGCTGGGCCATGGATCGGCAGATTTTCGACTGGTCGGTGCCATTTCACGACGGCGCGGTGCGCTACTTCCGCTCCGTTGGCGTATGGACAGACGAGGCGCAGGCCCACAACGACGAGCTGATACGGCGCCAGGGTGTTCTGGCTGACGCCTGGCAGGCTCTGGTGGCGCAGGGTCTGGACGACGATGCCTTCGAAGCTGCCTGGTACGCGACGCGCGCCGCTGCGCTCACGGAAGCCGGCTTCGAGCCTGTCTGGTTGAGTGGCGAAGATCTCTGACGCGGCCGCTTTCGATCCGTTGAGGATCACCCGCTGGCTGGTGGCCGCGCTGGCGGTGCTGGCTCTGCTGCTGGCCATGGACTTTCTGCGCCTCTTTGGTGGCGAGCAATGGCTGGGGTCGCTGGTCCGTGTCGAGTCACAGTACTACTTTGCGCTGCTGGCGCTGCTGCTGCCTTCGGCGTATCTCCTCTTTCCCACCCGGCCATGGATCGACTGGCCCCTGGCGCTGGCTACCGTCGGCTGTCTTGTCGCGTTGTTTGTTACTGCCGAGCAGGCGCTGGACGAAGCCTGGGAATTCGGCGCGCCTGCCTGGGCGGTGTATGTCAGCGTGACGTTGTGGGTGCTGGTGATCGAAGCCCTTCGGCGCGCAGGCGGCACGGCGCTGTGCATCATCGCAGGCCTCTTCTCCGTGCTGCCGCTGGTGACCGAGTTCATGCCGGGACCGCTCAACGGTCTGCCCGCAAACTGGCAGGACACCGCCGCCTACCACGCGCTCTCCATAGAGAGCCTGTTCGGTCTGCCGTTTCAGGCGTTTGCAAACCTGGTCATCGGCTTTCTCCTTTTCGGCGTGGTGCTGCAGCATACGGGCGGTGGCGCGTTCTTTCTGAATCTCGCCTTCGCGCTGCTGGGCCGGCAGCGGGGCGGCCCCGCGAAGGTTGCTATCGTATCCAGCGGCCTCATGGGTTCCATGAGCGGCAGTGTGGTGACCAATGTGCTCACCACGGGGCAACTCACTATTCCCGCCATGCGCCGGGCCGGTATGGCGCCGCCCGTTGCCGGCGGTGTGGAGGCCTGCGCGTCAACGGGGGGCGTGCTGCTGCCGCCGATCATGGGCAGCACAGCCTTCGTCATGGCGACGCTGCTGGAAATCCCCTACGCGGACGTCGCGCTGGCGGCAGCGGTGCCGGCGCTGTTGTATTTCGTGTCGTTGTACCTGCAGATCGACGCGTATGCGGGTCGTGAAGGCCTTGCGGGTCTGCAGCCGGAGGACATTCCCGGAGTGTGGGCGACGCTCCGCGACGGCTGGTACTACCTCGGCGCGTTCGCGCTGCTCGTGTTCCTGCTCATCTTTCTGCAGCGCGAGGCGCTGGCGCCGTTTTATGCGACCGCGGCCCTCTTGGTGCTGAATCAACTCTCGCGCGCGCATCGGTTGAACATCGAACGGTTTCTGGAGCTGCTGGCGGGCACCGGACGGCTGCTGGTGGAACTGGTTGTGGTGCTTGCGGGTGTGGGCCTCATTGTCGGCGCCCTGTCCCTGACCGGGCTCAGCGGTACCCTGGTGAACGACCTCCTCAGTCTTGCAGGTGACGAGCTGGGACTGCTGCTCTTGATGGGTGCGCTGACGAGCTTCGTGCTCGGCATCGGTATGACCGTTACTGCCGCGTACATCTTTCTGGCCGTCGTGCTGGCGCCGGCGCTGGTGGGCCAGGCATTGCTGCCGCTGTCGGCTCATCTGTTCATTCTTTACTGGGCCATGCTGTCCTACATCACGCCGCCGGTGGCGCTGGGCGCTTTCGCGGCGGCCTCTATCGCAGAGGCGCGGCCCCTGGAGACCGGTCTCGCCGCCATGCGCCTGGGTAGCATCATCTACCTTGTGCCGTTCATTTTTGTGCTGGATCCGAGCTTCATCCTGGAAGGCAGCGCGTACGAGGTGCTGCTGGCCATTGTGGAAGCGCTTTTCGGGGTGTGGCTGATTGTTGGCGCCCTGCAGGGGTATCTCTCCGGCGTAGGTGTCGTGGAATCGCCGGTGGCGCGCCTCCTCTACGGCATCGGTGGTCTTGTCATCGCGCTACCGGACCTGGCCCTGGTGCTGCCGGATCTGTGGGGGAACGGCACGCTGTTCACAGCCGGTGCAGTCTGTGCCAGTGCCGGTTTTGCCGCGTCGCGGTTGTTACAAGGAGGACAACGTGCTGGATGACGAACCCTATGTGAGCCTCAGAACGTTCCGTCGCTCGGGCGTGGCCGTGGATACACCGGTGTGGTGCGCGCCCGCAGATGGCCACCTTTACGTGTTCAGCGCAGGCGAAGCCGGCAAGGTCAAACGCATCCGCAACGACGGCAACGCACAGCTCGCTCCCTGCAACGCCACCGGCAAGCTGCGTGGCGAATGGGTCGACTGCAACGCCGTGCTGCTGGACGGCGGCGAGGAAGTGCAGACGGCGCTCCGCGCACTGCGGCACAAATACGGCTGGCAGATGCGGCTGGCCGACTGGGGCGCGAAGCTGACGGGCAAGTTCGACCGGCGGGCCTACATACGCATCACGCGGCAGGTGCCGGCCTCGGAGTCACAATCGGAAAGCGGCGACTGAACGTTGTGAACTTCGCCGGCAGACCCGCCAGCACCATGGCATCTCCCTCGATCGTCAGCGCGCCATCCACCAGCAACTGCTGAGCGTCCGCGAGGCCAAGCATCAACCGTTTGAAGTCCAGGGCGCTGGACCGCAAGGTGACGTGCGGCGATGGATGCTGCCGGTCGGGATAGGCGTTCAGCACCGCGTGCTCGATGCTCATCTGCCACGGCTGTTCGTCGGTGAGAGCAATGTTGATATGCAGGGGCGCGTCCGCCTGCTCCGGTAACAGGCGCACCGCCATCAGCTCGAAGAGCTGCGCTACCGGCATGCCTTGGGCGATGCCTTCGCTTGCGTTGAACGCAGCACCCTCCGGCAGTCCTTCCCGCAGCTCCAGCGCACCGCACAGATAGAAATTTCGCCAGGGCGCGGACTCTGCCTGGTAGCCCATCTGTTCGAGGGTGTCGGCCAGCAGGGCACGCGCGTCGACATGCTCCGGGTTCGACAGCACGACGTGGTTCAAGACTTCCGCTGCCCAGCGGTAATCGCCGGCGTCAAAGCTGCCGCGTGCTTTCTCGCACACGGCGTCCGCGCCACCCATGAACTCGACGTAGCGAGCACCGGCGTCGCTGGGGGGCAGGGGATGCAACGTGGCTGGATTGCCGTCGAAATACCCCAGATATTTCACGTACACGGCCCGGCTGTTGTGGTGCACGCTGCCGTAGTAGCCGCGGTTGTAAAAGGCCTGGTCGAGGCTGGCGGGCAGCTGCACCTGCTCGGCGATCTCCTCTTTCGTGTATCCGGTGTTGGCGAGCCGCAGGGTCTGATCGTGGATGAACTTGTAGAGGTCGCGCTGCTTGGCGAGATACTCCACCGCCCGTTCGCGGCCCCAGATCGGCCAGTGATGGCTGGCAAACTGCACCGCCAGCCGGTGGCCGAACAGATCGATGCTTTCGTTGATCTGTGCGGCCCAGGCCAGGGCGTCGCGCACCTGGGCGCCTCTGGGGGTATAGACGTTGTGCAGATGGTGTGAGGTGATCTCCGACATGCACAGCGCGTCGAACTGCGGCAGATAGAACACGAACTCGGAAGGTGCTTCGGTGCCCATGGTCATCTGGAACTCGAAGCGCACACCGTCGATTTCACGGGTTTCTCCGGTTTCCCGGACGATGTCGGTAGGCACCACAAAGCCCGTGCTGCCCATGGAGAGCGCGGCGCCGAGCCCGGTGGTGACAAAGCCCTGCGGTCCCGGGCGCAGCAGATTGCCGTACATGTAGGTTGCACGGCGGTTCATGACGTTACCGGCGAGCACGTTCTCACTCAGCGATTCTTCGACGAAGTTGAGCGGCGCGATCACCGGCACCTCGCCGCTGGCTACCTGGTCCTGGCTGACAACGCCGAGCACCCCCGCGAAGTGGTCTGCGTGACTGTGGGTATGAATGACGCCGGTCACCGGGCGCTCGCCGAGGTGCTCGTTGGCCAGGGCAAGCGCCGCGGCTGACGATTCCGCTGAGGTGAGGGGATCGATGATCACCCAGCCGCGATCACCGCGTATGAGGGTCATGTTGGCAATGTCGAAAGAGCGCACCTGGTAGAGCCCCGGTACGACCTCGTAGAGCCCGGTGTGGTGAGCATTCAGCTGTGCCTGGCGCCACAGGCTCGGGTTCACGGTGTCGGGGGCCGGACCGTCGAGAAAGCCGAAGGTGCTGAGGTCGTAGGTGACGCGACCGGTGCCGTCTTTGCGCAGCGTCAGCGGCTCCAGCGTGGCAATGAAGCCGCGCTGGGCGTCATCGAAGCTCTGGCGGTCTTCGAACGGCAGACTCTCCAGCACGTGTGCCTGGTGGCGCTGCGTATGCTCGGTGGCGGGCTTGGGCTGGCGCAGGTGCTCCGGTAGCGGCGTATAGCTCATCGTTTCCCCTCGACGTTGGCTGTTTATGCTGCATTGTAGCTCACGGGCGGAGCCGGCATTTGCGGAGCGCCGTTGATGTTAGAAGAGTGAGCGTACTGCCTTGACGTTCACCGTAGTGCTGTAGAACCCGATGTTTCCGTAGTTACAGTGCACCTTCCAGTAGTTGCGCCGACTCCCCGATCGGTCGGCTGTCAGAAAGTAGTGTTTGCTGGCGTCGAACACCGCTGCCATGTAAAAGCCGGAACGCCCGTGATTCTGCTGCTGCGCCATGATCAGAGAAGCGCCTTCCTCAACGGTTGGCAGGCGCCAGTCCGTAAAGCCGGCGTAAGCGGTGCGGTTGATGGTTGCCAGGTACTGGCTGGCGTCCGCCTGGTTCATCTGACCCGAGGTGGCGTGTTGCCACATGAGCCCCGTCGCGTGATCGATCACGACCCGTTCGCCTTCAATTGTCCGCTGTTCGAAGTCGTTCTCGAAACGACCGCGCACGGTTCCGGGCATCGAAGCGCCGAGGTCCCCGAGATCTGTGTGAAAGCTGAAGCCCCGCGTACGTAGCATGGCTGCCACAGCATCGATCTCCAGCTCGCGGGGACTGCTTCGGAGCAGCACGTCCGGCGTACGGAAGGCTCTCTGCGCGGGTGATGGGGCTGCAGAGTCGTCGGGCGGTGCTGCCGGTGTGCCGGCAGGGGGCCTGGAGGGGGACGCGGCGTTGGAAGGGGGCGTCTCGGAGGGCTGTGTTTGTGGCCGCTGCACGGGCTCGGAAGGTTCTGACGGCGCGCGATCCAGGAACAGTGCGCCAACGGCGGCCACGCCCACCAGCAGAGTGCCGATGGCGCCGATGGCTGCCCATGGCCCTCTGGACGTTGCTTGATCGCTTGCCATCGCGCGGCCCTCCCTGTGATCTAGCGGCACGATACCACGTTTACCGCAGAGTCAAGGTCCTGGCGCTAGGCCTTCACGCGCACCTGCACGTCCACGTTCAGCAACTGCGTTCCGCCACCCAGCAGCGAACCGCGCGTGGGCGCGACGTCTGCGTAGTCCCGTCCCCAGGCCAGCACGATGTGCTGGTCCGACGTGAGCTGATTGTTCGTGGGGTCGACATCGACGCGGTTCGGATCGGCGCGAGCGAAGCGCCGACCATGAAGGCACCGAGGCCGCCGGGCTTGAAGCGAATGCCGCAGACGGCGATCGAAC
>CAZYYJ010000109.1:0-13762 GCA_964651595.1 uncultured Pseudomonadales bacterium | reverse complement strand
GGCAAGATGCACGGCGCGCACAAAGCGAGCGACTGCGTCGGCCCGGAGCCCGGGGCCGCGCCCATTGAAGCTCAGGGACTGGGCTGGAAGAACAAATGTGGCAAAGGCCACTCCGAGGATACGGTCACGAGCGGCCTGGAAGGCGCCTGGACACAGGCACCCACCCGGTGGACTTCGCTGTACCTGCAGAACCTGCTCAACTTCGAATGGCAGGAAACGCGGAGTCCGGCCGGCGCCATCCAGTGGATCCCCACCGACGAGTCGCTGCACACGAGTGTCCCCGACGCCCACGTGGCAGGGAAATTCAACCCGCCGGTGATGACCACGGCCGATCTCGCGCTGAAGTTCGATCCTGCCTACAAGGCCATTGCAGAGCGTTTCCTGGCTGATCCGGAGGCTTACCGTCTGGCGTTTGCAAAAGCATGGTACAAGCTCACGCACCGCGACATGGGACCGCGCGCCCGTTACGCAGGCGGCGAGATTCCCGAAGAAGAGCTGCTCTGGCAGGATCCCATCCCGGCCGTTGATCACAAGTTGATCAACGCACGTCAGATCCGTGCGCTCAAGGCTGCCATTCTCGCATCCGGTCTGACCGTCCCTGAGCTCGTGCGCACCGCCTGGGCGTCAGCCGCCAGCTTCCGCGCCAGCGACATGCGCGGCGGTGCAAACGGTGCCCGCCTGGCTCTCGCACCACAAAACCAGTGGGACGTGAACAATCCCGCAGAGCTGAACAAAGTGCTCGACGTCCTGAAAGGCATTCAGCAGGACTTCAACGACCGCGCACCGCGCAACACCCGCGTTTCCCTGGCCGACGTGATCGTGCTCGGCGGCGCCGCGGCCCTCGAGAAGGCCGCCCGCGACGCCGGTGTGGAAGTTGAGGTGCCTTTTGCACCGGGCCGCAACGATGCCACCCAGGCACAAACCGACGTCACCTCCTTTGCGTTGCTGGAACCGACCGCTGATGCGTTTCGCAACTACTTCGTTGCCGAGACGAGCTACCGTTCCCCGGTAGAGATGCTGGTCGATCGTGCAGATCAGCTGGATCTGACAGTGCCGGAAATGACGGCCCTGGTCGGCGGCATGCGCGCGCTGGGCGCCAACGCCAATGGGGCCCGGCACGGCATCTTCACCGACCGCCCCGGCAGCCTGTCCAACGATTTCTTCGTCAACCTGATGGACATGTCCATTCAGTGGCGCAAGGGTGATGAGGATGGTGTCTACGAAGGTGTGGACCGCAGCACCGGCGCTGCAAAATTCACGGCAACGCCGGTAGACCTGATCTTCGGTTCGAACTCGGAGCTGCGGGCAGTGGCCGAGGTGTACGCCTACAACGGCGCGCAGGAGCGGTTCGTGCAGGACTTTGTGGATGCCTGGACCAAGGTGATGCGGCTGGATCGGTTCGACCTGGCAAGCTGAGCCATCCTTCGGGGACCCGGGGCAGGCACATCGGCGCCTGCCTCAGGCCCTGTTGCCCTGCCTGGGCGCGGATCATTCAGACCGGAACTGAAACACCGTGATTGCGTCCCACGCGTACCAGTACCCGCGATCGTGCAGAATCTCCCGGCGTCGGGACTCGTCGTCGATGGCCGTTGCCGTCAATCCGTAGATTCTGCCGCCAATCTCAACTCTGACCCGGGGCTGGCGACGTATGGTGACGGTCCAGCTTTCGCCACTGACCCGGGGCAGCTTCGCCCAACGCGACGAATGAATGTGCAGAACCCCATCGATGTCGAAACAGTTCACCCGGATTGCAAGGGACTTTTCTGCCAGTTCCAGATAGCACGGGGTTCTGTCGCTCGGCAGATCGAAGGCTGCGGGCACGGGCACGTCCTCGCCCTGCAGCGCACGCGCGGCGAGCCTGCCGCACCCGGCGAGACAGAGCAGCGTTCCCAGAGCAACAAGCGTCACATGGACCCGATACACGGTGCTACGAACGCCCGGCACGCTCAGCAACGCGTGTACTGACGCTGATACCTGGCGGCCTGATCCGCCACCTTTCTAGCGTAACCCTGCACGTTGCCGGTTTTCCAGGTACCACGCTGGTAGCCCCCGTGGCCCGAGTAGTAGGCCAGATACAGCCGGTAGGCATCGGCTTTTGCGATACCGAGCCTTCGATGAGACTTGTGGTTATACCACCCGACGAAGTCAATTGCGTCGGCAAAATTGTCACGGTCGACAAACCAGCGATCTGTTTCTTTCTCGTAATCCGCCCACGCCTCGTCGGTGGCCTGCGCGTAGCCATACGCGCTGGACGGGCGCCGCCACGGCACCACCCCGAGGATCTTGTTGCGCGGCGGACGGGCATCGGCCGTAAAGCTCGATTCCCGATGCACAAACGCCATGCCGACATGCACGGGCATGCCCCATTTTTTCTCAGCTTTCCGCGCCGCCTTGTGCCAGCTGCGCTTCTGATCGAAAACAGAGCAGAGGTCATTCTGCTTGCGGGGGGGATTCGCGGAGCAGCTGAGGAGACCCACGGCAATGCTGAGCGACATGGCCACGCTCAATACCCTGGCACACCAGCGTTTAAGGCGCGTCCACACCATGATTTCTCAAAAAGTCGATGAAAGCCGCTTCGTCCATCACGGGAATGTCCAGCGTTTCCGCCTTGGCGAGCTTACTCCCTGCACCGGGACCTGCCACCACCTGTGCGGTTTTGCCGGACACGGAGCCTGCCACCTTGGCACCCAGCTTCACCAGGTGTGCCTTGGCGTCGTTGCGCCCCATGGCTTCCAGCGTACCGGTCAACACCCAGGTCTGGCCCTTGAGCGGCTGCGCCTCCGGCTCGGGAATAGCTATCACCGGCCAGCGCACGCCTGCTTCGACCAACGCGTTCACTACCGCCTGATTCGCGGGCTCGGCAAAAAACTCGACAATCTTCTGCGCCACGATCGGCCCCACGTCCGGAACGCTTTCAAGCGTTGCTGCATCGGCAGCCATCAGCGGCGCCAGATCGCCGAAATGGTTAGCCAAGCCCGCTGCCGTTGCCTCCCCCACTTCCCGGATACCAAGCGCAAACACGAACCGCGGCAGAGTCGTCTCTTTGCTGCGCTCGAGGGCGTCCACCAGATTCTCGGACGATTTCTGCCCCATGCGTTCGAGCCCGGCCAGCTGCGCGGCCGAGAGCGCAAAGAGATCGTTGGCATGCACCACCAGCCCTTCATCGACGAGCTGCTCCACCAGCTTGTCGCCAAGGCCGTCGATGTCCATGGCCAGACGCGACGCGAAGTGCTTCAGCCCTTCTTTGCGCTGTGCGGGACAGGTGTTGTGAGACGCGCTGCAGCGCGCAACGGCCTCGTCTCCCGGCTGAACGATGGGGCTGCCACAGGATGGACAGGCCTCGGGCAGCGCCACCGCGCGGGCATGGCGGGGACGTTTGCTGTCGATGACGGACACCACCTGAGGAATCACGTCGCCCGCACGCCGGATCATGACCGTGTCCCCAACATGTAGATCGAGGCGCGCGATCTCGTCCATGTTGTGCAGCGTGGCGTTGCTCACCGTCGCGCCGCCCACGAACACGGGCTTCAGACGTGCTACGGGAGTTATGGCGCCGGTGCGCCCCACCTGAAACTCCACGTTCTGGATCTCGCTGGTCGCCTCCTCCGCCGCAAACTTGTACGCAATGGCCCAGCGCGGCTTACGGGTGACGGCACCCAATGCCTGCTGCTGGCCGAGATCGTTGACTTTGATCACCACGCCGTCGATGTCGTAACCGAGGTCCGGCCGCGCCGCTTCCACCTCGTCGAGATAGGCCGCCATCTCCTCGCGATTTTTCAAGGTGCGAACCAGCGGATTCACCCGTAGACCCCATGCACGGAACTGCTCCATCACGGCCATATGCGTGGCTGGCGCCCAGTCCCCTTCGGTCCATCCGAGGCTGTAACAGAAAAGCGTCAACGGACGTGCTGCCGTGATTCTGGGATCGAGCTGCCGCAGGCTCCCCGCGGCCCCGTTGCGGGGGTTGATCATGGGTTTGTCCCCCTTCTCCACCGCCTCGCGATTGAACTGTTCGAAGGCCGCCTGAGGAATGTATACCTCCCCGCGCACCTCGAATCGCGGCGGCAGATCGGCAGCATCGATCCTCAGGGGCACAGCAGCAATCGTACGCACATTGGGGGTGATGTCTTCCCCGGTCTGCCCGTCACCGCGCGTGGCTGCCAGCGTGAGAGCGCCATTTTCATAGGTCAGCGCAACGGCCACGCCATCGATCTTCGGTTCGCACGTGTACTCGATGGCAGCTCCGTCCAGGCGACCTTCGCAACGTTCTATCCAGGCACTCAGCTCATCGAGCGTAGTGCACTTGTCCAGCGACAGCATCGCTACGGCGTGAGTAACCTTGTTGAACTGGTCGGACGGAGCGCCGCCTACACGCTGGCTGGGAGAGTCGTCGGTAACGAGTTCCGGATGAGCGGTTTCCAGCGCCACCAGCTCATCGAAGAGCGCATCGTATTCCCCATCGGCGATCTCCGGCGCGTCCAGCACGTGGTAGCGGTGCAGGTGATAGTTGAGCGTCTCGCGCAGCTCACGCACACGCTCGGCAACGTCCGACGCTCCGCTCACCTCACGCCCTGAGCGACAGCTTCTTGCGCGTGTAATCGGATATGCGCTGGCGCAGATGCTGCTTGGTCTGGCCGGTGAGCACACTCAACTGCTCGTCGCGCAGCTCGCCACCGAGCCTGCGGGCCACGTTGGCGGCACAGCTCAGCATGTCTTCCAGGGCATCCAGCGCGTCCTCCGGACCGGGCAACTGCAGAAAAAATGCCATGCCCGGAGTCTTCAACCGTTCAGGGTCAGCGAGATCGAAGGAGCCGGGATTGACCATGTTGGCCACGGAAAAGCGCCGCTCACCGGCCTTGCCCTGGCGGTGGAAGATGTTCATGGCGCCATAGTGCAGGTCTTCGTCCAGCAACGACTCCACCAGGGCGTGGCCCTCGAAGCGGCCACCATGGCCAGCGACGACGTTGACCACGAGAATCTCCTGGGGCGGTTTCTCCACCAGCTCCTCCGGGGGCGGAGTCGCCTCGGCTGCCCGCCGCCGCGTCGACGCCTGGCGCACAGGCTTTTTCTTGCTGGCGGCCGGCGCGGCTTCTTCAGCCGCGGGAGCAGCAGGCTGGGAGCGGCTGCTGGCCGTTTCCAGACTCACGTCCTTTACCCGTGCCCGGCTCGTCGTGCGCAATTCCTGCACCTTTTCCTGAACCTTTTCCTGAACCTTTTCCTGGAACTTTTCCTGTAGTTTGGGAGCAGGCGTCGTTTCCCGCGCTGCTTTCACAGGACTCACCAGCGTTGGCGGCGCGCCGAAGTCGAGCGATCCCTGCAGTTCGGCATCGCCTCCCAGCGTGGGTTCGCGTTTCACGGCTCCGGAGGGCTCATCGGTCTGCAGTGCTGCAGCAAACAGCGCTTCCTCGTCGGCGCCCTGCGTCACCACGCGTGCACCACCGTTTGGCAGCTCACCTTTGAGAAAGCGCAGATCGTCCGTCTCATCGCCTTCTTCGCACGCGGGCACGTCAGCAATATCCAGCCGATAGGGCTCGCGGCGGGCCCTGTACGCTATCCAGAATCCATGTGCCACCACCGCTACGATGAGCACACCACCAGTGATCAGAATGAAGTCTTTGATGTCCAACCTAGGCTCCTACACCGCTCTTCTGAGCAGGCGTTCACCCCGGAACACGAGCACCCCCGCCGCGCTCGCGTTACCCTTCAACCTCATACAGCGGCCCGTCAGCGTCCGTCAGGACACGGCCATGGCTTCTGCCGCGTCCACTTCTACAAAAACCATGCGGGATACGCCTGGCTCCTTCATCGTGTCACCCATCAGATAGTCCGCTAACTCCATGGTGATCTTGTTATGGGTAATAACAAGAAATTGCACGTCTGATGACATCTCTTCGATGAGTGACGCAAAGCGCGACACATTCGCATCGTCGAGCGGCGCGTCCACCTCGTCCAGCAAACAAACAGGGCTGGGGTTGAGGTGAAAGATGGCAAAGATCAGCGCTACCGCTGTCATTGCCTTTTCGCCGCCAGACAGCAGATGCACGCTGGCATTGCGCTTACCGGGTGGTCTTGCCATGAGCGAGACGCCGGTATCGAGAAGGTCCTCCCCGGTGAGTTCTAGGTAGGCGTGTCCTCCGCCAAACACTTTGGGAAACAGCTCGCCCAGTCGGCTGTTTACCGCGTCGAACGTATCCTTGAACCGGGTCCGCGTTTCGCGGTCGATTTTGTGGATCGCGTTCAGCAGGGTGTCCATCGCCTGCTCCAGGTCTTGCGCCTGGGCGTCGAGGTACACCTTACGTTCTGATTCTTGTTCGTATTCGTCAATGGCTGCCAGGTTGATGGGCCCGAGGCGCGCAATGCGGCGGCCCAGACGCTCCAGCGTCTCGGCCCAAGCTTTCACCTCAGCCTCTTCAGGGAGCGCGGCCTGCACCGCCTCGTAGCCGAGCCCTGTGGCGGCGAGTTGCTCGAGCAGGTTTTTCTCCTGCACGGCCAGACCCTCGCGAGCCACCCGGGCTTCCCCCAGGCCCTCGCGCACGCTGTTCACCGCGCCTTCGTGCCGATGCCGCTCCGTTTCCAGGTTACGCACCGTGCTGTCGGCTGCTTCCATGGCCTCGCGAATCTCCGCCAGCTGCGCTTCCACCGCCACGCGGTCGGCGAGCTTGGTTTCAAGCTGCTGCTGCAGCTCGGGCAGAGGGGTCGTGCTGTTGGTGATGCCCGCCTCCAGCTCCTCGCGCTGCTCGTCGAGCGTCTTGCGCTGCGCCAGCAACCGGTCGCGGGCCGTTTCGCTGGCTGCGAGACGGGTCTGCAGGCTTTCTTTTTCCACATTCAGGGCATGGTAACGATCGCGGCTTTCCCGGGCGCGCTCGCGCGCTGCCGAGACCTCGCTCTGCGCCTGCTCGCGCGCCCGCTGCAGGTCTTCCCGCATCACAGCCTGGCCCTCGCGGGCCACCTCTACGGCAACCAGCTCTTCACGCGTTGCCGTGAGCCGCGCCTGCTCCTGGTCGATCTGCTCCGCAATATCTTCGCTTTCGGCGCGCAACTGTTCGCGACGGGCACCAGCCTCTTCCACCTTCACGCGTGTGACACCGTGCTGCGTACGGCGCTGACTTAAGTCGGCGTTGGCTGCATTCACCAGCTGCTGCAGCTCTTCGCGCTGCGCTTCGGTCTGTTCTACCCGCTCGCGGCCAGCCTGCACGTGCTGTTGCAGCTCACCAAGGGTGCGCTCGGCTTCTTCGACGCGCACGTTGAGGGTTTCTATTGCCTGCCCCCGCTCGATGATGCCACCTGCCTGATCGGCATCGTGCAGCACACGCACCCAGTCCGGGCCCACCCAGAAGCCCGTGCGCGTGACAATGCTTTCCCCGCGCAGCAGATCGCCGCGTTTCGCCAGAGCGGCTTCCGGAGACTGTGCGGCGTACACGCCGTGCAGCAGCGTGCCGGCGGTGACAGCGTCAGAGCGAATGAGCGATTCGAGCGTGGGCAGGTCGATATGAGTATTGGTTGCCGGCGGCGCATCCGCGGGCGTGGTTTCTATGAGCGTGAGGCTGCCGTCCGGCAGCTCGGAGAGTGATGAGGCGTAGCTATCGAGCTTTTCGACGCGCAGCGCGCTCAGAAAATCGCCCAGCACGGTCTCGATGGCCAGTTCCCAGCCAGGCACTACTGCGAGGGATTCGCCGAGCCGGTGTGCCTGCGTCAACGCCTGGCGCTCGATCCAGTCAGCGGCTTCCTGCACGTGCTGACCGAGCGCTGCTTCCTGCACGGCCTGCAATTGCGCGAGCTCGTGGCGCAGCTGCTGCACTTCGCCGCGCGCATCCTCCAGCGTACGCTCACGGATCAGCACGTCCTCGCGAGCCGTCGCCAGCTCCTTCAGGCAGTCGTCGATGCGCATTTCCAGCGCCCGCGCCTCAGCCTCTAGCGTGGCAATTTCTTCGGCAAGCTGTGTCACCTCTTCAGTGCCGTCAGCCGGTTGCTGCGCCTGCAGCTCTGTGAGGTCGTCCGCGCGGCGCCGCAGGCGTTGCAGCAACTGCTCGAGGTGTTCCACGCGCGAGCTCAGCACCTCCGCCTGACGGTCCTGCGCGGCAGTCTCCGCGTTGAATCCGTCCCAGCGGTCCTGCTCGTCGCGGGCGCGCTGCTCAGCTTGTTCCAGGACACCGCTGGACGCGACATCCTCCTGATACAGCACCTCAACTTGTGGCACCAACTCATTGAAATTGTTGCGCAGCTCCACAATCTGAGCTTCGTCAATGCCGAGCTGACGCTCGGATTCCGCGGCCCTCTGCACCACCGCCTGCAGGTCGGCTTCCAGCTGTTTCACACGGGCTTCGTTGAACTGGATGGCCTCTTCCACCCGCGCTATGTCGGCGCCGAGACGATAAAAATGCCCCTGCACATCGTTGAACTGATCAGACCGGTTGGCGTGCTGGGAGCGACCGCTCTCAATGTCGGCTTCCGTCTTGCGTTGCGCAGCCAGGGCTTTTTCCAGCGCCAGTTCCATCTCACGAATGGCGGTCTCGCGAGCCTCGAGGTCGACTTTGAGAGCCTGTGCTTTCAGCACGTACAGCTGCGCCGTGGTGAGCGTTTCCTCGTCTTTCAGCTCGCGGTAGCGCTCAGCCGCTTGCGCCTGGCGCTGCAGACGATCGAGTTGTCTCCCCAGTTCCTCGCGTATGTCGTTGATTCGTTCGAGGTTTTCCCGGGTATGTTTAATGCGATTCTCGGTTTCGCGGCGACGCTCTTTGTACTTGGAGATGCCGGCCGCCTCTTCCAGATACACGCGCAGTTCTTCCGGCTTGGCTTCCACAAGCTGCGAAATCATGCCCTGCTCGATGATGGAATAGCTGCGCGGGCCAAAACCCGTGCCGAGAAAAATGTCCTGGATGTCGCGCCGCCGGCACTTGCTGCCGTTGAGGTAGTACTGCGACTGCCCGTCGCGGGTGACCTGACGGCGAATGGCGATGTCTGCATACGCGGCATATTCGCCACCGATGCGTCCGTCGCTGTTGTCGAAGATCAGCTCGATGCTGGCCACTGCCACGGGTTTGCGGCTGTTCGAGCCGTTGAAGATCACGTCGGTGAGATTTTCGCCCCGCAGCTGCTTCGCGGAGCTTTCGCCCATCACCCAGCGCACAGCGTCGATAATGTTCGACTTACCACAGCCGTTGGGGCCGACGACGGCGCAGCGGTTTCCAGGGAGGGTGACGGTTGTCGGGTCGACAAAAGATTTGAAGCCGGCGAGTTTGATCTGCTTCAGACGCATTCGTGCTGGTCTTTTGCGCCTCGCCCTGCCCGTTTCCCTGTGTGCCACTTCCTCGCTGCGGAAGAACGGGCGCTGAAAACGGGCCTTTTGCCTGCGGCCGCCGGACGTTTGCCTGCGTTCGCTGAAGGCAGTAGCGGGTGACTGAGTGCCACGGCCGCGGACGAGTCTGCTTACCCCTAAACTCGAAAGCGTGAGTTTACTGGAGTTTCCGGCCGCGGGGTATCCTTTTGCCGCTCAGGCGGCCGTCTTTTTACCGTTCGACCTTCCGGAGACCGTGCCGATGCTGCGCACGTTGTTGCGGCCGCTTTCGGCAAAGACTTTTTCGCTGAGTTTCCTGAGCCGCAGATGGAAAGCGCTGACCAGTTCGGAGACGCGTTCTTCCGACTGATCTTCCAGCGCCGTCAGCAACGCTTTGTACAACCGTGCGAGATCATAGAGATCCAGATCCGTGTCCCGTACCAGCCGGTACATGAGCCGTTGGCTGGTGGGCAGGAGACTTTCGAACACCGCCACCAGATACCGGCCCGCGGGCGCCAGCGTTTCCACGTGGAAGGCCGCTCTGGCTTTCAGCATCTGACGGGCGTCGTCGGCACGGGCGGCATCGTCCATGCTGCGGATCACGTCCTTGGCGCCCACCAGCACGTCGCCCAGCGAAGGATGATTCATCAGCTCCAGCAGCCAGCGCTTTTTCAACAGTGCAAACACGTCGATCAGCTCGAGCGCATCAGCTCTGTCCAGGTCGTTCACCACCGCCCCGCGACGGGGCACAATTTCGATGAGGTGCTTGCGCTCGAGGATCAGCAATGCCTCGCGAATCGACCCGCGTGAAACATCGAGGCTCTTTGCGACTTTCACTTCCTGTATGCGGGTGCTTCCTGGCAACTCATCGAAAATAATCTGATCTGCGAGGTATTCGGCAATCTGCTCTGTGATGTTGAGTACGGGTTTGAACACTACACGACCTGTATTCGGGTGACTGTATTGTCTGACCACCCCGTCGCGCCTAAGTTCCTGCCTGAGCTATCGTCGAACGACGATCGTGTGAAGCTAGCCGGCGCCCTGGCCGGCGCCCTGGCCGGCGCCCTCTTCCGGTGCACGCAGCACCGCACTGTAAGCGCTTTCATCGGCGCTGATTTCCGCGGGTGTCTGCCACTGCCAGTCCCCCGGCTGGGCCATGGCCTGGCCGGACGCGCTGAGACGCACCACAATCTCGATTTCGTCGGCATCCGACAGGGTGCGGTTATCGCTCATGGCCACCAGATCGTCGAGGCGCACCTCCGTGGGCAGCAGCATCGCAGGTCGCTTCACCACCGCATACGGCATACCGCCCCCCACCGGCCGGGCCACCACAAACACCGTGGCGGCGGAGGTTTCCGGCACCGTACCTTCGGCGGAGATCTGCACGGTCACGCCGGGCAGCCTGAAGCGTTTGCGCAGCTCGCGAATGGCGCCGACGAAGGCCGTCTGCTGCGCCACGTTCGGTGAGCCGGTAATGGCGCGATTCAGCAGCCGCACCGCCTCGGGTGCGTCGCCCTGGCGGACGGCATCCAGCGCAAGGATCTCCAGCACCACCGGCAGGTTGGGGCTGCTGGCCAGCACTTTGTCCGCCAGCGCACGGGTACCGTCGTCCAGCACACCCCGCGCCGCGAGGTAGCGCGCCTGCAACCAGTAGATCTGTATGGTCACGTCGTCGGGGGTGAGCGTGTTGGTTCTTCCGAAGGCGTCTGCGGCCGCTGCGTAGTCGCCCAGTTTCAGCTCCGCATGGCCGAGCAGGTACAGGCTTTTGTGGTCCTCCGGCGCATCGGTCACACGGGCCACCAGCCGCGCACGCCAGTCTTTCAAGGCATCGGCTTCTTCAGCCGGTAAGGCCAGCACCGCCTCGGCCCCCCGGACCCGTTCCACACCGACATCAGCCGCGGTGAAGTACACCAGCAGAGCCACGAGCGGCATGGCCACTACCACCAACGCCACACCCCGCCGGCGCGGCCCTTCGCCCGCATCGGCAACCACCCCACCGCGAGCGAGGTCCCGGGCCTCCACCAGAAGCACCTGCCCCAGATCCTGCTCCAGCTCCTGCTGCAACGCGGTATCGGCCACCTCTGCCTGAACTTCTTCCACCCGTTGCCGGTACAGGTCCTGCATCACCCCGTGCCGTACGGCGCCATCGCTTTCTGCCTGTTTTCTGCGATGCCGCAGCACGGGCCAGGCGACGAAGGCGGCAGCCACCAGCAGCATCAGCAAAAAGCCCGGGATCAGCATGCCGGCGCGCTCAGGAAGGCTCGTCGAGAAAATCGCGCAACGCTGCCTGCTCCTGCACGGTGAGGGCTTGCGCCTGACGCGACCGAGCGCCTGTCACCAGGCGCCAGATCAGCGCGGCCACCGCCAGCGCAACCACCAGCGGCAGCAACCACAACCAACCGGTGCGCCAGTTGAACGGCGGGTCGTACAGCACGAAGTCGCCGTAACGCGCCTGCATGAAGGTGAGAATTTCTTCGTTGGTGCGCCCTTCCTGCACAATCATGCGGTGCACCACCGCGCGCAGATCCTGGGCGATGGGTGCATCACTGCCGGCAATATTCACGTTCATGCATTTCGGGCAACGCAACTCGTCGATCAGCACGCGGTAGCGTTGTTCCTGCTGCGGCGTTTCGAATTCGAACACGTCAACCGGGCTGGCGGCAAAGGCGCCGACACAGAGCACCGTCACCATCGCCGAGGCAACCCACCTCATCCGGCGGCTTCCATCTCAGCAAGCAGGGGCTTGATCTCCCGTTCCCACACGCGCACGTTCACGTCGCCCACGTGCTTGTAGATCACCTGGCCCTGCGCGTTCAGCAGAAAGGTTTCCGGCGCGCCATAAACGCCCAGCTCCACACCCAGCAGGCCATCGGCATCGCTCAGCACCATGGCGTAGGGATTGCCGAATTCGGTCAACCACTGCAGAGCCTTGCCGCGATCGTCTTTGTAGTTGAGGCCCACAAGCTTCAAGCCCACTGCGCCGGCCGCGGTGCTGGCGGCTATGTCCATCAACATTTCGTGCTCTGCTTTGCAGGTGGGACACCAGGTTGCCCATACGTTCACCAGCGCAGGGGCGCCGAGGAGATCGTCGCGCGTGATGGTCGTTTCGGGTGCATAGAGGTCGGGGGCCGTAAACTCGGGAAAATCTTTGCCCAGCAGCGCAGATGGCAGCTGGCTGCGCTCGTCCAGGCCGAAGCCCAGCAGAAACAGGCCGACGATCGCCGCAAACACGCCCAGCGGGATGAACAGGCTGGCTTTAGACATCACTGGTTGCCGGTTGCCCCACAGCGGCCGGGGGGCGCACAGCCCGTTGCGCCGCGCGATCGCGCAGACGCCGGTAACGCTTGTCGAAGATGGCAAGGCCCGCACCAAACGCCATGAGCAGCGCACCCAGCCACACCCAGCGCACCAGCGGCTTGTAGTGAAGGCGCACGGCCCACGCAGTGTCGCCGAGCGGCTCACCCATGGATATATAGGTGTCGGCGAGGAAACCGGCGTGTATACCAGCCTCGGTCATGATGCTGCCGCCCGCGAGATAGCGCCGCTTCTCCGGCCTCAGCTCAAAGGTATCGCTGCCGTCTGTCACCACGAACATGCCCTGTTGGGCAACATAGTTCGGGCCCTGCACCTCCCGCACACCGAGAAAACGCACGGTTGCACCGGCAAGGGTTTCCTCTCCCTGTGGCGCCATGCGGACATCGCGCTCCACCGATTGCGAGGACGTCACCGCAATCCCGATCACGCTCACGGCAAAGCCGAGATGCGCAACCGTCATGCCAACGTAGGCGAGCGGCAGGCTTGCGCCGCTGCGCACACGCCGCGCGAGATCCACACCATGCGTCACCACAACCCAGACACCGAGCACCAGCGCCGCCAGCAACGTCACACCCCCGGGCGCTACCGCAAACCACAGCAGCACACCCAGCACCAGCGCTGCTGGCAACTGCACCTTGAGGGCTTCCACGAGCTTCACCCCCGCCGTGCGCTTCCAGGCCACGAAAGGCACCAGCGCCAGACCGACCGCCAGAAGCAGCATCAGCGGCACAAAGAACTGATCGAAGAACGGCGGGCCAATGGAGATCCGTCCGCCGGTGATCGCTTCGTAGCCCATCGGTGAGAGCGTGCCCCATATGACCACCGTCAGGCTCAGCATCCAGATCGCGTTGTTGAACAGCATGAAGGCTTCGCGGCTGAGCCAGGCATAACCCACCGAGGTCTGCTGGGCAGCAGCGCGGAACGCATACAGCGTCAGCGATGCGCCAACCACGACACCCAGGAAGATGAGAATGTACATACCGCGCGTGGGATCCACCGCAAAGGCGTGCACAGAGGTCATGATCCCCGAGCGAATGATGAATCCGCCCAGCAGGGCGAGCGAAAAACCGGCAATGGCCAGCAGCAGCGTCCAGCTCTTGAAGGTACCGCGCTTCTCCGTCACCGCCACCGAGTGAATCAGCGCAGTCGCTGCCAGCCAGGGCATGAAGCTCGCGT
>CAZYYJ010000108.1:0-13893 GCA_964651595.1 uncultured Pseudomonadales bacterium | reverse complement strand
CTGGATACATGGGACGTCTCGGGCTTGCGTGGGACGGGCAGCCACGATTTCGAGGTGCACGAGCAACGCGTGCCGGCCGGTCGCTGGGTCGCGCTCGGTGGCCGCCCTCTCGTCGACGCTCCCCTGTACCGTTTTCCGACCTTCGGCCTCCTGGCGCTCGGGGTATCCGCCGTGGCGATCGGCATCGCCCGGCGCGCCCTCGAGGAGTTCCTGGACCTGGCCGGCAGCAAAACACCGACCGGCGCCAACCGTGTGCTGGCCAACCGCGCCATGGTGCAGCGTGACGTGGCCATGGCCACGGCAGAACTGGAAAGCGCGGTGGCGCTGACGCGGCAGACGATAGAGGATGCCTACGGCATTGCTGCCAGCGGCGAACGCCTCCCTCAGGCCACCAAGGCCCGCCTGCGGCTGGCGGCCGCGCACAATGCCTGGACGGCCGCAGGGGTGGTCGACCGCGTGTACCACGCTGCCGGAGGTAGTGCGATCTACGCCAGAAGCGCGCTGCAGCGATGCCTGCGGGACGTGCACGTCACCACACAGCACGTGATGGTGGCGCAGCCTATCTACGAGGTCGCCGGGAAGGTGCTGCTGGGGCTGGATCCCAAACAGCCTCTCTAGACTCTCCGGAAACGCTATAATTTCGCCGCCCGGCAGCTCGGAACGCAGTTTGGCTCACGATCACGCACATCACCATTCCGACGAAGCGCTGCTGGGACGCGCATTTTTTCTGATTGCCGCTTTCATGCTGATGGAGCTGGCAGGCGGGTGGTTCACGAATGCGCTGGTGCTGATCGCCGACGCCGGCCACATGTTCCTCGACGCAACCGCCCTGGGCCTGGCCTGGTGGGCCGCCCGCATGGCCCGTGCCGAACACCACACCATGAGCTATGGCTACCACCGCATGCAGGTGCTGGCCGCGTTCATCAACGGTTTGACGCTGCTGGCGCTGGTGGCCTGGATCGCCTTCGAAGCCATCGGCCGCCTCAACAATCCTGAGCCATTGCTGCCTTTGCCGGCCCTGGCAGTGGCGGTGGTTGGCCTTGCGGTGAACATCCTCGCGTTCCGCTGGCTGCACGGGGCCTCGGACAACACCAACATCCGCGCTGCCGCGCTGCACGTGCTGGGCGACCTGCTGGGCTCGGTGGCGGCCATCGTCACCGCCCTGTCGGTCTACTTGTTCGGCTGGCTCTACGCGGACCCGGTGCTGTCGCTGCTGATCGTGATCATCCTCAGCCGCGGGGCTTTCCGTGTGCTGAGAGAGTCCACCCACATCCTCCTGGAGGGCGTGCCTCACGGCATGGATCTCGCGGAGATCAAAGCCACCCTGCACACGCGCGTGCCCAACGTGGTGGAAGTGCACCACATGCATGCCTGGGCGCTCACGGCCGACAAGCCCCTGCTCACCCTGCACGCCACGGTGGCGCAGGAAGAACACGTGCAGGGTGTGGTGGCAGACATCAAGAGCGTGTTGAACGGCTCGTTCGGCATCGACCACTCCACCATCCAGGTCGAGCTGGGGCCCTGCCCGGACGACCACACCTCATAAGCCGTACCGAAAGGACCAACCATGCCGAAACCAGGCTACACAGGACTCAAGCGTGTCATCAAAGCCACCGGCTATTCGTGGCAGGGATTTCGCGCAGCCTGGGCCAACGAATCCGCGTTCCGTCAGGAGTGCATCATTGGTCTGATGCTGCTGCCGCTGGCGTTCGTGATCGGCCAATCCATGCTGCAGGTGGCCGTGCTGATAGCGGTGCTGGCTTTCGTGCTGATCACGGAGCTGCTGAACTCTGCGGTGGAAGCGGTGGTGGACCGCGTCGGCCACGAATACCACGACCTGGCTGGACAGGCCAAGGACATGGGCTCTGCGGCAGTGTTCGTGAGCCTGTCGCTGGTGGTGATCGTGTGGACAATGATGGCCATCAAGAACTTCCTGCTCTGACCAGGCCAGAATCTGCCGCATAAATGCTAAATTTTTAGCAGTATGCTGCTTTTGTAGCATTAAGAGCGATGATCGCTTACGCTCTGAGGACCGCAACAGCGAGGCAGCCGGCCATGCGTGTTCAACAAACCCCTGCGGAAACCCGCATCAACCTCACACCCATGCTAGACGTGGTGTTCATCATGCTGATCTTTTTCATCGTCACCGCCACCTTCGTGAAAGAACAGGGACTGGCCATCAATCCCCCGGAACCGTCGACAGCGCCGCCGCCCGATACGCTGGCCAACGTGCTCGTGCGCATCTCGGCTGGCAATCGTATTCTGCTCGCCGACCGCGCCGTGGACATACGTGCCGTGCGGGCAAACTTCGAGCGCCTGCAGGCACAGAACCCGGCAGCGAAAGTGGTGATCGATGCCCACCCGGCATCCAGCAACGCCACGCTCGTGGCGGTCATGGACGCCTCGAGGCTCGCCGGCATCGAAGGTATCCAGCTCGTGGAGCGTTGAGCTGAACGTCGCCGCCCTGGAAGATCACAGCGTTACCAACCTGCGCAGGGTGTACGAGGCCTGCGCGGCAGCGCCGGGCTTCGAGAAAGACCTGGCCCGGCTTCTTGCGCTGCCAGCCTGCGAACGCGCCGCCACGTGGCTGCTGAAACATCACCTCGAAGGTGGCCACGAGCTTGCGGCCACCACCATAGCCGCGGTGTACGCGCGGGCTGACGCCCTGACCCACTGGGAAGCACAGCTCCACCTGCTGCAGTGCATGCCTTTCATGCCGGTGCCGGAGCAACACCTGGCCAGAGTGGAAGCGTTCTTACGCTGCAGCCTGGCGGCTGAGAACAAGTTTGTGCGGGCCTGGGCTTACAACGGTTTCTGGAGCTTCGCAATGCAGGTGCCCGCCTACCGGGAAGAAGCGAAGGCGCTGGTCAGGCATGCGGCCAGGCGGGAAGCACCCTCCGTGAGGGCGCGCGCCAGGCAGCTCGCAAAACAGTCTTTTCCGCCCCTGGCTCGCTAAGAGGCAGCGTTTTCCACGGCGTCGATCTTAGCCCGGAGCTTGTCCGCTTCGGCTACCAGCATGGCGTTTTCGCGCACATCGCCCCGGCGCATGGCATGCATGGCCGCTTCCATCTTCTGCTGGTAAGCCTTCTTCAGTTTCTTTGTCGGGTCGCGTCGGAACAGCGGCATCGGTCACCCGAGGTTGTGTACGGGCCCCCAGTGCACCATGCTCGCCGTGAACGCCTCGTCAACGACCGGGGCAAGCGGGAAGGACAGAAACCGTCGTGAAGATCGATCGAGTTTACGGGTTGCCTGCTGACTTTGAGCACCTCGGCAGGCCGGCGCGCGCCGAAGGCCACCAGCACCTTGACCGGCTGGCTGCAGACATGGCCTCGGGCAGCAACACGTTCTCGCTACCTGGTGAAGCGCTGTTCACCGTGCGGGACGGTTCGCTTCTTCTCGCTATCGGCGGCTTGAACATCGATCCCTACGCCGGCGATTTGCGCACCGGGCGCCTGCGCCGTGTGTACACCCACCCACAGGCAAGGCGGCGGGGCATTGGCCAGCAGCTCGTGCGCGCGATCGAACAGCACGCGCTAGTGCAATTCAGCTGTCTCCAGCTCTATACCACGGCACCGGACGCGGCAGCGTTCTACCGCGCCCTCGCCTACGTCGCTGTATCCGGCAACCCCCGGGTTTCCCATGCGAAGCGTCTGACCACGGGGACCGCCGACTCGCGCCGGACCGAAGATCCGTAGCTGCCCGGCAGCCCCGGCACAGCGTCAGCTTCAGACAGGTGCGGTTGCCGGGAACTGTTCCCGCAGCACACGCTTCAGAATCTTCCCGCTCGGGTTACGGGGAATTTCTTCCACAAACACAACCTGTTGGGGCTGTTTGAAACGGGCGAGCTTGCCCTGACAGTATTGCAGCACGTCGGTTTCGGTGAGCGCCGCGTCGCTCTTCACGACAATGGCGAGCGGCGATTCCCCCCAGCGCTCGCTTTCCTGACCAATCACAGCCGCCTCTACGATGCCGTCGTGCCCCGCCAGCACACCTTCGATCTCGGCGGGATACACGTTCTCGCCGCCGGAGATGATCATGTCCTTGATGCGGTCCTGGATGGCCACGAAGCCCTCGTCGTCCATCGTGGCCACATCGCCGGTGCGCAGCCAGCCTCCCTCGACGATGGTCTCCGCCGTGGCGTCCGGCCGGTTCCAGTATTCGCGCATGATGTGCTTGCCGTTCACCCACACCTCGCCTGCTTCGCCGGGCGCACAGTCATCGCCGGCGTCGTTCACCACCCGGATTTCGGTGTGAAAGAACGCGCGTCCGGTGGAGTCGGGTTTGCGCAGCGCGTTCTCCGCATCCATCAGGCACGCCGGGCCGCAGCTCTCGGTGAGCCCGTAAACCTGCAGCAGCCCGATACCCATGTCGTGATACTGCTGCGTCATCGCCACAGGCACCGGGGCAGCCCCGGTCATGATCCAGCGCAGCGTGGAATAGTCGAAGCGGCTGTAGTCCACCTGCACCATGAAATTCAGCATGGCCGGCACCGCGAGGCCGGTTGTGATCTTCTCTTCCTCGATGAGCTGCCAGGCCCGGACGGGATCGAAGCTGCGCATGACAATGCTGGTTGCCCCCCGCCACACGTTTACCGCCAGCGGCGTGAGTGCGCCGACGTGAAACATGGGCAGGCAGGCCAGGTACCGGTCGTGGGCCACGTATTCGGCCGTTGCACCAATGGTCATGAGACCCCAGATGGCCGTCGAGTGCGTATGCACCACACCCTTGGGCAGACCCGTCGTGCCCGATGTGTACATGATGTAGAGCATGTCATCGTCTGCGGCGCCCACCGCGGGTTCCGCGTCGCTCGCCCCATCACGGAACGCACAATAGTCGTCGGCGAACGCCGCGACGGCGGCGTCGCCAGGCACGTGCAGCCACTGCACGATGTCTGTCTTGTCGCCGCGGCCATGCAGCTCTTCAACGGTCTCGACGAACTCATCACCAAAGATCAGCCGTCTGGTCCCGCTGTCTTTGAGAATGAATTCGAGTTCGTCGGCAACCAGACGCCAGTTGAGCGGCACGACGACAGCGCCGATCTTGGCGAGCGCAAAGTAGGCTTCCATGAATTCCCGGGAGTTCATGAGCAGCAGACCAACCCGTTCGCCTTTTTCTATGCCGGCGTCCAGCAGCGCGTTGGCAATCCGGTTGCTGCTCTCGTTCAGCTCCCGATAGGTGAGGCGGAAGCTGCCATCACCTTCCACATAGGCTTCCAGGTCGGGGGACAGGAACGCGCGCTTCGTGAGGAACAGGCCCAGATTGTTCTGCATCGATGCTTCTCCGGCATGGGTTTCGAGCCGCCGAATTGTGAAGAAACCAGGGCTCCGAGTAAAATCCCGGCCTTGCTGTCGCAACCATCGGGAGGAGAGAATTCATGGCACATCCCATGAGCGGCCGGGCGGCCATCTGCGGCCTCGGCATGACCGACATGGGCCGGGTATACCGCTCGGCCACGGACCTGGGCGCAGAGGCTGTGCACCTTGCGCTGGCAGACGCCGGCCTGGAGAAGGCTCAACTCGACGGTCTGCTGATCAACGCCGGCACCACCCGCGGGGTGAATCTGGGTCTGCACCGCACGCTGGGGCTCAAGGAACTGAACGTGCTCACGTTCATGCAGGGCTTCGGCTCCAGCGCCGGGCAGATGATCCAGTACGCAGCCATGGCCGTGGAAAACGGTCTTGCGGACTACATTGCCTGCGTATTCGCGGACGATCCGTTGCAGGAAGGCAAACGCACCGGTGACGCTTATGCAAATCGCTCGCGGCCGGAAGCGATGGCCAGTCTGTTTCCCATCTATGGCTATGCCGGCGCCATCCCCATGTACGCCATGGGCGCGCAGCGGCACATGGATACTTACGGCACCACGCAGGATCAGCTTGGCCAGATCGCCATCTCCCAGCGCGAGTGGGCCGCACACAACGAGCAGGCGACCAAGCGCGAGCCGCTCACGCTCGACGACTATCACGCTTCCCCCTGGGTCGTGGAGCCCTTTCACGTGCTCGATTGCTGCCTGGTGTCCAACGGCGGTGTGGCGGTGATTGTCACCAGCGCGGAACGGGCCCGGGACTGCGCACAGCCGCCGGTATACATCCGCGGCTTCGCCCAGGCGCACAATCACGACACCGGCTACGCCGGGCACGATCCGCTGCTGGAAGGTCCCGGGGCGAAGGCGGGGCCCCGCGCGCTGGCCATGGCCGACGCCAGCCTCGAAGACGTCACCCAGTGTCAGCTATACGACTGCTATACCTACACCGTGCTGGTCACCCTCGAAGACTATGGCTTCTGCCCCCGAGGCGAAGGCGGCGCCTTCGTGGCCGACGGCAAGCTGGGGCCAGGCGGCAGCCTGCCAACCAACACCGGCGGCGGCGAGCTATCGTCGTTCTACATGTGGGGCATGACACCGGTCACGGAGGCTGTGATCCAGGGCCGCGGCCACGGCGGCTCCCGGCAGGCTCCTAACGATTTGATTCTGGTGACGGGCAACGGCGGCGTGCTGAACTATCACGCCACGCTGCTGCTGTCCCCGCAGGCGGCGTGAGGTAGACACCATGACTGAACAGACCTGGCTTCCCGAACCTTCCGAAGCTTCCCGGCCTTTTTTCGACGGCGCCGGCGAGGGCAAGCTGCGCCTGCAGGTATGCGACCAGTGCCAGACGTGGGCCTATCCACCGGCAACGATCTGCACCAACTGCGGGTCCCGGGCGCTTTCCTGGCGCGACGCGTCGGGTCGCGGCACGGTTTACACCCACGCCCGCCTGGCGCGGGTTTACCACCCCCGGCACAAAGATCGCCTGCCGCTGGTACTGGCGCAGGTGGACATCGAGGAAGGCCTGCGTCTCATGACGAATCTCGTGGACGTCGATCCGGCCCGGGTACGCGCGGGCGATCCGGTCGAAGTGGCCTTCGAGACCTTTGCCGATGGGGGTGTCATCCCCGTGTTCAAACCAGCCTGACTACTCCAGGGCGGCATCCACGAGAATTTCGATCAACGCCGCCCCCACCCAGGTGAGTGGTGGCAGCAGGAGGTAGATGCTCCAGCGAGTGATCGCCGTGAACGTCACCGGCCAGACCGAGGCATTTTCGACGTGGCTGCGATAGGTGAGCAGCGGGTTGAGGCGCTCGAGCGCGGCAGCGGTTTCAACGTCACCGGCGCCGCGCAGCAGGGCCACCTCAGCATCCACGGCGTCGAGCTGAGCTTCTTTCAGCTGCTGCAGTTGCCGGTGTACCGGCCAGACAGTCCTGAGAAACAGAAACACCAACGCCCCCAGCGTGGCGAAAAATCCCGGCAGGCTCGCACCGGCTGCAAAGTTGCCGTCCAGGCTCAACAGCGGATACATGAGCTGTGTGGAGATCAGCGCCAGGGTCGGCATCAGCGCGGCCCTGCCCACCGGCACCAGCCGGCGTGGTTGCAGCAGATCGATCTCGAGCTGCCGGGCACCAACTTCTGAGAAAACAAAGGCGTTGCGCATGAACGCCCACACCATGTGGACAACCACGAACCAGGTCAGCAACGTACCCACCGTCGTGGGGATGCGCGCCGGCTCGAAGGCCGCCGCGGGCAGGTCGGCCACGGTGCCGTAGAGGATCATCAGGTGTCCCGTACCCGCCAGCACGGCCGTCGCACACGCGCCCACTACTTCCTTGAGCGGGAGGTGGGTCAATTCGCGTTTCAACGCGTCAGGAGAAGATCCGCCCGCTTTCAGCGGTAATTCGTCGACCAGCGCCGCACAGCGTCGCAGCACGTAAGCGCATACCAGCACCGCCAACACGTTCATGGACGCAAAAAACAGACTGGTGCCCACTACCCCCGATGAGCCTTCCGGCACATGGGGTCCCATGGAGACGATGCCGAAAGCCGCGAGCGCCAGCCAGGCGACGAGGCCGAAAAGCGCCGCCGCCCATGCCCGTTCAGGAACAATCAGCAGAAACCAGTGCTTGACCATCGCGTCAGTGTAAACGCTAACATGGTGTCTCGCAGGGGCAGAACGGGGAGAACGCCATGAGCAGACTGCAACGCAAACGTCTGGATGAGCTGACTGCAGAGCAGCGGCAGGCTTACGATAAAGTTGTGGAGAACCGCCCGGTGAAGCCCGATGACGGGCACATCGGCGGGCCTTTCGACGCCTGGATCCGCAGCCCGGAAATGGGCACGCGGCTGGTGGGGTTGGGCGGTTTCTTCCGCTTCCGTACCACGGTCGACCGGCGCTACGTCGAAGTGGTGATCCTCGTGACAGGACAATTCTGGCAGGCGCAGTTCGAGTGGTGGGCCCACGAGCCCATGGCGCGCGACGCGGGCGTCCCGGATAGCGTGATCGCCGCCATCAAAGCCGCACAGGAGCCGGTTTTCGACGACCCCGGCGATGCAGCGGCCTGGCGCCTGGCACGGGAGATCCACACCACGCACCGCCTGTCCGATGCAACATTCGCCGAAGCCAAGGCACAGTTCGGCGAGACCGGCGTGGCCGAGCTGCTGGGGCTCGCCGGGTTCTACACCGCGGTGTCGATGACCCTCAACGGCTTCGAGGTAGAGCTACCCGAGGGTGCGCAGGCACCGTTCTAGCCGGTCGCTGGCCCGTCTCCAGAGCGTCAGAGGGTCGTTGCCTCGACACGCGGCGCGCCCAGCTCTGCCAGCGTTGCCGCCAGGTCCGCGCCGGCGGTCATCGGATTGGTGGCCTTGTCGATCTTTGCAATTCTGCCCTGCGGATCGATGTAGAACGTCCAGCGCTTGGCAAAACCAGCGGCCGACCGTACGCCGAAGCGCTCCGATACGGCACCGTCGCTGTCAGCCAGCACGGGGAAAGTAGCGTTGTTCTTTTTCGCAAAGCCGGTGTTGTCTTCGATCGAATCGGTGCTCGCCATGAAAAAGGCGACGTCGAACTGTCTGATTTCCTGGTCGCTGTCACGCAGCGCTTTACACTGAATCGTTCAGCCGGAGGTGAAGGCTTTGGGAAAAAACGCCACCACCACGTAACGACCACGCAGGTCGGCCAGCCGGTGGCTCTGACCGTCTGAGCCCGGCAGCTCGAAATCGGGCGCTGCATCACCCACCTTGAGCTCCCCGGCCGCGTGCACCACCACAGGCGCAAGGCTCAATACAGCCACGACAAGCGCTGCGACGAGAGGGCTTGCGCCCCGCAAAGCATGCATCATTGCGATCCTTCTTCCTTGGGGTCCGAGCGAAACTTATCACACACCGACCCCGCGTTCAGCGCACGCTTGGCCAGCCCCTCCGCCAGCAGCGACAGACCGCCGGTGGAAACCGCGGCGCCAACCGTTGCGCCGGTAGCGAGCACGCCCACCGCGTCTACAGCCGGGGCCGGTTCAGCCAGCGTGCCACCGACCTTGAGGAATTTCACGAGACTGCCGGCGTTGATACCCACCCCGGCCTTGGCAGACGGAGACAGCGTGATGTCCAGCGATTCCTCACCCAGATCCACAGAGCCGTTACCGATGATCTCCATCTTGGTGGTTTCCACCACCAGCTCGTTACGCGTCCGCAGCTTGCCGTCCTCAGCTTCGAAGCGCACCAGCGCGCATTCGAGCTCGGTGCTGGGGTCTTCCCGGTAAAACGGGTTCAGCGTGTTGATGGTCTCCATGATGAAGTCGGAGCCGGCCAGCTCGATGAGATCATCGGCCAGCGTCGCTTCGTCGACCAGCAGCAAGAGCTCGCCACCGAGCGAAGCAGCCAGCTCCCTCGGGGATGCACCAACGGCGGCCAGATCGGCACGCGCGTGCATGCGCCCGCCCGACAGCTCCTCTTCCGGCACCAGGCCGAAGGCCGCCAGTTGCACATCGTCCATGGCAAACGCGAGCTCGGCGGCATAGCTGCCGCTCTGCGCGGCCGGCGCAACACGCAGCGCACCTTCGAAGCCCCCCTCGCCGAAACTGCCGCTGAAACGTTCGAGTGTCAGCGCGCCGTTCTCCACCAGCAGCTGCCCCGTGAAATTGCTGAACGCCGCATCCTGCAGAAGCAGGGTTTCCGCCTGCACCTCAACCCGCACATCGGCATCAGCCAGCCAGTCCAGCGGCAGGGGCGTGTCGTCGAATACCCGCGCCGGTTCTGACGATGCCGGGGCAGACGAGGCCGGTGCCGACGAGGCCGGCTCAGCGGATGCCATCACAGCCTGCTCGCTATCGGCTTCGGCATCGGCCGCCGGCGGCGCGGGCGCTGCCGATCCCCCAAGCGATTCGTCGTCGCTGAGCCCGGTGGTCTCCACCGGAGCTGTCGCCTCGGTGCCGGATACGGCTGCCTCCGGGACTGTGGTGAGAGGCACAAACAACTGTCGCGCCTGCACGTCAGCGGCAACGACCAGAGCACCGGACAGCGTCGTTTCCAGCGAAGCAGACAGCTCATTCGCGGGAGAACTGATCTCGAGGGTGGGTACCAGCAGCGTTTCGGGCGTGCCGCTCAGCGACACGCGGGCGTCGAAGGGCAGCACGTGAGCGTGTGCCAGCGGTGCGGGGTTCAGAAACGCCGGCAGCGCTTTCGCGCCCACGCTGAGATCTGCCGAGAAATCACCAGAGACGGTGTCCATTCGTCCCGAGCCGGTCACCTGCATGGACGCCTGCAACGGATCTCCCGCCTCGTCGGCAGCCAGGGTCAATGCCAGCTCGACGACGGGCTGCTGCCAGCTGCCTGTCACCGTGACCGAACCAGCCGCGGGAGGCAGATACAGGCCGGTTCCGGACGCTTCGCCGAGCCTGCCAGCGACGTGTGCCAGGGACACCGTCAAGCCGCTGTCCACTGGTGCCAGCACACCCCGCAACCGGCCCTGCAACGCCTGCGCAGGTGGTGCTTGCGCAGCACTGAAAGAGCCTGCCACGTTGACCGCCAGACCGGCATCGTCGGTTTGCGCGAGCGTACCGGTCACCGCAAACTCAGAGAGATCCCCGCCAGTGCGCAACGCGCCACTCACCCGCACATCCATGACCGGCTCGCCGGGCGACACCCGGGCCAGGCTCAGGGCCAGCGCCTCCACGGGCGGCACCTTGACGTCTTCGACGCTTACAACCTGCATGCCGGCCAGCCACGCCAGCGGTGGCAGCGCCACGGCGCCGGGTTCATCGGCTGGGGCGTCGCTGGCAGCGCGCTGCGCTTCCAATGCCACCCCCCTGGCCGTCAGGCGCCAGAACGGCAGCTCGTTGAACCATGCGGCAACGTCGATCGCGCCTGCCGCTGAGTCCAGCTGCACCGCGCCACCGGGGTACGCCACGCGCACCGCCCGGGCCTCGAGCGCAGGCGGAAACAGCGTGACATCCAGATCACCAGCGGCAACGTGCACCTGATCCTGCACCGCATTGACCACGTCGAGCACCAGGCCAGGCGCCCACCGCACCAGCGCAAGCAGCACCCCCACCAGCAGCAGCACCGTCGCGCCGGCATAACCAACCGCGCGCGGCCACCGCCGCCGCGGCACGGCGTCCGCGGTCAACGGTTACCTTCTAGCTTCTGTTTGAAGCGGCGCATGCCACCCAGCCACCGGTCGTAGTCACTCGCTTTGCGCTGAAAGTAGGTGGCGACCTTCGGGTGCGGCAGCACCAGGAAACGCCCGGCTTCGATGGCGTCCAGACATTCGTCAGCCACCGCATCGGGTTCCAGCACGCCGTCCTGCGAGGCCTGACCGCTGTTCCGCCGCGGTGCATCGTCGTCCTGGGGCGCCAGGATATTGGTACGCACCGCCTGCGGGCACAGCACCGACACGCCGATGCCCTGCTCGCCGTAGTTGATCGAAACCCATTCGGCAAATGCCACCGCTGCGTGCTTGGAGACGGCGTAGGGACCCGAGTTGATCTGCGTGAGCAGACCGGCCGCGCTCGCTGTATTCAGCAGATATCCCCCGCCACGGGCAATCATGCGCGGCACCACCGCGCGAGCCGCTGCCAGATGCGACCACATGTGCACGTTCATCATGCGCTGCCAGTCCTCCGTGGACAGCTCGAGCCCACCCCCCTGGCCGTAGCCCGCATTAGAGACGAAGATATCGATACCGCCCACCCGCGTTTCCACAGCTTCGACGAGCGCTTCGATGGCCGCCTCGTCGCCCACGTCCAGGGCCTGCGCAGACGCTTTCTCGCCAAGACCGGCCGCGGTTGCTTCCGCGTTGGCGCCATTGAGATCGGTGCACACGACGTGGCGCGCACCGCGCGCGACGAAGCGCTGAGCCAGCGACCGGCCGATACCCGAACCCGCACCTGTGACGACAACGATGCGATCGACGATTTCCATGAGTTCCTCCTAACCCGGGTTGATTAAATGGTGATGTCCAGCGACAACGGATAGTGATCCGAGGCCAGGCGGGCCGTTGCGCCGGCGTGAATGGTGGCCGCGCGCACATGCACGCTGGCCGCGGTACGCGGCGTCAGCAGAATATGGTCGATGCGCATGCCACGCTTGGGCCAGTACGTGGCCGGCTTGCGATCGGTCTGCGCCGCACCCAGCGCGTAGCCGTCAACGAGACCACGGGCACGCAGCGGCGCCAGTGCCTCGCTGGCCAGCAGATCGTTGAAATCCCCCAGCAGCAGCGCAGGTCCCGCATGGTCTGCCTCCCATGCATCCACCAGCGCGACGAGCCGTTCGCATTCCGCGTGGCGCACATCGTCTGCCGGGGCAATCTGCCAGGGTGGATTGGTGCGTGATTTCAGGTGCACGCAGAACAGCGTCAGCGTGACGCCGTGGTCCAGCGCAACCTCACAGCGCAGCAGGTCGCGCTGCACGCGCACGGTGGTGAGACGGCCCGCGGCGGCATCTGCTTTGCTCGCAAAGCCATACAGTGGCGCGCCATCGGCGCCCTGCAAGGGTTCCTGCAGATGCGACACGAGGGCCAGCGGCCGCCGGCTGAGCACGCCGAGGTGGATCGAACGCGAGCTGTTGCCCGGGGTGAGTGCCTGGAACGGATACGGGGTCGCCAGGGAATCATTCAAAGCCAGGAGGCTGGCCTCGGAGCCCACCTCCTGCAGCACCAGCACGTCCACGTCGAGCGACCGGATCGTCGCGCGCAACGAGCGACGCTGCACGGCCGGTTTCTGCACGCCCTCGCCGCACAGAAACAGATTCTGCACGTTGTAGGTGGCCACCCTCAGGGACTGGCTCACCCCGGCAGGGTGTTCTCGCTCGGATTGTCGGGCGGGCGCTGTCATTCTGCCGGGGATTGAACCACAATCGACGGAAACCGCTCTACTGACACGGGAGGAAGAAAACCATGGCGGAAGCCTACGATCTGAGCGCGGATCTCTACGAACTGGCCATGTCCAACGAAGCGCAACCGCTGATGGACGCGGTGAAGAAGCACATCGCGGACAACGTGGAACCCATCATCGAAGAGTTCTACGCGCTGGACGCCGAAAAAGAAGACCGCTGGTCGTGGCACCCGAAGCAGCTCGAGCTGCTGGACGGCGCCAAGGCGAAAGCCAAAGAAAGCGGCCTGTGGAACTTCTTCCTGCCTGACGCCGAAACCGGAGAAGGTCTCAGCAACCTCGACTACGCCTACATTGCCGCCGAGCTCGGCAAATATCCGCTGGCCTCCGAAACGCTGAACTGCAGCGCCCCGGACACCGGCAACATGGAAGTGCTGGAAAGGGTCGGTACGCCCCAACAGAAAGAACAATGGCTGAAGCCCTTGCTGAACGGCGAGATCCGCTCCGCTTACGCCATGACGGAGCCGGCGCTGCCATCGTCGGACGCCAAGAACATCAGCACCAGCGCCGTGCTCGACGGCGACGAATGGGTCATCAACGGCGAGAAGTACTACATCTCGGGCGCGGGTGATCCGCGCTGCAAGATCATGATCACCATGGTCAAGACCAGCCCCGATGCGCCGCCGCACAAGCAACAGTCACAGATACTGGTGCCCATCGACGCACCCGGCGTGAAAATCCTGGAAGGTATGCAGGTAT
>CAZYYJ010000107.1:0-13911 GCA_964651595.1 uncultured Pseudomonadales bacterium | reverse complement strand
TACAAAGCTCCACCTGTCCTGGAGATCGGTGTTGGTGAAGCTGCCGCCCCCCGCGTTGGTGAGCTCGAAGGGGGCTATGTCCCGCGGCCGGGGCATCAGAAACACGCCACTTGCCCGCAGCTCCTCGTCTGAAAGCTGCGGCGTGCGCACCGTTTTCCAGACAAACAGACCCACGACGATGGCGATGAACACCCCGCACAGGGCAACGGTCTTGCCAACTGGTGTCATGGAATCAGGCCGACAGCGCCTCGAACTGCAGCAGCGGCCCTGTGGTGGCAGGCGTCAACAGATAGTGGTCGACCAACAAGGCAACAAACAACAGTCCGAGGTAGACGATGGAGTATTTGAACGTCTCCATGGGCGCACGGGGGTTGCGATTGAGCAACAGCACCACGGCCCAGTAGAGAAAACCCGCACCCAGGGCGAGGGCGCCTGCCAGATAAATCCAGTCGGACATGCCGATGAGATAAGGCAGCAGCGACGCGATCACCAGAATGATCGTGTACAGCATGATGTGCAGGCGTGTGAAGGCTTCGCCATGCGTCACGGGCAGCATGGGCACGCCCACATCGGCGTATTCCTCTTTGCGTTCCAGAGCCAGGGCCCAGAAGTGTGGTGGTGTCCAGGCGAAGATGATCAGCACCAGCAGCAGGCCGCCAGGGTCGATGCTGTTGGTGACCGCGGTCCAGCCGAAGAGCGGCGGCGCCGCACCGAAAAGGCCGCCAATGACAATATTCTGCGGCGTCGCGCGTTTGAGAAACAGCGTGTAGACGAGGCCATAGCCAACCCAGGAGGCCAGGTTCAGCCACGCGGTGAGCGGGTTGACGCCGAACCAGAGGATGAGAAAACCGCTGATGCCCGTCGCGGCGGAAAACACCATGGCCTGCGTGTTGCTGACGCGACCGGTGGCAACGGGCCGCGCCTGCGTGCGTGCCATGCGCGAGTCGATGTGCTGATCGGCGATGTGGTTCACCACCGCTGCCGAGCCTGCAACGAGCGCTATGCCGATGAGACCCAGCACCACGATCGACGCCGGGGGTACCCCGGGCGTGGCGAGAAACATGCCCACCAGCGCGCACAGCAGCATCAGCAGCACAACGCGTGCTTTGCACATCTCCAGGTAGTCCCGCCATGTGGCGGACGTGGCTGTCAGTTCACTCATGCTGGTCTCTCGACGGTTCCGGACCCCGCAGGCAACGGTGCCTCGGCAGGCGCAGGTTGCACCTGATTCGCGGGGGCGAAGTTTATCGCAACGACGCTCAGGAGTAACGCCGCGCCGAAGGCATTGTGCAGCGTGGCAACCCACAGCGGCAGCGACCAGACGACATTGAGAATTCCGAGGGTGAGCTGCACGGCGAGCAGCAGCGTCAGCGTCACTGCCACCAGCGGTGCCCGGGCGTATAGCCGCCAGGCCAGGGCACCAACGACCAGCAGCACGGCTATGGCACCCAGCCGATGAGACCAGTGAATGGCCACCCGCGCATCACTGTCCAGCATTCCGCCGAGGTAGTTTGGCCCCACCGCCTGCAGCAGATTGAAACCTTCCCGCGCGTCCATCTCGGGCCAGTAGCTGCCGAAGCAGGTGGGAAAGTCGGCACACGCCAGAGCCGCGTAGTTGGAAGACACCCACCCACCGAGCGCAATCTGCACCACAACCACGGCGAACGCGAGCAGCGCATGACTGCGGACCTCGCCGTACGCCGCCGCCGGAAGATGCAGCCTGGGAGCCCCGCCATTACGCAGGTACAGCACCCACAACATCGACAGCGTGGCAAAACCGCCAAGCAGATGCGCGGTCACCACCTGTGGCCACAGCTTGAGGGTGACCGTCCAGGCACCGAACGCAGCCTGGCAGATGATCAGCACCAGCAGCGCGGTTGCCAGCACATGATTGCCGGTGGCCGATGGCGAGGGCACAGCGTTTGCGGCTTCGCTGCGACGATCACGCCACGCAATGATGGTGAACGCCAGCACAAACAGCAGCAGACACCCGGCAAAGTAGCGGTGCACCATTTCCGGCCAGGTTTTGTCGAGGTCTACGGGAATTTCCGGAAAGGCAGCATCAGCCCTGGCAATCTCCTCCGCGGAGTTGGGCCACAACAGGTGGCCGTAGCAGCCGGGCCAGTCCGGGCAGCCCAGGCCGGCGTCGACCAGACGCGTGAATGCACCCAGCACCACCACCACCACGGCCAGCAGAATGCCCGCGCCGGCAAGAAAACGGAGCTTGCGATTAACCAATTTGCGATACCTTCAACAGTCGTTTCAGATCCTGAAGCACGTCTTTCGGGTTGGTGTCCAGCGCGTAGCGGAACACGAGATTGCCATTGGGATCGATGATGTACACGCCGCGCCAGGTACCGGAGGCTGCGGCCGCTCGTCCGAGAGACAGCCGCCGCAGTTCCGTGAATTGCGCGAGACCCGCATCGTCCGCTCCCGCCGCCAGCGTAATTCCCCGTCGCACGCGGCCCGCTTCCCGGTTGAGCAGCACATGCAGGGCGCGCAGCTTGTCCAGGGTGTCCAGGCAGGCGGCGTCACAATCGTCTGCAGCAATCCACAGCCACCAGTTCCGGGCATCCTCCTGCGGAAGCTGCAGATCAATGTCGCGCACCGTGGTGGCGGGGGTAACAAACGCCCCTTTGTTGGTGGTGCCCCAGCCGCCGCCCGTGCTGGCGAGATAGAACAACAGATAGGAGCCGCCGAGGGTGACAAAAGCAATGGCAAAGAGCACCACGAGCTGGCGCCGGCCTTTACCTCCGGGCGTCGCGGGTGACGTTGTTGATTCTGCGTTCAAATTGCCGTTCTCCAGAAGCTCTTCAGTCTGTGTGCCTGCGCAGGCCGTACACCGCAAACAGCACGCACAATGCGGCGGCCAGGCCAAACCAGGTGGCCGCATAACCGCGATGTTTCGCATCGCTAAGCACCGTCGCAAACGGCGCGGAAGACGCGACGCCGGGCTGGCCCGCTTCGAGCCGCACCTCCACGGGTTCGGCGTCAGCCACCGAAGCCATCCGTGCTACGTCCAGGCGCTGCACCCGCTTCGGCCAGCCATCGGCCCACGGATCTTCGTCCAGCAGCGGTATCAACCCCGTGAATGGCCAGACGACGCCGAGCACGGTGACCTCGCCGGCCGGTGCCGTAACGACCGGCAGCTCAGAGCGCACCGGGGGCGCTGCAACGAAGCCGCGATTCACCAGCAGGCGCCGCCCTGACGTCGTGTCGTCGAAGGCCTGCAGCACCCAGTAACCGGTTTGACCGGCCTGCACCTGGTTGTCGACGAGAAAGACCGCATCGGCAAACCGCCCGACGAGCCTCAGGCGTTGAAAATCGCTTGTCAGCGCCTGCGCTGTCGCAATTGCAGGAAGCGACGTTATTTTATCCAAATAGGCCGTCTCCATCTGTCTTTTTTGGGCCGCACGGTCTAATTGCCAGGCACCCAACGAAAGCAGTATGGGGAGAAAAGCGAGGAAGAACAGGGTCATGCGCCACCCCGGGTTCCACCTCTGTTGTCCAACCGTCATGGCAATACCATCGGATCAGTGCTTTACTTGCGCCCCTTTTTCTTGCGGGCCATATCGTTGCTGAAAGCGCTCATCATCGTTCTGCTTCTGGGCGTCATCGTCAGCCTGTTCAGCGGCCTGGTGTTTCTGTTCAAAGACACCGACCGTACCGATTCGAAGCGTACCTGGTATGCGCTGGGCACACGCATCGTGCTGGCCGCCGCCCTGCTGATCACGATCTTCTACGGCTTCTATACCGGTGAGTTGCGCATCGGCACCAACGCACCCTGGCACAACGCCCCAAACGAGGCGGCAGCGCCCACGCGCTGAATTCAACGCAAGAAAAAGGGGCCGACAGGCCCCTCTTTCACGGTTGCCTTCGCTACGGCTACAACACGTAGACGAAGATGAACAGGCCCACCCACACCACGTCGACAAAATGCCAGTACCAGCTGGCGGCTTCGAAGCCGAAGCAGTCTTTGGGTGAAAAGTGTCCCTTGATCGCCCGGCCCAGCTGTATGAGCAGAATCACCGTCCCCAGCGTCACGTGGAAACCGTGGAAGCCCGTGAGGATGAAGAACGTGGATCCGTAGATGCCGCTGCCCAGCGTGAGGCCCATGGTCTCGTACGCGAGGTAGTACTCGTAGACCTGCACCACCAGGAAGATCAGGCCCAGCAGACACGTGGCGCCGAGCCAGGTGATGAGCTTGCTGCGGTTCTGCTCCTTGATCGCGCCGTGCGCAACGTGCACCGTGAAACTGGACGTCAGCAGAATGACGGTGTTCCAGAACGGAAGATAGCTAGCCCACGCGCCAAGGGATCCGGGCGCTGCCATGGTCTCACCCGGGCCCGGGAACGCCGTTGTATCCGGGTTTGTCAGCACCGGCCAGGTTGCCTCGAAATCTGGCCACAGATAGTCCCCGGTGAGTCCCTTGGCCCCTTCTCCGCCGAGCCAGGACACCGCAATCACACGCACGTAGAACAGCGCACCGAAAAACGCGGCGAAGAACATCACCTCGGAAAAGATGAACCAGCCCATGCCCCACACGTAGCTGCGCTTCAGCGCTTCGTTGGCAAGCCCCTGCTGGTTCTCCACGATCACCTTGGCGTACCAGAAGTACAGCACGACAGCGACGATGCCGAAGCCGAGGATCGACTGTATCCAGCTGCCTTCCTCGCCCGACGCGGTCGCATTGAGGTAGCTGCCAAGGCCGGTGAGCATTAGCATCACACCGAAAGCGAGCACGACGGGGTACCACCCGTTGTGCGGCACGTAATACACGTTTGGATCGTCGGCTGCGTTAGCCATCTCTAAGCTCCTGTTCCCTTAACCCTGCTGTCTTCAACCCTTCGACGCCCGTCTGTGTCCCGCTGGCGTCGAGCGCCGTGGTCTGCAGAAGTGCATCGCCCATCGATTCGGTGACATCGAACAGCGCATAGCTGAGGCTGATGGATTGGACGTTTTTCGGCAGCTCACGCCCGACGATGAATCGCATGGGCATGGCCATTTCTTCCCCGGGCTGCAATATCTGCTGGTTGAAGCAGAAGCACTCGGTCTTGTGGAAGTAGTTGGTGGCCGCCACCGGTACCAGGGACGGAATCGCCTGGCCCACCATTGGCCGGTTGGTGGTGTTCTTCACGTAGAAGTTCACCTCTTTGAGTTCACCCGGATGCACACGCACACCGCCTTTTTCCGGCCAGAACTGCCAGGGCATGCCACCGTTGGTGTTGGTGATGAAATTCACTTTGACCAGACGCGACTTGTCAGGCTGGGTCGCCGCCGGATCGTACACGTAGGGCCCGCCGGTTTTGCCGTTCAGCCCGGTGATCTCACAGAAAAGGTCATAGAGCGGCACCAGTGCCGCCGTGAACGCGCACATGCCCAGAAGAATCACGCAGGACCGCGCGACGGTCCTGCGAATGTTGGCCTGCTGCTCAGTGGTAGCCATGGTGCGCCTTGCGGAACAGCACGCCTAAGCGTGCGCCTCCCCCTCCTTGACTTCCGGCGGGTAGGTGAAGCTGTGGTACGGCGCCGGTGAAGGCAGTGTCCATTCCAGGCCCCGTGCGCCTTCCCACGGCCGACCGATGGCAGGCTTGCCCTTGCGGATGCCGTGAACGATCACGTAGATGAAGAACACCTGCGAGAAACCGAAGATAAACGCGCCCACGCTGGACAGCATGTTGAAATCGGCAAACTGCAGCGCGTAATCGGGGATGCGGCGCGGCATGCCGGCCAGGCCCGAGAAATGCTGCGGGAAGAAGGTGATGTTCACGCCGATGAAGGACAGCCAGAAATGCACCTTGCCGAGCGTCTCGTTGTACATCCTGCCGGTCCACTTCGGAAACCAGAAGTACACGGCCGCAATGATCGAGAAGAGTGCGCCCGGCACCAGCACATAGTGGAAGTGCGCCACCACGAAGTAGGTGTCGTGGTACTGATAGTCGGCCGGTGTGATGGCGAGCATGAGGCCCGAGAAACCGCCGATGGTAAACAGAATGACAAACGCCACCGCGAAGAGCATGGGAGTCTCGAAGGTCATCGAGCCTTTCCACATGGTTGCGGTCCAGTTGAACACCTTCACCCCCGTGGGCACCGCGATGAGCATGGTGGTGTACATGAAGAACAACTGCCCGGCCAGCGGCATGCCCACCGTGAACATGTGGTGGGCCCAGACGATGAACGACAGGAACGCGATGGACGCCACGGCGTAGACCATGGAGTCGTAGCCGAACAGTGGTTTACGCGCAAAGGCCGGGATGATGTGCGACACGATGCCGAAGGCCGGCAGGATCATGATGTAAACCTCGGGGTGCCCGAAGAACCAGAAGATGTGCTGGAACATCACCGGGTCGCCCCCGCCGGCAGCGTCGAAGAATGCCGTGTTGAAGTGAATGTCGAAGAGCATCATCGTCACGGCCCCCGCGAGCACGGGCATGACCGCCAGCAGCAGGTAGGCGGTGATGAGCCAGGTCCATACGAACAGCGGCATCTTCATCAGGGTCATGCCGGGCGCACGCATATTCAGAATCGTGGCAATGATGTTGATGCTGCCCATGATCGACGAGGCACCCATCATGTGGACGGCGAAGATGAAGAACGTGACCGAATCCGGCGCGTACGTGGTGGACAGCGGCGCATAGAACGTCCAGCCGAAGTTAGGGCCACCCGCTTCCGAGAACAGCGTCCAGATCATGATCCCGAAGGCAAAAGGCAGGATCCAGAACGACAGGTTGTTCATTCTCGGCAGCGCCATGTCCGGCGCGCCCACCTGCATGGGCACCAGCCAGTTCGCCAGGCCGACAAAGGCCGGCATGATCGCCCCGAACACCATGATCAGGCCATGGTTGGTGGTCATCTGGTTGAAAAACTCGGGGTCTACGAACTGCAGACCGGGCTGAAACAGCTCAGTGCGGATGATCAGCGCCATGACGCCGCCGATCAGGAACATCATGAAGCTGAACCACAGGTACAGCGTGCCGATGTCTTTGTGGTTGGTGGTGAACAGCCAGCGCGCGAGGCCTTTTTCCGGGCCGTGGTGGTCGTGATCGTCGTGATGATCTGCGTTGATGACTTCGCTCATGACTACTCCTATTGCTCCGCGGCCAGATTGATGACGTCCCGCGGCTGCGTGACGTCGCCCGCATTGTTACCCCATGCGTGACGTTCATAGTGTGTCACCGCGGCAATCTGGGCCGCGTCCAGCTGCCTGCCGAATGCCTGCATCGCCGTGCCCGGCACCCCGTTCACGATGAGCTCGATGTGCGCATCGCGCGGCCCGGTGACCACTTCGGTGCCCACCAGCGAGGGAAATGCCGGCGGTACACCCTGACCGTTGAGCTGGTGGCAGGACGCACAGAATGTGGCGTAAACCTGCTCGCCTTCAGCCATGAGCTCGTCGGTGGTGAACGTCTTGGACAGGGCTTCGCGCCGCGCCGCGGCCGCTTCCACCTGCTCTGCGTACCAGGCATCGTAGGCAGCCTCTTCCATCACCTCTACCACGATGGGCATGAAGCCGTGGTCCTTGCCGCAGAGCTCGGTGCACTGCCCGCGGTAAACGCCGGTTTCAGGCACGATGGTCCACAGCTCGTTCAGCATGCCGGGTACCGCGTCGCGCTTGATACCGAACTCCGGCACCCACCAGGCATGAATGACGTCTTCCGCGGTGACGAGGAAACGTACCTTTCTGTTCGCCGGAATGCGCAGCCGGTTGTCCACCTCCAGAAGATAGTGCTCACCCTTGGCGGAACGGTTTTCGATCTCCGATTTCGGCGTGGAGAGATTCGAGAAGAAAGAGAAAGTCTGGTTGAAATCGTCGTCCAGGTACTTGTACTGCCATTTCCACTGGTAGCCGCGCACCTCTACAGTCATGTCTTCACCGCCCGTGTCGTACATGGCAATGAGAACCTGCGTCGCGGGGTACGCCATGGCAATGAGAATGAGGGTGGGGATGATTGTCCAGGTCAGCTCGAGCCGTGTGCTCTCGTGAAATTGCGCGGCCTCGTGGCCCATGGCGCGGCGATGGTGGATGATGGACCAGAACATGACCCCGAACACCACTATGCCGATGATCACGCAGATATAGAGAATCGTCATGTGCAGGTCGTACACCTGCCGACTGATGTCAGTCACGCCCTGCGTCATGTTGAGCTCGTCGGCCCAGCCGAGACCGGCCGCCAGCAACAAGCCAGCCGCGATTGTGTACCTCATCAGATGCTTCATCCCGCCTCTCACTTTTCTCGATCTATCCTCGAAATGCCGAACCAGCGCTCATCGTCGGCGGAATCTTCTGCTGACTCCGCCAACTCCGCCCACCGAACCCTTGCGTCACGTCTGGCACGTTCACCATTAGTGATAGCTGCAACCGGACACAAGCGCCAGCGCCTGTCCGCAGAAGGTGTACGACAGGCACAACGAAAGCCGGCCCCGTGCCGGCATACGGTCCTGTGTATTAAGGTAGTGCTCGATACGGCTGGGCCCTGCTCCCCGCAGCTGCGTGCACCACGCGCCCCCGGAACGCGTTTCTGCTCTAGACTGACTCTTCGACCTACGTCTGACCTAAGTCTGACATACGTCTGGTTAAGCTCGCCCGCAGACGCCTCAAAAGGCGGTTTCCGGAGGCCGGGAATTATATCAACAGGCAGTTGAACGGCAACACGAATCTCCACGTATTGACCGCGTTGTCGGTCTGCCCGACAGCGGCTCACGACTCGCTCTGGCGGCCTCCGTCGATCTCGACGATGCGCACCACCGATGCTTCCTGCGGCACCCGGCGCGGCTGATCGTGCTTGCCGCGGGGCACCCCCGCGCCACCGCCCGTGGAGACCTCGTCAGAAAACCCGCACGCAACACACAGGCGTCGCTGCACGGTCTCTGAGATGCGTTCTACGACAAGCCGGTCAAGCTCCCGGCACTGCGGGCACACAGCGCCGGCAATGAACCTGCGCCTGGGTTTCGTTGTCGCGGCCTCGTCTTTGTCCTTCATCTATTATCGTCTGTTGTCGTCGGTCTTTTCTGGTTACCGAAGCTATGGGTTGTCCAGCTGTCGACGCAGGGTATCTACCACCGGCTGCGTCGCGGGTGCGACATCGTGCCAGATCCGGAAGCTCTCCGCCGCCTGCTCTACGAGCATGCCGAGGCCGTCCACGCTCGTTGCCGCACCGGCCGCCCGGCTCCAGTGGCAGAAGCGCGCGTTGCTGCCGTAAGACATGTCGTAACAGAACGCACCGGCTACGGCCGCCGGCGTAAGCGGCACGATGCCATCGTCCGCCAGGCCGAGGGCCGTCGCGTTGACGATGACATCAAACGGCTCTGCCACCGGCAGGCCCTGGCCCGCCAGCTCTACCCCGGCCGACGCTGCCTCCTGCCGGAACAGGTCCGCCAACTCGGCAGCCTTGGCTGGCGTGCGATTGGCAATCACCAGCGTGCCGGGCCCGGCAGCAAGCAGAGGCGCAAGCACACCCCGTGCCGCACCGCCGGCGCCGAGCATGAGGACGCGGTGCCCCTGCAGTTCGACCCCATGGCGCCGCGTGATATCCCGCAGCAGACCCACACCATCCGTATTGAAGCCGAGCACGCGATCTGCCGAGAACTTCAGCGTGTTCACAGCACCTGCGCGTGCCGCCGCGGCTTCGCTGGTGTCTGCGTAGCGGAAAGCGTCACCTTTGAAAGGCACGGTGACATTGACGCCGCAGCCACCGTCGGCACGGAAAGCATCCACGGCTGCGGCGAATTCTTCGACCGGCGCCAGCAGCTTCTCGTAGCTCAGCGCCACGCCGGTCTGCAGAGCAAACGCCTGGTGAATGTCAGGGGAGAGGGAGTGCGCAACGGGGTTGCCCACTACGGCAAAGCGGCCTGTGCTCATGGCCTCGACCGCGCCGGGGTCGGTAGAACGACCGCGGAATCAGCCGAGGTCGCGCTGCACCGATTCATTCTGGGCAGCCACCTTGTCCCGGTTGGCCGCGCGATCCTGCGCCAGCTTTTCCACCAGCGACGCATCGGCGAGGGACAACATCTGCACGGCGAGATAGCCGGCGTTCTTGGCGCCGGCCTTGCCGACGGCCACGGTAGCCACCGGAATGCCGCCGGGCATCTGCACGGTAGAAAGAAGCGCATCGAAACCCTGCAGCGGACCGCTGTCCACCGGTACGCCGATCACCGGGCGTACGGTGTGCGCGGCAACGTTACCCGCCAGATGCGCGGCCATGCCCGCGGCGCAGACGAAGACGCCGCAACCGCGGCTCTCGGCATCCTGCACGTAAGTCTGCGTGGCCTGAGGCGTGCGATGGGCGCTGGACACGCGTACTTCGAACTCCACGCCAAGGTCTTTCAGCACAGCCGTCGTGGCCTGCATGACGGGCCAGTCGGATTCCGAGCCCATGAGAATTGCCACCCACGCCATAACGCGCTCCAACCAGATCAGGACGGCGCAATATACCCGTCCGGTCTGCGTCGGACAATTCCCCGCAACTCCAGCCGCGCCACCAGCGCGCTGAGCTCGCCAACGTCCATGCCAAGGCTCGCTGCGAGCGCGTCCAACAACATGGCTTCGTTGCGCAGCAGGGCCACAACCGGCTGCTCCGCATCGCTCAAAGCCTCGTCATCGGTGTGCTGCGGCAGCTCCGCCGGCAGCTCCGCGCCAAGCTGCGCAAGCACGTCGGCCGCGCTGCACACCAGCGCGGCGCCCTCCTGGATCAAACGGTGCGACCCGTGCGAGAGCCTGCTCTGCACCGGTCCGGGCACCGCATAGACATCGCGCCCCTGCTCCAATGCCAGGCGTGCCGTGATCAGCGAGCCGCTGCGCTCTCCAGCCTCGACGATCACAACGGCGCGGCACAACCCGGCGACCAGCCGGTTGCGCTCTGGAAAGTGCCACGCGCGTGGCGCACACCCCAGGCCATACTCAGAGATCAGCGTGCCGCCACCCGTCACCAGGCTTGCCGCCAGAGCGGTGTTCATGCGCGGGTAAATGGCGTCGAGACCGCCTCCCAGCACCGCGGCCGACCGACCCTGAGCGATGGCGCCGCGGTGCGCCGCTGCGTCCACACCGGCCGCCAGACCACTCACCACCGTAACGCCGGCCCGCGCAAGCTCGGCCCCGAGGCTCACCGCCAGCTCCGCCCCGGCCCGCGTGCAGCGCCGCGCCCCAACGATGGCTACGCACAGCGGTTCCACCACCGCGTCGAGATGCCCCTGCACGTGCAGGAGCAGCGGTGGATCCGGAATGTGCCGCAGCATCGGCGGGTAGGCGCTGTCGAACCAGCAAACGGTGTGCACGGGAGCGCTGATCGCCGTCGGCGGCGGCGTGTCCCCGTTGGAAAGAGACCTGGTGACGCCCAACCGCTCGAGGCGCGCTTGCAACGCCCCACTGAGCAGCAGGTCCAGCGGATCTTCCACCGCAAAGAGCGCGCTAGCCACGGCACGGCGGCCATAGCGGGTAAGCAGCGTGGCAAGCACTGCAGCAGGATTGTCGGCCGGCATGCGGGGCCACCCGTAAAGTTCCGGCTGATCAGCCTAGGCCGCTGGGGTGCGGCCGGGCTTCAGGAGATTTGCCTCGCCCGCCGTGCGAGCGGGGCGTTCAGGGGTTGCGGATTTCGTCGTAGATGGCGAGCGGCCGATCTGCGCTGAGCACCAGACCGTAGGACAGCTTCTCGAAGGTGCGGAACACCATCAGCAGCCCCGCGCGCTCGCTGGGCAGGCGGATCGTTTCGCGGGCGATGCGATCTCTGGCCAGGGCGCCGCGCTTGTAGATGGCCAGCACGTTACCCACTTCCATACCTTCGCGCTGGCCCCGGTTCAGCACCACCACATCGTACTGGCCCACCTGCGTAACGCCGTCGAACACGGAGATGATCTGGCCGCGCACGTCGCTTTCGGGCGCGCTGGGGAAGAAATTGGAGTCTACCTTGCGCTCCTCGGTGGGCAGCACACGGTCTCCGATCTGTACCTCTTCGCGGGTGCTCGCCAGGGCAAAGGTTGCGATGGGACCTTCCTGCGCGGTGGCAGATCCGAGACCGATATAGGTTGCTTCGCGGCCCAGCACCTCTTCGGTGTCCGGATCCACATACAACGGCCCTTTGCGTACGAGGGTGTAGCTTTCGCTGTCCACGAGCTCCCCACGCACATACACGCGGTCGCCAGCACCCAGCACGAGCCGTTCGCTTTCGCCCTGCAGCACGTAGGGAGCGGCTTCGAGCACAACGGGCTCCACGACGCGGTTCTGCACCAGGAAGCTCTGGATGGAATCCAGGGCGATCGTGGGAATGGCAGAGACGATAGGCGTGGCACGGATCTTCGGCGACAGCCGTTCGGTGCCGCCCGGTCCCGGCGACATGCGGAAGGTGCGACCGGCATCTCCCCGCGTGAGGCTCAGACGCGGCTGGCCGTCGACATAGATGAGCGCAATCTGATCACCGGGGTAGATGAGGTGGGGGTTTTCGATCTGCGGATTGATCTGCCAGATCTCCGGCCACAGCCAGGGCCGCGACAGGAATTTACCGCTGATGTCCCAGAGCGTGTCGCCTTTCACCACCGTGTAAACGTCCGGATGACCGGGCGCCAGGTATTGTGAATAATCCTGCGCGTGGCTGACCGCGCCGGCCACCAGCAGCAACGCTGTGAGCATGGCGGTACGGAGGCGCTTCAGGGCGCCGGCAGGCCCTCTCGTCGACAAAGTCATCCCGTTCAAATCGTGATCCGATCGGTTGTGGGTTGCGGGGTTCTTCGAGCGGTTGGCCCAGGGTTTCGTCGCAGTCACTGGCAGACACATCCTTTGTTTGGTCCTGTGTTAGTCCTGGCGGCTGAGCGGCGTCGCGCGGTGAGACACCGTTTGCGCCATCAGCGAGTCGAAGTCTAGCGGTATGAGTGCGTTTTGCCCTACGTGCAACGCACAAAAAAGCTATAATCCACGCCATCTTAGCAGTACGACTTTTCCCAATACTAGAGACAGTTCACACCCCAACACACGGGTGCGAAAGGCCGGGCAGAGTCATTTCCCAAGCGACATCGACACATGGCATTACTGGATATTCTGGAGTTTCCCGACCCCCGTCTGCGCACCCGCGCAGAGCCCGTGGTGGCGTTCGGCGCCGAGCTGAAACGCTTCTCGGAAGACCTGCTCGAAACCATGTACGCAGCTCCCGGCATCGGCCTGGCGGCCACGCAGGTGGACGTGCACCAGCGCGTGATTGTGGTGGATGTATCACAGGAACACGATGCGCCCTACGTGCTGGTGAACCCCGAGTTGACCCTGCACGGCGGCAAGGTGGAAACAGAGGAAGGGTGTCTTTCGGTGCCCGGCTTCTACGAGCCCGTGACACGCGCTGAGCAGATCTCCGTGCTCGCCCGGGACCCGCTCGGCAACGAGCAACGCTTTGACGCGGAAGGCCTGCTGGCGGTGTGCATACAGCACGAATGCGACCACCTCGATGGCAAGCTGTTTGTCGACTATCTCTCCAATCTGAAACGTACCCGTATCCGCAAAAAACTCGTCAAGCTTCAGAAACAGCGTGCCTGAGCTACGCACCGTTTTTGCGGGTAGTCCTGAATTTGCCGCCACTATCCTGGCTGCGCTGCTCGATACGCCCTTCCAGCCGGTGGCGGTTTACACGCAACCGGACCGGCCCGCGGGGCGCGGCCGCAAGCTGACAGCCAACGCGGTGAAAACCCTGGCGCTGGGTGCGAACCTGCCGCTGGAGCAGCCGGACAGTCTGCGCACAGCGGACGCGGCGGAGCAGCTCGCCCGCTACCGCCCCGACGTGATGGTGGTGGCTGCCTATGGGCTGATACTGCCCCAGGCCATCCTGGATGTGCCGAGATTCGGCTGTCTCAACGTCCATGCTTCGCTGCTGCCGCGCTGGCGCGGCGCCGCACCCGTGGAACGCGCCATGATGGCGGGGGATGCAGAGACCGGCGTGT
>CAZYYJ010000106.1:0-14268 GCA_964651595.1 uncultured Pseudomonadales bacterium | reverse complement strand
CATCGTGATCGGCATGACCGCAACCGGCGCGTTCCTGGGGAGCGACGGCAACACCCGGGACAATCGTGACGTGTACTGGTACCACGTCGCCTTCAGCGTCACATTCCTCGTCCTCTTCCTGACGCATCTGACGCAGCACGTATCAAGCCTGCCCGAGCGGCGCCGGGCGCTATCCGATCTGGGCACGGCCGGTGCTGTGGGACGACGGCTGCTGGCGCCGGCCGCGGGCATCAGCGTCGCCGCCGCCGTCCTGATCGGAGCCTTCGCCATGCTGCGCGACTACACGCCAGCGGCGCAATTCTCTGCGGAGGCGGCTACCGCGGACTACGACTACAGCGTGTACGGCCCGCACCCCTTCCGGCCGAGCCAGACGGAAACCGCGGCCGGTCCTTTCGTCGCGTCGGCTTCCCTCACCAACTCCCACGCCTGCGGCGAATGCCACGCCACCATCGTCCAGCAGTGGCAGAGCTCCGCCCATCGCTACGCCGCAGCAGACCCCGCCTACGTCACCAACATCAATCTGCTCGAGAAAAACAAAGGCATTGCCGCCACCCGGTACTGTGAAGGCTGCCACGCTCCCGTAGCGCTGCTGACCGGCCAGCTCACTGAAGGCGGCATGCACGGCGGCACGCCGGACACGGCGGCCTTCGACGAAGGTGTGAGCTGCATGGCCTGCCACGGCATCGACGAGGTGGTGCACACCAAGGGCGTGGCCAGCTACCGCTATGCGGCGCGCAGCCTCTACCCGGGCGAGACACTGGGAGAGGACATCGGCTACCTCACCGATCAGAGCATTCTGCTGCAACCGGAGCTGCACCGAGCGGAGCTGGGCCGGCCGCTGCTGCAGGACTCGAGCTTCTGCGCCACATGCCACAGCCAGTTCATGGACGCGAGCATGAACGACTGGGGCTGGGTGCCCATGCAGGACGAGTACGGCGCATGGCAGGCCAGCCACTACGCCGGCACGACCCAGTCAGACCATCGCACCACCGAGGTGACGGCCTGCCGCGACTGCCACATGACCATGACGCCCGCTCCGGAAGATCCAGCAGCCAGCAACGGCATGGTGCGCTCCCATCATTTCGCGACGGCCAACACCATGCTTGCGCTTGCGTTCAACGAGGAGGAACAACTCGAGCGCATACGGAAATTCCTCAAAGCGGCCAAGATGCGTATCAGCATCGATCCGCCCCGGGATCGGGAAACCACGCAGAATCGTCTCGCGCTGGACGAAAGCGTGCGCGATCGTGTCAACACGCCGTGGTACTACTACCTGGGCGAAGAAGTAGCGCTGAACGTGGTGGTGACCAACAGCGGTGTTGGTCACGACTTCCCGGGCGGCACCATCGACATCAACGAGGCGTGGATCGAGTTCACCGTCTTCGATGCCTCGGGGCGCAGCGTGTTTTCCAGCGGGCAGCTGGACGCCGAGCAGTTTGTGGATCCCGGCGCGGTGTTTTACCGCTCCATTCCCGTGGACCGCGGCGGCAACGAGGTATGGCGCCACGATCTCTTCAATATGGTCGGCGAAACCTACCGCCGTGTGGTCCCGGCAGGGAAATCGGACATCGTTACCTACAATTTCCAGGTGCCCGCGTGGGCCACGTCGCCGCTGCAACTCACGGCGACGTTGAAGTACCGTAAGCTGAATCGGCGCTACAGCAACTGGGCACTGGCTGAAGCGCCCATCGACATCCCGGTCATCGACATGGCCCGCGTCAGCGAAACGGTGCCGTTACGCCTGGAGCCGAAAGCGAACGCGCTGGCGACGCTGGGCGGCGCCGAAGGCCCCTAGGTCAAGAGCCAGCCACCGTCCACATCAATGGTGGTACCGGTGACAAAATCATTCTGGGCCACGAAGAGGATGCCGTCGGCCACCTCCTCCGGCGTGCCGGGACGCGGAATGAGGTGCCTGGCCGTCGCTCCGCCGAGCATCTTCGCACGCTGCTCCGCATCGGGTCCGAACATGGGCGTGTCGATAATTCCCGGCGAAACGACGTTGATACGCCGCGGCGCAATCTCCACCGCCACCGCCCGCACGAGTTGCTCCACAGCCCCGCCCACAGAGGCCAGCGCCGCCTGCCCGGGACGCGCACGGCGCGCCGGAGATCCGCTCACCAGCACGATGTTGCCGGTTTCACTGAGATGCGGCGCACCGAACTGCACCACGTTGGCGTAGCCCCAGAGCTTGTCGAAAGACCCCTGGTAGCCGTCCAGATCCATCTGTAGAAAGGGGCCCGACGCCCGGTCCCCACCGGTGGCGGCACTGATGATCACGTCGATGGGTGCGTGCGCTGCAAACAGCGCCTGCATGGCTTCGCGATCCCGCACATCGCACGCCGCCGTGTCTGCGCCCGTGAGGTCAGCCGCTTTGCTTGGATCCCGGCTGATCGCCACCACGCTGGCGCCCAGCGCCACCAGCTTTTCCACCGTCGCCCGGCCTATGCCCGACGTACCCCCGAACACCAGTACCTTCTTTCCACCCCAGTCCATGTCTCTCTCCTGTTGTCGTGTTTGTCGTTGTCAGGGGCCGAGCACAAGCTCGGCCAGCTCGTAGCGACCAATAGCTTTCGGCGCCGCGCCGCAGCTTGCAGCTGCGAACTCTGCTTCCGGTTCATGGCGCAGCGTCACCGTTGCCTGCCGCCTCGTTCCGTTGTGCTCGAAAACGAGTTGCACTGTGTGTGCATCCCCGGTGCCGCCAGCGCCTGCCTGCACGTCATGCAGTACCGCCATCTCACCTTCAGCACCGAGATGGGCGCGCAGAAAGCACTCGGCGCTCTGCGCCGCGGCGCTCAGACAGGTACGCCCACGCAGCATACGAGGCAACACCCGCTTGGCGGCGTGGGCACGCACCAGCTCGGGCGCCCGGTCGGCGTCAACAAAGCCGTACATCAGCCCGCTCGGCAGGCAGAGCAGGTTGGGTGCATAGCGGTGACCGCCCACGTGAGTGGTTTTCCACACGGGCACGTCGGTCTGATCGCGCAGCGCGCGATACAGCGGCAGACCAAAACGCGCGCAGCAAACGTCCCGCTGACCGTTGGTGCACACCAGAAAGTGCTCCTCGTCCGTCGACCGCGCCCCCAACCCGGCGGGCAGTCGCCCGTGCGTGAGCTCGCTCGCGTTGATTGCAAGCAGCTCCTCTTCGCTCTCGAAGCGCCCTTCCAGCAATCCGCATGATGCGAGCCGCGTGTCGGCAAACAGCAGCCGCGCCTCGGCCGAGCCGCTGTCGCGGCGAATGAACTGTACGCGCAGAGAGACACCCTGCTGCGCGCAGGCTGCCGGCAGTTCGGCCAGGTGCGCGCGCACCGGAGCGGAAAACTCGTTGTCTTCCAGCGCTTTGGCTTTCCAGGGGCGTTCGTACTCGATCAGGAGCCACAGCTCTGCTTCCAGCGCAGTGCCATGCGGGGGCCTGGCCTCGGCCGCCGCCACCTGGCTGCAGTAATCGCCTTCGTTCATGGCATAATCGGCGCCCGATTTCGAAGCGCCCGATATAACAGCAGAGGGGAATTCAATGCAAACGAACGAAGTGGTCATCGTCGACGCGGCACGCTCGCCGGTGGGAAAGAAGAACGGCAGCCTGGGCGGCGCCCATCCTACGGACGTGCTCGGTCAGGTCATGATGAAGGTGCTGGAGCGCAATGGGCTCGACTCAGGCACCGTGGATCAGGTGGTGGGTGGCTGTATCAACAAGGTGGCCGCTCAGGGTATGAACGTCACGCGCACCGCATGGCTTGCGCATGGCGGCGCCATTGAAACCCCCTGCATCACCATCGACTCACAGTGCGGCTCGTCGCAGCAGTCCTCTACGCTGGCTCACAGCATCATCGCGTCCGGCCATGCCGACGTGGTCATGGCCTGCGGCGTGGAGAACATGACCCGCCTGCCCATCGGCAGCGACGCGGTTGGCAAAGACGCCCGCATGGGCAAGCCCATCTCCAAGAGCTACTTTGCGCATCACGAGTTCACCAGCCAGTTCGAAGGCGCTGAGCGCATGGCAGAGAAGTACCAGATCACCCGACAGGACACCGACAGTTTCGGCCTGCAGTCTCAGGAACGGGCCCGGCACGCCATCGACAACGGCTACTTCGACAGTCAGATCATCCCCGTCTCCGCGCCGGTGATGGACGAAAACTTCGAAAAAACCGGCGAAGAAGCCACGGTAACCAGCGATGAGATACCGCGCGACACCAGCCTCGAAGCCCTTGCGGAGCTGAAGCCCGTGGCACGCGAAGACGGCGTACACACAGCCGGTACCTCGTCGCAGATTGCCGACGGTGCTGCCGTTGTGCTGATGATGAGCGCGCAGAAAGCTGAAGAACTGGGTCTGACCCCGCTGGCACGTATCGCCGGTTCAGCCCTCGTAGGCTGCGACCCGGTGCTGATGCTGGAAGGCCCCATCCCGGCCACGGAGAAGCTGCTGGACGAAGCCGGTCTCGCCATCAACGACATCGACGTATTCGAGGTGAACGAAGCCTTCGCATCCGTGGTGCTGTCCTGGGCGAAAACCGTCGGCGCCGACATGGCGAAGGTGAACCCCAACGGCGGCGCCATATCGCTGGGTCATCCGCTGGGCGCCACCGGCTGTTTCCTCATCACCAAGGCCGTGCATGAGCTGCAGCGTACCGGCGGTCGCTACGGCATCATCTCCATGTGCTGCGGCGGCGGTCTGGGCACCGGTACGCTGGTCGAGCGGGTCGCTTAAGCAGCCAGCCGCACCGGCAGAGACTGGATGGCGTGAAACACGGTCGAGCTCGCGCGCACGGGCTCGTCCACCACCTCGATCCTCGGCAGCCGGCCGAGGATCTCTTCCCAGACGACCCGCAGCTGCATTTCCGCCAGCCGATTACCGAGGCAACGGTGGATACCGTACCCAAACGACAAATGCTCCCGCGGCCGTGCACGGTCGATGATGAAGCGGTCCGGCTGGTCGATGGCCCGTTCGTCCCGGTTCCCTGACAGGTACCAGATCACCACCATGTCTCCCCGGCGAATGGTCTGGCCGCTAAACTCAAAATCGCGCACCGCGGTGCGGCGCATGGACACCAACGGCGTCTGCCAGCGGATGACCTCGGGCACAAACGACGCCACCAGCGCCGGATCTGCCAACAACTTGTCGTACTGATCGGGATTCTCGTTCAGCGCAAGTAACCCGCCGCTGATCGAATTGCGCGTGGTGTCGTTCCCCCCCACCATCAACAGCACCATGTTGCCGACGAGTTGCTTCTCGTCCATGTGCCGGGTGCTTTCCCCACGGGCGAGCATGGAGATGAGATCGTCACCGGGCGCGGCTTTGCGCGCTTCCCAGACCGTGCCGAAGTAGTCGTTCATTTCCGCCAGCGTCTCGTAGAAACCCGCGCCGCTCTCTGCGTAGGACGGATCATCCGCATTGCTGATCGCGTTGGACCAGCGGATGAGCTTGTGCCGGTCTTCCTGCGGCACGCCGAGCACCGTCGCGAGCATGCGCCCGGTCAGCTCCACCGACACGTTGGGAACCCAGTCGAAACTGGCGTCGCGCGGCAACGTTTGCAGAATGGAGACCGCCCGCTCGCGGATGGTGCTTTCCAGCTCGGCCAGGCGCCGCGGCGCGAGGCCGGGCGCAACAGCGCGCCGCTGCACGTCATGGTCCGGCGGATCCATGGAAATGAAATTGGGGATCTCGTTGCTGGAGTTCGGCGTGCCGGTGATCGTCACCCCGCCGTACCTGAACGAAGACGAGAAGACCTCGTGATTGGTGTCCACGGCCATGATGTCTGCGTACCGGGTGATCGACCAGTAGGGCCCGTACTGGCTTTCGCCGCAGAAATGTACCGGCGCTTCGTCCCGCAGGCGCTGAAAGTAGCGAAAGGCCTTCTGCGTACGGAACAGTTCGGGGTTGGCGACGTTCAGCTCATCGAGGGGGATATCGTAGGGATCGCGGGGGTCGGGTTCGATACGCAGGCGCCGGGACGACTTGAACTGGGTGGCCGACTCGGCCCGCGCGCGCAGGTGCTGAACGTTATCTGCCATGACTCTGACCCTCTTCCTCGTGTCCCGAGTATAAAGGGCTAGAATTCGCGGCGGTATGCCCCTGCGGGTCCATAGGTGATGGACGCGTGGAAGTAGCCCTGGGTCTCCAGCACCACCACCACTTCCTCGTCGCCACGGTTCTCCCAGAACCAGCCGTGCTCGCCGCCATAGGGCGCCACGTACGTGCCGGCCTGCGAAGGCGCGCGGCCGGTCGAAAACGTCACCGATTCTTCCTCGTCGGTGCCACTTTCATGGCCGTGCAGATCAAACAGCACCTCGCCGCCGGCGGCCCAGTGATAAACCACCGCCTGCCCCGCCTCGAGCTCGTATTTGTATTCCACGCTTTCAAAAGGCGCCAGGGGAAACTCAACGCGGTCGGAATGCGCCGGTGCCGCCTCGATCGTCAACGCCTCGACGCTGTAGCCCGCCATGCCTTTGATACCCATGAGATCACCGGTGCCCAGCGGGTCCGTGTCGAACTCCGCGGGCAGTACGAACACGACAAACACTGCCAGACCAGCCACGACGCTGGTTACGAGGGTCCAGAGGAGCTGCCGCGGCGAGCTCTGCACAGCTTGTTCAGCCACTACTGCTGCCCGGGGACGTACTTGTTATGGCAGGCGCGGCAGACGTTGTACACACGCCCGCCGGCATCGAAGAGCGCATCCGCATCCTGCGCTTCTGCAGCCGCCCGGGCCGCAAGGCCGGCCGCGATGAGACCACTCGAATATTCGATCCAGTCGGCCTCTTCCACCCGGTACCCGGGCATCATGAGCAGATTTCCCGCCTCGGCCACCACCGTGGCGCCGTTGCGCACGGCGTCCCAGCCTTCCTGCGTGGTGGGTTGCAGGTCAACTTCTCCGTCTTCAGTCAGAATGAACCCGGCCGAGTCCCAGATGACATCTGCGGCCGGCTCCAGCACCCAGTACATGAAGTCGTGCACCGACGCGGTGGCCTGATAGGCCGCGCTCACGGCAGGGGGTTCGGCCCCGCCGCAGCCGCCGAGAAGCAGCGCCGTAGCGGGCAGGATGGTCTTGGTGATTTTTCTCATGCGTGGCAGTGGTTGTGGCGGCTCAGTCAGCGAGGACGCGATGCGCGCTTGCCCGGTGTCGTCAGGCGTTCGCTCAGTCCCGCGAAGGCACGGCACTCTCGTCAACGAACGCCATGGCGGTGGGCCCTTCGAAGAGGTCACCGACCAGGGTGTAGACGAAGTGAGTTTCCGCACTCTGGGTCATCCCCTCGAGGCTCATGAGGTCGAGGGCGAAGTAGCCTGACGCTTCAGGCGCTTCCGCGCCGGCATCCACAGCCCCGAACGTCGGCACGCCGAGGGTTTTGACCACAGCACCGAGCGAATCGCTTCTTGTGATGATCAGCGTGATGGGCAGTACCGCAGTCACACGCCGACCGCCCACGGTAGGGGCGGGGCTGGCGTCTGGAGCGACAATTTCTCCGCGCAGTACCGGCAGTCGATAGCTGCCGTACAACATGGCCCTGGAGCTGTCCTGGGCCACGCTTACCCGTTGCACCGACACGGCAACGCCGTGTGCCTCGGGAATCGCCGGCGATTCCGGCTGCTGATCGTACGTGGGCAGCGCATCCAGATCGGGCATGTCGATCGCGGGGATCTCGGGCACCTGCTCAGCGAGGAAAGCCTCCACAGCTTCGTCTTTGTAACCGCTGCCCTGTTCGAGCGTGACGGTGACACGATTGGAGACGCGGTCGAGCAGAATAACCCCGAAAACCCAGGTGCCAGGCTGCCACGGCACACCGAGTTGCCGTCGTGCATCCAGCGTGTACGAACTCCCGCTGAACCCCTCGCCCGCCGGCGCAGCGCCGCCGCGCCGGTCGGCCGGTGGCGTCTCCATGGCCTTGGCGACCATGGTCAGGCGGTCTTCCAGACGCACCCCCGCCAGCACGGCTTTACGGGTGAACGGGTAAATCTTGCGGTCCTGGGCGGGCACAGCCTCGAACACCGCCAGCGGCAGCTTGTCACGTCCGTTGATGTCAACGGTGGTGGGACCGTCCAGCAGCATCACCGTCTTGCGGTTGGCCACGTACTCGAAGGAGACGTCTCCGAGATTGATCCAGGGATCTTCCCAGAAGGCGTCGTCGGGGACGTTCAGGCCGCCGTTCTTGATCTCTGTCGTCATTGCCGTCGTTCCCTCTCTCGTTAGCGCCTTCAGCCTCGGCTCGGGCGTTGTCCCGGTCTGGCCCGCGTCTTCGCCTGCCTGGCGCTGATCCATCGCGCACGCCGTCCCCAGCGCGCTCCAGACGAACAGCCAGGATGTTAGCGCAAACCGCCTCAAGGCGCTCACCAGCTCTTGGATATGTCGTCCAGGTGCACGGCCCGCAGGTAGCCCAGGCACGTGTCGCAGTAGTTCAGCTCTGTGGAGCTGGACATGCTGCCCTCACCGAACATGATGCAGGTACCGTTCAGCCCCCCGAAGCTGGCCTTCTTCCTGTCCGCCTTGGACAGACCTTCAGCACAGTGCCCCCCGGTGTGATCGTGGCCGGTGTAGAACTTGCCCTTGGGCACCTTCGCCTCGAAAGGCACACCCGGCACGGCTTTACCGGTGTGGCCGCCGGTGTCTTTGCCGTGCTTGCCGTACGCCTGGCCCATGTTGTGGCCCATCTCGTGCAGCAGCGTCGCCATCAAGCCTTCGTTCTTCCAGGAACCCTGATCCGCGCCCATCCAGATAGAGCCCTGCAGTGCCGAGGCGTTGGTGGGAAACCAGGCGCTGGCGAACGCGACATAGACCGTGACCTTGAGCTTGACACCGTTCACCTGCAGAAAATTGCCGGCGTCGTCTGCATCTGAACTGGGCAGCTTCAGTTTCACCTTACGGTGGTGCACGAGCTCAACGTACTTGTCGACCGTCGCCTGGTCCGGGTTCTGCAGGCGCCGCCATTGCGCCAGGTCTTCCACCTGCTGCACGGCCGCGTCATCGCCACCAAATGCGTCCACGCCTTCCTGCGTATAAATGTCGACCCAGTTCCCGCTGTCTTCGAAGGCTTCCACCCGCCAGGCAATTTCGCTGATGCCGAGCGTTCCATCAGCCTTGACGATGTCGTACTTGAACACGGACGCGTTGACGGCCACCTCCTTTGCCGCCGCAGAATCCATTTCTTCCGAGACCTGGGTAGGCGCGCTCTCGACCTGCACCGCATCCGCCCACGTGGTGAACCAGGCCCGTTTCTTGGTTTGTGCCCGCTTCGCGCTCTCAATCGCTGTGCATTGCGCTTCCGTCAGCAGCACCACCTTGCCGCCCGACGCGAGCTCGAAGTGCGAGCCGTCGTAGATGTTGTACTGACCGTTGTTGGAAATGTCCGCGGCCGAGTAGGTAAATGTATCGCCGATGGAAAAGTCGATGAACGCCTTGTCCAACTGCTTTTTCACCAGATTGATCTGCGCGTCTGTCAGCCCCCCGGAACCGTCGGGCTTGAACACGGTGTAATTGGACACCGTGTCCTTCTGCGGCTGCACCATGTCGAGCTTGAGCTCTCGCCACGCCTGGAACCAGCGCACATCGTCCTGCACGTCTTCCGTGACTCCGATCTCCACCTTGCACGTGGTGCCGCCGGCGTAACCCATCTGAATGAACAGCTCAATGAGCTCACCGTCTTCTTTCAGCTCAATGGCCTTGTCACCCGTGTAGTCGTACACCAGGTCGGCTTTGCCGGGTTTGGCCGAGGCTGCCTTGAGCTTGCCCTTCTTTTTGCCCTCTTCGTCGAACCAGAGCGCCGGCGACGGATCGCGGCGGGGACTGGCGTCCACCGTCGTGCCGTCCTTGTACTTTATCTCCTTCGGAAACGTCACCCGCACATGGAACTTGTCGCCTTTCAGCGCGTTCACACGTTCGTCGGCGCCGATCATGATTTTGAAAACGTTGCCCTTGGCGCCGCTGTCGACTTTGTCACTCTCCAGGTTCACCCATTGCTGCAGCGGCGCATCCTGCGTCTTGCCTTCGTCCGCCGTATGCGTGTGGAAAGCCGCTACATACGGCAGCCGGTGCACTTCAACCTGGCATTTCTGCTTGATTTCCGGACCGTTCTTGACTTCCAGAACCCAGGGCGAATCGGCTTTCAGCTCCAGGTGGCCGTCGTTCAGGCCAACGCTGTCCAGGCGCACCTGCTGCGACTTGCCCACCTGGGCTCCGAACTGCTTGTACAGGCGCTGACGCATCGTTCCCTCGCGCACCAGTCCCCCGAGCCTGAGCCGCGCCATCTCGCCTTTGAGCCGTTCGTGCCCGGCCTTCGGCTGCACGTCCAGATCGATGATGCCCGGATAGATGTTCCACTCGACCGGGAGCTTGGTCTGTGCCGCAGCATCCTTCTCGAACCCTGCTGAGCAGGTCAGCTTGTAGAATTCCTCGTCGGGTTTCACCGCCTTCGGCTGAACGACGGCGACCACTTCTTTCTGGGTCTCCGTCTTCTGGCTCTCGTCGCCCGCGTCTTTTTCCACGGAGCGCATCTCTTCCGGTTTGTCGCTGACGTAGAAGGTCCAGTTGGCTTTTTTGCCGGACTTCTTACCCTCGCGGTTGATCTTCACCTTGAGGCTGAGCTTGGCGGTATCTAGCGGCATGCGTCGATTTCCTCCCCGAAGACATCCATGTGAATCTTCTTTTATTTCCTTCTTCGCCTAAGCTAGCACAGGTCGCTCAACGGCAATAGTGGTGCCTGGGCGGTCTTGCCATGATCGGGGCGGGTAGCGTAATTTCCGGTCACGACGTCGCGGCACCCGCCGGACGCCAGGGGCAGGAGAGCATTTGTGCTGGTGATACGAAACGCGCAAAGAGAGGCGCTGCGCACCGTGGTGAAGCGCGGTTTTGCCGATCGCATGATCGCCCATCTGCGCGAATTCGTGCCGGAGGTCTGTGAAGACCTGTCCGACCGGCAGCTTCTCACAGCCATCGACCATGGTATCGCCCGAGCCGCGCGCTACGGCGTCTCTGCGGAACGCGATGTCTGCAAATACCTGACCGTCATGTGCACGTTCGGCCTCGAATTCGACGACGATGAAGCACTGCCGTGGGTCAGCGCCGCCCTCGACCCATCGAGCGGGCGCCATGCCACCTTCCGGGTGGACGATCTGATGAGCGAAGCGATCGAGCAGCTGCGCGAGAATCCGCAGCTGCAGATCACGTCCCTGGGGAGCGTTCCCCATGACGAGTAACAGCGCAGATCGCCTCGCGCAGAGCGAGCAGCGCGCTGACGACGATTTCAGCGACGAGCCGGTCGATCGCACGGAGATGCCGTGCGATGCCGAGCCTGAGATGCTGGCGGATCTGCAGATCGTAGACCCGCCGATGCTGGAGCTCGATTCGGAAATCGAAGATCCGCCATCGATGGAACCCGACTTCGACGACGAGCCGCCGCCTCAGCTCGAAACCGAAGCCGCGTTGGAAGACCCGCCGGCCGTGGACGTGGACGCCGAGCTGATCGACTGAAGCCGGTCCGCGCCTACCCGCAGCCCGGCCGATCAGCCGGTCAGCCGCAACCAGTTCTTGAACAGGGCCGCCACCGTCGGGGTAAAGCGCGACCGCGTGTAGGCGTTGGCGAGATTTTTCAGGTATTCGCTGCGCGTGGGATAACTGTAAAGGGCTTTGCCCGCCGCCCCGAGGCCGAGCCCGTTGCTCATGAGCAGGCACAGCGGTGCCAGCTGCTCTCCCGCATCGTGGCCGACGATGGTGGCGCCGAGGATCTTGTCTTTGCCTTTCGCGGTCAGCACGCGCGCGAAGCCGGTGCCGTCCAGCTCGGCGCGACCCCGATCGAGTTCGTCGAAAGATACCTCGTAAACGTCGTAAGGCTGGTTAGCCGCGTCGAGATCCTCTTCCCGGGCGCCAACCGAGGCAATTTCCGGGTGGGTGTACGTGCAATGCGGCACCACCAGCCCGTCCACCCGCGCCGTCGGCGCAAACAGCGCGTTCTGCACCACCACCCGCGCCTGCGCATCCGCATGATGGGTGAACTGCAACCCGCCGCGGCAGTCACCGGCCGCGTAGATATGTTTTGCGGACGTGCGCAGCTTCGCATCCGTCACCACAAAGCCCCGCGGATCGAGCGTAACGCCGGCGTTTTCCGTCTGCAGACTGTCGGTGTTGGGTGAGCGTCCGAGGGCCACGACAATCCGCTCCACCGATACGATGCCCTGCGCTGATTTCACCTGCACCGGCTCACCCGGCACCACTTCCTGCACCGCATCGCCAACGTGCAACGTCACCCCCAGGGCCCGCAACGCGTCTGCGAGACGCTCGCTGGCAGCCAGAGTCTCCAGCGGCAGAATGCGGTCAGCCATTTCAAAAAGATGCACCGTCACACCGAGGCGGGCAAACACGGTGGCCAGCTCACAGCCGATGGGGCCGGCGCCGAGGATGGCCACACTGTCGGGGGCTTCCGTGAGATCGAAGACCGTTTCGTTGGTGAGCGGCGAACTTTCCACAAGGCCGGGAATCGGCGGCACGGCAGCGCGCGCGCCCACACAGATCGCTATGCGCCGTCCGGTGAGCTGCGTGTCCCCCACCGCCACGGTGTGCGCATCCACAAAGCGGGCTTCGCCGAGAAAGACATCCGCGCCCAGCTCGTTGTAGCGGGCCACAGAGTCGTGCGGTGCAATGCCCGCGCGCACCTCCCGCAACCAGCGGAAGGCGTCCCCGAACGCGGGTGCCGTCGTGCGCGCGGTGTATTCCAGCAACGCCTTCGAAGGCACACAACCCACGTTGAGGCAGTCGCCACCCATCAGGCCGCGCTCAATCAGCGCCACGCGTGCGCCCACACCGGCCGCGCCGATCGCTGAAATGAGACCGGCAGGGCCGGCACCGATCACGATCAGGTGATAGCGCCCGGCGGGTTCGGGGTTCTCGTAGTCGTCAGGTGCCAGCAGCGCGCGCGCGGCAGCATCGAAGTCTGCGCCGGGATAATCGGTCATGGAAAGCTATGTCTCTCTGGGGCCCGACAGGCGGGCGCGGTTTAAGGATCGCGAACGGTACACCGAAGCCTGCAGGCTGAAAACACGGGACCGTCGGACACGCATGCACACAGTTTCAGGCCGCAGTCGGCCCTAGGTCTGCGGTGCTTCGAGCTGTTCGTTGAGGGCGCGGGTTGCAAAGCGCGTGATCACGATGGTCAGCACCAGCGTGGCGACGAGGCCACCGTAGAAAAGCCAGCCACCCAAGGGGGACTCACCCACGTCTCCCGCCATGATGCTCGCAAGATCCGTTGCCACCGAGCCGAGGTAGACGTAAAGCAGCGTGCCGGGAATCATGCCCACCCACGACACCAGCACGAAGGTGCCCACACGCACGTTGGTGAGACCGAGCGCATAGTTGAGCAGGTTGAAGGGAAACAACGGCGACAGGCGCGTAAGCAGCACAATCAGCGCGCCGCGTTCGCTCACTGCCCGGTCGAGCGCGGCAAAGCGCGGCATGGCAGCCAGCTTTCCTTCCACCCAGTCGCGCGCAAAGAAACGCCCCAGCAGAAAGGCGCAGGTTGCCCCGGTCACGCTGGCAATGGCCACCAGCACGTAACCCTGCGTAAGACCGAAGAGTGCACCCGCGCCCAGCGTCAGCAGGCTTCCCGGCACCAGCAGCACGGTGGCTGCGATGTACACGGTCAGAAACACCGCCCAGGCGATGCCCGGATTGCCCTGGATCCACTCAAACAGCGCCTGTATCCACGCCGCCACCGGCAGGAAGTACGCGCTGACCAGCAGCAGCACCACCAGCCCTGCAAAAACACCCGCTTTGTTCAATTTGTCACCTCGTTTTCCGCCAGTTCACGCAACGCGAACTTCTGCACCTTGCCTGTGGACGTCTTGGGCAGGTCCATGAAGATCACGTGCTTAGGCACCTTGAATCGCGCAAGGTTCGCCCGGCAGAAATCCAGGATATCTTCCACCGTCGACGACGCGCCGGGTTTCAACGTCACGAAGGCGCACGGTGTCTCCCCCCACTTTTCATCGCTTCTGGCCACAACTGCCGCTTCCAGCACCGCGGGGTGGCGGAACAGCGTGTCTTCCACCTCGATGCTGGAGATGTTCTCCCCCCCGGAGATGATGATGTCCTTGGAGCGATCTTTGATCTGGATGTAGCCATCGGGATGCCACACCGCGAGGTCGCCGGAGTGGAACCAGCCCCCCGTAAACGCCTCGTCGGTGGCTGCCGGGTTCTTGAGATAGCCCATCATCACGTTGTTCCCGCGCATCATCACCTCACCGATGGTCTCGCCATCCTGTGGCACCGGTTCGAGGGTGTCGGGATCGGCCAC
>CAZYYJ010000105.1:0-14807 GCA_964651595.1 uncultured Pseudomonadales bacterium | reverse complement strand
ACCAACATGGACGAGTTCGCCATGGGCTCGTCCAACGAGAACAGCTACTTCGGCCCTGTGGCCAACCCCTGGCAGGCCGACCGTGTTCCGGGCGGCTCCTCGGGCGGCTCGGCCGCCGTGGTGGCTGCCGGTCTCACCCCGCTGGCAACGGGCACCGACACGGGCGGCTCCATTCGACAACCCGCTGCCTTCTGCGGCATCACGGGCCTGAAGCCCACTTACGGGCGCGTATCCCGCTACGGCATGGTCGCCTTCGCCTCCAGCCTGGACCAGGGCGGGCCTCTGGCGCGCTCCGCGGCCGACGCGGCCCTGCTGCTTGCAGCCATGGCAGGGTTCGACGAGCGCGACTCCACCAGCGCTGACCGCGAGGATACCTGGCTGACGGCAGCGCGCGCCGACCGTATCGAGGCACCGGTGCCGGCACTGCCCGGTAGCCTGAAAATCGGGCTGCCGAAAGAGTACTTTGCCGACCTGGCTGACGGCGCGCACCTCGACGAGTTGCGCGCCGCCTTTGCGGCCATGGGCCATGAGTGCGTGGAAGTTTCGCTGCCCCATACGGATGCCGCCATTCCCGCGTACTACGTCATCGCCGGTGCGGAGGCGTCCACCAACCTGTCCCGCTACGACGGCGTGCGCTTCGGACATCGCTGCGCAGACCCCGAGTCGCTGGAAGACCTGTACGAGCGGTCCCGCAGCGAGGGCCTGGGCGCCGAGGTGCAGCGCCGCATCCTCACGGGCACCTACGCTCTGTCAGTGGGGTACTTCGATGCCTACTACCTCAAGGCTCAGAAGCTGCGACGCCTCATAGCCAATGACTTCACGCAGGTCTTCGAGACCGTTGACGTGCTGCTGACGCCGACCACGCCCGGGCCGGCTTTCGCCCGGGGCGCGCTCACCAGCGATCCGGTGGCGATGTACCAGCAGGACCGTTTCACGGTGCCCGTGAGCCTGGCAGGACTGCCCGCCATCGCCTTTCCCTGCGGCACGGCCGGCGGGGCCGACGCCGGGCTGCCGCTCGGCGCTCAGCTCATAGGCCCCGCTTTCCGGGAAGATCTGCTGCTCGGGCTGGTGCACAGCTATCAGACCACCACCGACTGGCACCAGCGGCGTCCCCCGGTGGACGCGGGAGCGGCAGCATGAACTGGGAACCGGTCATCGGCATCGAAGTGCACGTGCAGCTTGCGACGGCCAGCAAAATCTTCTCGGGCGCCAGCAACGCGTTCGGCGCGGAGCCGAACGCCCAGGCCTGCGCCGTGGACCTCGGGCTGCCAGGCGTGCTGCCGGTGCTGAACGGCGAAGCCGTGGCCATGGCCGTCAAGTTCGGCCTCGCCATCGGCGCAGAGATCAACCTGCACTCGATCTTCGACCGCAAGAACTACTTCTACCAGGATCTGCCCAAGGGCTATCAGATCAGCCAGTTCGAAACGCCGGTTGTGGGGCGCGGGGAAATCACCGTGCACATGGACGACGGCACCGAACGGGTGATCGGTATCACGCGCGCGCATCTCGAGGAAGACGCGGGCAAATCGGTGCACGATCTGTACCCGGGCATGACCGCCATCGACCTCAACCGAACCGGCACACCGCTCCTGGAAGTGGTCTCGGAACCCGATTTCCGCACCGCCAGAGAAGCCGCCAACTGTTTCCGTCAGCTGCACAGCCTGGTGCGGTACCTGCGCATCTGCGACGGCAACCTGGCTGAAGGCAGCATGCGCTGCGACGCCAACGTGTCGGTGCGGCCCGTCGGCCAGGCCGAGTTCGGTGAACGTACCGAGCTGAAAAACATCAACTCTTTCCGCTTCGTGGAGCAGGCCATCAATGCGGAGATAGAGCGCCAGATCGACGTGCTGGAAAGCGGCGGCACCATCCAGCGGGAAACGCGCCGCTACGATGCCGAGCGCAACCAGACGTTTTCCATGCGCACGAAGGAGTTCAGCGACGACTACCGGTATTTCCCGGACCCGGACCTGCTGCCGCTCACCCTCGACGAGGCCTTCGTGCAGGCCGTTCGCGAGACCATGCCGGAGCTGCCGGAAGCCCGCCGCACGCGCTACGTGGACGAACTGGCGCTGTCCGAGTACGACGCCCGCTGGCTGGTGGAAGACCCGGACACGGCCATGTACTTCGAAGCGGTGCTGACAGTCTGCGGCGACGCAAAACAGGCCGCGAACTGGGTCATGGGGGAATTGTCCGCTCATCTCAACAAAGGCGAGCTCGACATCAGTGCCTCGCCGGTCACCGCAGCCCGGCTGGGGCGCCTGATCGAACGCATCAGCGACGGCACGCTGTCGTCGAAAACTGCCAAGCAGCTCTTCGACGCGTTGTGGCAGGACGGTGGCGAGGTGGACGCCCGCATCGACGAGCTCGGTCTGGCGCAGCTCAGCGACACCGGCGAGCTGACGGCCATCGTGGAGCAGATCCTCGCGGACAATCCCGCGCAGGTGGATCAGCTGAAGGCCGGCAAGACCAAGGTCCTGGGCTTCTTCGTGGGGCAGGTCATGAAAGCCACGCAGGGCAAAGCCAACCCGCAGCAGGTCAACGAGATCATCCGCGGGAAGCTGGGTTAGCTCTACCGCCGCCGGCGGGGTTTGTCTTTCTTCAGAAAATCTTCCGTGGCGCGCAGCACGTCGCGGCGACTGATCTGTCCCACGAGCTTGCCGTTGCTGACGACCGGATAGCGGCGCCGATGCTCCCTGACAAACTTCTCCGCGAGGGTGTAGATGTCCATGTCGGGGTCGATCACGTCCACTTCCGTGCGCATGTAATCCTCCACGATGCCCACCGACTCGTCGTAGTAGCTGTCCTGCACCACCACCTGCATGAGATCCACCTCGGAGAGGATGCCCACCATGTTGCCCGCCTCGTCGATGACGGGCGCGCCGGAAATTCTGTGCTTGAGCAGATCTTCCATGGCCTCGACGACGTTGGTTTTCGCCGTGAAGGTATGCAGGCGCAGGCGCGCGGTCATGTAGTCTTTGACTTTGACTGATTTCATCGCTGTACCGTCCCCTCTCCGGTCCCCTTTCCCGTTCCCTTTCCCGTTCCCTTTCCCGTTCCCTTTCCCGTTCCCGTACCCGTTCGTTGTACAGACCCGCACGGCCCTCACAATGCCGCCGATTGTGCGGTCGCGGGGCGCAAAACTTTAGACTTAACCTGTTTTTACGGGCGTAGTAAGCTTGCCGGGATATTGCTCAAAAACACAACAGGGGAAGCAGAGAGGACCATGAGCGACAAGCCACTACCCGCCGTGCCGTACATCAAGATACCCGAGGAAGGCGAGCCCTACCTCGAAGGGTACAAGTGTGGTGCCTGCGGCGCGACTTTCCTGGGCGAGCGCAGCACCTGCTCGAAATGCGGCGCCCGCGACCAGATGAGCACCGTCACTCTGCCGACGACGGGCAAGCTGTATTCATACTCCATCGTGCACCGCTCGTTCCCGGGCATCGAGGTGCCGTATATCAGCGCCATTGTCGATCTGGACGACGGTACCGCCATCAAAGGCAACCTCATCAACGTCGAACCGGATCCGGCTAACATCGAGTTCGACATGCCCGTGGAGGTTGTGTTCGACGACGCGCTGGGGCGCAAGGACAAGGAAGGCAACGCTTACCTCAGCTATTTCTTCAGCCCGAAGAGCGCCTGACGGCGGCGGCGGGCGGACAGGAACCTGACCTGACGAGACACACACGAGACGTTCAAGCTAGACACCAACATCGCAAACGCGAGAGGAGACCTCCATGACTGACGCATACATCGTGGGCGTAGACATGATCAAGTTCGGCCGCTTCCCCGACAAAACCGTGCCGCAGATCGGCGCGCAGGCGGCGCTGATGGCCCTGGACGACTGCGGTCTGGCCATCCAGGACATGCAGGCGCTTTATTGCGGCAACCTCGGCCAGGCTTCCGGCATGGTCGGCCAGCGCATCCTGCAGGAAATCGGTCAAACCGGCATTCCCGTCGTCAACGTATCCAACGCCTGCGCCACCGGCGCCACGGCTTTCCGCGAAGCGTGGACATCCGTGAAAGCCGGCCTCTACGACTGCGTGCTTGCGGTGGGTGTCGAGCAGATGGGCAAAGGCCTTCTGGGCGGCGCCGGCGGCGGCACGGGCATTCCGAAAGAAGGCCTCCTGGGCTCGGGCACCATGCCCGCCGTGTTCGCGGAAGCCGGCATGGAACATTCCCGCAAGTACGGCACCACCTTCGAGCAATTCGCCAAGGTGTCCGTGAAGAACCACCACCACTCCACGCTCAACCCGAAAGCGATGTACCAGATCGAGACCCCGCTGGATCAGGTCATGAACGCGGAGATGATCTCGTACCCCAACACCAAGCTCATGTGCTCGGTAAATGTCGACGGCTCAGCGGCTGCTGTGATCTGTTCGGAAAGCAAAGCCCGCGAGCTGGGTCTCATGGACCGTGCGGTGAAAGTGCGCGCCTCGGTCATGGCGTCCGACCCATGGCAGGAACGCGACCTGGTCATGCCCGACGTCAACAGCTGCACCCGCCGCGCCGCCAAAGAGGCTTATGAAATGGCCGGCCTCGGGCCCGACGACGTTGATCTGGTGGAGCTGCACGACTGTTTCGCCACGGCGGAGATCCTGCACTACGAGAACCTGGGACTCTGCGGCGACGGTGAAGCCGGTCGCATGATCGACGACGGCGAAGTGGCCCTTGGCGGGCGCATCCCTGTGAACGTGTCCGGCGGGCTTCTGTCCAAAGGCCACCCGCTGGGTGCCACCGGCATCGCCAACATCTACGAAGTCAGCACGCATCTGCGCGGCGAGGCCGGCGGCCGGCAGGTGGAAGGGGCCCGCATCGGTCTCACGCACGTGATTGGGCTGGGTTCTGCCTGCGGCATCCACATTCTCGAAAAAGCCTGATCACCGACATCACCGGCAGGGCGAACAAGGCCAGCGCAAGCTGGCCTTTCTTTTGTCTGTAGTGGCCTGTCCGTAGCGGCCATTGTCTGTAGCGGCCATCTGAGCAGCGTCCCACCCACTATCTGTTAGCGAGCGGCAGGTCATGCGCATAGGCGTCGTCAGCGACACGCACAACAACATGAAAAACGTCCGCCGAATCGTCGAGCTGCTGAACGACGCCGGTGTGGATCGCGTAGTGCATACGGGTGACATCACCCAGGCGAAGACGCTGGAAGTGTTTGCACAGCTCACCATGCCGCTGTTCGGCGTGTTCGGCAACAACGACGAGGAACGCGACTCCCTGGACGATGCCATCCGCCGCTTCGGCTTCCATTTCTGCGAGCCGCCCTTTACCGCCACCTGGGCCGATCGCGAGCTCATCGTGGTTCACGACCCGCTGGAGTTCGACGGCCACCTTTCCGATACGCACCACGTTGCCCTGCACGGACACACCCATCGCTATCGCCTGGAACGTCAGGGCCCGCAAACGACCATCTTCAACCCCGGTGAGTGTGCCGGACACATGCAGGGTTACAACGCCATCGGCGTGTTCGATCTCGTCAGCATGGAAGCCGAGCTGCTGAAGTTCTGAGCAGCACCGTCACCACGCCGCAGTGCGTCCGTGACGTCGTCGAGCCTGCCGTCCCGCAGCTGTAGAACACGCTCCGCCCGCGCCGCCAGCATCCCGTCGTGCGTCACCAGCAGACGGGTGCACGAAAGCCCACTGACCACGTCGGCTACCACGGCCGCGCTGGCCGCGTCGAGGTTTGCCGTGGCTTCATCCAGAAACAGATAGTCCGGTTGCCGGTAGAGCGCCCGCGCCAGCAACAGGCGTTGCATTTCCCCTGCCGAAAACCGGTTTCCGATCTCACCCAGCGGTGTTCGCTCGTGCATGGGCAGGGCTCCGACGAGCTCCGTCAAACGCACCTGCGCCAGCACGTGCGCGAGACGGTCCGCATCCACCGGGGCAAACAGCGCAATGTTCTCTGCGACGCTGCCGCTGACGAACGTGTCCTGCTGCAGCACGGTGGCCACCCGGGCCCGGTACGCCCCGGCAAGAGCGGGGGTGAGGCGCTGATCACCCAGCCACAGCTCGCCTTCCGTCGGTTGCGCGAGCCCCAGCAGCAACTTCACCAGCGTGGACTTGCCCGTCCCTGACGGTCCGGTCAGCGCCACGAAGGCGCCTGGCGGCAGATGCAGATCAAGCTCGCGCAGCACACAGGCAGCCTGCGGCGCATAGCGATAGGTGACCTTTTTCAACACCAGCGGCGCCACCACGCCGGCAGCCTGCGGGAGCGGCGGCGGCTCTGGCGTCGCCAGCCAGATATCTTCCAGTCGCTTGAGATGCACGCGCAGCGTGCGCAGCTCGACACTCTCGTTCACCAGGGCCTGCAGGCGTTCACCGAAAAAACCCCGGTAACCCACGAAGGCGAAGAGCATGCCGAGGGAGAAACCGGTTGCGGCAAGCACCTCCCTGGCGCCAAGGGCAACCACCAGCAACAACTCCAACCCCGTCACCGCCACAGCAAGCGTGCCCAGATGCACCTGCAGGCGCTGCAATGCAAGCCCCTCCTCGATCACACGCGCCTGAAGGCGCTGCCACTGCGCAAGCCGCGTCGCCTCCTGCCCGTAGACTTTCACGCCGAAGATCGAGCGCAACGTCTCCAGCAGCTGCGACTGCTCACCGGCACGAGCCGCAAGAAGACGCGCATGCCGTGCCCGCAGCATCGGTACCAGCAACAGGGCAGCCACCACGTAGCAGGCCTGCACACCTGCAACCAGCAGCGCCAGCCACCAGTGGTAAGCCAGCATCAGCGCAAGACTCAAAAACACCAGCAGGGCATCTACCAGCATGGTGGCGGCGCCCTGCGTGAGAAATACCTGCACGGGCTCCAGGGACACGAACCGCGACTGCACGTCACCGATGCGGCGCCGCTCAAACCAGCCCAGCGGCAACGCCAGGAGATGGCTGATCAGTTCGCTGGCAAAGAGAAACGACAGGCTGTGCCCGAGGTGCGCAACGACAATGCCACGCAACCAGTGCACCACGCAGCGCAGCACCAGCAGCAAACCGAAGCCGGCGGCCAGCACCCACAACAGCTCGAGATCCCCTGCGGCAAGGGCGATATCCACCGTCCACTGCATATGCCAGGGACCTGCCACCAGCAATGCCTGCAGCGCCGCGGTTAGAAGACCCACCCAGACCACGTCGCGGCGGGCTCCGAGCAGCATGGACCAGAGCCCGGCCAGCGAAAGGCGGCGCGGCGACGGCACCTCGGTGCTGTCCCGCCCCTGGCCGAAATCCGCGCCGGGCCACAGCTCCAGCGCAACGCCGGTGAATTGCCGACCCACCTCCGGCCATGGACAGCGCACCGGACCCGTGGCCGGGTCATGCAGCAGCACATGACCGCGGCGCACCGCAACCAGCACGACGAAGTGGTGCATGCCCCAGTGCAGAACCGCAGGGCGTTTCAGCGCGCGGAGCTGGTCGGGCTCGAGCCGTAAACCGCGCGCCACCAACCCCAGCTCGCGGGCAAAGCCCGCAAGCTGCAGCATCGTCGCGCCATCGCTGCCACTGCCGAAGCGGCGGCGCAGGTACGCCAGATCGAAGCCCCGGCGATAATGCCCGGCCACCATGGCCAGGCAGGCGAGCCCGCACTCGCTGTGTTCACTCTGCAATTCCATGGGCGGCCGGCGCACGCTCAGGCCCTCAGCCGCTCGAACGCAGCGTGCAGCGGATCCAGCAACCACCGCCACAGCGGCTTGCGGCGAAACAGCACATCCGCAGTCAACGCCGTGCCGGCGGGCAACCGCTGCACCCCCGACGGTAAAGCAACGAGCCGCACCTCCGCGCTGAACAGGGGACCGCTCTCCCCCGGTCGCGGCGCGCGACTGACCTGAGCGATGCGCCCCACGCCCACGCCATGATCGCTGGCGGGAAAGGCGTCGAAACGCAGCAGCACCCGCTGACCCGGGCGCACGCGGGCGGCGCCGCGGGCCGGGAGCGCGAGGGTTACGGCCGGTTGCTCATGCGCCGTCAGCAGCGTGGCAACCGGCTGCCCCGCCGCCACGCTGTCACCCGCCTGCACCATGACATCAGCCACCAGCCCCGCGACCGGGGCCAGTACCGCCTCCAGCATGCCCGCGCGCCAGCGGCCTATCTCAGCCCGGACGTCCGCCACGGCCAGCGCCTGCTCCTCCCGGGCGAGGGACACACGGGCGGCATGCACGCCGGCAGCTTCCTCCACCAGTTGCCGTTCGCGCTGCGCGAGCGTCTGTTCGGACGCTGCCGCTTCCAGCGATTGTTCGAGTTGCAGGCGGGCGTGACGCCGCTCGGTCAGCACCTGCCTGCTGATCCAGTGGTTGGCGGCGAGACGCGCCATACGGGCATCCTCGCGCGCCGTCAGCGCCAGGCGCTCACGCAGCAGATCCACCTGCGCCGCGGCGGAGGCCACCACCACTTCCCAACGGGAAATCTTCGCGGCCAGCTCCGCCGCCTCCCGGGCGTGCAGCGCAGCGAGGGCTTTTTCGCGACGGATCATGGCCTCGAGGCGCTGTTCCAGGCGCGTGGCCTCCACCTCGCTGCGCGGCACCTCGCCTGCGCTATAGACGCGCTTGTCGAGACGGGCGAGCACCGCGCCGCGCAGCACCGCCCGGTCGGTGGCAATCAGCCCGTCAATGCGACCGGCCGAAGGGCTTGGCACCAGCACCGCCCGCACGCCGGCGCTGACAACGCCACGCACGGTGAGGGTCTGCCCGTAAGGCAGCAGAGCTGCGCCCGTCAGCGTCGCCAGAACGCAGCCCACGGCCCCCGCAGCGAGCAACCGCGCCCGTGGCGCGCGCCAGGCTATGGGTCCGGTGGATGGATCAGCGGAGGCCTGCAGGGCGGCGTGGCGAAACAGAGACATGCAAACTCGGGGCACGGCGGTTGACGCACCCATGGTCTGCCGGCGCCGCCCGGCGCCGCTACGGAAAAGGTCTGCGGACCGTGTCCGTCAGCCCCGTCGAGGGGTGCTGGACACGGCCAGCATCAGTCGCCCAGCGCGCCGAGAATGGCGAGGATACGGTCCGCGTTCTTACCGAGGTCGGACTGGCCCACCCGTGACACGCTGCGCACGTCCACGACCGAGCCGGCACCCTCCGCCCGCACGCGGATGACCACATCGTCTTTGAAACCAAACCAGAAGGTGGTGTCCGTGGCTTCAACGATGCCACGCTGGCGGTTGGCCTGGACGAGCTCCATGCCGAGATCTTCCACTGCACGGGCCGCCCGTTCCAGCATCTCGTCCGGCGCGGTGCTCGTGATCAGCGGCTTCACCTCGGGATAGGCCGTCTGCTGCTGTGACGCAAGCTTCTCGGCGTCGTACGCCAGCGGGTTGACCGCCTCGGGGTTCTCCGCCCGCAGGGTTTCCCGCAGCGTCGCAAGCTGGTCGAACTCCGGGGGATTGCGCGTATCGGTGGTGATGTTGTGTATCGGCGGCACGGAGAACGCGGTCATGGCGTTGCTGCCCATGATGCCGAGGATGACGACACCGATGACGGCGCCGATGAGACAGTCGTTACGGTCGGCGCCGCGCTTTTTCACGTGGGCGTAGACACCACCCACGACCCCCAGAAAGAACACGATCGTCGCCAGCACCACACCCACTGCCAGCAGCAGAAAGCCCCCCTGGAAGCTCCAGACCCCGAAGCGGGTGCCAAGGGCGCCCAGAGGCAGCGCAACCAGCGCGACTACGCCGCCTACCAGAAGCGCCCGCGCCCACCACTTGCGCTGCTCGCTGTTGTCCATGGTTTCACTCATCTGATCGGACCCCCCAATTGCTCTGTGTGCCTGTGCGCCAGGCGCTTACGTCCAGGCGCTTACGTAATGGTGGAACCACCATCGATGACGAAGTTCTGTCCCGTCGTGAACGATCCCGCCGCGCTCGCGAGATACACCGCGATCCCGGCAATTTCTTCCGGTTCGCCGATGCGCCGCAGCGGATCCCCCGAGGTGCGCTCTGCGAGAATGTCGGGATTCTCCCACAGAGCCCGGGCAAAGTCGGTGCGTACCAGCCCCGGCGAAATCGCGTTGACGCGAATATTGTGGGGCCCGTACTCCACGGCCAGATTTCGCACAAGCTGCAGGTCGGCAGCCTTCGAGATGCAGTACGCGCCCAACGTCTCACTGCCTTTGAGCCCGCCCACGCTGGAGACGATCATGACTGCGCCGTCACGACGTTCGACCATTTCCGGCAGCACCAGGTGCGCCAGCCGGTGATTGGCTTTGATGTTGATGTCGAGAACCTTGTCGAAGGCCTCGTCGGGCATGTCTTTCATAGGGCCGTAGTAAGGATTCACCGCGGCATTGCAGACCAGCACATCGACGGGCCCCAGCCGACTGCGCGTCGTCTCCACGAGCTGCTCGAGCGCTTCGGGCTGACCCACGTGCGCCGGTATGGCCACCGCCTCCCCACCGCCGGTAGCGACGTCGGCATTGATCTCGGCAGCAACCGCCTCACACACATCGCCTTTGCGGCTGGAAATCACCACACGGGCGCCGTGGCGCGCCATTTCGTGTGCTATCGCCTTGCCGATGCCTTTACTCGAACCCGTTATAAGTGCGACCTTGCCGGTCAGATCAAAAAGCGTCGACACCTCGCCCGCCTGCTCCCGTTTTGTCCCCGATGGCAATCAGATCATAGGAATGATCCGCCCAGGCGCAAGGGCGCCTGCGGCCGCACAGGAGACCAGAAAGAAGCAGGAATTGGAAGCAGCGCTTCAGGAAGCCTGGATTTCCAGAAACTCGTCGAAGCGGATGGTTTTTTCGCTGGCAAGCCACACGCGACGATCGAAGTTCACGTCTTCCAGCACGATGGTGTTGCGATCGATGCCCATCGCCGCCAGGTCACTGGCTGCCGTCACGTAGCGATCGAGCTCGGAGCGCACCTCGCCTTCACTGCGATACGGGCCCTGATCACCCTCACGGGACGCAAAATACCAGAGTTCATTTACCCGGCAGATCCGTTGCGGGCTGCGGAAAAACTGCCTGTCCTTGTCGATATCGTCGCTTCTAACAGCCATGGGTACTACTGACTACGTGTGACTAGATGCCATTTCAACACCGCCTGACGTAGCAGATAAGTACAGGTTTGTAGCCACATGTAAGACCCACATTTACATGATTTCCGGTATAGTCGCCGCCTTCATTTTTCGAGACGGGGCCTACCGTGACCGCCAAAAACATGGAAGAGCTCGTCGCGCTGTGCAAGCGCCGTGGCTTCATCTTTCAGAGCAGCGACATCTATGGTGGCCTGCAGGGCGTATACGACTACGGCCCTCTCGGCGTGGAGCTGAAAAACAACCTCAAAGCGGCCTGGTGGCGGGCCATGGTCTACGAACGCGACGATGTGGAAGGGCTGGACGCAGCCATTCTCACCAACCCGACCACGCTGCGCTATTCCGGCCATGAGGCGACCTTCACCGATCCCCTCGTCGACTGCCGCGAATGCAAGAGCCGCTGGCGCGCGGATCATCTGACCGAAGCCAAATGCCCCAACTGCGGTTCCACGGATCTGACAGACCCGCGGCCCTTCAACCTCATGTTCAAGACGCAGGTGGGACCGGTGGACGACGGCAGCTCGTTCGCCTACCTGCGCCCCGAGACCGCCCAGGCGATCTTCACGAACTTCAAGAACGTGCTGGACTCCACATCGCCCAAGCTGCCCTTCGGCATCGCGCAGATCGGCAAGGCGTTCCGCAACGAGATCACGCCGCGCAACTTCATCTTCCGCGTGCGCGAGTTCGAGCAGATGGAGCTGGAGTTTTTTGTCAAACCCGGCGAGGACGAACACTGGCACGATCAATGGGTGGCTGAGCGTCTGCGCTGGTGGGGTGAGCAGGGCGTCAATGAGAACAACCTCGAGCTGTACCACGTGCCGGCGGATGAGCTCGCCCATTATTCGAAGGCCACGGTCGATGTGATGTACCGCTTTCCCCATGGTCTGGAAGAGCTGGAAGGTATAGCCAACCGCACCGATTTCGACCTCGGCTCCCACACCAAGAATCAGGCCGACTACGGCATTCACGCCACCGTCGCCGACAACTCGGAGTCGAACGCCAAGCTCGTGATGCAGGACCTGGACAGCAAAGCCTGGCAGGTCCCGTTCGTGATAGAGCCGTCGGCAGGCGTGGATCGCGGCGTGCTGGCGGTTATGAACGAAGCCTATCGGGTCGAGACGCTGGAAAACGGCTCGGAGCGCACGGTCATGGCGTTCCGCCCGCACCTGTCACCCATCAAAGTTGCCGTGCTGCCGCTGAAGCGCAACCACGAGGGGATCGTCACCAAAGCCAAGACCATCAAGCAGAACCTGCAGCGCCTGGGTCTCGGTCGCATCCTCTACGAGGACACCGGAAACATCGGCAAAGGTTACCGCCGTCACGACGAAGTGGGCACGCCGCTCTGCGTGACCGTGGACTTTCAGACCATCGAAGAAGACGACACGGTCACCGTGCGCGATCGCGACACCATGGCGCAGCAGCGCATCGCGGTGAACGACCTCGCAGCCTTCGTCTCCGAGCACATCAAAGGCTAGAGCGGTGGCCGAAGCCGTGCTTTCCGCCATCGGCCACGACCGCCCGGGCCTCGTGAGCGACATCACCAGCGATGCGCGGGCCCACGGCCTGAACATCACCGACAGCCGCATGACCGCCCTCGGCAGTGAGTTTGCCGTGCTCATGGCGGTCACCGGCGAACCCGAAGCGCTGGCCGCGTTCGAGGTGACCTTACGGACCCGGTGCGAGAGCGCCGACGACCTGACCTATCTCTTCCGCCCCACCGAGCGACATGCCCCGGCGGAACGCCTGCGCAGCTTCGACGTCAGCGTGATGGCCCTGGACCACCCCGGCATCGTTGCCGCCATCGCCAGCTTCTTCGCCGACCGCGCCATCAATATCCGTGATCTGCAGACAGAAGCGTCCCCGGCGGCGCACACGGGCACGCCGATCTTCAGTGTTGCGATGGTCGTCGACGCGCCCGAGAGCGTGCGCGTCAACGATCTGAAGGACGCTTTCGACGCGTTCTGCGCCGACGCGGACCTCGACGGCGCGCTCGAAGCACGCCGCTGAGCCCCTCAGCGCTAGGTGAGGGGTTTCAACACCAGTTCCACACGCCGGTTCAGGCGCCGTCCTTCGACCGTGGCGTTATCGGCAACCGGATAGCCCGGGCCGACGCCCAGCGTCTCGATGCGTGCCGGTTCCACCCCGGTGCCCCTGAGATAGGTCGCCACACTGTCTGCGCGCCGTTCGGAGAGCCCCATGTTGTAGGCAACCGAGCCCGTGCTGTCGGTGTGACCGGTGACGTCGATCAGGGTCTGCTCGTACTCTTTCAGCACGAGGCTTACCGAGTCCAGCACCGGCAGGAAGCCGCCCTGGAGGTCGCTGCGGTCGGTATCGAAGGTGATATTGCCGGGCATGTTCAACACCACGTCGTCACCCATGCGCGTGACGCTCACGCCGGTGCCTTCAAGCTGCTCTCTGAGCTTTGCTTCCTGCGCATCCATGTACGCGCCTATGGCCGTCCCCGTCAGCGCGCCCACGCCCAGGCCCACCAGCGCGCGCTTGCGCCGTTCGTCCGCATCGTCACCGGTGAGAGCGCCGACAACGGCGCCCACTGCTGCGCCGATGGCAGCGCCTTTGGCTTTGTTGGAGGCTTCACGCTCTCCGGTGTAAGGGTTCGTGGTACAGCCGGCAAGCGCCAGGCAGACACAGAAGGCAACAGTCTTTTTCAGCATGATCGAGGTCCGGCCCGTTGGAAACAGGAGCGGATTATAGCGACCCGGGCCATGGCAAAAATGCACAGGACGCAAAATCCACGTCAAAGCTCGATACCGGCATCGGTAACCCGCTGCTCCCAGCTCCAGGTCGGCACAACCGCCTCAAGCCTGCGCCGCCGCGCGACCTCAGCCGCTTCGTCCGCCGCAAGCACCGTTTGCAGCCGCGCCACGAACTCGTCCGGCCCCTGCCCGGTCAGCGCCAGCCAGGGGGCAAGCCGTTCCGATTGCGGCCAGCGGGTGGCCAGCACCGGGGTACCGCTTGCCAGGTATTCGTAGAGCTTCAGCGCATCCACCCCGGCCATGAGCCCGGCGTGGCCGGTCACGTCGAAGGGTGCAAGACAGACGTGCGCGTGCTGCAGATACGCCGGCACCCGGGCGTAGGGCCGCGGACCCAGCCAGTGCAGATTGGCCGGCAGGTCATCGAGGCGGCGGCCGTGCGCAGGGCCCACGAGATAGAAGTTCACTTCAGGCAGACGGCGTGCGGCCGCCACGATGAGCGGCACGTCAATCCAGGGCGCGATGGCGCCGCAGAACACCACGCGTGGTCTGTCATCGCGGGCGTATTCAGGCGGCACCGACTGCGGCGTCACAAAGTGCGATACCGCCACGCCGTTCGACAGCAGCCGCGCGGTGACACCGAACTCGTCCCGCAGGTATGCGGCCGTTGACGCCGCTGCTGTGACCACGGTGTCGGCGCGAGCCAGGGCCGCACCCAGCGCGTCGGCCAGAGCCGGCGACAACCGCGCGATGAAGCGGGGATCGTCCGCCACCCGCACGATGAGGCGCCGCGGTTGCAGCAGGTCCACCCAGAAGCTCTGAAACAGGCTGTCCAGCCACAGCGACTCGGGCGCCACGAGGTCCTGGCGCTGCAGCCAGCCACGCAGGGGCGGGTAGGCAAGCTTCCAGCCGTGCCGCACGCACAACCCTGAGCGCGCCAGGAAGTGGGGTCCAGGCGCAAAAGGCACGCCGAAGGTCGCCTCGGTCATGTTCTCGGGGGTGTACCGGTTGTCCGGGCTACCGCGCCTCAGCAGCGCCAGGCGCTCGCGCAGCTGGTTGCGCCTGGATGTCAGCGCGC
>CAZYYJ010000104.1:0-14850 GCA_964651595.1 uncultured Pseudomonadales bacterium | reverse complement strand
GCGAAGCGCGACGGCTTGGCATCCATGCGCAGCTCACCATCAGCCAGGGGCGCGACGATGTGCCGGCGGTGCTGCAGGGCGCAGATCTGCTGCTGCACCCGGCGGTGGTGGAAGCGGGCGGCCTGGTGCTCATCGAAGCCATCATCGCGGGCCTGCCGGTTATCGCGTCGGGTGTATGTGGTTTTGCGCCGTACATCGAACGGGCAGACGCCGGACGGGTGCTGAGCGAGCCCTTTCAGGAAAGCGAACTTGTCAGCGAGCTCGTCGCCGTGCTGGAAAATCCCGCGCAGCGCGAAACGTGGTCGCGCAACGGTGTGGCTTTTGGTGTAGACCACCCTGAGCTCTACGCCATGGCAGACGAGGCGGTGGCTTACCTCACGAGCCACCTGCCGGTGTCGGCGCCGTGACCTGGCTGCGCGAGGACGTGGAGCAGGCGTGGCAGGGCGAAGATGCCCTCGCCGCGGCGTTCGCCATGACCGGTGAAACCTTTCGTGATGTGCCCGGGCGGCGCACATTGCGCGTTCTGCTGGGGGGGAAGGTTTACTTCCTCAAGCTGCACTTCGGGGTGGGCTGGCGCGAGCTGTTGAAAAACTGGCTCGTCGGCAAGATTCCCGTGGTGGGGGCCGAAAACGAGTTTCAGGCCTGTCGGCAGCTCGCGGAGCTGGGCATCGCCGCACCGGTACCGGCCGCCTACGCCGCATCCAGCGATTTTGTTACGCGGCGTCGGTCGTTTGTGCTGTGCGACGAGCTTGCGGGTTATACCAGCCTCGAGGATGTCACCGATCTCTGGCTGGAAACACCCCCCGAGGCGCTGGATCGCCATCGCCTCCTGTATGCCGTGGCGCGGTTCGCCCGTCGTTTCCACGGTGCCGGTTTCATCCATCGCGATTTCTACATCTGTCACCTGCTGTCGGAGGATGCGGCCCGCAGGGGCGGCACGTACGCACTGGCTGTGCTGGATCTGCATCGTGCGCGGCGATTTCCCCGCATCCCCGGGCGCTGGCTCAAGCGCGACCTGGCTGCCCTGCTCTATTCCACGCTGGATCTCGGTTTCAGCCATCGCGACTGGCTGCGCTTTCTGCGGCTGTACACGGGCAAACCCCTGCGCGCGCTGACGGCGCAGGAGCGTGCGTTCTGGCATGGCGTGGTGCGTCGCGCGGAAGCGCTGTACCGCCAGGGGCTGCGCAAGGGGCTGGTGCGCAACCGCTACGAGCACACCTCGCGACACCTGCTGGCGCCGCCGGCAAGGCAGGGCGCGTGAAGTTCTCCACGGCCGGACTGGAAGCGGCGGGCATGGATCTGGTGCCGCCGTTCCGCATCGAGCTGCGCCTGGACCCCCACGCCCATGACGTCATCGGGCTGGAAGATGCGCCCGTTACGCCGCTCGAGTTTCAGACCGTGGCACGGGTGCTGCCAGGCCGCCGCGTCAGCGGCATTGCCGTGCTGGACGGCGAGCGGGTGTTTGCCAAGGTGTTCTACGGCAAGGGAGCGCGCCGTTACTGGCAACGCGAGCTGCAGGGCGCCCGCATGGTGCAGGACGCGGCGGTGGCGGCGCCGCCGGTGCTGGGCCGCGGCATCACGGCCGACGATGTCGGCTTTGTCGTGCTGTACGGGGTGGTGGAGGAGGCGCGGGGCGTCGATGAGAATGCGCCCGGGGAGGTGCTGGACACTGTGCGCTGCCTGGCTGAGCTGCATCAGAGTGAGCTGGTGCAGAGCGATGTGCATCTCGACAACTTCCTCGTCAGCCCCACGGGCGTGCACGCGGTCGACGCTGACAGCGTGAAACGATCCGTGCTGCTGCGTCAGCACTTTGCCAACCTGGCCACGCTGTGCGCGCAGCGGGCTCCGCGCTGGGATGCCGACCTGCCTGCGGTGTGGGACGCCTACGCTGCGGTGCGTGGCGAGTACGTCGCACGCATGGGCTCGGCGCAGGAGCTCACCAGCCTCACACGCAAAGCGCGGCGCGAGCGGGTGCGCCGCTACCTGAAAAAAACCCAGCGCGAATGTACCGAGTTTGTGCACCGGCGGCGTTTTGATCTCGACTTCGTCTGCGATCGGGGGCACTGGCGGCGTCTGCAGCACTTCATGGTGTTTCCTGAGCGCTACATGGCCGAAGGCACGCCGCTGAAGCTGGGCAACAGTGCCACCGTGGTGCGGTGCGACATCGAAGGTCATTCCTACATCGTCAAACGCTACAACCTCAAGAGTCTGTGGCATCGCGTACGGCGCTGGTTCCGCCGCCGGGCGCGCAACGCCTGGCGCAACGGACACTGGCTGGCCTTTCTCAAGATCCGCACGGCCCGGCCCCTGGCGCTGCTGGAAACCCGCTGGGGCGTGTTCCCGGGTGTGGCCTATCTTGTCATGCCCGATTGCGGCCAGCTGGATCTGGCCCATGCGCTGGTGAACGATCCGGCCTGTTTCGAACGCGTGCGCGAGCCTGCGGTTGCGCTGCTTGCCGAGCTCAACGCCGCAGGGCTGTGTCACGGCGACCTGAAGGCCACCAACTTCATGGTCGATGACGAAGGGGTTGTACTGATCGACTTCGACGCGTTGCGCTACGGCAGTTCCGCGCCGGACGTGCATCGCTTCCTGGCGAACTGGGAGGAAACACCCGAGCTGCGCCAGGCCTGGCAGAACGCTTTGAAAGGTGTGGGCCTCGCCTGATGGCATCGGGCGGCTTTCGTCTGCTGCAGCTCTGCCCCCACGACTCGCCGCCGTTCGGCGAGCTGTGCCGGAGTTTTGCGGCGGCAGCCCGCCGCGAAGGAGGCACCGTACGCACGGTTTATCTTGGCGAACCCGCGGGCCAGGCCCTGCCGGAGGCGGACTATCTGCGCGTTCGTCGCCTGTCTGACAATCGCTCTCTGGGGAGCGCGCTGCGTGAGAGCCTCGCGGCTGAGGCGCCGTACGATCTCGTTCTCGCGCACCGCTACCGGGCTTATCGGGCGGCGCTGGCGGCGGGGCTGCCGGCGGCGCGCCTTGTGGTGCTGGCGCACGAATACGGCATGTTGAACGACGTATCCCGACGTCTGCACCGGCGCTTGTTCGGTCGAGGCGCCACCTTTGCGGGCGTGTCTTTGCCTGTGGCCCGCGAGCTTGCCGGCGTGACCGGCCGGGAATGTGTTCTGCCCAACGTGCTGGCTGGCGACGCCGAGCCTCTGGCGCGCGACGCGGCCCGCGCGGCTCTGACCCTGCCTGCGCAGGCCCCGTTGATCGGCGTGGTAGGCCGCCTGCACTACAAGAAGCGTCCGCTGCTGGCCTGCGCGGTGCACGCCCTGGTGCGCCAATCCCGTCCCGATGTGGGCCTGGTGTTCCTGGGTGCAGGCCCCGATGAGGCTGAGATTCGCAGGGCCGGAGGCGACAACGTCTACCTGCCCGGCGTCGTGGCAGACGCCCGTCGCTACATGGGGGCCTTCGATGTGTTGCTGCATACGGGTGACCACGAGGCGTTCGGCATGGTGCTGCTCGAAGCCATGGCAGCAGGGGTGCCGCCGGTGGTGGGTCCGCTGGCGGTAGCAGCCGGGCCGCTCTGGGTGCTAGACGGCCACGGCTACGCGGCTGCGGAAGATTCGGCTGCCGCCTATGCCGACGCGCTGCTCGAGGCGCTGGGAGAGCCGCCCGGGCAGGCGGCGGCGCGGCGCGCCCATGTGACACAGCACTTTTCGCCGGCGGCGCTGCAACAGCGTCTGGCAGCCCTTGTCAGTGAGGTCGGTCGTCAGGCGTAGAAATCCCCCTCGTCGTCCGGGCGGGTCTTGAAGCGCTTGTGCAGCCACAGATACTGATCCGGCGCGAGACGGATGCGCTCTTCCAGCAGCGCATTCAGCCGGGTGGCGTCTGCCTGATCGTCGCCGCTGGGAAAATTTTCGATCACCGGGCTGAAATCGAGGTGCCAGGTCATGGTGTCGGCGTCACGCCATTGCCGGAGAATGAGCACGGGGGAATCGTTCAACCGCGCGAAGCGTGCCGTGGCAACGATCGTGGCCGCATAGATGCCGAAGAACGGCGCAAACACGGAATGGCGCGGCCCGTAGTCCTGATCGGCCGCGTACCAGATCACGCGCCCCTGTTTCAGGCGTTTCAGCACCTGACGGGTGTCTTCCCGTTCCACCACGCCGTCGAAGTAGCGTGCCCGGCCGCTCACCTGCAGCCACTCCCACACGGGGTTCTTGTTGAAACGGTACATCACGTCGATGGGACCGCAGGTGGAGAGCGGCTGACTGATCACGTCCATCACGGCGTAGTGGGCGCCTACGAGAATCACGCCGCGGCCCTGGGCAACGGCTGCATCGAGATGCTCTTTGCCGGTAATCGTGAAACGCGCGGACAGGTCCCGTCCCGGGTTCAGCCAGGGGATCATCAGTTCCAGCATGCCGATGCTCACCTGCTGAAACACCTGGCGGGCCAGCGCCTGTTGCTCAGCTTCCGCCAGCTCCGGGAAGCAGCGCGCAATGTTCACCAGGGTCACGTGCCGGCGTGCCCGGCCCAGCCGGTACAGCAGGTTTCCCAGGCCGCGGCCCATGCTGCGCAGCAGCGGCAGCGGCAGTCGCACCACCAGCCAGGCCAGCCCCACCAGCAACCACGTGGGGGCGTGCTTGAGCCGTCGCGGGTTTTCGGCGACACGTCTCGTGGTGTGTTTTTTACGGCGGCGAACCGTCGGGGGTGGCGGCGGCTCTTCCGGCGAAGGCTGCGGCGCTGTCTCGGGGCCGGTCATGGCATGTTTCCGCCGGCAGCCCGTGGCACCGGGGATCGTTGTTGTGGGTGAGCGCGAGTGTAAACTACGCACCCGTCATTAACAGCTTCCGGCGGCCTTTCAACGTGATTCCCCCTTCCCTCAAGGACGTGCACATTCTGGTGGTGGGCGACGTCATGCTCGACCGGTACTGGCAGGGGCCCACCGAGCGTGTTTCCCCGGAAGCGCCTGTGCCCGTGCTCAACGTGGAGCACACGGAAGGCCGCGCCGGCGGCGCGGCTAACGTGGCGCTCAACGTGGTGAGTCTCGGCGCCAGAGCGACCCTGGTCGGTTGCGTGGGCCCTGATGAGGCCGGCGACGAGCTGCAGGCGTCCCTCGAAGCCGCCGGGGTCGTGTGCGATTTTGTCACCGTCGACGACTGGCCGACCATCGTCAAGCTGAGGCTCATTGCGCAGAAGCAGCAGCTCCTGCGCGCCGACTTCGAAGCGCCGCTGCCGGTGGCGGGTACCAGCGAGCGGCTGGCAAAGCTGCAGAACAAAGTGGAAGCCCATCTGGCCAGCGCGGCTGTGCTGGTGCTGGAAGATTACGACAAGGGGGTGCTGGACGAGCCGCAGGCGGTCATTCACGCCGCCGCGCAGCGGCAGGTGCCCGTGCTCGTGGATCCCAAGCACAAACCCTTTGCGGCCTACCGTGGGGCGACGGTCATCAAACCCAACGAAAAAGAGTTCCGCGGCGCGGCGGGCAGGGCCGATGAGATCGGGCCTTCGGCCCAGGCGCTGTGCGCTGAGCTCGGCCTTGCCGGCATGGTCGTTACGCGCGGGGGCGAGGGCATGGAAGTGTGCGAACCGGCAGCGGCCCGTCACCTGCCGGCCCGGCCCGTGGAGGTATTCGACGTCACGGGTGCGGGCGATACCACCGCTGCGGCGCTGTCCCTGGGCATGGCGCTGGAGTGGCCGCTGCTGGAGTCGGCGCGCATGGCAAACGTGGCGGCAAGCCTCGTGGTGTCGAAATCGGGTACCTCGCCGGTCACCGGCCCCGAGCTCGCCCGGGCCATGAGTGAAGCGTCTGCCGACCGGGGCCTCATGTCGCGCGCACAGCTTGCGCAGCAGGTGCAGGCAGCCCGGGCGCTAGGCGAAACCATCGTGTTCACCAACGGTTGTTTCGACATCCTGCACGCGGGCCACGTCACCTATCTCGAGGAAGCCGCCGCGCTCGGCGACCACCTCATTGTGGCCATCAACGACGATGCGTCGGTAACGCGGCTGAAAGGCGCGGGCCGCCCGGTCATCGGCGTCGATGGGCGCAGCCGCGTGCTGCTGGGTTTGAGCTGCGTGGATTGGGTTGTCAGTTTCGACGAAGACACCCCCGAGCCGCTGCTGGCGCTGCTGCAGCCGGATGTGCTGGTGAAAGGCGGCGACTACGGCCCCGATACGGTGGTGGGTGCGCAGCTCGTCAACAACTACGGGGGTGAGGTGAAGGTGCTGAGCCTCGTGGACGACGTATCCACCAGCGCCATTGTGGCGCGCATCCGCTCGTCCAGTCAGTAGCCGGTCAGGTAGCGGCTGCCACGGCCGCGGCGTTGGCGTGCAGGTGCTCGATGCTGGTAGTGCCGATCACAATCGTATGCACGCCCGGCTGGGCCGCCACCCAGGTGAGATCAGCCGCGCTGCCGTGACCGCTCTCCAGGGCTTTCTTGATGAGCACACCGCAACCGCCTGCGGCCGCCCGGGCGATGACCGGGGCATCTTCCGTGTGCGTGCGGTTCAGCGTGGCCATCATCACGTCTGCCCCCAGCGCCAGGGCGCGCTCGGCGCCCGCCAGGGTTTTGTGCGACAGGCCTATGGCGCCGATTTTGCCGGCCGTCCGCAGATCTTCCACCGCTGCCCACAGCCCCGTATCTTCGAGAATTGCCACGTCCTCGCCGTTGGAGTGGATCAGCACCAGGTCGAGGCGCTCGCGTCCCAGCCGCATCAGCGAGCGGTCGATGCTGGCGCGACAGTGGGCCGGTGAGAAATCGTGGTACGACCGTCCGTCGGTGAACTCCTCGCCCACCTTGGTGCAGATGTGCCACGCGTCCTGGTCCGCTTTCAGCAGGTGCCCCAGCCGCGTCTCGCTGGTGCCGTAGGCGGGTGCCGTGTCCAGCAGATTGATGCCTAGGTCGCGCGCGGCGTTCAGCAGCGCACGGGCTTCCCGGTCGTCCGGAATCTTCACCGGGGTGGGATACTTCACCCCTTCGCTGCGCCCGAGCTTCACCGTGCCGAGACTGAGGGGCGCCACCGCCAGACCGGTGGTACCGAGGGCCCTGTGCGGCAGCACGCCGGTTGCGGTCGTCACCACCGGGTTGTACCCACGGGCACGGGATGAGCGGTGGCAAAGGTGGGCTGGGCGCTGCCGGACGGCGCGGGCAGCACGTTCAGCACCTTGTCGCCCAGATCCGGGGCCAGTGTCAGCTTGGTGGGAAAGCACTGGATGTAATTGCCCTGGCTGCGCACGGACGCCTCGTCGGGACGCAGCCCGAAGGTGGTGGCCGGTTCCGCCCGGTCCACCCACAGCACTTCCCAGCGGGCGCCTTCCCAGTCGAGCCACGGCACGCACTGCGCCAGCTCGCGCTGCGCAAAGGCCAGCTGATCGTCGTCGCTGCGGTCGACGCCGGTGGTCGCCAGGTGCCCCCCCAGGTACCACACAACCCCGTCGCCGTCGTCCCTGGAGGTGATGGTGATGCGCGGCTCGTCGCTGGCGATGCCGGTGATGCAGTGCGCGTGCAGCGCGGTGCGGTGCCGGGGATGCACGATTACCTGCTTCACGGGGCGCTGCTGCGTGGGCAGGTCCTCGATGCCCAGCTCGCTCTGCAGTTGCTGGCTGCCGTTGCCTGCGCAGTTGATGAGGGTGGTCACCAGAATCTCGCCGGCGGGGCTCGACAGGCGGTAGCCATGCTCGGTCTGCCGCGTATCGTTGCCGCTCACACGATGCTGCACGATCCGGTCGCGCCACGGTTCGCTGAGAACGCGGATGAGCGACGCCGTGTCTACGACAAATTCGTTCAGTGCATAGACCCTGCCGTCGAAGCCTTCGAACGCCGCCGGCCAGGCGCTGCGCTCGAGCCGGTCTACCCGACCGCGCAGCGCGCGGCTGGCGAGAAACCCGGCGAGTTTGTTGCGGGCGCCGGTACCGGCGAACAGAAAGTAGTTGTCTGACAGCAGGGGCACACCCTGCAGGTCCACCTCGTCGTCGCCGGCCAGACAGGCGCGCCAACGGGACGGCATGGCGGCGATGGCCTCCGAAGCCCCCGTGAGATGACCCGTCAGCGCGTACTTCAAGCCGCCGTGAATCATGCCCTGCGACGCCAGCGTCTGGTCGCAGCCCAGGGCTTCGCGTTCGAACAGCACCGCGCTGTAGCCGCGGCGGCTCAGCAGGTTCAGCAGCCACAAGCCGGCGATGCCGCCGCCGACAATGCCGACGTCGAGACGGTGATGAGAGGCTGGGCTGGACAAGAGGTGCGCTTGCGGTTCCGGTAAGATTGACAGTTTAACCACGCTACCTCAGTCTGCAAAACATGACCCACTGGCTGTATCAGCTGCTGCTGGCGTGCGCGTATCCGCTGGTGAGGCTGCGTCTGAAGCTGCGTGCGCGCCGCGAACCGGCTTATGGCGAGCGCGTGGAGGAACGCTTCGGGCAGGTGCCGGACAACATTCCCTCAGGCGTGCTGTGGTTTCACACCGTTTCCGCAGGCGAGACCATCGCTGCCGTGGGGGTGATCGAGCAACTGCTGCTGGAAGCCCCCGACCGGCCCGTGCTCGTTACCACCATGACCCCCACCGGATCGCAACAGGTAACCCAGCGCCTCGGCGACCGGGTGGCGCACTGTTATGCCCCCTACGATTTTCCCGCCGCCGTAGGACGCTTTTTTGCGGCGGTGCAGCCGGTGGCGCTGGTGCTCATGGAAACCGAGTTGTGGCCCAATATCGTGCGCACCGCCAACCGGCTGAACGTGCCGGTGCTGCTCATCAACGGCCGCCTCTCGGCCCGGTCGGCGCGGGGATATGCCCGCATCGCGGGTTTGAGCCGCGCGCTCTTTGCCGGGCTCACCGCAGTGGCCTGTCAGACGGCGGCGCACCGCGACCGTTTCGTGGCGCTGGGTGCCGACCCGCGCCGGGTGCAGGTGGCCGGCAGCGTCAAGTTCGACGTGCGCCTGCCCCGGCACTTCGACGAGGAAGTGGCTGAGCTGAAAGGCCTGCTCGGCATCGACCATACCCGTCCGGTATGGATAGCGGCCTCGACGCATCCCGGCGAGGACGAACCGGTGCTGGACGCCTTTGCGGCGCTGCGCGTGTCGCACCCCACCCTGTGCCTGCTGCTGGTGCCGCGGCACCCGGTGCGCGCACCGGAGCTCATCGCCCTGGTGCAAGCCCGGGGCATGACTGTGGTCACCCAGAGTGCCTGTGTGGGCGGACATCACCACGTGACTTCCCCGGACGTGGTGGTGGGCGATGTGATGGGCAGTTTGTTACAGCTCTATGGCCTGGCCATGGTGGCGTTCGTCGGGGGCAGCCTCGTGCCGGTAGGTGGCCACAACCCCATCGAACCCGCGCTGTGCGACGTGCCCGTGGTCAGCGGCCCGCAGCAGTTCAATTTCACGGATGTCTGCGAGGCCATGGCTGAAGGCGGCGGTCTCGTTACCGTGCACTCTGCGGCTGAGCTCACCGAAGCCGTGGACCGCTGGCTCAGCGATGACATAGCGCGCCGCCAGGCGGCTGCGGCGGGCTCGGAAGTGGTTCTGGCAAACCGCGGTGCCACCGATCGGGTGCTGGCCCTGGTACGTGCGCACCTGCCGGCAGCATCGCCGCTGCCGGACGCCGCTGAAGATTCTCAGCTTACTGATTGCTCAGGGTGATGAGCCGCTTTACCTGATCGTTGGGATCGGTGAACGTGTTCAGCTCTTCCAGGTCGTCCGAGACCAGCACGCCGGCCACCTGCTTGAGCAGCATCAGGTTCAGCACGTAGTTGTAGCGCGAGTCGGCGTAGTCGAACTGTGACGAGAACAGGCGCTGCTGGGCCTGCAGCACGTCGACGATGTTGCGCGTACCCACCTCGTAGCCGGTCTCCGTCGCTTCCAGGGCCGACTGGGAAGACTCGATGGCTTTGTCGCGCGCGCGCACGCGCACCACGTCGGTGGCTACGGCCTGATACAGATTGCGGGTATCACGGGTGACGGTGCGCTGTGCGTTCAGCAACAACGCTTGCGCCTGGCGCTCCAGGGCCCGGGCTTCTTTTGCCCGCGAACGGATGGCGCCGCCGTTGTACAGGGGCAGGTTCAGCTGCAGCCCATAGACGGTCTGATCGGTGGTGTCGGCGTTGAAGAAGTTGGGTGAGCCGGTGACGCTGTGTACCTGGGTAATCGTGGCGTCGATGGTCGGCAGATGGTCGGAACGGCGGGCGCGCACATTGCGCCGGGCCGCCGTCAGCTGCTTCTGGGCGTTGCGGATGCTGAGATTCTGTGCCAGCGCTTCGTCCACCCAGGTCTGCTCGTCCTGCGGGCTTGGATCGACAATGGGCAGTGCAGCGCTCACCCGGTCGATTTCTTCATAGTAACGGCCAGTGAGTGTGCCCAGGGTTTCGAAGAAGATGTTGTGATCGCCGTCAGCCTGGATGCGGCGCACAACGGCGCTGTCGTAAGCCGCCTGCGATTCCAGTACGTCCGTGATCGCTACCAGGCCAACGTCGAAACGCTGCTGTACCTGCTCCAGCTGGCGTTTGACGGCGGCTTCCTCAGCTTCCGTGGTGTCCAGCAGATCCTGGGCGCGCAGCACGTTGAGGTAGTCGCGCACCACGCGCACGATCAGCTCCTGCTCGGTGGCGGCCAGCTCGAACTCGGCGGCGGCAACCGACGCTCTTGCGCTGCTCAGACCGAACCAGGCGCTCATGTTCAGCACCGGCTGGGCGAGCTGTGCGTTCCAGCCGTGTTCGTTGAAGTTCTGGTCGGGGACCTGAACGCCGAAGACCGGGTCGGCAGGGTCCTGCGACAGTGACGAGCCCGGAAACTCCCGCTCCGTCCAGCTGGTGTTGGCCGAGGCATTCAACGATGGCATCAGCGCGGAACGGGCCTGGGGCACGGCCTCGCGAGACGCCGCATAGCTCTCCCGCGCGGCGCTGAGCACGGGATCGTTGTCCCTGGCGTCCATGTAGACGTCCATCAGGTCGGTGGCCCAGGCCGGCGTCGCGCAGAGCGCGGCCGCGCCGAGGAGGCACAGGGTCTTGAGGGGGCGCAGCACGGAAGAACGGGTGGTAGTGGTCATGAACATCGATCACCGGGTGCGGAAAAAACGGCGGCCAGTCTACACAGGCTCGAATTCAAAGTCGTGTGAAGAGCGCTTTTGGTTTGCGTCCGTGCGAGTGCGCAAAAAGAAAAAAATCCGCGCTCAGCGGGGTGACCGCGGTGTTGAGGGTGTATATATTGCGGGGACGGACCTTGTTTTGAACCTGAACCTGCCAGATAACTGTGTCAGATAAGAGACCCGAAACCGCTGCCGACATTCTGAGCCGCGCACAGGCCGTGTGGGGCACAAACGTGGGCGATGCGCCCCGGCAGCGCGGGCGCCGCTACAACGTCGACCTGCCGTCCCACATGGCCGAGTGCGACGCCAATTATCACCGTGTGATGCGCCTGTTTCCGGGGCTGCGCGACGCCGAAGCGCAAACCATTTCGCTGCTGCTGCCCAGCTTGAAAGCCTCCGTGGTGTTCGAGGTCCTGGAGCGGGGTCCCTACACCACGCTGGTGGAGATAAAACTGCATCACAGCGAGCAGTGGATGGAGATGACCGGGGCCTTCGAATGCCGGATGCGCGTGTATCACGACGCGCAATCGGCCGAAGTGGTGTCCTACCAGAACCACAACCGCTTTCACGGAAAGTACGACTACCCCAACCGCGGCATGCGCCAGCGGGACGAAAAGGTGCAGCTGAACCGCTTTGTCGGCGAGTTTCTGACGCTCTGCCTGGCGCATGGCGCCAGCACCGACCCCGTTGCCTTCCAGCGCTGACGTTCACACGCTTCTGCAGATTTCCGACTGTCACCTGGTGACGGCGCAAGAGCGCCTGCTGGGTGTGGATACGCAGCGTTCGCTGGAGGCGGTGCTGGAGCAGGCCCTGGCAGAAGGCACCCCGGACGCCATCCTGGCCAGTGGCGACCTTGCCCACGAGGCCACAGAAACGGTCTACCGACGTTTCCTCGACACGGTGCGGCGCTTTACCGATGCGCCGCTGCTGTGCCTGCCCGGAAACCACGACGTGCTGGCCGCCATGCAGGCGGCGGGGTTACCCATGGCCCCGCTGCAGCTCGGATCCTGGGCGGTGGTGTGGATCGATTCGCATGAAGACGACAAACCCCGGGCACACATAGACGCGGCAGACCGGGCGGCCTTTGCGGCTGAGCTCGCCGGACTCGCCGCCGAGCACGTGCTGCTGGCGACCCATCACCCGTTTGTGGCCGTCAATGCCCCCTGGCTCGACAGCGACCGGATTCAAGGGCCCGAAGAACTGTTAGAATGGTGCGCCGAGCGCTGTGTGGAGAGCATGCAGGGCTCCGGCCGGTTACAGGCGGCCGTGTTCGGGCACGCGCATCAGGAAGTTTCGGACACCTGCGCGGCGTGGCCCGTCTACGGCGTGCCGTCCACCTGCTTTCAGTTTCAGCCCCGCTCGGCCCGGTTTGCCGTTGATACGCTGCCGCCGGGATATCGCTGGTTGGAGCTGGCAACGGACGGCACGGTGCACACCCGGGTGGCCAGAGTTGCCTCGTTCACCATCGAAGCAAAGCTGCCTTCCGGCTTGGGCTGACTAACCAGACCGACTAACCAATCAGAACAGGACGTTGATGGCAGGCAAGAATTACTCTGCGGCATCCCTGCAGGTGTTGTCCGGGCTCGAACCCGTGCGGCGCCGCCCGGGCATGTACACCGACACCACGCGACCCAATCACCTCGTGCAGGAGGTGGTGGACAACAGCGTTGACGAGGCCATTGCCGGCCACGCGCGGGAAATAGAGGTGACGCTGCACAAAGACGGCTCCATCGAGGTGCTGGACGACGGCCGCGGCATGCCGGTGGACGTGCATCCGGAGCACAAGGTCTCGGGGGTGGAGCTCATCCTCACGCGGCTCCACGCGGGCGGCAAGTTCGACAACGAAAACTACAACTTCTCGGGCGGCCTGCACGGCGTGGGCGTGTCTGTCGTGAACGCGCTGTCCGAGTGGCTGGAAGTTGAGGTGAAGCGCGACGGCAAGGTGCACCAGCAGCAGTACAGGAAGGGTGATCCTGCCTCCAAGCTGAAGGTGGTGGGCGAAGTCGGTCGGCGCAACACCGGTACGCGCATACACTTTCTGCCCGAAGCTGCGTATTTCGACTCCGCCAATGTGGCCGTGGCCCGTCTGCGGCACCTGTTACGCGCCAAAGCGGTGCTGTGCCCGGGCCTGCGCGTGAGTCTGTCGGTGGCGGCAGCAAAAAGCACCGAGACCGAAACCTGGTGCTTCGAGGACGGCCTCAAGAGTTACCTGGCCGAAGCGCTGCAGGGCGCGGACACCATTCCGGGCGAGATCATCCTGCACAGCGCCCAGGGCAACGACGAGGCCGTGGACTACGCGCTGCAATGGGTGGTGGACGGCGGCGAGCTCATCACCGAGTCGTACGTGAACCTCATTCCCACCGCCCAGGGCGGCACCCACGTGAACGGGCTGCGCTCGGGCCTCTCCGAGGCGTTGAAAGAATTCTGCGAGTTCCGCGACCTGTTGCCGCGCGGCGTGAAGATCACGGGCGATGATCTGTGGGAGCAGTGCAGCTACGTGCTGTCAGCCAAGATGGCCGATCCGCAGTTTGCCGGGCAGACCAAGGAGAAGCTGTCTTCGCGGCAGTCGGCGGCGTTCATCTCCGGCGTTGCCAAAGATGCCTTCAGCCTGTGGCTCAACGAGCACCCCAGCGAAGGGGAGAAGATTGCGGAGCTGGCCATCAGCAATGCACAGCGGCGCGTGCAGGCGGCCAAGAAGGTCGCGCGCAAGAAGGTCACCTCCGGCCCCGCGTTGCCGGGCAAGCTCGCGGACTGCTCCGGCCAGGATGCGGACCGGGCCGAGCTCTTTCTGGTCGAGGGAGATTCGGCGGGCGGGTCCGCCAAGCAGGCACGGGACCGCGAGTACCAGGCGGTGCTGCCGCTGCGCGGTAAAATTCTCAATACCTGGGAAGTGGACTCAAGCCAGGTGCTGGCCTCGCAGGAGGTGCACGACATTGCTGTGGCCGTCGGCGTCGACCCGGGGTCCGCGGACATCTCGGGGCTGCGCTACGACAAGCTGTGCATCCTCGCAGATGCAGACTCGGACGGTCTGCACATTGCCACCCTGCTGTGTGCGCTCTTCGTCAAACACTTCCGCGCGCTGGTGGACGCGGGGCACGTGTACGTGGCCATGCCGCCGTTGTATCGCGTGGATCTCGGCAAGGAGGTGTTCTATGCCCTCGACGAGGCAGAGAAAGAGGGCATTCTCGATCGCATTGCGGCCGAGAAGAAACGCGGCACGCCCCAGGTGCAGCGCTTCAAAGGCCTTGGCGAGATGAATCCCATGCAGCTGCGCGAAACCACCATGGACCCGGACACGCGCCGGCTGGTGCAGCTGCGACTGGACAGCGGCAGAAAAACCGAAGAGATGATGGACATGCTGCTGGCCAAGAAACGCTCTGCCGACCGCCGCAGCTGGCTGGAAAAGAAGGGCGACCAGGCGGAACTGGCCTGAGCGCAACCAACCCCCATACCCTGATCCCGATATCCTGACGCATGACTGACATAACCGAAGACGGACCCACCGACGCCCACGGCGACCCCATCGAGCGTGTGCCGCTGTCGCTGTATACCGAGCGTGCGTACCTGGACTACTCCATGTACGTCATCAACGACCGGGCGCTGCCGCACATCGCCGACGGCCTGAAGCCGGTGCAGCGGCGCATCGTCTATGCCATGAGCGAGCTGGGCCTGAACGTGCAGGCCAAGTACGCGAAGTCCGCGCGCACCGTGGGCGATGTGCTGGGCAAGTTCCACCCCCATGGCGACAGCGCCTGCTACGAAGCCATGGTGCACATGGCCCAGCCGTTCTCGTTCCGTTACCCGCTCGTGGACGGCCAGGGCAACTGGGGG
>CAZYYJ010000103.1:0-16030 GCA_964651595.1 uncultured Pseudomonadales bacterium | reverse complement strand
TCGCCGACATCGACGCCGGCTTCGGCAACGAGGAGGCCACCTACCTGCTGGCCAAGCGGATGATCGAGGCCGGCGCCTGCGCCATCCAGATCGAGAACCAGGTGTCCGACGCCAAGCAGTGCGGCCACCAGGCCGGCAAGGTGACGGTGCCGCACGAGGACTTCGTATCCAAGATCAACGCGGTACGTTACGCCTTCCTCGAGCTCGGCATCGACAACGGCATCATCGTGGCGCGCACCGACTCGCTGGGCGCGGGTCTCACGCAGAAGGTGCCGGTGTCCATCGCTCCCGGCGATCTCGGCGCGCAGTACAACAACTTCCTGGACGCCGAAGAGGTGCACAACGTCGAGGAGATTCAGGACGGCGACATCACGTTCCACCGCGGCGGCAAGCTGATGAAGCCGAAGCGTCTCGACAACGGCCTGTACGCCTTCAAGGAAGGCACCGGCATCGACCGCGTGGTGCTCGACTGTGTGACGAGCCTGGAGCACGGGGCTGATCTCCTGTGGATCGAAACCGAGCGCCCGAACGTCGCGCAGATTGCGGATATGGTGAACGCCATCCGCGAGAAGCGCCCCGAAGCCAAGCTGGTGTACAACAACTCCCCGTCCTTCAACTGGACGCTGAAGTTCCGTCAGCAGGTCTACGAGGACTGGCAGGCGGCCGGCAAGGACGTATCCGCGTACCCGGATCCGGCTGCGAACGAGAAAGGCCTCATGGACGAAGCCATCGACGGCACGGAGCTTGCGGCCGAAGCAGACCGGCTGATCAACTCCTTCCAGGCTGATGCGGCGCGCGAAGCAGGTATCTTCCATCACCTGATCACGCTGCCCACGTACCACACGGCGGCGCTGTCCACGGACGTGCTCACCGAAGGTTACTTCGGCGACCTGGGTATGCTGGCCTACGTGCGTGACGTGCAGCGTCGCGAAATCCGTCGCGATCTCGCTGCCGTGAAGCACCAGGACCTGGCCGGTTCCAACATCGGCGACGATCACAAGGAATACTTCCTTGGCGAGAAGGCGCTGCTGGCCGGCGGGGCTGCAAACACGATGAACCAGTTCTGAGACTGCGGCCATCGACACAAAGCCCGGCTCCGGCCGGGCTTTTTTTTGCCCGGTAGCCTGAGGTGCAGCGTCTAGACTCAGGGTATGAGCGAAAAAAGGCGGACAAGCGGCTTCACCCTCGTCGAGCTCGTCGTCGTGCTCGTGCTGCTGGGCGTGCTGGCAGCCACGCTGCTGCCACGCTTCCTCGACAGCCGCGACGAGGCGTTCAACGCGAAAATGAGGCAACTGCGCGGCCAGCTCGCCAGCGGTGTCGCGCTGTTTCATGCCGCCTGGCAGGTGTCGGGAGAAGGTGCGGCCGTCAATCTGTCACGCCATGGGCTCGGCACCCTGGACGCCAACAGCTTCGGCTACCCCGCCGCCGGTACACGCAATGCCACCACCACCGGTCGTGACCTGGACTGTGCCGATGTCTGGCAGGGCCTGCTGAACCCCGCACCTTCGATCGTCTCGGCAGATCCCACCAAGGAGCAGGGCACGTCGGTGCACCACATCGAACCCAAGCTGGGTACCGGCGTGGAATTCATAGGTGGCCAGGATGCAAGCATTCCCGATGCCACCATCGCGTTGCCGTTTGTCAGCAATGCGCAGGTGTGCCAGTACATCTCTCTGGAATTCCAGAGCGTGGCCCCAGGCGCGCCGAAGCCGACAATCTTCTACGACACACGTACCGGCACGGTGCTGCTGGATCTCGACCGCGTCTTCTGAGCAGAGGCTGCGGGTCCGTGCGCCCTGCTCAATCGCGTCGCACCATGTTGTCCTTGCGCAACGACCGCCGCCGCGTAAGGTGCGCCCATGGACGCCAACGAACTGCCCCTGCCAGCTGCCCTGCAGCAACCCGCCGCCTACCCCCACCCCGTAGAGGCTGTCACGCTCATCGAAACCCACATGTCGTGGGTGTTCCTCACCGGCAGCTTCGCCTACAAGGTGAAAAAGCCGGTACGCTTCGATTTCGTGGATTTCAGCGACCCTGCCGCCCGGAAACACTTCTGCGAGGAAGAGCTGCGCCTGAATCGCCAGTTTGCCCCGGAGCTGTATCTGGACGTGCTGCCCCTCGTCGCGGTGGCGCCCGGCGGCGTGCGCATCGGTGGCCCGGACGAACGCGATCGGGCCGTCGGCTGGGCGGTGCGCATGGTGCAGTTCGACCCCGCGCTGCAGGCCGACCGCCTGCTTGACGCCGGCACGCTGGCCGTGGAGGAGCTGGATGCCTTCGGCCGCGCTCTGGCCCGGCAGCACGCAGACCTGCCGGTGCCGGACAGCTACGATCCCGTCGCCCCGATCCTCGGGAATTTCGCCACGTTGCGCAGCGTGTCCAGCGCCGACCCGTATGCTGACCGTCTGAGCCGGCTGGAAGCTCACGCGGGCGATACGGCGGCCCGCCAGGCGGAGCTGCTGAACGAGCGGTTCCAGAGCGGATGCGTGCGCGAGTGTCACGGAGATCTGCACCTGTCGAACATGGTGCGCCTCGAGGATGGTCTGCGCGCCTTCGACTGCCTCGAGTTCGATGCAACGCTGCGCTATACCGATGTCATGTGCGACACAGCGTTTCTGTTCATGGATTGCCACGCCCGTGGTCGGGCCGACCTGGCCTACGCGTTCATTGACGGTTACCTGGATACGTCTGGTGACTACGAAGGTGCGCTTACCCTGCCTCTCTTCGCCCGCTACCGCTCCATGGTGCGCGCAAAAGTTGCCGCTCTGCGCCTGTCCCAGGTACCCGACGACACCCTCGCAGCGAGCCGGCTGGCGCATCACGTTCAGTGGACGGAAACCATGGCCAATCGAGGCACCGGCCGGCTGATCATCATGTGCGGCGTGTCCGGCAGCGGCAAATCGTTCTGGGCGCGCCAGCTCGTACCGGCCCTCGGCGCGGTGCGCATCCGCTCCGACGTCCTGCGCAAAGTTCGCCACGGGCTCACCGCGCAAGCCGATTCGAACTCGGCAGTGGCGAGCGATCTGTATGCGTCGGACCGGTCAGCCGCCTTGTATGCCGCCATGGCCGGGCTTGCCACGCGCCTGCTGCAGGCGGGAGAAAACGTGATCGTGGACGCCGCATGCCTGGTCCGCGCCCGGCGCGACATGCTTGTGCAGGCCGCGCACACTGCCGGAGCCGATTGCAGCATCGTCCACCTTACCGCCGAGCGGCCCGTGCTCGAGGCGCGCATGCAGGCGCGTGCGGCAGAAGGCACCGATCCGTCGGAAGCCGATGCAGCGGTGCTGGCATGGCAGCTCGAGCATGCGGACTTTCCCACCAGCGAGGAGGCCATCACCATGGACAGCGAAACCCTCACCCTCGCTGCGCTGCTGGCGGTCCTGCGATCATGACAGTTGTGCTGCATCAGTTCGCTTTTTCGCACTTCAACGAGAAAGCCCGCTGGGCGCTGGCCCACAAAGGGCTGGCGCATACGCGTGAGACCTATCTGCCCGGGCCCCACATAAGCCCCATAAAAAAACTGTCAGGACAGACCGCCACGCCCGTGCTCGAAATGCCCGAGGCTGTAATCAGCGGCTCGGCGGCAATCATCGCGCACCTGGAGCAGAGCTGTCCTCACCCGGCTCTGTACCCGACGGATCCGGTGGAAAAGGACGCAGCGCTGGCGCTGCAGCAGCACTTCGACGCGGTTGTCGGACCCGCTGTGCGCACAGTGCTGTTTTCCGCCCTGGTCATGGAGGGGGGCTATCTGACCCGCATGTTCGCTGGCAGCAAGAGCGCCCTGAAACGCGGCGCTTACCGGGCCATGTTCCCTGTGGTGAGGCCCCTCATCGCGAGAGGCAATGGTGTTGCAGACCCGGCCAATGTGCAGGCGTCCTTTACGGTCACCAGTGAGACGCTCGATCGCGTGGCCGCCATGACCGACGCCACCGGTTTCTGCGTGGGCGAGGCCTTCTCCGTGGCCGACCTCACCGTTGCCGCGCTGCTCGCGCCGATCGCCGGCGTTTCCCATCCGGACATGCAGCGCCCCGAGCCGATGCCTGCCAGCGTGGCAGAACTGGTGGGGCGCTACGCGCGCCATCCCGCGATCGAGTGGGTGAACCGGATTTACGCAAGGCACCGGCCCGCGTAAACCCGGCGACGCTCAGGCCAGATCGAAACGGTCGGCGTTCATCACCCGGGACCAGGCCGCCACGAAATCGTCGACGAACCGCTCCGCGTTGTCGTCCTGCGCGTAGAGCTCGGCGTAGGCGCGCAGAATCGAGTTTGAACCGAACACCAGGTCGACCCGTGACGCGGTCCATTTCGTTTCGCCCGAGGACCGGTCGCGCAGCTCGTAACGCCCCGCGTCCACGGGATGCCAGCTGTTGGCCATGTCGGTGAGATTGACGAAGAAATCGTTCGTCAACGCACCTTCGCGGGCCGTGAACACGCCATCCCTGCTGTCGCCATGATTCGTGCCGAGCACGCGCATACCACCGATCAGCACGGTCATTTCCGGCGCCGTGAGACCCATGAGCTGGGCCCGATCGAGCATCAGCGCCTCCGGTTTCACCGCGTAATCGTCCTTCAGCCAGTTCCTGAAGGCATCGTGCAGTGGCTCCAGCACCGCAAAGGACGCCGCGTCAGTCATCGCGTCCGTGGCGTCACCCCGGCCGGGGGCAAAGGGCACCGTCACGGCAAACCCGGCCGCGCCGGCGGCGCGCTCGATACCCACATTGCCGGCCAGAACGATCACGTCGGCAACGCTGGCGCCCGCATCGGCCGCGATGGCGGTCAGCTCCGCCAGCACTCGGGCAAGCCGCTCGGGCTCGTTGCCGACCCAGTCTTTCTGCGGCGCAAGGCGGATGCGCGCACCGTTGGCGCCACCACGCATGTCCGAACCCCGGAAGGTGCGGGCGCTGTCCCAGGCCGTGGCCACCACCTCACCGATGGCCAGGGTCTCATCGTCGAGGCGCGCGCCAATGGCAGCTTTCACCGCCGCCACATCGAAGTCTGTGGCGCCAGCTGGCACCGGGTCCTGCCAGACGAGGTCTTCAGCGGGCACTTCCGGGCCCAGGTAACGCGCTTTCGGGCCCATGTCGCGGTGCGTGAGCTTGAACCACGCGCGGGCAAAGGTCTGCGAGAAGTAGTCCGGATCGTTGCGGAAACGCTCGGAGATTTCCCGGTATGCCGGGTCCACGATCAGCGCCATGTCGGCATCCGTCATGATCGGGTTGTGGCGCACCGACGCATCAGCTACGTTCACAGGCTTGTCGGCATCCGCGATGGAGACCGGCTCGTACTGCCACGCGCCCGCCGGGCTTTTCGCAAGCTGCCACTCGTGGCCGAACAGCATCTCGAAGTAGCCGTTGTCCCACTGGGTGGGATGAGTCGTCCACGCACCCTCGATGCCGCTGGTGACGGTATCGGGGCCGTTGCCCGCGCCGTTGGGATTTCGCCAGCCGAAGCCCTGCTCTTCCACGTCCGCACCTTCCGGGTTGGGGCCCAGCGCTCCGGCATCGCCGTTGCCATGAGCTTTTCCCACCGTGTGCCCACCGGCCGTCAACGCTACCGTTTCTTCATCGTCCATGGCCATGCGGGCAAAGGTGACCCGCATGTCCTGCGCGGTCTTCAAAGGATCCGGCTCGCCATTCACGCCTTCAGGATTCACGTAGATGAGGCCCATCTGCACAGCGGCAAGGGGATTTTCCAGCGAGGTCCGCTCGTCGTCCGCGTAGCGCTCCGAAGCGAGCCACTCCGTTTCGTCACCCCAGTAGGTGTCTTTCTCCGGATGCCAGATGTCTTCGCGGCCGAAGGCAAAGCCATAGGTTTCGAGGCCCATCGATTCGTAGGCCACGTTCCCGGCGAGGATGATCAGGTCACCCCAGCTCAGCCGGTTGCCGTATTTCTTCTTGACCGGCCACAGCAGGCGCCGCGCTTTGTCGAGATTGCCGTTGTCGGGCCAGGAGTTGGTTGGCGCAAAGCGCTGGCTGCCCGTACCGGCACCGCCGCGGCCGTCGGCTATGCGGTAGGTACCCGCGGCGTGCCGGGCCATGCGCACCATGAGACCGCCGTAGTGACCCCAATCGGCAGGCCACCAGTCCTGGCTGTCGGTCATCAGCTCGCGCAGGTCGGCTTTCAACGCGGCCACGTCGAGGCCTTTGACGGCCTCGCGATAGTCGAAATCCCCCAGCGGGTTCGTCTTCGCATCGTGCTGATGCAGGATGTCGAGATTCAGTGCCTCGGGCCACCAGCTCTCCGGGCTCTGGGCCGTGGTGGCGTTTGCTCCGTGCATCACAGGGCATTTGCCACCGGCGCGGTCTTTCTTGACGTCGTTCATTATCGGTTCCTCAAGTTGTCAGTTGCGTTCAATCAGGCTGCCGGGCGCATGGCACGCAGCATCCAGGCGGTTTTCTCGTGGATGCGCATGCGGTCCGAGATCAAGGCCGCCGAAGACTCGTCGTCGCCGGCCTGTGCTTTGCTCAACACCTCCCGGCACGTGCGCACCACCTGTTCGTGAGACGCCGTGAGAGTGGTCACCATGGCTGCGGCCGTCGGCACACCCTGTACTTCGTCGATGCTGCTGAGCTCGGCAAACTCGCGGTAAGTGCCAGGCGCATTTACACCCAGAGTGCGAATGCGCTCGGCGATGTCGTCAACCGCCACCGCCAGCTCCGTGTAGTGCTCTTCGAACAGCAGGTGCAGCTCGCGGAATTGCGGGCCGGTAACGTTCCAGTGGAAGTTGTGCGTCTGCAGGTACAGCGTGTAGCTGTCCGCCAAGAGGTGCTTCAGACCCTGCGCAATCTCTTTGCGGTGTTCAGGACTGATACCGATATCAATCGATTCCATGACAAGCCTCCGTGTGAATGTGAGGCTCAATGTATGGAACTAGCGTCGATACTTGAAATCGATTGTTATGATGAAATCAATTGATACAACTAATCATCAAGACCGGAGCCACCAGCAACCGCGCGTACCGCACACGCCGCGTCCTCAGTCGCCCAGGTAGCGGCGCTGCAGCTCAGCCCATTCGGGGGTGTTCAGGTAGTCGAGCAACGCGCGGTTCAACGCTTCCGTCAGCCCGTGATCCTCCGCCAGCGCAAAGGCGTAGGCCTCGGCGCGGAAGGTCAAGGGCAGCAGCGTCAACTCGCCGGCATGCTCAGCGGTAATCTGATATTTCAGCACCGGTGAATCGTGTACCACCACGCTCACGTCCCCGCGAGCAAGAGCGGCCAGCGCCTCGTCTATCGTGTCGAAACCCACCGGCTGTGCCCCGGCCGCCCGGAGGAATTCCTCGCTGGTGGAACTGCGCACCGTCGCGCTGCGCGCCGCTACCACGTCGCCGAGGTTGTCGATCCCGCTCTGCAGGCTCTGCACCGTGAACGCCGACGCTATGGCGCCGGTCATCCCGGCAATGATGATGATCGACGTGAACATCCAGACCAGCCCCAGCGCCCGGCCGAGCAGCGTGCGCGGCGCCTTGTCGCCGTAGCCGACGGTTGTCATGGTCACGGCCGACCACCAGAAACCGCTGCCCAGGCCCTGCGCGGCAGAACCGCCGAACTCTTCGGGGTTGTGACGGCGCTCTACCAGCCAGACCAGGGCGCCGACGACAAACAGCACCACAATCAGCACACCCACGGCCTGTAGAAATGCCGCTGACGCCAGCGGTGCCAGGGCGGCGAGGCCGCTGCCCTCGCTGTCGGTGCGGGTTGCCACCCCGAGGCTCGAGCGGAAGTAGGCGTGCGTGAAGTCCACACTCTCTTCGCGTTGGGCAGTGACCGTCAGCGCTGCCACGGCCACGGCAACCTCGCCGCGGGCGGTGGCCGCAAGCAGGTCGGCCAGGGCATATTCGCGAAGCTCGTAGGTGAGCCCAAGCTCGGCCGCCAGCGCCTGCCACAGCTCAACGCTGATGCCATGCCAGTCGCGTTGCGCGTCGTGCATGACGAAGGGTGCCGCTGCGCGAGTACCTACAACCAGGCGCTCCGCCCCTGTGACTGCATCGTCGCCAGCGGCAGGCTCCGCGGCAAAGGCCGCCGAAGACACCACCGCGGCCACGGCGACAGCCGATTTCATCCACCGTATCATGGTGCCCACGGTAACAGACCAGTCGCGCTTGGGGGAGGACATGGACCAGGAAGCTGACAAGGCTGCGCTGGCCGCGGTGGTGGACGATTTTCACGCCGAGGGTCAGGCACTGTACGAACTGATGCACGACGCCGACACGGCCCTGTGGACCCAGCAGACCACCTTCAAGCAATGGACCATCTGGGACGTCTTCGCGCACCTGCACTTTTCCGACCACATGGCCATGACCACGCTGAATAGCGCCGAAGACTTCAAAGCGCTGCTGGCGGCCATGCAGGATCGCGGTATTCAGGCCATTACGGACGAATGGCTGGCTACCGACGGCAGAAGCCCGAACGGCCCCGATCTGCTGGAGCGCTGGTGGCGGCTGCTGGAAGATCTGTGCGCCACGCTGAAAGCCGCCGATCCCCAGGAACGGTTCACGTGGGCGGGCCCCACCATGAAAGCGCGCATGTTCGCCACCGCCCGGCAGATGGAAACCTGGGCGCACGGCTGGGAGTTGTACGACCTCCTCGATCTGCCCCGCCCGCAAAGCGACCGCTTGCTGAACATTGCCACCATCGGCGTGCGGACCTTCGGCTGGACCTTCGCGAACCGCGGTCTGGAAGTGCCCAGCCAGCCGCCGCACGTGCACCTCACGGCGCCGTCCGGGGCCCTATGGGAGTGGCATGCGCCGGAGAGCGGCGGCGCCACTGATACGATCACCGGCGACGCGGTGGAGTTCTGCCAGGTAGTGACGCAGGTGCGGAACATCGCCGACACCAGCCTGGCCGTGCGCGGCGACGTGGCCGCAGCGTGGATGGCCATCGCCCAGTGCTTCGCTGGTCCCCCGGAAGACCCACCGGCGCCCGGATCGCGCGCGCCTGCCAGAGCCTGACCAGAGAGACCCCAATGACAAGACCAATCCACCGCCCGGCCCCGTGGCTGGGTACGCTTCTGATCGCAACCCTCGCGGCAGCCTGTGCACAGACGGACGGTGCCGGCGCACCGCCGCCGGAAGCCGGCAAACCGGCGCACGCGGTCGCCGCCGGGGACAAAGCCGCGCTCGAACCCGTGGACGATCGCACGGCGCCGCTGCTGGAGGGTATCGGCCCGCTGCATTTCCCGATCACTACCGACGTGCCGCGGGCACAGGCTTATTTCGATCAGGCCCTCACCCTGGCCTTCGGCTTCAACCACGCCGAGGCGGTGCGCTCCTTCCGCGAAGCCGCCCGGCTGGATCCCTCCTGCGGCATCTGCTTCTGGGGCGTGGCCCTCGCGCTGGGGCCGAACATCAACGCGCCCATGGGCGAGCAGGCTGTCGCGCCCGCCTGGGAAGCCGTGCAGCAGGCGCTGGCGCTGCGCGACAACGAAGCCCCCTACGAACAGGCGTACATCGATGCCGTCGCTACCCGCTACAGCGACACCGGCGAGGACCGCGCCACGCTGGATCTGCTGTATGCCGGTGCCATGGACGGGTTGGTGAAGGCCTACCCGGACGACCTGCACGCGCGCACGCTGCACGCCGAGGCGCTGATGGATCTGATGCCGTGGGAGTACTGGAACGACGATGGCACACCAGCCAATCATCATACGGTGACGCTGGTCGAGGAGCTGGAGCACGTGCTTGCCCGCAACCCCGAACATCCGGGCGCCGCCCACCTGTACATCCATGCCATGGAGCGCTTCGAGCCGGAAAAAGCCGAAGCTGCTGCCGATACGCTGGGCCCTCTCGTACCCGTGGCCGGCCACCTCGTGCACATGCCGTCCCACATCTATCTGCGCGTGGGCCGCTACGCGGACGCCGTGGATGCCAATGCAAAAGCGTCCATGGCCGACGAAGACTACATCGCGCAATGTAATGCCCAGGGGTTGTATCCCGCCGCGTACTACCCCCACAACATTCACTTCCTGTGGTACGCAGCCATGATGGAAGGCCGTCGCGCCCTCGCCGTGGACAGCGCGCTGAAGCTTGCCGAGCGGGTACCCATGGCCATGGCGAAACAGATGGGTGCGCTGCAGAGCTATCTGGCGGTACCAGCGTACACCTATGTCCGTTTCGGCCTGTGGCAGGACATGCTCGCCCTGCCGGAGCCTGCGCAGGATGTGCCTTTCGCCCTGGCCATGCACCTGTACGGTCGCGGTATGGCCCAGGCTGCCACGGGGGACGTGGCGGCCGCGCAGGCGACGCTGACGGCACTGGCGCAGCTTGCCGACAGCGAGGCGCTGCAAAGCACCAACATGCGTCGCGAGGGTGTCATGGAGGATCTGCTGGCCATTGCCACGGCCCTCGTTCAAGCCCGCGTGCACCGTGCGAAGGGTGACAATACGGCGGAAGTGACGAGCCTGGCGCAGGCCGTCGCTGCCCAGGACCGTCTACCCTACGCCGAGCCGCCGCTGTGGCATTTTCCAGTGCGCCAGGCACTGGGCGAAGCGCAGTTGCGCGCCGGCGACGCAACCGCCGCCCAGGCGAGCTTTGCCGCAGACCTGAAACACTTCCCGAAAAACCCCTGGTCGCTTCTGGGCCTGCGCGAAGCTGATACCGCCCTGGGGCGCGACAGCGCCGATACCGCCGCAGCGACGGCGGACGCCTGGCGCAACGCAGATATCGAACCCGCCATCGTCTGGTAAAGGAGACAACACAACCATGAAGGTCGTCGACGCGATAGCCCACGCCATGAAAGCCGAAGGCGTGGACATACTCTTTGCCTACCCCGTTAATCCGCTCATCGAGGCCGCCGCCAAGGTAGACATCCGCACGGTCATCTGCCGCCAGGAGCGGATCGGGCTGCACATGGCAGACGCCTACTCACGTATGTCCTCCGGCAACAAGATTGGCGTCTTCTGCATGCAGCACGGCCCTGGTGCCGAGAATGCGTTCGGCGGCGTTGCTCAGGCCTATTCCGAGTCGGTGCCCATCCTCGTGGTACCGGCCGGCTACCCGCGACGGCTGGCCCACTACTACCCCAACTTCAATTCCACGCTGAACATGCAGCACATCACCAAATGGGCTGAACCCATCACCATGGGTCGGGCCGTGCCGGAGATTCTGCGCCGGGCCTTCTTTCAGTTGTACAACGGCCGGGGTGGGCCCGTGCTGCTGGAGGTACCGCTCGACGTCATGGGCGAGGACGTGCCGGAAACCTGGGAATACACCCCCGCCTACCGGGCCCGTACCGCCCCGGACCCGGCGGACGTGGCCCGCGCCGCAGACGTGCTGGCCAGCGCCGAGCACCCGGTCATCTACGCGGGTCAGGGTGTGCACTACGCCGAGGCCTGGGACGAGCTGAAAGCCCTGGCTGAGGCCTGGAACATCCCCGTCACCACCTCCATCGAAGGTAAAAGCGCGTTCCCCGAGAACCATCCGCTGGCCCTCGGCAGCGGGGGCCGCGCCAATCCGCGCCCGGTGAAACGCTATCTCGAAAACGCCGACGTCATTCTCGGCGTGGGCTGCAGCTTCGCGCTGACCGGTTTCGGGGTACCCATGCCGAAAGGCAAGACCATCATTCACGCCACGCTGGATCCCATGGATCTCAACAAGGATGTGCCCGCACAGCATGGTCTCATCGGCGACGCGAAGCTCACGCTGGCGGCCCTCAGCGCGGCGCTCGACGGCAAGGACCCGTCCCGGGCCCAGGCCCGCGCCGACGAGCCGCAACGCATCGCCGCGCTGCGGGAGGAGTGGCTGGGCGAATGGATGCCGAAGCTCACCAACAACGAAGCGCCCATCAACCCATACCGCGTGCTGTGGGAGCTGAACCAGCTCGTGGACAAGGAGAAAGTGGTCATTACCCACGACGCGGGCAGCCCCCGCGATCAGACCACGCCGTTCTGGGAGGCCACCACGCCCCTCTCCTACATCGGCTGGGGCAAAACTACGCAGCTCGGCTACGGTCTGGGGCTGGCCATGGGTGCCAAGCTGGCGCGGCCGGAGGCCCTGTGCATCAACGTGTGGGGCGACGCCGCCATCGGCTTTACCGGCATGGACTTCGAAACCGCAGCACGCGAGCGCATCCCGATCCTGTCGATCCTCTTCAACAACTTCGCCATGGCCATCGAGATACCGATCATGCCGGTCTCTCAGGAGAAATACGGGGCCATCGAGATCAGCGGCCACTATGCCGACATGGCCAAGGCCTTCGGCGGCTACGGTGAGAGGATCACCAGCCCCGACGACATCGTCGAGGCGCTGAAGCGTGGTATTGCCGCCACCGAGAACGGTCAGCCGGCGCTCCTGGAATTCATCACGGACAAGGAGATCACGATCTCCAACGAGTGAAATACCAGGCCTTCATAAGCTACAGCCACGCCGACGAGCGCTGGGCGAAGTGGCTGCACCGCAAACTGGAAGCCTATCGTCCGCCGGCGTCCCTCGGGGGCAAAGACCGCGCGCTCAGAGTGTTTCGCGACCGTGAGGAACTGGCCGCTTCCGGCAGCCTCTCGGCGTCCATCACAACGGCCCTGGCCGACGCGGAAAATCTCATCGTGATCTGCTCGCCCGCAGCCGCTGCATCTCACTGGGTCAACGAAGAAGTGCGTGCGTTCACCGCGCTCGGTCGTGGCGAGCGGGTTTTCTGTCTGATCGTGGACGGCATGCCCAACGATCCGGAACTGGAGTGCCTGCCGGAAGCTCTGCGTACCCGCGAGCAGGGAGAACCGCTGGGCGCCGATGCGCGCGCGGACGCGGACGGTCGCGCCGATGCGGTGCTGAAAATCCTCGCGGGCCTGCTCGACGTCACCTTCGACACGTTGAAGCAACGACACCTGCGTGCCCACAACCGCCGGCTTGCTCTCGCTGCGGGCGGCGCTGCAGCCGGCATGCTCGTCCTGGCTACGCTTCTGGCATTTACGCTGATCAGTCGCAACCAGGCGCTGGAAGCGCGCCTCGCGGAACAGCAGCAGCGGGAAGCCGCCGAGACAGCCCGACGCCGGGCGGAGGTAGAGACCGCGTCTGCCAAGCGCGTGGGCGAGTTTCTCGAAGAGGTCTTCCTCGCCGTGGATCCGGCAGCCGACGGCACCAAAATCACTGCGCTGGAACTGCTGAACGAAAGCACAGCGAAGCTCAAGGACAGCTACCAGGACGAGAATCCCGAGGTAGCCACGCGGCTCCTGGAAGTCACGGCCAAGATCTACGAGGTTCTGGGTCAGTTCGACAGCGCCTCCGATCAGCAGGATCTTCACGTTCGCATGGTGGAAGCGGCGTACGGGCCCCAGAGCCGGGAAGCGGCTGAGGCCATGGTGCGCCTCGCCGCCCTGACAAGACGGTCGGGGCGTTACGATGACGCCCTCGATCTGCTCACCCGGGCCCTGGCAGTCGTTCTGGATGATCCCGACGCGCAGAACGCGAAAGACGCCAACGTGTTCGTAGAGCGAGCTCGCGTGCAGAGCGACGCCGGCTTGATGGCGGACGCTGAGGCCAGCTACCGCGCAAGCCTCGAACGTACCCTGGACAGGGCCGACCTGGTCGAGGTGCGCATCTCCGCGCTGAATTCCCTCGGTGGGCATCTCACCACGTATGCGCGCCCGGCCGAAGCGCGACCGCTTCTGGAAGAAAGCCTGGCGCTGCGTGAGGATCTGTACGGACCGGACAGCGACGAGGCGACCCGAGCCCGCAACAACCTGGGCGCAACCTACCTCGCGCTGGGTGAGCTGCCCCTAGCAGAGCGGGCCCTGACCCGGGTGCTCGATACGTTGAGCGACCGGCTGGGCTCGGCGCACCCGAACACGGCCACCGCCATGAACAATCTCGCCAACGTCTACGACAAGCAGGGGCGGTACGAGGAAGCGCAGGCGCTGCAGGAAACCGTGCTGAGCGCCTGGCGCGAGGCCTTCGGCCGGGATCACCCCGATGTTGGCATCGCCCTGTACAACCTCGGCAATTCCCACCTGCGCATGAACGATCCTGCCGGCGCTCTGCAGCGCTACGACGACGCCTCCGCGGTGTGGCGAGCGAGCCTCGAGGCGTCCCATCCGGTGTTCGTCAACATCGCCGTGAGCCGCACCCGGGCATTCTGGATGGCAGGAGACAACCACCAGGCCGCCAGCACCTATGCAATGGCCATGAGCCTGGCCGAGACCGCGCTGGGCGACACCAGCTTCGTCACGACCGAGCTGCAGAACGAGGCGCCCGAATTTCTGATCTGGTTGCAGAACAACCCGCCCTGACCGGCAGGCCGTGGCGTGTTGACAGCCGCAACGGCCGGCACCCACACTGCAGTGGATTTTCCAGCGATCGACGCCATGACCTATTGTCTCGCCATCTCCGTGGACGACGGACTCGTGTTCGTCTCCGACTCCCGCACCAATGCGGGCGTCGACATGGTCAGCACCTACAGCAAGATGTTCAGCTTCGGAGTGCCTGGTGACCGTCAGTTCACGTTGATGACCTCCGGCAATCTGGCGACGTCGCAGGCGGTCACCAATCGCATCCGCAAGGACATCAAGCAGCGTGCCGAGGTCAATCTCCTGAACCAGGACCACATCGCGGACGCCGCCGCCTACGTCGGCGAGATCAGCCGCGAGGAGCAGGAGCGGGCAGGGCCCGACGTCAACGTCGAATCGTATTTTCTGCTTGGCGGGCAGGTGTTCAAGCACAAACCCCACGTGTATCTGATCTATCCCCAGGGCAACTACATCTCCACCTCATCGGACACACCCTTTCTGCAGATCGGTGAGTCGAAGTACGGCAAACCGATCCTCGACCGCATCGTGGAACCGGACGTCAGCCTGGAAACGGCCGCCATGTGTGCGCTGGTGTCCATGGATTCGACCATGCGTTCAAACATCACCGTGGGCCCACCCATCGAGCTGTCCATGTACGCCAACGGCTCGCTGATGCCCGGACGCTACTATCGCTTCGAGGACGACAGCGAATATCTGCGCCAGCTCAAGAAAGCCTGGGATCAGTCGCTGCAGGACGCGTTCAAGAAACTGCCGCCGGTAGCCTGGAGCGCCACCTGGGACGCAGACAGCTTTGACGCTACACCCTGACACGCTGCCATGGCCATCCGGGTTGCGCTGAGTCATCGTACCGAGTATCGCTTCGACCGCCTCGTCTCGGCCGCGCCGCACATCGTCCGGCTGCGGCCGGCGCCGCACAGTCGCACGCCCATCAAGTCCTACTCCCTCCACGTGGAGCCCGGCGATCACTTCATAAACTGGCAGCAGGACCCCTTCGGCAACTATCTCGCACGCTTCGTGTTTCCCAAGCGCACGCGATACCTGAAATTTCATGTGGAGCTGGTAGCGGAACTCTCCGTCATCAATCCCTTCGATTTTTTCCTCGAGGAAAGCGCTGAGCAATATCCCTTCCGCTACGAGAAGCTGCTGAAGCACGACCTCGCGCCTTACCTGAAGATTCTCGAACGCGGCGAACGGCTGAAAGCGTGGGTGGCGTCCGTCAGCCGGGCACCGCAGCCGCTGGTGTCTTTCCTCGTTGCGTTGAACAACCGCCTGCAGCAGGAGGTGGCGTACGAGGTACGCATGGAACCCGGCGTACAGAGCTGTGAAGAAACCCTGACCCGCAAGCGCGGCTCGTGCCGCGACAGCGCATGGCTGCTGGTGCAGCTTCTGCGGCACCTGGGACTGGCGGCGCGTTTCGTGTCCGGGTACCTCGTACAACTTACCGCGGACGAGAAAGCACTGGACGGCCCGTCCGGCCCGGACGCCGATTTCACCGATCTGCACGCCTGGGCAGAGGTGTTTCTCCCCGGCGCGGGGTGGGTGGGCCTGGATCCCACTTCGGGCCTTTTCGCCGGGGAAGGCCACATTCCCCTGGCCTGCACGCCCGATCCCACCACGGCCGCAGCGATCACCGGCGCCACGGACCCCTGTGAAACCGTATTCAGCTATGCCAACGAAGTGACGCGTATCTTCGAAGATCCGCGCGTCACGAGACCCTACACGGATGCCGAATGGCAGGCGATCGACGCCCTGGGCGCCAGAGTGGACAACCAGCTCAAGCGGTCGAAGGTTCAGCTCACCA
>CAZYYJ010000102.1:0-16422 GCA_964651595.1 uncultured Pseudomonadales bacterium | reverse complement strand
CCATGGGCGTGAAAGAAATTTTCATCGAAGACCTCACCGAAGACTTCGTGCGCGACTACGTATTTCCCATGTTCCGCGCCAACACGCTGTACGAAGGTGAGTACCTGCTGGGGACCAGCATCGCCCGCCCGCTCATTGCCCGGCGCATGGTGGAGATCGCCCGGGAAACGGGGGCGGTGGCTGTCTCGCACGGCGCCACGGGCAAAGGCAACGACCAGGTGCGTTTCGAGCTGGGCGCCTACGCGCTGGAACCGGGCATACAGGTGATTGCGCCCTGGCGCGAGTGGGACCTCAATTCGCGCGATGCGCTGATGGCGTTCTGCGAGAACCATCAGATTCCGGTGGACTACAAGCGCGGTGACAAGTCGCCCTATTCCATGGACGCGAACCTCCTGCACATCTCCTACGAGGGTGGCGTGCTGGAAGACCCGGCGGCGCCCGCGGACGAGGAAATGTGGCGCTGGACCGTGTCTCCCGAAGCGGCTCCGGATACGGCAGAAGAAATTGAGCTGGAATACGTCGCAGGCGACCCCGTCGCTCTGAACGGCGAAACCATGAGCCCCGGGGTGCTGTTGAAGCGTCTCAACGAGCTGGGCGGCAAGCACGGCATCGGTCGCAGCGACATTGTTGAGAACCGGTTCGTGGGCATGAAGTCGCGCGGCTGTTATGAAACCCCCGGCGGTACGATCCTGCTGAAAGGGCATCGCGCCATGGAGTCGATCACGCTGGATCGTGAAGTCGGTCACCTGAAAGACGAGCTTATGCCCCGCTATGCCAAGCTAATTTACAATGGCTACTGGTGGGCACCTGAGCGCAAAGTCTTGCAGGCTTTGATTGATGAGTCACAGAAACCGGTCAACGGCTCCGTTAAGCTCAAGCTGTATAAGGGCTCGGTCTCCGTTGTGGGACGCAGTTCACAGAGCGACAGCTTGTACGATGCGGACGTTGTCACCTTCGATGACGACGCTGGCGCATACGACCAGAGAGACGCTGGTGGCTTCATCAAGTTAAACGCTCTTCGCCTCCGACTAGGGGCCAGGATTGGCCGCGAAAACAGCTGAGGCGTCAGCGCAGAGGGACAAACCGCGCTGGTGAGCTCCGAGTGACTGCCATTACGGCGGGCACACCGGTACCGGGCCATAACTGTGTGAGAGCGCAAGCATGGCAAGTTACCAGGTTCTGTTTAACGGCGAGACTTTGGATTCAGCCCGGGTTGACGTCGTGCGTGAAAATCTCGCACGGGAACTCGGTCTGGACGAGCGCAAAGCACGCCAGCTCTTCAGCGGCCGTACGGTGGTGATCCGCAGTCAGCTCGAACAGCACGAAGCGCAGGCCTGGCAGGAACGTTTTGCCGAGCTTGGCGCGATCTGCCGCATCAAGAACCTCGGCGCCCAGGACAAACCTCTGGGCATACGCGACGGCGTGCAGCAGGGTCCCCAGCAGGACCGCACGCTGCGTGACATCACCGCCGCGCATTGCGAGTGTCCGCGTTGCGGGCACATGCAGCTGGATGCAAGTCATTGCGCCCGCTGTGGCGTGGATCTGGAAGCCGCCTTCCGTCAGAAGCGCAAAGAAGATCTCATCATCGAGAAAAAGCTGCGCGAGCTGCGCCAGCAGCGCGCCCAGGAGGCCCGGGAAGTGCAGGTGGAGCGTACCCCGCACCCCTCGGAGCAGACTGAGAAGACCAAGCGCGGTGTGCTGCACTGGCTGCGCCGCGGCTGAGCCCGGGTCCGTAAGCGCGTGCTAGAATGCGCGCGCTTCGTTGCCGGCGCCAGCGCTCATCACTTCTGACAGTTCATCCAACACAAAGCCCCCCGCGCGGGATACATCGCTGCCCATTGGCGTGTTCGACTCGGGCATGGGAGGGCTCACGGTGCTGCGTGCGCTCCGTGCCGCTCTGCCGCGCGAAGATTTTGTCTATCTCGGCGATACGGCCCGGCTGCCTTACGGCACCAAGGCGGCTGCCACCGTGCAGCGCTACGCCGAGCAGGCCGCGGGGCATCTCACGTCCATAGGGGTGAAAGCCGTTGTGGTGGCGTGCAACACCGCAGCCGGCATTGCGCTGCCCCATCTCGCGCGCACCCATCCCGACCTGCTGATCTTCGGCGTGGTGCGCCCGGGCGCAGACGCTGCGGCAATGGTGGCTGACGAGCACGTTCTGGTGCTGGCCACGGAAAGCACGGTGCTGGGCGGCGCCTACCAGCGTGCATTGCTGCACGAACGTGCGGAGCTGCGTGTTCACGCCCGCGCCTGTCCTTTGTGGGTGACCCTCGCTGAACAGGGCGGGCAGGATTCGCCGCTGGTGCGGACAATTCTGGAGGACAGTCTGCGAGGCTTTGCCGCAAGCCCGGCAGGGCTGACATTGCTGCTGGGGTGCACGCACTTTCCCGTGTTCCGCCCGGTACTGGAAGCTCTGCGGCCTGACTGGCGTATTGTGGACTCCGCCAGCACCACGGCGGCGGCGGTGGCCGAAGGGCTTGCTGCGGCTGCGCTGCTGAAGGAAGGCACTGCGCCGGGGCAGGTGCAGTGGCTCGCAACGGATGGGCTGGCGCGGTTTCAGAGAATTGGCGGCTATTTCTATGGCGAAGCCATCAGCGGTGCCCGCCTGGTAGATCTCTAACGACGTTGTTCAGGGCTCAGCACGCCGACGGCAGGTCGTGATCCTGCAGCCCCAGCCACGCCCGTGCTTCGGCCAGCGATCGGAAGAGATGACTGCTCTCGTCGGCTTCGACATAGGCGAGAAACACCCGCCCCATGCCGTACTCGATGTCCTCGGGCAGAACATAGGCGTTGCGCGCAGGGCGTTTGCCGTGAATGGCTCTGTAGCTGTTGATGCGTACGGACAGCTCTTTGAGGCCGGCAATGGTGACCTGGTAGGTATCTACGTCGGTGTAGTCCACCAGCTGGTCTTTTGTGGCAAAGCCCTCGGTGGCGAGCATGACCTCGAGACATTCCAGGGCCAGCGTATCGTCTACCGTGCCTGAGTAGGTGACCACCAGGACGGGACCTGAGTCGTCGACTTGAAAGCTCACCGCGAGGTTTTTTCCTGACAGAAGGTGCCTGGAAGAGTAAATGATCGCTGCCCCGGCGTATATCGGCGCGGATGCTACTCCGGCAAGCCGAGCCAGGCGCTGGCTTCGGCGATGGTGCGAAACAGCTCACTCCTCTCGTCGGCATCGATGCGCGCCAGAAACACGCGCCCCATGCCGTACTCTATGTCCTCCGGCACCACATAGGCATTCCGTTGGTCTCTGGGGCCGTGTTGCTCGATATGTGCCTGGAGACGCCCTGGCAGCCGGCGCAGACCGTCGAGGGTGACGCGATAGCTGGTGACGTCTGTGTAGTCGACCAGCTGGTCTTTGTGGCGGAAGCCCGGCGTGGCGAGGATGGCTTCGAGGCTTTCGGCGACAACCTCGTCATCGACCGTGTCGAAGTAGCGAACCCGGAAAACGGGCCCGGTGTCATCCACCTCAAAGCTCACGCCACCATGCCTCAACCATTGCACGCGAAAGAATGAACCGATGGCTTGTGCGCATCAAGCGATGCAGCGCAGGGGCAGTTTCATGCCGGCCGCATGTGCTGGCCAAGATGGTCGACGAGCAGGCGCACCTTCAACGGGACAAACTCGCGGTGGGGATACACGGCGTAGATGGCGCGCTCGTCCTGGGGCTCGAAAGGCTTTAACAAGTGCACCAACTCGCCGCGGTCTATGCTCTCCTGCACCAGGAAGCGAGCGAGGCGCGCCACGCCCAGGCCCGCCAGGGCGGCGGCTTTCACCACGGCGCCGATGCCGGAAAAGACGCTGTCCACTTCCACGGTCTGCATGCCGCTATTCCGCGTGAAGTCCCATCGGTAGGTTTCCACGTCGCGGGCCTTGATGGTCATGCACCGATGCGCCGCGAGCTCGTCAGGTGTGGCGGGTGTGCCATGGCGGTCGAGATACGCGGGGCTGGCGCAGACGACCCAGGGGTCTTCAATCAGGCGTCGCGCAACAAAAGCGGCGTTGGCCGGGCGCTCGAAACGGATTGCCAGATCGACGCGCTCTGCGACGACGTCGATGGGTCCGTCCCCCTGCAGCACGGCAACGCTCACCTCGGGGTAGGTGCGTTGAAACGATGTCAGCGTGGGTACCAGCACGTGGAGTGCAAACGCGTCCGAGCAGGCTACGCGTAGAACGCCCTGCGGCGTGTCGGCCGCGTCCCGGGATGCAAGCTCCGCCTGCTGTACCTCGGCGAGAATGGCCTTGCTGCGGTCGTACAACGCCTCGCCGGCTTCGGTGAGCGACAGGGAACGGGTGGTGCGATTGAGCAGGCGCACACCCAGGCGCGCCTCGTAGCGGCTGAGCCGTTTGCTCACGCCTGATGGGGTGATCGCGAGTTGCTGAGCGGCACTGACGAAGCTGCCGGCGTCTACCACGGTCGCGAAGACGTGCAGGTCCGATAGGGTGTCCATGATTAAAGACTGAAATTCATTAATTACGTGACAGGATCGATATTTATAGATTCTGAAGCAAGTAATACCATGGCCGCATGACAAATCAAACACCCTCATCTACCGACGCTGAACGCGACGTCGCACAGGACAAATCCCTGACTTTCCTGGAAATGCTGCAGAGCACGTTGTGGGCAGCGATTGGCGTGCAGAAGCACGAAAATCGCGTCCGGGACTTCAGCCACGGGAATCCGGTGCATTTCATTCTCATGGGCGTCGGCTTTACGACCGTCTTTGTGCTGGGGATGGTGGCGCTGGTGAATCTGGTGCTGGCGCAGGCTTAACCAGGGGTTTCCCCGCCACGTCTTCCTCTCCGAAGCCGCTCGCCGCGTGCAGCGACTTGGTGCGATTGCGTTGTTGTGCTGAAATGCCGGCACTGATGCACAAGGATATGCATGAAGCATCTCCCACGACTGCGCGCCGCCGCGGCGCTGATCTGTCTCTTCCTGCCGCCGACATACTCCCTCGCGCACAATCTCGACCCGACCTTTGGCACGGGCGGCTGGGTGATCGTGGGCGATCAGCAGACTCCCGGTACGCTGGCGTTGCAGAGTGATGGACGCAGCCTGATCGGATTTTTCGGGAATTCCGGTGGCTATGTGCTCGAGCGCTTGGACGAAACAGGCGCCACCGATCCGACCTGGGGGCCGCCCTGTTGCACAGAACCCGCCCCCGAATACGTGGTGCCGGTTTCGTTCCAGCACGTGGTGCGACCGGGATGCCTGCAGGTACAGGGTACTTCGCGGGTCCTTCACTGCGGTATAGATACCGGCGCGCTGCCGGCGGTGCTGGCCTACGATGAGCTGGGCCGCATCGATACCACCTTTGGTGGCGCCGGCACGGGTATCGCTGCGTTTTCGCTGGCATCGCTGCTGGGCAGCGGCGTGTCTGCAGTGCCTCGCACACTGGTGGTGGGGGATGGCGTTGTGCACGTGCTGCTGGAGGTGAGCGGCGCCACGTTCGGCGGCTTTCCCGTGGTTGCCGTGGTAGCGCGTCTTGATGGTGACGGCGTGCTGGATACGGATTATGGCAACGGTGGCTTTGCCATCATCACCGACCGGCGGCTGGGCGAGCCGCGCATATCCACCTACGTGCATATGTCCCTGGCGCCGGATGGCGCGGTTTTCGTTGCGGGCTGGGTACCGTTTGCCGGTACCTGGCTGGCGAGCGTGGTGCGCTATCGCGCAGACGGCTTCTGGGACAGCACTTATGGCACGCAGGGGCTGGGCGTGGGCGCACAGCTACCGGGTGATTTCCCGATCGATGCGCTCGAAGTGTCTGCGCGTTCAGGTAACGGTGCGTTTCTCGCCTGGTCGCCGAATCAGGACGGTGGTGCGGGTAGTTTTGCCGATGCCTGGGACAGCCCGATCTCGCTGGTTCGTCTGGACGTTTCCGGGACGAGAGACCCATCTTTCGGCACGGTCACCTGGGATGGCGGGCCATCCGCCGGGTTGCAGGGGCTGTTCGAAGATGGCGACGGCCGACTGTTGCTGGCGACGCAGACGCTGCAACCGCAGGCGGGTGCGCCGGAAGATCTGGATCCCGAAAGCAGCACGCCGCGGCTTCGCCGTTATCTACCCTCGGGGCAGGTGGACTTCTGTTTCGGAACTTCCGGAGAAGCGTCGTATACAGCGGGCGCGCTCATCGATCAGCAGGTAGGTGTGGACAACACGCTGCCGGTGCTCGCGCGCGACGGTTCGGGTCTGGTATGGGCCTTTGAGCTGGATGATACGGAGGCATTGGTGGGGCGGATCGCGTTGCCTGCGGAGGATGCTGCCTGCCTGAACGATGCGGACGGTGACAGCCTGGTGGATTTTGCCGAAGTGAACGTTTACGGCACCAGTCCGGGGGCGGCGGATACGGATGGCGACGGGTTGTCCGATGCGGACGAGGTGCTTGTGCACGGGAGCGATCCGCTGCGGGTGGATACCGATGGGGACGGTCTCGGGGACGGTGATGAGATAGACGCCGGATTGGATCCGTTGGATGGGACGGATTGTCCGGAAACGCTCTGTCCGGAGGGTGGGGTGTTGAAGATATTGCTTCTGCGGGAAACGGCTGGCGTTCGCTAGGGGTTAGAGTTTCTGCTCAGGAGGTTGCTCTCGCCCCGCATCATCGGTCTTGAGCGCGTCGACGAGTCGTTCGAAGGCGTTTTCAAACTGGTCGTTGCTCGTCTCCCAGCCGGTGAAATCGGCGGCTACGCGACTCTTCACCTGTTGTTTCTTTGCGCCGTCCCACTCGTCGAATAGATAACCGTCGAGGTTTAGCGGTACGAGCGCGAGAGTTTTTTTCTCGCGTTCCTTCATGAGCTGGCGCTCTTTTTCAAACGCGGTTTCAATCTCATTGTCTACCCACCAGCTGTTCAGGGACGACTTTGAGCAGCAAAGGAGTACTTTGTCCCAGAGGCGGATGCCTCTATCGATTTGTTCGTAGATGTCATCGCCTGGGAGTACCTGCTTTTCGTCGAGCCAGCATCGGATACCCCGCCCCTGGAGTTGGTCATGCAAACGACGCGCGAATACTAGGTCCTCGTGGCTGTAGGAGATGAAACAGGAGTAGTATGAAATTGGGTTGCCGATCAAGGAAGGAAGATAGTCGATCATTTCATCTGGCAACCCGCATCCTCGCAAGAACACCGCGGGCAGTGCTTCTACTCGACCAAGACTTGAGAAATCCAGTGCACTAGGCGAAGAGTGTTTGCAGGACTCCAGGCCGTTCGCGTTTCGCAGGTTTGTTCTGCAGAAAGTTGTGGTGCCGAAGGTGGCACCGTCGAGTTCCGAATCACTTAAATCTGCGTACGCTAGATTTGTATCGGACAGGTCTGCGCGGCAGAGATTTGATGCTTGCAATTGCGTGTTCTGTAGGAGAGCACCGATCAAAGACGCGTCCGTCAGATCTGATTTCCTGAGTCGAGCGCCAAGCATGGTGGCCGAACGAAGGTTAACCTTCGTTAGCTGTGCTTGGGTTAGGTTCGTTTCAAGAAGAAGCGCGCGATTCGCGTTTGCATGAGAAAGGACAGCACCTTCTAGATTCGCGCGTGAGAGATCTGCTTCAGTTAGATCGGCGTAGGCAAGATTGGCACCGCGGAGGTCGGCGTCAAATAGATAGATGTTGCTGAGATTTCTGAAACTTAGATCTGCTCCAGCAAGATCCAAGCCGCTTGTTTGGTTGACATACCACTGATTCCAGTCGGCAACGCTCGAGTTGTGCAAGCGATCGATATCAAGCACCTAATGCCCTCAGGCTTTTTCCTACTAGTAACCCAAGCTGACCCTGATTGGTACTTCAAGAAGCAGTTCAGTGGTCGGAAACGCAAAAGGCGTGGTTGCGAGGCGCACGATTCGCCAACGCCAGTAGCTTGTGTCAGGTTCGCAGATCGATCTTCTAGCGTTCAGAGACTTGAGTGAAGTAAGAATGGCGGAGAGGGTGGGATTCGAACCCACGGATCCCTTGCGAGATCACTTGATTTCGAGTCAAGCCCGTTCGGCCAGCTCCGGCACCTCTCCGGTGGGCGGGCTAGGATAATCACTTCGGTGGTTGGTGCAAGGCTCTGGGGGTAGATACCGGGTGGGATTGATGATGCTCGGGCTGTCCGCCCGATCATCACCCCTGCGGGGCTGCGCGCGGCTGCAGCAGCCGTGCTCGTCCTCTCCACTCGCTGGCGCTCGCTTCGGGTCGAACCCACGGATCCCTTGCGAGATCACTTGATTTCGAGTCAAGCCCGTTCGGCCAGCTCCGGCACCTCTCCGGTGGGCGGGCTAGGATAGTCACTTCGGCGATTGGTGCAAGGCTTCGGGTCGAACCCACGGATCCCTTGCGAGATCCGGTGGACGGTCGTGGATAGTCCCTTCGACGGTTGGCGCAAGGCCCGAGTAGGCAAACGCGCCGCCCTTGATTACCCTTTCCTGCTCGAAGCACTGAGGGGAGAACCATGAACTTCGAGACCTTGCTCTACGACGTGGAAGACCACGTCTGCACCATCCGCTTCAACCGCCCTGAGAAAATGAACACCTGGAATACGGCTGTTGCCGCGGACCTGTCAGAAGCCCTGCAGGCGGCTAACAGAGACGACGCAGTGCGGGCGATCATCCTTACGGGGGAAGGGCGTGCGTTCTGCGCCGGCGCGGATCTGGAAGGGGGCGGCGATACGTTTGCCAACCGGGAGTCCCGCGGCAACGACAATCCGGGCCGCAACGTAAGAAACGTCTACCCCAACGAAATCGACAAGCCGGTGATTGCTGCCATCAACGGCGCCGCGGTAGGGGTGGGCATGACGTATCCCATGCTGTGCGACATCCGCCTGGCAGCGGAGCACGCAAAGCTGGGTTTCGTCTTTACGCGGCGCGGCATGATGCCTGAGCTGGCGGCGCATCTGCTGGTGCAGCGGGCCGTGGGATTTTCCAACGCGGCTGATCTGCTGATGTCGGGGCGCATCATCACGGGTGAGGAGGCAGCCTCGCTGGGCCTCGTGTCCAGAGCTCTGCCCCGGGAAGAGCTTCTGCCGGCGGCGCGGGCCATGGCGGCTGATTATGTGAACACGGCGCCTGCTTCGGTGGCGATAACCAAGCGGCTGCTGTGGAAAGGGCTGGACGGTACGCCGGACGAGATGATGCGTGCCGAAGGCCCCGCGTTTGCGTGGCTCGGCAATCAGGCCGATGCAAAAGAAGGTGTGATGTCGTTTCTGGAGAAACGTCCGCCGGCCTGGACCATGTCAGCGACGGACGTCCCGGAAGACTTCCGGTAGAGGCGAGCGCCGCGGCAGGTACCGCGGCGCCCTATGCGGGCCTACAGCAGATCGTTGAAGCTGTAGGTGAAGCGCAGGCCAATCGAGCGCGGTGGCAGCACGTTCTTGTAATACCGCCGCACGTTCACCAGATCCCCATTGATGTCCGGCACCGATTGCGCGAAGTTGATCGTGTCGCGCGCAGCCGTCTCCGCGTAGGTGTCGGTGAGGTTGTTGGCATACAGCGTCACTGCCCAGGTTTCCGTGGACACCGTTGCTGCCAGATTGTGAATTGCGTAGCCCGACAGCGCTTCGCCGCCACCGCGTTTGCCGGTGCGGGTCAGCACGTCGCTGATGGCGCTCAAACCGTAGTCGAAGTCCAGCAGCATGCCGTTGGAGAGATTCTGCGTGTACGACACGAAGAGGCTGCCCTGCTGCTCTGGAGAACCCGGCAGGCGATCACCCGATTCGCCGTCCTCGTACGTGATCGTGTTCTGAAAGCCCGGCGGATTCACCGTGGGCACCAGGCGAAGGGCCGGGTCTGACAGCTCCGATTCGTTGTACGAGTACGTGGCGCGCATCGACCAGTTCTCGCTGATCAGCCAGTTCATGGCCAGCTCGAAACCCTGACTCTCGGCACCTTCACCGTTGATGGTGATCGGTATCAGCGCGTTTTCCGTCGCAGCGGCAATCTGCGGCTCGTCCCATTCAATGAAGTAGGCAGATGCGTTGAACGACAGCTTGCCGCTCATGGCGCGGGTTTTTATGCCCACCTCGTAGTTGGTGGTTTCATCCGGAAAGTACTGAAACTCGTTGGGCAGGGCACACGCGATCTGGTTCACCGGCAACGGATCCGGGCAGGGCGCCACGCCGTTGGAGTTACCGATGCGGTAGCCTTCACTGACAGTGAAATAGCCCAGCAGATCCGGGTTGAACTGGTAAGACGTGTTGAACTTGAACAGCGTGCCGTCGTCGTCCTGACCACCATCTTCGAAATCGAGGGTGATCGCGTCGGGCGCTGCGCCGAAGAACACCGTGTTCAGCAGCGGGAAGTCCACCGCATCTTCGGTCTCCAGCTCGTAGTCGTACCATCGGGCACCCAGCGTCACCTGCCACTCGGGCGTGATCTGATAGGCGATCTCGCCGAACAGCGCACGCTCGGTCAGATCCTGTTTGCCCACCGACAGATACTCCAGGCTGTCGGGCCGCAGCCCCACGCCACCGAAATTGTCCACGGCAAACTGATCGTAGCCCGGGGTGAATTCCCGTGACGAGTTCTCCAGCTCGAAGTCGTTGTAGAAGCCGCCCACAATCCAGCTGAGGGGACCGTCGCCCGTCGATACCAGGCGCAGCTCCTGGTTGAAGGCATCTTCCTCCACCCGCTCTGCGGTAAACGACGTGAAGCTCGGGAACGCCTCGTAGCTGTACTCCAGAGAGATCAGCAGGTCTGTCTGGTCGCGCTGGCCGTCTTCATCGTAGCTCGAGAAACCGGTCGCCGACGTCAGCTCGGCAAAACCCAGATCCGCGGTCAGTTCCAGAGCGATCAGCTCGTTGTCGCGATCGTTCGGCTCGGGCACGCGATGCGCGGATACGTAGCGATCGGTTCCCAGCGCGTCGCGGTGATTGATCGTACGCCCGCCGGCTTCCTGAAACTGGAAGTAGTAGGTCAGCGTGGCGTCGATGGCCTCGGTCGGCTGCATGCGCAGGGCCACGCGGCCGGACAGCGTCTGCTCGTCGTTGGCGTCCGACTTGTCCGTCAGGTTTGCGCTGACGTCCGCCGGGTCGGTCAGGTCCGGATCGGCGTCCGACACCCCTACCTCGCGCACGAGAAAGTCGTAGTCGATGAAGCCCGGGTCGTCGCGGTAGTCCACCGAGGCTCGCAGCGCCATGCGCTCACCCAGCCCGGTGTTGAACGTGAAACCCAGGTCGGTGCCGAGATCGTCCCCTTCCGAGTAGCTGAACAGATCGCCGCGCACCTCGAACTCGCGCGCTTCGAACTGCGGCTTGCGGGGAATGTAGCGCACCGCACCGCCCATGGTGCCTGCACCGTACAATGTGCCCTGCGGACCAAGCAGCACTTCCACCCGATCCATGTCGTTGAGTTTCAGATCCACGTAAAGCGGAATCTCCCCCACGTAGGTGGAGACGATGCCGCCGCCTTCGTTGTCTAGCCCTTCCGATGCCTGCAGCGGGTCGGCGTTGAGGCCGCGCACCACGATGCGGTCAGAGGCGCGGGCACCCTGGTCCACGATGTGGATGCCGGGAATCCAGCCGGCCAGGTCTGACAGATCGTCTATGCCCTGACGCCGGATGTCGTCACCGCCGAACGCGGCGACGTTGATGGGAATGTCCTGCACGGACTGGTCGCGGCGCGTGGCCGAGACGATCAGTTCCTCGATCACCTGCTCTTCCGCATGCACGGGTTGAGCGACCATGGTGAGTGCCGGAGCGCTCAGCAGGCCAATGGCGGCGGCGAGGGGTTTTTTTGTGAACACGGGCTTGCGCACCCGGCGGTGCGCGGGTTTGTGGCGTTGCATTTCGGCGACCTCTCCAGTTGGTACGGTATCTGTGCCGACTCCCCTTCCCCGTTCTCTATGTTGGTTTTGTTGTCTGGGCAGGTGGTGCACGCTACACGTGGCGCGCGGCGGTCGGGCACCTGCGTATCGTCTGGCAAGCCTCAGCCGGTTGCAAGCGCCGTCTGACGGGTCACACTTGGCTGCTCATGGTTCGGAACTGGTGAATGAGCGACAACCTCGAAGCGCTGTACGCTCGCGCCGAGCGTGCGCTGGCGGCACGAGACTTCAAGCGCACGCACGAGCTTGCCATGCGTGTGCTGGGTCAGAATCCGCGCTATGCCGGGGCTTACTTTCTGCTGGCCAGCATTGCGCTGGAGCACGACAACGTCAGCAAAGCGCTGGATGTGATCGGCCGCGCATTGCTGTGCGCCCCTGAACAGCCCCGATATCTGGCTTTCCAGGCCCGCTGCGAACTGGCCCTGAACCAGCCCCAACAGGCCGCGGCCACGGCGCGCCGGGCGCTGGACACCGGCCCCGACGATGCGCTCACGCTGGATACGCTGGGGGTGGTGCTCACGCGCGCCGGGGCGCACGAAGACGCGGCACGCTGCTACGAGCGCGCGGTGGCCCACAACCCGGCGGTAGCCAACTTTCACTACAACCTGGGTGCGGCGTATCAGTTTCTCGGACGCTTCGACGCGGCGGGCGATGCATACCGTGCGGCCCTCGCGCGGGATGCGGATCTGTTCAAGGCCTGGTCTGCGCTGGCGCAGCTCGAGCAGGACGATGCGGACGGTGCCGACGCGCTCGCCATGGAGGCGGCCTTTCAGAGGCTGGGGGGCGCCGAGGCGCGCCTGCACCTCGGCCACGCGCTGGCGCGCCGGGCAGAGCTGGACGGCGATCTACCGCGTTCGCTGGACTGGCTGGAGGCGGCCAAGGCGGCCCGGGCGGAAGAGCTGGCTTACCGCATCGAGGACGATCTGGCGCTGTTCGACGCCGCGAGGCAGACGGTGGATGCGCCTGCGGGGCCCTGCACGAGCGAAGAGCCGGTGTTCATTGTCGGCATGCCGCGCACCGGCACCACGCTGGTGGAGCGCATTCTGTCCAGTCACCCGGACGTGTTCAGCGCCGGTGAGCTGTCTAACTTTGCCCTGGTGGTGAAACGCGCCGTCGACACCCCGTCCAACATGGTGCTGGACGCGCCCACGCTCGAGGCGGCTGCCACGGCGGACGCCACGGCCTGGGGCGAGCAGTACCTTGCTTCGACGCGTCCGCGCACGGGGCACACGGCGCGCTTCATCGACAAGATGCCGCTGAACTTTTTTTATTGTGGTCTCATCCACCGGGCCTTTCCCCGGGCCCGCATCATCTGTCTGCGTCGCCATCCGGTGGACACCTGCGTCAGCAACTACCGCCAGCTGTTTGCCACGGGGTTTTCCTACTACAACTACGCCTACCGGCTGGAAACGCTGGGGGACTACTATCGCGCCTTTGACGCGCTCATGGGTTTCTGGCGCGAACGTCTGCCCGCTACTGCCTTTACGGAGGTGCACTACGAAGCGGTGGTGGACAACCTGGAGAGCGAGGCGCGGCGCCTCGTGGCGTTCTGCGGTCTGCCGTGGGATGACGCCTGTCTGGCCTTTCAGAACAACGCGGCCCCGGTGGCCACCGCCAGCAGTGTGCAGGTGCGCCGCCCGCTGTATGCCAGCTCCATCGGGCGCTGGCGCCGTTACGGTGAGCGTGCGGACGGGCTGCTGGACCAGCTGGGCATGACCGCGCTGGCAGACACGCCCAGCGGCTAGCGCTGGGACCGGTCGCCGTAACCGAGGTCGGCGCGGCGCAGCGCTGCTTCCCGGTTCTCGCGCAGCTGCCGGGACAGATCTGCCGCAGCGTTGTCGTCCAGCCACAGAATTTCACGCTCGCCGCCCCGGGTGGCGGGTTGCAGAAAGAGCTGCTTGAGACTTGCGCCGGGCTGATCCGGGTCTGCGCAGCCGCCTCCCTCTACCTTGAACACGCGCTCGGCGCGGAAGGAGGCAAGTCCGGTGCTGCCGGAACAGTCTTTGGTTTCGATCACGATCATCGGTTCGCGGTAGCCGCCGTCGTAGATAACCCGCGTGGCATGCTCGTTTGCAGTCACAGGCAGGGCCAAGGCCGCAAGAAGCAGGCCAGGAAATAGGTGTCGCCGCATGGGTGTCCCTCAGCGTCCTTGTTGTGTGCCGGGCATACTAGCGCGTCCTGGTCGCCGCCACACAGCCCGCCTAGCTGTCTGTTGGCGATGCCGGCAGGTGCTGGCCGATGATGGCGAAGATCTCGGGCCGATGGGTGCGCATCTCCGCCAAGGTAAGGCCTTCCAGCGAGTGGGGATACTTCAGCCAGCGCTCGGTTTCGTGCACAAAATAGTCCGGCACCAGCTCGGTCTCGTTCCGCGCTGGTTTGTAGTAAGGCACGGCGACGCGGATTTCCGCCGGGGTGTTGCGGCGCAGCCGGGCGCGAATCTCGTCGATGATGGCTTTCACGGTGTGCCCCGTGTCCCACACGTCGTCCACAATCAGCAGCGCGTCTTCGTGCGTGAGATTCTTGATGAGATAGCCGAGCCCGTACACGGCCACCGTCCTCGCGCGGTTGTCGATACCGCTGTAAGCGCTGGTGCGGATGGCGATGTGGTCGGTGCTTACGCCTTGAAAGGCAAAATACTCCTGCACGGCGATACCGATCGGTGCGCCGCCGCGCCACACTGCCACGATGAAGGTGGGTCGGAACCCGCTGTGGTAAACATCCGCTGCCAGCTTGAACGAGTCTTCCAGCAGCCCCTGCGCGTCGAGGTACTGTTTTTCGCTCATTGTCTGCCACCGCCTTGTTAGAATTGACGCGCCCACGGAGAAGGTACCAGCATCGAAGCGAGCACAAAAATTTTTGTCACAGAAGCCGAGCAGATTCTCGACGGCTTCCGTCTGGGCGAGCAGATCTACGTCAGCGGGTTCCGGCCCACCTTCATCGTGGGCCTCTGGCGCGGCGGCAGCAGCGTGGGCATCGTGGTGCAGGAATGCCTTGCCACGCTGGGTGTGGAAACGGACCACATCGCCTTGCGCACGTCTTATGCCGGCCTGGAGCAGTACCAGCGCGACGCGGCCAGCGAGCAGCCCATCCGCGTGCATGGCAAGCAGTATCTGCTGGAAAATCTCAACACGGACGATCGCCTGCTGATCGTGGACGATGTCTTCAGCAGTGGCCGTCACACGCAGGCTGTCGTGGCGCAGCTCACCCAGGGTCTCAAGCGTAACCTGCCGCGGGAGATTCGTGTCGCGGCACTCTGGTACCGCCCCAGCGGCCCCGCCCGCCCTGACTTTTACCTGCACGAAACCGATCAGTGGCTCGTGCTGCCGTACGAGCTCAACGGCCTCACCCGGGACGAAATCGCCAGGCACAAGCCATTTCTGCTGCCCCTCCTGTAGGCGGGCCTACTCGACCTCGGTTTTCTCCTTGAACTCGCACAGGTCTTCGATCACACAGGCCCCGCAGCGGGGCTTGCGGGCTACGCACACGTAGCGTCCATGCAGTATCAGCCAGTGGTGCGCGTCCTGCTTGTACTCTTTCGGCACCACCTTCTCGAGCTTGTCTTCCACCGCCCGCACGGTTTTGCCCATGGCGAGCCTGGTGCGGTTCGACACGCGGAAGATGTGTGTGTCCACGGCGATGGTGGGATGGCCGAATGCCGTGTTCAGAATCACGTTGGCAGTTTTGCGGCCTACACCCGGCAGCTTTTCCAGGGCGGCCCGGTCCTCAGGTACCTCGCTGCCGTGCTCGTCGATGAGCAGTCTGCAGGTTTTGATCACGTTCTCGGCCTTGGTGTTGAAGAGCCCTATGGTCTTGATGAACTCTTTCAGCTTTTTCACACCCAGCGCGTGCAGCTTCTCCGGCGTATTGGCCACCTTGAACAACGGCCCCGTGGCTTTGTTCACCCCCACGTCCGTTGCCTGGGCTGAGAGAATCACCGCTATCAGCAGCTCGAACGGTGTGCGGTAGTTCAGCTCGGTGGTGGGCTCCGGCATGTGGGTTTGCAGCCGTGCAAAAATCTCAGCCCGTTTGGCGGCGTTCATGACGCGTTCTCCTCATTGGTATCCGTTGGGCTGGCCTTGCGGTCTGCAAGGCGGTGCCGCATGGCGACGCCGCCTGCCAGCAGCAACCCCGCCACTATGAACGCACCGGGCGCCATGGCGGCGATGGGTAGCGGCGCACTGTCCGCAAGCTGCAGGCGCCAGTCAGCAGCGGCGGGCCCGAACAACAGGTGCATGTCGGCAAACAGCGTACCCTGGCCCAGCAGCTCGCGCACGGCGGCCAGCGCCAACAGGGCAATGGCAAAGCCAAGGCCTGTGCCCAGCGCGTCCAGGGCCGACGGCCACACGGCGTTGCGGCTGGCGAAAGCTTCGGCGCGGCCCAGGATCATGCAGTTCGTAACAATGATCTGCACGAAAAGCGCCACGCGCTGATACAGGTCGAACGCATAGGCTTCCAGCAGCAGCGTGGCCACGGTGGTGAACGTAGCGATCACCAGCACGAACACGGGCAGGCGGGCGTTGTCGGGGATGTGTGAACGCAGGGCCGAGATCAGCACGTTGCTGCCCAGCACCACGAAGAGGCTCGCCGCGGCGAGGCCCGCAGCGTTTACCACGGTAGGCGTGACCGCCAGCAGCG
>CAZYYJ010000101.1:0-16470 GCA_964651595.1 uncultured Pseudomonadales bacterium | reverse complement strand
ATCTCCAGAGTAGGCAGACGATGAAGTCCGCAGCGTCCGACGTAGTCGGCGAGCCCCTCTGCCGCGCTGAGGCCTTTCCACATTTTCTGCTGATCGAGCGCATAAAAAACGCCGAGCGCCTCCACCGGGCGGGTGCGGCCCGCGTCGCCGCCGGCTTCGGCGTGCGCCTTGAGTGCAAGCTCAGCGGTTTCCATGCACCGATGTGGCGGGCTGGCATAACCCCGTAGCGCAAGATCCTTCGGCAGCGCCAGGCCGAACTGCTCACACAAGCGGCGGCCGTGGGGTGTGAGGCGGTTTTCCAGGTCGTGGATGGCAGGGTCGAAGGTACGCGCAGAATGGCGCATGAGCAGCACCCCGCGAGCTACGTCCCCGTCGAACACCTCCCGCACCATGTCTGCGGTTTCCAGCCCGAAATGCGTTGAGAGGTGGGCCTCGGTCACACCGATACCCTGGGCGGCAGGATCGCCCTGGCCGTCAGCCATGCGCATTGGGTCCTCTGATCAGGAAAGCGCGGATTGTAGCGCGGCGCCGAGGCCCGTGAACATCTGTCGCAGATGGCGGTTGTCGCGCACCTCGGGACGCGCCACCAGCCACACCGGCAGCTCCACCGGTTCCATGTCGGTGAATACCTGTATCCAGCCCCTCTCCTGCCCGGCCATCCAGAGCGGCAGGGCTGCCACCCCCCATCCGGATCGCACGGCGGCACGCCGGCAAGCCACCGAGTCGCTGCGGAAGGCAAGCTGACCTGACGTGAGGTGCATACCCTGCGCCGCTGCGCCTTCCACCAGGTAGGCGCGATTGAGTCCGTCGATAAAGCGATGCTGCGCGGCGTTATCCCGCGTGAGCTCGCCATGGCGCGCCACGTAAGCCTCGCTGGCGAAAAGTCCCAGCCGCAGCGCACCCACGCGCTTGCACAGCAGCTCCTGTTGATCGGGCTGTACGTGGCGCAGCGCCATGTCGGCTTCCCGGCGCAGCAGGTTCAGCAGCTCGTTGTTGACCACCAGGTCGAGGGCGACGCCATCGCACGCGCTGCTTTCCCGGGCAAAGAACTCGGCCATGATCACGTCTGGCAGCAACTCGGCGAACACCTCGGAGACCCCGAGCCGCAGACGACCTACGGGATTGTCACGCACCCGATCCGTGACCGATTGAAAAGCCAGCGCGCTGTCATGCATGTGCTCCGCTGCGTCTTTGAGCTTGGCGCCGGGCTCGTTGAGCTGCAGCCCCTGGCCGGTACGCGAGAACAGCGCAAAGCCGAGCTGTTCCTCGAGCTGCTGCACATGGCGGGCGATGGTGGGATGTGTGATCCCCAGCGCGCGGGCCCCTCCTGCCAGGCTGCCGGCTCTGGCCACGGCCACGAAACTGCGTACGAGATTCCAATCCAGATCGAATGCAGGGTGCATATTCATTACGGTTCGCTCCACGCCAATCCCCCAACGTGCCTACGTTTACCCCTGCAAGATTCTGCAAACCCCGTTCTACGTTACTTTTATTCCCTCAGGGCGCACTTAACGTTACCTTACGTAACACCTCTTAGCAAGAGAGGCGCGAGACACAAGCACTCGCAACGCGAAACCGTCGCCCCCAGCTTCAAAAGGATCCTTGCCATGCGAAAGACAATCATCATCACCGCCGCGACCGCGCTCGTTGGCACGGCCACCATCGCCCAGGCGCGGACGTCCAGCGACGTCGAGTTCCGCGGTTACAACACCTGCGTGGAAGCCGCTGAGAACGCCAGCAACGGTCTCGTGCCCGCGCGCAACTACTATGTGAACCGCGACGGCGCAGACGCCACGTACTACATCAACGCAACCCGCTGGGAAGACGGCGCCCGGGCACCGGTGCGCATCTCCTGCGAAACCACCACGCGCGGTGCGCAGCTCGTCTCAAAGGTGATCGAAGATGGTCGCTTCACGAACCAGAGCAGCACGGTTCGCGTAGAGGTTGCCAGCAACTGACCCCTCTGGCGTGTGGGTACTCGAACGCCCACACGCCCCTTTTTCAACCCAGGCCTCTCAGCGCGACGCGAGCACCTGCGCAGCATCCAGCGCCAGAAACTGCCGCCAGACATCATCCATTTCCGGTCGCCAGCGACGCAGCAGCCGCGTCGTAGCACGTTCTTCGGACAGCCCCTCCACCTGCGTGAGATAGTGGAAAAGGAACGCTGACACGCGCGCGTTGACCACGCAGTGGACCCACACAGGGCGGTCACGCAGCGCTGTCATCACACCGACGAACAGCCGCAGGTCGTCGTCCGCAGGTGCGTCGAAACGTACCGGGATATGGTGGTAGCTGAGCCCGAGCCCCGTGACGATGCTGCCTTCCTCGGCAATGGCGTCATCGGAATCAGCCAGCGCGAGATTGATCACCGCGCGGTAACCCGCCTGCGCAATACTCTGAAACTGTGAAGCCGTGGGCTGGCCGGAACAGCCTATGCGGTCTGTGGCCTGTTCGAAATTGCGGATTTCCGACAACGCTGCTGCCATGGTCACCTCCTGTCAGGAACAACCATGGTAAGGGTTTTGCGTGATCTGAAAACCGCACAGGATGCACGCCGGCGGTGAAGCCGGCTCATCCGCGCAACGCTAGAAGCGTCGGGTCAACCGAAGACCGTCTTTGGACAGGCTCACCTGGTTGGCCCTTTGCTGCCAGACCAGAGTCAGCCCCGAGTCCATACCGTCCTGGCGACCGAAATAGAACGAGTCGCTGATCTGCCAGCCGAGAATCTCGGTGTGGCTGTCGATGTCGAAACGATCGATACCCAGAACGTACTCGCGATCGACGGCAGCAACCTGCTGGTGCGCTGCCTCCGTTTGCAGGTATTCGCGCCAGTCAGCCACTTCGGCCTGCGCGCCTACCGTCCCCAGGATGCTGGTGCATCCCGCCAGGACCGCCAATGTTCTCCGGATAAACTGCATATCGTCTCTCCTGCCCTGCTGTTCCCGCTCTTACCAATCGGCGGCCATCGCTCCCTGACATGCCGATCACTCCGATTGCTAGCCGTCATTGTCCCGATGAAAAGTGCAACGACGCTGCTGTTCTTCTTGAGAAATCTGGAGAAAATCTTGAGGCGCCCTGGTCGTCGCACCTTTCTGTGAAATGGCGCACAATCGCGCGCTCCAAAACGGCGCGGGCTGAGACGCATGCAGATCAGATGGGGAATTCTCGGCACAGGCAACATCGCAAGCACGTTTGCCAGTGGCTTGACAGAATCGGCGCACGGACGCCTTGCAGCAATCGCCTCACGCTCCGCGCAGGGTGCCGAGGCATTTCCCACCGGCGAAGCCGACGTCGTCAGATACGCCAGCTACGACGAGGTGCTGCAGGCCGCGGATATCGATGCCATCTACATCGCCACGCCGCACTCTAGTCACGCCGAGTGGGCGATCCGCGCCATGCAGGCCGGCAAAGCCGTGTTGTGCGAGAAACCCCTCGGTATCAACCACGCCGAAGCCATGGCCATGGTTCAGGCAGCCGAAGATAGCGGCGCGCTGCTCATGGAAGGCCTCATGTACCGCCTGCACCCGCAGACACAGGCGCTTCTGGACGCTGTCGCCACGGGCAGGATCGGCGAGTTGCGACACATAGAGGCGAGCTTCGGCTTTGCCGTCCCTTTCGACGCGGCCTCACGCCTGTTCCGGGCTGATCTCGCCGGTGGCGCCATTCTGGACGTGGGCTGCTATCCGTTGTCGCTGGCGATCGCGCTGGCCGGCGCCCCCGTGACGCTCACCGCGAACGCCCGCCTCGCCCCCACCGGCGTGGATGCCCTCAGCACGGCGTGTGCGACGTTCGCCGGTGGCGTGACCGCGACCCTCACAACCGCCATCGACGTCGCGCTTTCCAACCGCGTTGTGCTGCACGGTACAACCGGGCGTCTGGAACTGGAGAATCCCTGGGTACCCGATACGCAGTGGCAGCTGACGGTGATCGAGCATGCAGGCAGCAGCGAGCGGGTGGACGGCGGTGCGCGCCCGCTCTATACGCTCGAAGCCGATCACTTTGCCGAAACGCTCGCAGCGGGCGCTGGCGAGTCTGCCGTGTTGACCCACAAGAGCACCCTCACGCTGGCGGGAGCGCTCGATCAGTGGCGCGCGGCCGTAGACGTTTCCTACCCCGTTGAGCGGATCGCGACCGATGCACCGCTCAGGCGCCTGCCCGCCATCGCTGCCACCGGTACAGACATACCTTCCACGACCGTCCCTGGCCTTGCCAAGCCTGTTTCCCGCCTGGTCATGGGCTGCGACAACCAGCCGTCCATCGCCCATGCGGCGGTGATGTGGGACGATTTTCTTCACCTGGGTGGCAACTGCTTCGACACCGCCTGGCTGTACGGGAACGGGGAGATGGAAGCGCTGCTCGGCCACTGGCAACACCAGCGCGGCGTGCGCGACGAGATTGTCATCGTCGGCAAGGGCGCACACACACCGCTTTGCGAGCCGGCCACGGTGCGGGCACAGCTGGACGAGTCGCTCGCACGGCTGCAGACCGGCTATGTCGACATCTACATGCTCCACCGGGACAACCTGGAGGTCCCCGTCGGTGAATTCATGGATGCTCTGCAGACAGAGGTCGCGGACGGGCGCGTTCGCGCCCTGGGTGTCTCGAACTGGTCTCTCGAGCGCGTACAGGCGGCCAACGACTACGCCGCACGGCACGCTCTGACGCCGCTCACATGCATTTCCAACAATTTCAGTCTGGCGCGCATGGTCGCGCCCGTGTGGCCAGGGGTGGCCGCGGCCACGACGCAGGCCTGGCGGGACTATCTGACGCGCGAGCAGCTGGCGTTGCTGCCCTGGTCATCACAGGCGAGGGGCTTCTTCACTGCCTGGGCCGAAGGCATCATCCGCGAAAGCGGTGCCGACGGCGCCAAGCTTGCACTCACAGCCGGCGAACCCACTGCCGCCGAGCTCGCCCGGGTGTGGTTTGCACCAGACAACTTCGAGCGACGCGCCTGGGCTGAGCAGGTGGCGGCAAAGCACGGTGTGCCGCTGATCAACGTGGCGCTGGCTTACGTGCTGCAGCAGCCATTCACCACCCTGCCCCTGATCGGACCGCGGAGTCTGTCAGAGCTGCGCAGCTGTTGCCGGGCGCTGGCGGTAACGTTTGACGATGAAGACTGGGGCAGCCTGCCGCCGCTGGCCGGGCGCTGATTCCCTCACCGTTCGGTCGTTGCGGTGCTTCTCCCGACCTGGTCACCCGCCAAGATGCAGCACCTCGTTGAGATTGCTGGTGCCGCTGCCACCGGGTTCGGTGGCACCGCCAATCACGTAGGCCCGATTTCCGATCAAACCCGCACCAATGCCGTGCCTCGGCGTCGGCATGTCCGCCAGCGGCTCCCAGCGGTCGCGGCTCATGCGGTAACGCCACACGTTGGCGAACACTTTCGCTTCCGGGCGGAAAATTTCGCCCCCGAAGAGGATGAGACCGTCGTCCACCACCACGCTCGCCGTGCCCGCCTGCGGTAACGGGAGCGGCGCGGCCTCGCGCCAGCGATCTTCCTTCAGATCGTAGATTTCCGTCACCGCGAGATTACCGGCGCCAGTGCGACCCCCGGTGACCAGCAGCTGGTCGCCGAGCCAGCCGCCGGTGGCGCTGTTGCGCGGCGTTGGTATGGGTGCTGCCGCCTGCCATTGACCGCGCCCGTCCCATCGCCAGTGATGCGCGACTTCCCCATGGTCGCGACGATCACTGTTGGCGCTGCCGCGGGGCGACTGCCCAGTAGCCAGATGAACGATGCCGCTGGTGTGGCATGCCAGCACGCCCTCGGCCTGGGGCTGAGGCAGCTGACTCACACTGATCCAGCCACTATCGCCAAGCTCATGGACCGTATCGCGCATGCGCCAGATGCTGGTGTAGCCGCCATGAAAGCCACCCACCATCAGCACGCGGCTCCCGGTGCTCACCAGCGCAGCGTGGTGGCGAGCTTCCGGGAGATCAGGCAAGGCCTGCCAGGTGTCCGCGCCCGGGTCGTACACAAAGCATGCGCTGGTGAAGTAGGGTACGCCCAACCTGGCGGCGATACCCCCGGCCACGTAGAGGCGTCCCTCATGTACGCAGCTGTAGAGCTCCTGGGTGTTGATCGGCAACGGCGCACCCACCTGCCACGCCGCATCCCGGTTGGACGTGCCCGCCGCTTCGCCGTGTACCAGCGTTGCGGTGAGCATGCCGGCACCCCCAACGAGCAACTCGCGACGCGACAGCATCCGGCGGCGACCCTCAGCGCCTGCGCCGGGACGACAACGACACCACGTTGGGCCCGGCAACCACCTTCTGCTTGGGTTTGAAGAGAATCTCCCAGGTCCGGGTTTTGCCCTGTTCCTGCCAGAAACCGCGGCAGCCCACACCGCCGCTGGTGGGAAAAAGCGCCACGCTGGCGGTCTGGGTCTGCCCTTCGTTCCACAGCAACACGAGGTTTGGATCGCTTTCCAGCTTGCCCCGGCCATCGAGCGCAACTCCGGCAAGGCGCGCGTCCACCACATAGGTACCCACGTCGTCAGGCGCCACGCGAATGGAAATATCACCTTTCGCGCCCTCGAGGAACCGCCCGCTCAGCGTGATGCCGTCAGCGTCCTCGGTCACCTCGACGTCAATCTCCAGGCTGTCGCCCAGACTGGCGCCTTCCACGAGAACCCGGCCGTTCCCGAGCCAGCTGCCCTTGCGCACAATCATGTGCCGAACTCCCCAGCGATACTGATTTCCGGTCCCGAGGGTGCGACGCAGCGTGCGTCTTTGTTACGGGCGTTGTTGACCGCCAGATCCACGGGCACGGCCTCGAGTCCCATGGGCAGCCTCGGCGCCAGCAGCTCCGCAAGCGCTTCGGTTGGCACCGACATGTCCATCCATTGCAGCGCCTCCGACAGCGACAGCATCACGGGCTGACGGTGATGCAGAAACTGCATGCCCTCGGCCGCGCTGGTGGTGAGCACCGTGAAACTAAGCAGCTCCTCACCGCTCTCCCGGTTGCGCCAGCGATCCCACAGCCCGGCAATCAGCAGTCCCTCGTGTCCTTCGGGCACTATGAAGTAGGGCAACTTGTCGCCGGCGCTGTTGTGCGGTGTCTGGCTGCGACTCCATTCGTAGAAGCCATGCACCGGGACGACGCAGCGGCGCTTCCGGAACGGCTCCTTGAAAGCCGCGCTTTTATGCGCGGTTTCCGCTTTGGCGTTGAACATGCTGTATTTCGTGGAGAGCTCCTTCGCCCAGAACGGTGTCAGCCACCAGCGCATGGGAACCAGCTCGGGCTCTCCGTCGTCGTTCAAGCGCAGCACCTGCACCGTTTCCGTCGGCGCCAGATTGAGGTTGTCGGGGCCGGGATGCACCATGCCCACGAGCTGCATGAGCAGGTGCGACAAAGGCCCGGAGGAAACATTGAAACGTCCGCACATCGCCTGAACGATCCTACGGTGCGTGCTTGCCGAGCTGCCAGCCGGCATCACCCAGCGTGCTCTCGGCAAAGCCCCGCGGCAGCGCCTCCAGCTGCGTTGCCATGGTGTCGTTCCAGCGATTGAGAAAGCCGAACATGGCAATCACCGCCACCAGCTGCACGATCTGCCGTTGAGAAAAATGCGGCGCCAGCGCTTCGAAGTGGTGGGGCTCGGCTTCATTGGGAACGCGCCCCGCTGCCAGGGCAAGCTCCACGGCCGCCACCTCGGCCGCCGTGAATGCATCGGATTCCGCCGCTTGCAGCACCGCAGCCAGTTTTTCCTCGGCGATGCCGAAACGATGGGCGTTGTGCGACGTATGCGCCTGGCAGTAGCGGCAGCCGCTGGCGACGCTGACAGTGAAGGCCACGAGCTGGATGAGATCCGGCGACAGGGCCTCAGCGGCCTTCGGGTCTTCGGGCACGCTGTCGGCGTAACCGGCCATCACGGTCTGCAGATCCGCACCGAAAACCGTGGCGCCCAGCATTGAGAACGCCATGGTCAGCTGCGGCATGTGCGCCATGGTGGTCATGCTGTTGGGCACAAAACCCATCATGGCTTCGGTGTTGGCAAGCACCTTCTCCAGCGACCCCAGCTCGCCCCGATCGATGGGTGTGACGTTGGCCATGCCGCTCCCCTATGCGGTTAAACTCAGCGTCACAGTGTAGAGCTTTGCAGGCCCGGATGAGAACCATCACTACCATCGGAAACCGGTCGAGACAACGGAGCACCGCAGTGGCTGTCGTCTGCCTGCTGTTGATGGGCTGCGGCGACCGCGAGCCGCGAGCGGTCCCGGCAGTCCCGTATAATGCCGGCCCCCTCGACGACCGAGCCAGCACCATGCCCGAAGCGCCCGTTGCCAAGCGCGTCCCCTTCTCAGCGGAATACCACGGCCGCCGCATCGAAGACCCCTATCACTGGCTGAAGGATCCGTCGTATCCCGAGGTGAACGACCCGGACGTGCTCGCATATCTCGAAGCGGAGAATGCCTATTTCGAGGCCTATATGGCGCCGCTGCAGCCTCGGATCGACGAACTCTTCGAAGAGATGAAAGCCCGCCAGCCCCAGGAAGACGAGAGCGTGCCGTACACGAAGAACGGCTACCGCTATCAGTGGCGCTTTCACGAGGGCGCTCAGTACCGCACGTGGTATCGCGCTCCCGAGGAGACGCCGGAAGCCTGGCGCGTGCTGCTGGACGAGAACGCCCTCGCCGAAGGGCTGGAGTATTTCCGTCTCGGCGCCCTGGCCGTGAGCCCGAACGGCCGCTATCTGGCCTACAGCAGCGATACCAACGGCAGCGAGCGCTTCCGGTTGCAGGTGCTGGACCTGACCACCAGCGAACCCGTGGGCACACCCATCGAGGCAACCACGGACACCCCCATCTGGGATGCAGCTTCGAGCAGCTTCCTGTATGTCACGGTCACGGAAGAGTGGCGGCCCAACAAGGTGTGGCATCACTGGCTGGACGAACGCGGAGAAGATCACCTCGTCTACGAAGAGACCGACACCAGCTTCTTCGTGGGCCTGGATCTCACCCAGTCAGAAACGTTTGTGGTCATCAGCACCGGCGGACACACGCACAACGAGGCATACCTGCTGCCCCGCGACGATCTCGGGGCAACACCCCGCCGGGTCGTTGCCCGCGAGCCGCAGCACGAGTACTTCGTCGATCACCGGGAGGGAGAGTTTCTCATTCGCAGCAATCGTCGCCAGGCCAATTTCGACATCTATCGGGTGGCTGACGATGCCGACGATCTCAGCGTCTGGACGCCCGTGGTCGAAGGCGACGAGCGACACTATCTCACGGGACACATGGCGTTGCGCGATACGCTCGTGATCGAGGAACGCCTGGACGGTCTCGACCAGATCCGGCTGCGTTTTCGCGACGGCAGCGAGCGCTACGTCAAATTTCCGGAAGCGGCGTACGATGCCGGCCTGGGCACCAACCCCCATGCGCACGCTGACGAAATCCGCCTGGGCTATTCCTCCATGGTCACCCCCGGCACCGTCTTCGACTACAGCATCCCCGAGGACACGCTGACCGTACGGAAGGTACGGGAGATACCGTCAGGCTACGACGCCAGCCAGTTCACCACCGCGCGGATCACTGCCACGGCGCGCGATGGCGCCCGTGTTCCCATCAGCCTGGTGTGGAAGAAAGACACCCCCATCGACGGCTCGGCGCCGCTGTACCTGTACGGCTACGGCGCCTACGGGCTCGCCATGCCGCCGTCGTTTTCCGCCACACGCCTGTCGCTGCTCGACCGCGGCTTCATTTACGCCATCGCGCACATACGCGGCGGCGACGATCTCGGCTATCACTGGTACACGGACGGCAAGCTTCAGGCCCGCACGAATACCTTCAACGACTTTGTCGATTGCGCGCGCCACCTCGTCGCCGAGGGGTACGTCAGAGAGGGACGCATCGCCATCGCCGGCGGATCGGCGGGCGGCGAGCTGATGGGTGCCGTGGTGAATCAGGCGCCGGCCTTGTGGGGGGCCGTGGCAGCGCACGTCCCGTTCGTGGACGTGCTCAATACGATGCTGGACGCGGACCTGCCCCTTACTCCGATGGAGTGGCCCGAATGGGGGAATCCACTGGAAGACGCGGCAGCCTTCGATCTCATCCAGAGCTATTCACCCTACGACCAGCTCGTTGAGGGCGCGTACCCGCCCATGCTGGTGACGGCCGGCCTCAACGATCCCCGGGTAACGTACTGGGAACCCGCAAAATACGTCGCCCGCCTGCGCCATCTGAAGACCGATCTCAACCCGCTGGTGCTGAAAACCAACATGGGCGCCGGCCATGGCGGCAAATCCGGGCGCTTCGAAGCGCTCAGGGAGAGTGCCGAGGAGTTTGCGTTTTTTGTCTCTCTCTTGGGCGGGGTGGAAGGGAGCGCCAGCGACGCCCCCTGATCCCTAGCCCAGGGCGGTTTTCCGCGCTTTCTCTTCGTTCGCCTGCTTCAATCGCTTGCGGATGATGTTCTGGACGACGCTGACGGTCGTCCAGTCGTGCAGCATGGTGCGACGGCAGCCGTCACAGGTGATCCGGGAGTCTTCCATGACGCGGTTCAGGAGCTCGCTGTAAGGCAAGCGGGAGATGTGCTTGCAGCTGGAGCATTCCAGGCCAACCGCCGGATCGATGCCAATGTAATCCATGGCGGGAGTCGTCCTTTTCTCAAATCCGATGACCTTGATTGTAATGGCGCGGCTTCGGGCCCGTCCCCGCGGCCTTCGAAATTCGTGGCTTGGGTCACACACATTAGGTGTCCCGTCTCGCGCGCACCGGCCTCAGAGCGGCTCGCCTGCCCTCAACGCCTCACGGAACTGCGGTGCTGCAATCTCGATCAACGCATCCGCGCGCTGGGCCAGGGGCAGACCATCGAGCCTGGCCACCCCGTGCTCCGTAACAACCAGGTCCACGTCAGTGCGCAGGGCGGTAACCACAGCAACCCGCGGGACGATGCGTGACACCGTGCCACCGCGGGCCGTGGCGTGCATGGCAACGATCGAGCGCCCGCCACGGGATGCACGGGCCCCGCGCATGAAATCGACGGACCCGCCGGTCCCTGAGATCTGCCGCCCGCCGGCCACCTCAGCGTTCACCTGGCCCATGAGATCGATCTCCACCGCCGAGTTCACGCTCACGAAGTTGTCGAGCTGCCGAATGACTCCCACCTCGTGGGTGTGATCGGCCCCGCGAAACACCACCGATGGCGATGCCGCAAGCCAGCCCATGAGCGCCTCGTCTCCCAGCGCCATACCCGTGACATGCAGGCCGGTGTCGATGGCTTTGCGACGACCGGTGACGTTGCCCGCCTCGATCAGCGCGCGCCCGCCGGCGTCGAGAAGGCCGCCGTGGAGACCGAGGTCCTCTCGATCACCCAGCGCATTGAGAATCGCCGCGGGGATGGCGCCGATGCCTGTCTGCAGGCAATCACCGTCGCGGACAAGCTCAGCCACGTTACGGCCTATCGCTTCAGCCACGGCATCGATCTCCGGCAGCGGCCACGGCGCTCCCGGGCGATCGGTCTCCAGCAGCAGGTCGATGCGCTCGGGGGCAATGCGCGGGCACCCGGCAGGCGCCACGAGCCGACGGTTCAACTCCGCCACCACCACAGGCGCAGCTTCCAGCACCGCACCGACAAAATCCACGTTGGGTCCAAGCCGCAGAACGCCATCGGCGTCGTAAGCCACCTGCAATAGCGCCACATCGATGCCGCGGCGCAGATAGTCGTACACCGCGCGCATCTGCATGGGTACAAAGTCCACCCGCGCCGTATCGGCCTTTGCCAGCGTGGGGGTCATGAAAAACGTGGTCAGGCGGGCAGTGGGCTGCAGGGCCGTGAAGTCGGTGGCATTCAACCCACCAATGGGAAACTGCACGAACGTGAGTTCTCGCGGCAACGCCACGTCCGCAAGGCGTGCGAGCAACCCGGCCGGTTCGTTGCTGCTGGCCCCCACAAATATGCGCTGCCCAGGTGCCAGGAGCCGTGCCATGGCGTCATCGAAATCATCCGGTTCACGCATCATCATCTGACCTCGCTTCTCTAAGATCCGGACCGCACGCGCAGCAGCACGTACCCATAGGCCCCCACGTAGAACGACGGCAGAAACCACACGGGCCACAACGTCACCAGCGTATTCCCCGACAGACCTACCCCCGCCAGTCCGTGGCGTACGAAGAGGAAGCCGAAGGTCAGCAACAGGCCTGCGGAAAACGCCAGCACCACACCCTGGCGTGGATTGAACAGCGCACACACGACACCGCCCGCCAGCCCCGCGAGCCACACGGGCGCCAGCGTGCCGACGAACGTCTGCGGTGAGCCGAGCGCCGTGGCAATGACCCACCACACCACGAACGCGACTCCGCTGCCGATGATCGTGCGCAAACCCATCAATACGCCGTACATGCGTTACCCTTGTCCCCCTTCGTACCCCGGTCGAGTCTCACGTCCATGTCACAACCCGCCACCGCCCGGTTGCCGTCAGCATTCGACGCCGCGCTGGACGCCTGGTTCAGCAATCACTTCGAGGCGCCAACCGCGGTGCAGAGCGCAAGCTGGCCACGCATCGCCGCCGGGGCACACGTGCTCGCCACTGCGCCCACGGGCAGCGGCAAAACCCTTACCGCGTTTCTATGGTCCCTCAATCAGTTCGCCACCGGCGCGTTCCCCACCGGGGCGACACGGGTGCTGTACATCTCCCCGCTGAAAGCGCTGAACAACGACATTCAACGCAACTTGAAAGATCCGCTCAGGGAGTTGACGCTCAACTACGCCTTTCCGCCCATCAGGGTCGAGACACGCTCGGGTGATACCTCCCAGGCAGACCGCCAGCGCATGTTACGCCAACCGCCGGAGATTCTCATAACCACCCCTGAGAGCCTGGCGCTGCTGCTTACCACCGCCAAAGGCCGGCGGGCGCTCTCCGACGTGGCCACGGTCATCATCGACGAGGTGCACAGCCTCGTGGACAACCGGCGCGGCGTTCAGCTGATGGTGAATCTGGAGCGGCTGGCGGATCTCTGCGGCGAGCCGCAGCGCATCGCCCTGTCGGCAACGGTGCGCCCACTGCCGGTCATTGCCGACTATCTCGCGGGGCGCAGCGCCGACGGCGCTGCCCGCACGGTGGAGATCATCGACGCGCCGGTCGAAAAGCACCTCGATTTCCGGGTGCGTTTCCCGGAAGCCGCTCGCGACGCCGCCGAACAGGGCCAGAAGATCTGGGAGCCGCTGGCTGACAGCTTCCGCGATGTCGTGAACGGCAACCGCGCCACGCTGTTTTTCGCCAACAGCCGCCGCCTCGCCGAGAAGATCACCCTCAAGGTGAACGAGGGCCAGGTGGCGCCGCTGGCGTACGCGCACCACGGCTCGCTGGCGCGCGAGGTGCGCAGCGAAGTGGAATCACGGTTGAAAGACGGTGCGCTGAAAGCCATCGTCGCCACCACGTCGCTGGAAATGGGGATAGACGTAGGCCATCTCGATGAGGTGGTGCTGGTGCAGTCGCCGCCGTCCGTGGCCTCCGCGCTGCAGCGGATCGGGCGGGCGGGCCACCAGGTGGGCGAGACCAGCGTCGGCACCGTCTATCCCACGCACGCGCACGATTTTCTGGAAGCCGCCACCCTGGCAAGGGCTGTGGCCGAGCGGGACATCGAACCCCTCAAGCCCATGTTCGGCGCCCTGGACGTGCTGGCACAGATCATCGTCTCGCTCACCGCCACCGATGCCTGGCCCGCGGATGAGGTGTTCCGCCTCGTGACGCGCGCAAGTCCCTATGCACGCCTTGACCGTGCCCGCTTCGATCTTGTTCTGGAGATGCTGGCAGGCCGCTACAGCGGCAGCCGCGTGCGCGAGTTGAAAGCACGCATCGTCTACGACCGCATCAATGGCACTGTGCAGGCGACACGGGGCGCTGTGCTGGCCATGTACAACTCCGGCGGGAACATCCCCGATCGGGGTTACTACCAGCTTCGTCACTCCGACACCGGCGGCGCGCTCGGTGAGCTGGACGAAGAATTCGTCTGGGAAGCCACCACCGGCGACAGGTTCACGTTCGGCTCACAGCACTGGCAGATCCAGCGCATCACGCATAACGACGTGTTCGTGCGCGCAGCCCCCCCGGGCAGCTCGACGCCGCCGTTCTGGCGGGCTGAATATTTCAATCGCTCCTACCATTTCTCAGCGCTCATCGGCGAATTTCTGGAAGCCCGCGAACGACGTTTCGCAGCCGGTGAACGCACCCGCATCGGCGCCGAGCTGGAAGCGGAGGCGGGGTTTGCGCCAACTGCGGCAGAAGAGCTGGTCGACTACCTGGCACGCCAGCGGGAACACACCGCCACCGCGCTGCCGCACCGCCACTTTCTGCTGCTGGAGCTCGTGCGCAGCGGACCCGCAGGCTACCGCGGCCCCGACGACCCGCAGCAGCTCGTGTGGCACACACTCTGGGGCGGCATGGTGAACCAGCCGTTTGCGCTGGCTCTGCGCGCAGCCTGGGCGCGGCGCCATGGCACGAGGCTCGATATTCACGCAGACAACAATGCCATCGTGATGCAGGTGAAAGGTGATGTGGACCCCCACATGATGGTGAGCCTGGTGCAACCTGAGACTGTGCTGGAGCTTCTGCACGAAAGCCTGGAGGAGAGCGGCTTTTTCGGCGCGCGCTTCCGCGAATGCGCCGGCCGGGCGCTGCTGCTCACGAAGCAGCGCTTCGACCAGCGCCTGCCGCTGTGGATGAGCCGTATGCAGGCCAAGAAGCTGCTCGGGCAGGTGAAGGCGTTCAGCGACTTCCCCGTGACCCTGGAAGCGTGGCGCACGTGCCTGGAAGACGAGTTCGATCTGCCGACACTCGATCTGCTGCTGCGTGAACTCAGGGACGGCGTCCTCGAATGGGGTTTTGTCACCACCCGTACGCCCAGCCCGTTTGCCCAGGATCTCACCTTCGGACAGGTGAGCCGCTACATGTACGCCGACGACACCCCGGAAGTGGAAGGTGCCACTGCGCTGGGGGCAGATCTGATCCAGCAGGCGCTGTACGACGCTGCCCTGCGGCCGCGCATCGAGCCCGCCATTGCCGCCGAATTCACCGCCCGGCGGCAGCGCCGTTTACCAGGCTATGCGCCGGCGGACGCCGCCGAATGGGCCGAATGGCTGAAAGAGCGCGTGCTGATTCCCGTGACCGAAGTGCCGGACACGGCGGAGCTGCCGGACGCGCTGGTCAGGATCAGCGTGGATGGGCGCGTCTGGCTCACGCACGCCGAGTGCGTGGCCGTGCTGTACGAGTCGGGCCTGGTCCCCGGCGTTCCTCCCGCGGACGTACCTCTAGTGCCCGATCCCCGCAGCGCGCTGCAGATCGCCCGCGAGGTGCTGTCGTTCTACGGCCCGCTCTCGGCAAGCGAGATCCGCGAGCTGCTGCCCACCGTGCCGGAAGACCTGCTCACGGAGGACGAAGATTTCATTCGCGGCGATCTCCTCGTCGAAGGTGAGCCCACCTGGTGCGACGCGGCCAACTTCGAAATTCTCATGCGCATGCAGCGCGCCCAGCGCCGACTGGCTTTCGAGCCGCTGTCTCCGGAGGCCTTGGCGGGCTTCTGGGCGCGCAGTCAACGCCTGGTGGTGCCAGGTGCCAGTGACGATCTTCTGGACGTGCTGGAACTGCTGCGCGGCATGTCCGCGCCATTGACCGCCTGGTTCGACGACCTCCTGCCGGCCCGCATCCAGGGATTCGGCCCCGAGCACCTCGACAGCACGCTGCTGGCTTACGGTTTGACCTGGCTGGGCACAGGACGCGAAGCCATCACGTTCTGTTATCCCGAAGAGCGCGAGCTGCTGCGCAGCGCGAGCGAGGACTTCGCCTGGCTGGACGCGTTTCGCGATCCGCAGGCGAGCTACAGCTTCGAGCAGATCTGCGATGCAACCGGACAAACGCCGGCCGCGCTCAACGAGCCATGGTGGACCGCCGTCTGGCAGGGGCGTCTGCAGAGTGATTCCGTGCAGCCGCTGGAACAGGGTCGTCTGCGGCGTTTCGACATTGCGCCCGTTGCCGCGGTGCGCAGCCGGCGACGGCTTGCGCGCGCGCCCCGAGGCTGGCCGGGCACCTGGCGCGTGCTGCCGCAACCGGTGCCTGGCGACGCCTTGACCGCTCTTGAGGCCGACAAGGAGCGCGTGCGCCTCCTGCTCGACCGCTACGGCCTGGTGAACCGGGAGCTCGTGCTGCGCGAAAAGCTGACCGTGGCGGATGGCACCGAGGCCATGGCCAGCCGGCCCTGGCGCTGGCGCGATGCGTTCCGGGCCCTGCGCATCATGGAGCTGGCCGGCGAAGTGATCGGCGGTTCGAACGTTCGCCCCGCCGACGAGACCACGACCCGCGGGGCCTCGGATTCCCGCTCGGGGCTCTCCACATTGCCCCGGCCCCACTTCTCGTTCGGTGGCCTGCTGGCGCCCGACGACCCGCTGATGCGAGCCCCCCAACGGCAGCCGCAAGAGGCATCGCAAAGCGACGCCGTTGACGAGGGCGATGGCGGAGGTTTGGGCACCTTGCCCCTCACCCT
>CAZYYJ010000100.1:0-16839 GCA_964651595.1 uncultured Pseudomonadales bacterium | reverse complement strand
GTGCTGGTGAGAATGAGGTGCTGCGTGCCTGCCAGCACCTCCGCGGCCTGTTCTCCGAAATACGGCAACCGGCCCATTTCGGCGCGGCCTGCGCCTCGCTGAAAGCGGCCCACGAACGTGTCCATGATGATGCGACAGCCGGTTTTCCGGGCGATCTGATCCGCCAGGGCGGTGCGTTCCGCGGTGATGAAACCATTCACCAGCATCACGGCGGGTTCGCCGCTGCGCAGGGCTCTGGCAACCCGGTCCACATTGCCCGTGTCAAAAGCCTTCGGTGCCAGCGCCGGCAACGGGACCGCGGACGCCGCGGTACGGTTCCAGGCGGTATCTGCCGGCAGGATCAGCGTTGCCACCTGCCCGGGGGGACTCATGGCTGCCTGCACGGCCTCAGCGCCATCGGCGGCGACCGTATCAGCAGACTCGGACACCTTCACCCAACCGGAAACCGGACCCGCGATGCCTTCCACGTCGGACGTGAGCGGGGCGTCGTACTTGCGGTGAAACGTGGCGTGGTCGCCCACCACGTTCACCACCGGCGTGCGTGCCTTCTTGGCGTTGTGCAGATTGGCGAGCCCGTTGCCGAGGCCCGGGCCGAGGTGCGTGAGCGTGGCTGCGGGCTTGCGGGCCATGCGCCCGTAGCCGTCGGCGGCGCCGGTAACGATGCCTTCGAAGAGTCCCAGCACGCAGCGCATCTCGGGGTTGGTATCCAGCGCCGCCACGAAGTGCATTTCGGACGTGCCGGGATTGGCGAAACACACATCCACCCCCGCATCGACAAAGGTCTGCACAAGGCTTTCGGCGCCGCTGCGATCCTGTGGGGTTTCTTCGGCCATGACTCTCTCCGGGAAAAAGCGCCAGCCTGCCGGAAATGATTGGCGTGGGGCAAACTTTTTTGCGCGCTACAGCGTCATAGGTGCGAGGCCGGGGATAAATGTGAGCACTAAACAGGCGGAAACGCTGCTGCGCGCGGCGCCTGCCCTCGCAACGCGCACCGTGTGAGCGCTGCGCCCTTTTTTTGGGCACATGGCGCGCACTGATCCGGCGCTGAGGGCCAGACAGGGGCCATGGCACGAAGGTTGCCTGGCTGGGGGTGTACCACCGCACCCGGATGAGTCACACCGTCATGTCCTCGCAAGCCAGATTCTGCGTGCTTGCGGCTGCCTTTGCCGCGAGCTGGGGCATGATGCAGCTGTTCCTGGTGAAGCAGGTGCCGCTGGACCTCACCTGGCTGGGCCTCGGGCTGACGAGTTTTGTGTTTGCCGAGTTTCTCTTTGCCATTACCTATCCGATCACCGATGTCGTAACCGAAGTGTGGGGCGCACGCCGCGCGCGCCAGGTGGTGTTCGGCGGCATGCTGGTGAACCTGCTTGTGATGGTGCTGCTGACCATTGCCGTCGCCCTGCCGGCACCGGACCACTGGTCTGCGCAGAATGATGCGTACATTCTGCTGTACGAGGCGGCACCGCGTATCTGGGTAGCGTCCATTACTGCCGTGTTCGTTTCCCAGATACTCGATATCTCGGTGTTCAACCTGATTCGAGGCGCCACCGGAGACCGTTTTCTGTGGCTGCGCAACAACGGCTCTACGCTGGTGTCGCAGGCCGTGGACACGGTGATTTTCTATGGCATTGCGTTCTACGGCACCATGCCCACCGAGGCCTTTGTGAGCCTGCTGATTGGCAACTTCCTTCTGAAAGTGGCGCTTGCGGCCCTGGATACGCCGCTGGTGTATCTGCTCGTGAGATGGGCGAAACAGCCGGAGAAGACCGCGGCCGAACGTTCCCGGACGGAGGCGCCTGCATGAAGACCACAATACCGCTGATCGACCTGGCGGAGTGGGCGCGCGGCACCCCGGCGGATCGGCAAACCCTGGCGGACGCGGTGGACGGGCACCTGAGCACGCTGGGATTTCTGATGGTGGCCAACCACGGCATAACCGTCGATACGACCGCAGCAGCGCGCAGGGTCTGCCGCGCTTTCTTTGAGTTGTCCCCCGCGCGCAAAGCGCTGTACGCGTGTCCCCCCGATGTCTACCGCGGTTGGGTCGGCCCCGGCCTCGAATCCAACGGCGCAAGCTATGGGATGGAAGCAACGATCGACCTCAAGGAGGCCTACTCAATCGGGCCGGTGTTCGAGGGGGCGGAGGCGCTCAGGCCCGTAGCACCGCGTTGGTATGCTCCGAACATCTGGCCCGATGCCGATGTGCCGGGTTACCGCGACGCGATGCTCGCCTGGATGCATGCGGCGGATCGCGTTGCGGGCGCGATTCTCAACATTCTCACCTGCGCGCTACAACTGGCGCCGGACTGGACCGAGACGCATTGCAACCGCGCCATGGCGACGGTTACGGTCAATCAATATCCACCCGTCAGCCGCTCTGGTGGCTGGCGCGTAGGACCGCACACCGATTTCGGCACGGTGACGGTGCTGGATAGGGATATCGACAACGGTCTGCAGGTGGAAGTGCAACCGGGTGACTGGGTCGAAGCCCCCGTCGTGCCCAACGCGCTGACGGTGAACCTTGGCGAGATGATGGTGCGCTTTTCCGGAGGACGCTGGCGCGCGAACCCCCACCGCGTTGCGGCGGTTCCGGGTGCGCCTGCCAGCTTGTCTCTCGTGTATTTTCACAGCCCGAACTTCGACACGCGCCTGCCGGGGGAAACGCCCACCGGCGAAGGGCTTTCGGCGGGGGCGTTCCTGGGTCGCAAGATGGATCAGATTGTGCAATCAGCCAAGTAATCGCATTATGCGTTGATGGCAGAAACACATCTCGATCCCGGTACTGCCCGGCCGGCTCCAGCGGTTTCCGGCCGGTGGCTCAAGCGCCTTGAGATCACCGGCTGGGTACTGGTGCTCATGCTCATTGCGCTGGGCCTTTCTTCCGTGCTTACGCGTGGCGTGTTTCTCGTGGAAGCCATGCTCGACCCCGATGCTGTGTTCAACGCCTTCGATGTTCGCTACGTTGAGCATCCGCTGGCGACGCTGTTCCATCTGGTGCCCAGTCTCGTGATTGCCGTGGTGGGACCGCTGCAGTTCGTACGCCGGTTCCGGCAGCGCCAGCCTCTGCTGCATCGTCTGTGTGGGCGGGCCTTTGTGATCTGCGGGCTGGTGGCGGCGGCGTCCGGCTTCTATGTGGGGGTGTTCTATCCCTTCGGGGGGCTGGATGGGCCGGGCTTCAACCAGGCTGTTGCCACCACGGTGTTTGCTGCGTTCACAGCCTTTTGTCTGGTGCGCGCCTACCTCAGCATTCGCGCCCGCAACATTGCGGCACACCGCGAATGGATGATTCGCAGCTGGGCCCTGATGCTGGCCATAGCCACTGAGCGCACATTCCTCGGCCTGCTTCTGGCCACGACCAATGTGGATATGACGGTGCTGTTCGGTACCACGTTCTGGATGGCGGGCGTATTGAACGTCGCGGTGGCAGAAGTGTGGATAAACCTCACCCGCACCCCCGGACGCGGCGCACGCCACTGGAAAGACGCGATCCAGCCCACGAGTTGAGCTATCATTGCCTGCCATGGGGGTACTGCGACATACGCTGAAGCGCGCCTTGCTGTTTGCGGCCGGCGCCGCCTTGTGCGTGCAGAGCCTCTTCCCCAGCGGCTACATGCCCGCGGATCTGTCCGGCGGCTGGGTGGCGATGATCTGCCCGGACGGTTTGCCAACCGAGTTCGTGCAGGCCCTGCAGGGTGAACATCACCACCACCACCACCATCACGGCGGCGACGCAGAGCAATCTGCCGGCATGGCCGACTGCCAGCTCGGTGGGGCTATCGACCAACCGGTGGCCTTTGCTGCAACGGCGCCGCTCGACGTGGCCGGCTTCCGCGATTCCTGGCGCTCAGCCCCGCCACGCGTTGCCGGCACTTCCTCCGTTCCCTCCAGTTACCTGAGTCGCGCGCCACCTCAGAACGTCTGAAGCAACCCCCGCTTCGTGCGGGTGCAGATCTGATTTCGACAATTCTGAGGAGATGATTGTGTACAAGCCATGGTTGTACGTGGCCGTAGCGCTTGCGTGGGCGCCTTCCCTGCAGGCCGACGAGACCGACATAGACATAGAAGAAGTAGTGGTGATCGGCGATCCCGATCGCCGAACGTTTGAACTGGCAGAAACCGTGGATGTCGTGCCCGACTCTGCGGTGCTGCTGAAAAAAGCCGTGGGCGCCAATGTGGTGAGCAACGGCCCCATCACCGGCATTGCGCAGGTTAGAGGCATGTCGCGCTTCCGTATCAACACGCAGGTGAACGGCGCGTACATCAGCTCCGGTGGGCCCAACTGGATGGATCCGCCGCTGTCGTATGCGCCCGCAGCGCATCTGGAATCGCTGGAGGTGTACCGCGGCATCACGCCGGTGGGCGCCGGACAGGAAACGATTGGCGGCGTGATAAAGGCGAATACCTGGCGCGGCAACTTCAGCGCCGATGGCGGCGTGCTGCAGGGGCGGGTGCGCACCGGCGGGCAGTCTGTGAACGATGGCAGCCTGCTCAGCGTGGCCGCGTCCGTAGCGAACGAACATCATCTGGTGAGCGTTTCGGCGCTGACCGAGCAGGGTGATGACGCTAAGTTTGCGGACGGCGAGATTCTGCCCACTGAGTACGAGCGCAGCCGCTACGACCTGGGTTACGGCTTCCAGACGGGGCAGCACACGGTGCGCTTCGACTACGGACGTAACGAGACAGGCGACGCTGGTACGCCGGCGCTGCCGATGGACATCCAGTACATCGATGCGGACCTCGCCAGTGTGACGTGGAACTACGCCGGCGAGCGCTTTGCGCTGGAAAGCAAGGTGCATGTCAGCGACATCGAACACGGCATGAGCAACTACCATCTGCGCACGGCGCCTGCGAACGGGGCCATGTGGCGCCGCAACATCGCCACCGGGGAGAACCGGGGATTTGCCGTGGTGGCGAAGGTGGGCGAGTGGGAGTTTGGTGTGGACGGTCATCATGAGACCCACGACTCCGACATCGACAATCCGAACAACCCCATGTTCTTCGTTACCAACTTCAACGATGCGGAACGCCGGATTCTGGGGGTGTACGTCGAGCGGGCGTTGAGCGTGGCGGACGGTTGGCTGTTAGACCTGGGCGCGCGTTTCAACCGGGTGACCATGGATGCAGATACGGTCAATGCAACGCCCGCTGCCATGGGCATGCCACCTGCGGTGGCTTTGCGGGACACCTTCAACAACGCCGATCGCTCGAAGACTGACGACAACGTCGACTGGGTGGCCAAGATGACCCATGTGGCTACGGAACGCCTGGCGTGGAACGCCGGTGTGTCGCGAAAATCGCGGTCGCCTGCTTACCAGGAGCGTTACCTGTGGTTGCCGCTGCAGGCGACTGCCGGCCTGGCGGATGGGCGTACTTACACGGGTAACCTGGATCTCGATCCCGAAGTGGCGCACGAGGTGGAGCTTGGCTTCGACTGGCAGGGTGAGCGGCTGACGGTTTCTCCCCGCGTGTTCTACCGGGACGTGCAGGACTACATCCAGGGCACCGTGTCGTCCAATGGGCCGGCGGCGATGTTCGTGCAGATGATGAACATGATGAACGGCACCAACAATGCTGCTCCCCTGCAGTTCAACAACGTGGACGCCACGTTCAGCGGCGTTGACGTGGACTGGTCTTATCGCGTGAGCGAACGCTGGTCGCTGGCGGGCGCCGTGAACTTTGTGCGTGGCGAGCGGGACGACATCAATGACGATCTGTATCGCGTTGCGCCGCTCAACGGATTTGTGGCGGCAACCTACACCGGCAATCGCTGGCAGTTGAGCCTGGAGACGTTTGCGAACGCCAGCCAGGACGACGTGTCCGCGACCAACAGTGAGTTGGAGACGTCGGGCTATGCCGTGATCAACCTCAAGGGACACTGGCGTATAGCGCAGGGTTTCCGGCTTGGCTTCGGCGTGGACAACGTGCTGGATCGCGACTACGAGGATCACCTGGCCGGTGTGAACCGCGTGAGGGGCAATGCTGATCTGGCGCCGGGCGAACGTCTGCCTGGCTACGGGAGAAACTTCTTCGCGCGCGTGGATTACAGCTGGTAGCGCCTAGCGGCCGGAAAGGGCTGGCGCGCTCAGTCGATATGCGATGAGCGCGTTGCCCGGGAGCTGGCCGAAGAGGCTGTACCCCGACTGCACGTACAGCATGTCGTCCACGGCCAGCGGCGCCGCCACATCCATGGCGCCGCCGTGGGCCGGCACGCCATTGACGGTGTCGAAGCCGCGCAGCGTGTCTGCCTGCCAGACAACCTGTCCGTCGCTGCGGCGCATGGCGCGAAGCTTGCCGTCCAGGCCACCCACCAGAACCAGGTCGTTGGCGACGGTGGCAGCACCGGACAGGCCGTAAAAAAACGAGCACTCGGGATACAGAGCTTCGCGTGCCAGGTACTCGAACAGATTGATCTCGCACCCACGCTCGACACGGTGTTTCCAGAGAAGTGCACCATTCTCGACGTCCAGAGCGTACAGGCCGGGCTCGGGAAAGTAGCGCGGCAGGGGATAGTCGGGATCGGCCACCGGCGCGTAGACCACACCGTCGCTCACGGCCATGCCCCAGTGGATACCGCCCAGCGCAGAGCCTGCACCGACATGTGTGTGCCAGATGAGCTTGCCGCCGGCGTCGGGGTCGAGAGCGTATACGTCTCCCGATTTCTGTCCGGCGATGAGCCGGTCGTTGCCTTTGTGGTCCTGCGTGATGATTACGGCTGCGCCGAAGTCGTGGTCGGGTCCGCGCCACTTCGGGCAATTTGGTCCCGCTGTGGGGCGCTGATCACACGCCATGTTCCAGGCGTCGCCCGCCACGGCCTGGAAGTGCCAGGTGATGGCGCCGGTGTCGGCGTCCAGGGCAACCACGCTGTCGGAAAGGCGGGTAGCAGGCTGCGACGCGTTCTGGCCGGTGCCCACATAGATAAGCCCGCGCTGCCTGTCGATGGTGGGGGTGCTCCACACCGATACGCCGGACGGCCCCCATTGCCGGGTGCCGACCTCCGACAGTGTGGTGGGTTCGGCAGGCGGGGTCATATGCGTGACCCAGAGCAACTCGCCGGTATCGGCATGCAGAGCGAGCACAGCACCGCGCGAGCGACAGCACTCGTACGCAGGATCTGCTGCCAGAGCCACTTCGTATTGTGACACCGGGACAATGAGGCGATGGTCGAATTGCTGCTGTGCCCCCGTCAGCATGCTGTGCTCGCTGACCTCGACGGGTACCCGCCACCGCCGCTGGCCACTGAACGCGTCGATGGCGTTTACATGCGCTTCCATGTCACCGTAGAACAGCACAGGGGCTCCCCCACTGGTGCCCAGCGTTAGCGCGGTGCGCGGCGGCGCCGGTACCTGACTGTGCCAGCGAATGCACCCGCTTTCCCGGTTGAGGGCAAAGAGATGACCGCTGGTGGCGGCAACGAAGAGCGTGTCTTCGGTGACGACAGGCTGCGAGCGGGCGGAAGCGACATCGGGCAGACCAAAGGCCCAGGCGAGCGTAAGCGACGCGGCGTTAGCGGTGGTGATGCTTGTGGTTTCCAGGCTCACAGCCGCGGTGTTCCCCGCTGAGAGTCCCCAGTGCGCAACGCGCGGCGTTGCATCCACGGTTGCCGTGGCGCAGAACGAAGCCGAATCCGGAACATAGGGTTCTGCGTTGCCGGCAATGAACTCGGAGAGTTCCATGATCTGTCCTGCGCTGAGTCCATCAGCCTGCGCCTGCATGCTGCCGTTGGTGAGCGCAAAAGAAATCTGTGCCGGGCCGAGGGTTGCCAGCGCCGGTAGCGCTGCAGCACGTTGCGTACCCTGGTGGCAGCCGGCACAACGGTCAGCAAAGAGCGCTTCTGGTGTGAGCGTCTCCGTGAGCGGGAGAGCGGCTTCTGTCGCTTGCTGCTCTGGCGTGCAGCCTGCCGTGAGCAAAGCGCAGGCGATCCACCAGACAGGAAGATGATAGGTGTGCTGGAACCCCACTAGAGGAACTCCGTTTTCCTGGCTTGCGCGTAGAACGTGAAAGCGATGAGTGCGGCGATGGCAAAGAGCTGCACGCCCAGCACGGTGAGATAGGTGCTGTTCCAGACGGCTTCCAGGCCGTTCACGGTGGAGCGAACGCTATGCAGTGCCGAGATGATCCACAGATATGCCTGCGAGCAGAGGTTTACGGCAACCACAGCGATGATGGCTGGCGCCAGCCCCGGAAAGACAACGGTGGTGGCGAGAAGGGTGACGTACGCGAGCAGGATGGCGACGAGGATGATGGTCATGAACGGTATGGTGCCGTTGGGCATGACGTCGCCTATGAAGATCACGTAACTTGCCGCGGACAGGCTGACCCAGATCGAGCCGACAAGGCCGAGGTTTGCGATCATCTTGGCCATGGTGTAGTCGACGATAGTGACCGGCAGGCTAAGGATGAACGGTAGATTCTGTTCCCTGCGCTCTTCGGTGACGGTGAGCATTGCACTGTGTACGCCGGCACCGAACAGCACCGAAACGAAGACGATGAACGCGACATTGGCCGCAGCGTCGCCGTAAAACACGGCAATCAGCACTGCTGCGATACCGCCCAGCCAGTAGCACAGCGCCGGCACTTTCATGATACGCAGGTCTTTGAGGATGAGCTCGCGGATGACGTTGTTGCGGGTTGCTGTGGCGTTCATGCGGCTTCTCCGGCGATCGGTTGCGAGGGGGTGGCAGACTCGCTGGCTTCGACGCTGGCGATGAAAATCTCTTCCAGCGTCATGCGTTCAACCTCGCCGACGGTGGCGCCAAGCTGCTGCAGCCGGGCGAGGAATGCTTCATCGAACATGCTCACGGTAAGCATCAGCTGCGAACCGGCGCGGGTGCTTTCCACGACAGCGTCGCAGGCCGGCAGCTCGAAGGCATCGTCGACCACCAGGCGCACGCGGCGCCAGGAGTCGAGAAACGTCTCCTTGTCCCGGCTGTCGACAAGGCTGCCTTTGTTGATGAAGCAGATGTGGTCGGAAATCTGTTCCACGTCGAGGGTGTTGTGCGAAGAGAAGAGAATGGAGCGGTCTTCTGCCTCCATGACGCGCATCATCTGCTCGAGAATGACCTTGCGGGCCACGGGATCGAGCCCCGTAGTGGGCTCGTCGAAGACCAGCAGCTTCGGTTTGCGGGCAAACGCCGTGAGCAGAGCCGCTTTGACGCGCTGACCATGCGAAAGACCTTTCACTTTCTGGTGTGGGTTGAGATCGAAACGCGTGAGCAACTCCTGCGCGTATGCCTCATCCCAGGTGGGGAAGACGCGGCGCAGAAAGTCGAGGTGAAAGCCGATTGTGCGGTGGCTGTAGAGGCGCATGTCTTCGGAGACGAAGCCGACATCCCACTTGGCAGCGCGTTGCTCAGCCGGCATGGGGTGTCCCAGCACGCTGACGTCGCCGGCATCCTGGTGCACGAGGCCCATGATGATGCGCAGGGTGGTCGACTTACCGGCACCGTTGGGGCCCACGAACCCCATGACGGTGCCGGTGGGCACCGTGAGGTTCAGGTCCGTGAGGCTGAAATGAGGGTAGCGCTTGGTGACGTTCCGGCAATCGATAGCGTTCATGTTCTTCTCCGTTACGGTTCGAATTGCTCTCGCAGGGCCTGGGCAAGGTCTTCGTAAGACCAGCCCATGGAGCGGGCCAGGCGTGCAGCGTTTTCGAGGTAGCGCTCCAGCTCCTGATCACGCACGTCTTCCGTGCGCTGCTGGTCGTTCACGAAAGAGCCGCGGCCCTGCTGCGTGACGATGACCCCTGCTCGTTCCAGCTCGAGATAGGCCCGTTTGACGGTGATGACACTCACCTTCAGCTGCGAAGCCAGCTCGCGGATCGACGGCAGCCGGGTGCCCGCAGGCCAGTCGTCGAGTGCCACCCGCCGCGTGATCTCGTCCATGATCTGAACGTAGATGGGGCGGCTGTCGGCCTGTGAGAGGATCATTTGTGTGTCCATGTGCATACAGAGTATACACAGTATATACACATGTTCAAGACCGATCTGTTCGAACGTCTAGTCTGTTAGCCTGAGCAGTTCTCCCCGCCGGATCGAAGCACCTTGGAAACCCTTACGCCGGATGAACTTAAAAATCTGCTGCTGGGCACAGATGAAATTGCGCTCATCGATGTCCGCGAGCAGGGTGTGTTTTCCAAGGCACACCTTCTGTATGCGGCCTGCGTTCCTCTCAGCCAGCTCGAGTTGCAGGTGGGTGAGCTGGTGCCTCGCCACGACACGCTGATTGTGCTTGTTGACGAACGGGATGGTTCGGAGATGGGTGTGACGGCAGCTCAACGTCTGGCCGGGTTTGGCTATCGCAACATCCGGCATCTGCAGGGTGGCATCGAAGGCTGGCGTGCCGCGGGCTTTGAGCTTTTCTCCGGGGTGAACGTGCCCAGCAAAGCGTTCGGTGAGTTTGTGGAGAGCACCTACGACACCCCCCGGCTGCCAGCGGACGAAGTGAAGGCGCTGCTCGACAGCGGCCAGAACATGGTGATTGTCGATTCAAGGCCCTACGAAGAATTTCATCGCATGAGCATCCCGACGGGCGTAGACATGCCGGGTGCAGAGCTGGTGTATCGCATTCACGATCATGCGCCGGATCCGGCTACGCTGGTGGTGGTGAACTGCGCCGGCAGAACGCGGTCCATCATCGGCGCACAAAGCTTGATCAACGCGGGCATTCCGAACCGGGTGGTTGCCCTCAAAGACGGCACCATGGGGTGGCATCTGGCGGGCCATGAGCTGGCCCGCGGAGAGGTGGGTGTTGCAGCGCCGCCGAGCGAGGCGGGTCTTTCGGCAGCGTTGGCCGCTGCGGCACGAGTCGCACAGCGGTTCGGCGTGCGTACCGCTGACGCAGATACCGTGGCGCGGTGGCGCGAAGAGGCGGGTCGCACGACGTATCTCCTGGACGTGCGCTCGCCCGACGAATATGCGCAAGGCCATCGACCCGGATATCGCAACGCACCCGGTGGGCAACTGGTGCAGGCGACGGACGAGTACGTTGCGGTGAAAAACGCGCGCATTGTGCTGGCGGACGACGTTGGCGTGCGGGCGACCATGACAGCGTCCTGGTTGCTGCAGATGGGCTGGCATGATGTGTGGGTGCAGGATCCGGACGAGGTGAGTGATCTGGAAGCAGGGATCCCACCATCGGTTGTGCTAGGCCACCTGCCAGAAGCCACGCTCTCACCGGCTGAGCTTGCGGGGTCCATCGACACCACGCTGGTGGTTGATCTCGGACCGAGCACTCGCTTTGCTCAGCGGCATATTCCCGGTGCGGTGTGGTGCCCGCGCGCACGCCTCGCTCAGGTGCTGGCAGAATCAGCGGCGCACGCGCAGCTTGTGCTTACATCGTCCGAAGGCCTGTTGGCGAGAGTGGCGCTGAAGGAGGCACAGGCGTTAGCCGATGTCCCGGTGCATGCGCTCGATGGGGGTACGGATCGATGGCTTGCCGAGGCACGCGCCACAGAGACAGGCATGGTCAGGGCGGTAGGCGACACCGACGATGTCTGGTACAAGCCTTACGAACACCGAGCGGCCCAGGAAGAGTTCATGCGTGACTATCTCACCTGGGAAGTGGCCCTGGTGGAGCAACTGGAGCGGGACGGCACCACGCGGTTCCGCAAATTCTGATATGACTGGTAGCACGCAATGAGCTATTCCCTGGATGATTTCTGCGCTGACGCGAGGGCAATTCTGACCGCACAGGATGATCGCGCGGGCCGGGAAAAGGTACGAGGCAAGTTCGAAGCTCTGTTGGGTAATGCTGAGTTTCTGGCGGAGTATGTCGGCCCTGACAGTGACACGGGTGTGTCGCAGATCTATGAGGATCCGGATCTGGGATTCTGCATTCTGGCCTACAACATGGCGGCGCCGCGGACGAGCCCGCCGCACGATCACGGCAGTTCCTGGGCTGTGTACGGCCAGACCGCTGGCCACACCGATATGACGATATGGCGTGCGGAGGAGGGACACATCGAGCGCCTTCGCGAGTTTCGCCTTGCGGCCGGCGAAGCCGGATTGTTCGACGTTCGTGAGATTCACTCCATCGAATACACGGAAGGGGCAAAGTTCGTACGTGTGACGGGCGTGGACATGAGCAAAGAAACGCGTCGCGTATGGGACGCGGAAACGGGGGATGTGAAAGAGATATCGGCGGTGGGTACGGGCGGTTAACCTGTTGCCCGGGGATGAGCGAGTGTTATCATTCGCGCCCTCGCTGATTCCAGCACTCGGGGCGTAGCGCAGTCTGGTAGCGCACTTGACTGGGGGTCAAGTGGTCGCAGGTTCAAATCCTGCCGTCCCGACCAACAAAATCACATATAAATCAGAGATTTATGTCTTTTTTGGTGGGTGACCTTCTCTGCCTTTTTCCCACCACGAGTGTTTTTTCCCACATTCTTTAGATTTTCGAATGCCTTTTCATCTAAATAATCGATGGAAAGGATGTTCGCGAGCGGGTACTCAGATGAACCCGAGCTTCCTTGCAATGTAACTGCCGTAGTAGAGCGAAGGAGCATGCGATCCGTTCTTGGCGGCCCGCCCTTAATATGCAGAGTTACTGGCACCCCTCCACCGTAGTCCATGAGGCGCAAGAGTGCACCGTAGTTGGACGGAACAAACAACGCCGCGCAAAGCAACACCACGACGCTTAGTGTAACCACGAAGCCGGCCCAGATTTGTGCTGCCGGGTTGAAAACCCATGAGCGCCCGAAAGCTCTGATAATTCCGAGCGCGAATTCGTAGTCATCGCTGAGAGAATACGCATCTCGAATAAGCTCCATCGGTGCTCCGTAGACTATGGAAACAAATCGTGGTGGAACTCTGCGTAGTATCTTTGCGCTGACAAAGGATCCACGCTCTTCCGGTGGGGGGGGCAAACCGGTTTCCGCGACGCGGACAACTTTTTCTAGGGGAGCGCTAAGCCGTAGGAACGCGTACACCACGCTAAACACTGATAGAGCGATCACGATGAGCGAGAAGGTTAGTGCAGAAACTGTCGGCGCTAGATATGGAATTCCTTCAAAGGGCGGGCGAATACTCCACGCTAGCGCATAGGAGTACGCAGCGTATTCACTGAGAAACCCGACGCCAAGGCTTCCGATTGCGCTAAACATGGCAGAAGCGGCGATTCGCGCTGGAAAGCTCCAACCTAGAAACATATTCATGAGGTTCTTGGTTTGGTCGTTCACTGCCGTCAATCCTGTTCGCGCGGTCCAAGACGTGAGGAAACGAGTAGGGAATGCACTCGTTCCGGTGCGTTGCGGTAGCTGCCTAGCGTCGTCTTCGGGTGCTGGTGCCCGAGTAGCTTCTGAGCATGGCCAAGGCTGTTGGCCTGGTTCGCTACAGTGGTACGGATGTCGTGCTCGCGAAAATGCTCGCCGCCATCCTCGACAAACTTCTTCATCGCGCGCTGCCACTTGGAGTTAAACCCGCTGATGGTGTGCGGCCCGCCATTCTTGTTGCAGAACAGCGGTCCTCGAGGAATGCGATCTCCGAGGATGCTCCGCATGATGTTACCGAGGCCCTCATAGATGGTGTCCTTCCCGCCTTTACTGATAGGCGGGTGCAGTGCACCGGTCTCTGGGTTCCAATGCTCGTTGAGATCGATTGCGAGCAACTGACCTTTGCGTAGGCCAGTCGCCAGCTTAAGTGTCACGTACCCCGTGAGGGTGGTGTTCAGCTCGCAGAATCGTGCGATTTCCTCAAACGACGGCTCTCTGGTGCGCGCCTTTTCCGCGTACTTTCCACGCCTGGAGATCTGCCCGCGTAGCGGGTTGCGTTCGATCCACCCGGACTCAACGGCGAAGGTTAGGCACGAGCTCAAAATTGAAACCTCCCGATTTGCCGATGTCAGGTGCGTCTCTGCGCGTTTCTGACGATAGGCGTAGGCGTGGGAGGGTTTGATGCTGGCCGGCCGCATGTGTCCGAAGGCGAGCTTGAGCTTCGCGATCCCGTAACGGTAGGATTCATGGCTGGACGGTGACAGCGAACCCAGTACATATTCGCGATAGAACGCTTCTAGCACGTCGCCCATTGAGCGTACTTCACCGTGGCCAGCCGTACCGGTACGTTCGTACCACGTCCGCCAAGCTTCGGCCTCTGTCGCACCGAGCGTGAATTCAGATTTCCCATCCCACAGGTGGCGCTGGTCCGGGTGGGGGCGATAGCGGAATTTTCCCGCGCGGTATCGCCAGCGCGGCGGGTACTTAGATCGCGGCAAGGTCTGGTTCCTCCCGATACCGCGCTTCCGCGGTGATGCCCTCAATATGGGAACGTACCACAATCAGTTTTCGGTTCGGAGTAACGTGAAAGTCTATGCCTCGCGTGGCGAGCTCGCGGATCTGTTCGGCGCGACGCCGGTAACCCGTGTATTCGATTAGTTCGTCTTCGGAGAGGCAGAGGCTCGGCATGGATAATTCCTCACCAATTCGACGCGGTCCGGCACTCCACGGATGGAGGCTTCTGCTCAGTCTCTTGCGCGATCCATAAGGCCGAGAATGCAATGAGGCCGAAGAGGAGCCAGGGCCATAGGCGAGGTCGAGTCATGATTCCCTCCGGTGTCGCCAGAGTAGGATCTGGCAGAGCTGTTCCTCGGATGCGACTATCCGTCGCGTCTCTCGGTCTACGTGTTCAAAGCCAGGTGGGACGTACCCTTCCGCAAAGGGGCCAGTTGCGTGGCAGTGCCCGCATTGTGGTGCGGCGAACTCATCATCCCCTTTGATCCCGCGGCCCTTGCCGAACAAGTGCTGACGGATTCCGCTTTAGTGAGCTAGAACCACATCCGCCGAATGCTGCCCACAGTTCATGCAGGGCATGTTGCGAGCGGATTTGGTCTCGGCGCTTTGCTTCACGCGGCACCCGTGTTCACTGGTACGCCCATATCGATGCACCACTTCTGAACGATTTCGATAAGGCGGGAAAAGTTGTCGGTATCCTGGTCGTGGCTTCGTCCACGAGGAACCATCCGAACCATCCCGTTGGGGAGTTCGACGGTGTCGTACCCGTGCAGTTCGCAGAGCAGCGCTTCGTGGATACCTGCGGCGGTATCGCCGGAGAATTGGGCGAGCGCGTTAACGTGGACCCAATACAACGCGTTTTGCTCGGTGGATCGTCGGCGTTTGATGGGTGCCCATCGAATTCCAAGCCAGCGTTCGTCCCATTCGACACCGGGGATCAGTGCGATTATTTGGCGGGCGAGCTTCGTACCGACTTTGTTCATCGCACTACCACAAACTCAGCGCATCGTTTGCACCGTAGTTCTAGTGACGGTCCTCGTGGTGTCGTCATGTAAGCCCATCGATGCCCAAGAACGATCACCCCATCCTTTTCGCAAAGGGTAGAGCGCCCGGGGGCCAAGGTAGCCCCGGGCGCTCGTCCTTCCCGGGAACCCGGGGAAACGATCAACTTGCGTTGACAGGCGCTCTCCTTCTGCGCGTCGAGGGTGCGCGTACCCATAGTTCTCACGCGGCCTCCAGGCGCGCCACGATGGCTTTTCTGCCTTCGTTGATGCGCTCTGACGGCATATCGCAAATGCGGCTCCAGGCGCGGGTCCCGTAGGTTTCTTCGAGGATCTGCAGCCGTTGCTGCTTGGCATCTTTACCGGTGCCGTCGAGACCGAATTTCACGAACACGCCCTGCAGTTCTTCGGCCTCCATTTCTCGACGCTTCCGCTCCCGGTCGAAATTCGAACCGCCTTCCTCGCCGTCCAACAGCTAGGATGAGTCGCGCTGTTCCATGCTCTGGAAGTGCTCACCCCCAAGATTCAGGAAACGGATGTGCGGCAGGAACGATTCGAACGTCGGGCTCGGGATTTCGGCACCGTGGTCGAGCTTCACTGGATCGGGGCGACGCTGGGAGACATCGCCGAGCTCCGCGACATTCAACTGACGGCGTTGGTGACGTTGCGATGAGTGAGCAGATCCGAAAGGCGCTACCCGCCAAGTTCGACTTCTACGTGGATCACGTGCCGCTCGGTGCACCCGTCCCGCATGCGGTCATGCGCGTGACAGACACCGGCCGGGTCTCGTTCGAACTTTGGGCTGAATCGGTCGGAGACGTCCGCGACGCGTGGCCAGCGGTGAAGCCCGTAGCTCGAGATCAGTGGCGCCTGGTGAACCGTCGCGAGCGCTCTGCACGCTTTGGCGCGACGGAGTTCTACGGTTTCACGGCCGACTTGCTGCGTCCGCGCTAGTCCCACGTTCCTTCCTCGACGTCGAAGTCCTGCGGGTCCGGCGTAGCCTCTCCCTCCCGCTCAGCTCAGGTTCTGGCAGCTTGTTGAGACTTCTCTGAGACGAGTAGCGGGTTGTCTGGCTTCATTTCGACACCATACCCCTTACCCTATCTCTGGTTGCTCCGTCGAAAAGCCACCGGCCGCGATCGGCCAGGAGCAGCCGTTGCCAGTTGTCAAAGGCTCTAGATGGATCGCACAGATAAGAGAGGCGAGTTCTGGTGCCACACCTCCTACGATAAAGAAACAGCCAGACAATTCTGACAACCAGCGTACCGCCTCCAACAATTAGGAACGACGGGATAAACCAACTGAGTCCTGTTTCAAGAACAATCGACCATGACGTACAGTCAGGCACGAGAAAGATACCCCCGGGGTTTTCGATCCATTCCCAGATAGTGAACAACGCCGCTGTCAGCGTGCCGACAACGCTTCCGGGTTTCAGAGCCACATAGGAGCTGGGCAATATGCATGAAGAACATCTCTTCCACATTCAGGTTCACCGCAAAACAATGTGGACAACGCTGACCACACCGACCACGAAAGAGGCGGTAAAGGCAAGGCCCATGAGGATGAAATGAATCGGGTTCCCTCTACTAAAGTCTCTTACTCTGTTCTCGTGTTTCT
>CAZYYJ010000099.1:0-17098 GCA_964651595.1 uncultured Pseudomonadales bacterium | reverse complement strand
GGAGAGCTCCTGCATGTTCATCATGAAGCTGCCTTCTCCCGTGACACACGCCACCACGGCATCGGGCAACGCCATCTGCACACCCATGGCCGCCGGCAGGCCGAAACCCATGGTGCCCAGCCCCCCGGAATTGATCCAGCGCCGCGGATGTTTGAAGTGGTAATACTGCGCCGCGAACATCTGATGCTGGCCCACGTCGGAGGCGACGTAGGCTTCTCCGTTAGTCACCTTGTACAAGGTCTGCACGGCGAGCTGCGGCAGAATCGGCTTGTCCGGCACCGCCTTCATGGCATGGTTCAGCCCGTGCTCCGCGCGCCACTCGGCGATGCGCGCGAGCCACCTGGCCATGCGATCCTGCTGCGCCAGCCGGTCTGCCTCGGCCTGCTTCTCCTGCTGGGTCTTGAGCACCGCGACCAGGTCTTCCAGCACCGCCAGGGCGTTGCCGACAATGGGGATATCCGCATCGACGATCTTGGAGATGGACGCCGGGTCCACGTCGACATGCACCACGGTAGCCTGGGGACAGAACTTGTCGGGATCGTTGGTCACGCGGTCGTCGAAGCGGGCACCGACCGCAAAGATGAGATCCGCCTCGTGCATGGCCATGTTGGCCTCGTAGGTACCGTGCATGCCGAGCATGCCGAGAGCGAGGGGATCTTCCCCGGGGATGGCGCCCAGTCCCATGAGCGTGCAGGCCACGGGCGCTCCCAGGCTGCGCGCCAGCTCAGTCAGTGGTTCAGCCGCATTGGCCTGTATGACCCCGCCACCCACATACAGGACGGGGCGCTGCGCCGCCAGAAGCGCATCAGCTGCCTTGCGGATCTGCCGGCCGTTGCCTTTCACAGCCGGGTTGTACGAGCGCAGCTTGACGCTCTGCGGATAGCTGTAGGGGGCAAACACCGTGGGGTCGGTGGTGTCCTTCGGCACGTCGATCACAACCGGACCCGGACGGCCCGTGGTGGCGATATGAAACGCTTTCTTCACCACCAGCGGGATCTCAGCCGCTTCTTTTACCATGAAGCTGTGCTTCACGACGGGGCGGGACACACCCACCATGTCGGTCTCCTGGAAGGCGTCGGTGCCGATCAGCTCATTCGGCACCTGCCCGGAGATGACAATCATGGGGATGCTGTCCATGTACGCTGTGGCGATACCGGTGATGGCGTTCGTTGCGCCGGGTCCGGACGTGACCAGCACCACCCCGGGTTTGCCGGTTGCACGCGCATAGCCGTCAGCCATGTGCGTGGCCGCCTGCTCGTGGCGCACCAGAATGTGCTCGACTTTCTGCTGGCGGAAGATAGCGTCATAAATGTGCAACGCTGCACCGCCCGGGTAGCCGAACACGATGTCCACGCCCTCGTCCTGAAGCGCGCGGATCAACATATCGCCTCCCGACAGCATGTCGGCCATTGGAGCTACCCCCTAAGTCTTTGATAAACGGAGAATTTAAACGTGCTGACGCAACGCAGCCGGCTATTCTTGTGATATCCGCACGTTATGTCAACGAAACCGAGACCCGGGTCTCGAATTGGGCTCTGCGTCAAATCGGTGCGCGGGCGCACTGTGCTATTCTGCGACGGATGCACACCAAGGGATGAGTGGCAAAGCATGAACACCCGCCTGGCCTCCGTACGCCGCGCACTTCTCGTCGCGGCCGCCTGCATCGTCGCTGCCGGCGTCACCTCGCAAGCCTCTGCCGACACGTACAAGTGGGTCGACGATGCCGGCGTGGTCAACTATTCCGAGCGCAAACCCCGCGGCATTCCCGTCGAGCGCATAGAAGTAATTTCCGAAGGCCGTTCGCGCAGAGCCCGGGCGGAAGATTTCGACGAGCCGGTGGCAGCCAGCACGCCGGTTCAAGCGAGCTACACCCCCCCTGCCATCAACGGCAGCGGCGTCGACCGCGCCAATCTGAACGAAGACCAGCTTGCCATGCTGGACGATCTGGAGCAGGCGGAAGCGGAGCGTCAGGCCCAGGTGGCCCGCATCCGTGCCGACAACTGTGACCGCTCACGCCGCGTTCTGGACAACCTGCAGTCCCGGGGCCGCATCCGCGTCACCGGCGCAGACGGCACCAACCGGGTCATGCCGGAGGACGAGCGCAGCCGCCGCATCAGCGAAGCCCAACAGGGCGTCGCCGCGAACTGCGACGCCTGAGTACCCCGCCGCGGCCGCTCAGGGCCGCAGCAGCACAAACGTCCCCATGCGCCCTGTCGCCGTCTGCCCCGCGTGGGTGGCGCGGCGATGCGAATAGAAGCGGGTGTCATCGTAGGCACACAGGCCCGCAGCCTGCACGGCAACCCCTGCCAGAGCCAGCTCCCACGCAGCCAGCCCGGCCAGATCGAGGAAGCGCTTGGCCGGCGCCCCGGGCACTGAGGAGAAACAATTGTCTGGCGCTCCCGCAAAGCGACGCCACACGTCTTCGCCCACCTCGTAGCGTGGCGCGGAGATGCAGGGACCTATCCATGCGCTAAAGCGCGTTCCGGGCATGGCAGCTACCAGCTGCGTCAACACCCCGCCGGCGAGGCCCTGCCAGCCCGCATGGGCCGCGCCCACGGCCGAGCCGTCCTGCGCGGCAACCATCACCGGCACGCAGTCGGCCGTCATGATCACCAGCGCCACGCCCGGCACACGTGTCCACGCGGCATCGGCTTCGGGTGCCACCGCCGCCGGCTGTGCGCCTGCTTCCACGACGGCCGCGCCGTGCACCTGCTGCAGGAAATGCAACGGCGCGCCACCCAGAGCGGCGCTCAATACCGCGCGATTGGCGCTCACCGCCGCTGGCGCGTCACCAACGTGATCAGCCAGATTGAACGATCCGTAGACCCCTTCGCTGCGCCCCTGGGGATGATGACAGCCGGTGGCACCGGCGAGCACCGTACCCCGCGGAGCAATGAGATCATCGCGGGCCAGCACCAGACCCTGTCCCAGCTCAGCGTGCACGGTTCTGACCATTGGCCTGCACGTCGTCCCGCAGCTGCGTCAACAGCCGTTCGAAATCGTCCGGCAGCGGCGCATCGAAACGCAGCAGCTCCGTCTCGCGTACCGGGTGCGTGAACTCGAGCTGCCAGGCATGCAGCGCCTGTCGGCCGAACCCGTGCAGCGCTTCGATGAGCGCAGGCGCCGCCCCGGGGGGCACCCGGCCGCGGGCGCCATAGCGTTTGTCGCCCACCAGCGGGTAGCCAACGCTCTGCATATGCACGCGGATCTGGTGAGTGCGCCCCGTGCCCAGCACCGCCTCCACCAGCGTGTGCGCACGCAGACGCTCGAGCACGCGCAGTTCGGTATAGGCGGGCTTGCCGTCGTCACGCACCGCCTGGCGCGTCCGCACATGGGGGTCGCGGCCAATGGGTTTATCGACGTTCATGCCGGCAACCATGCGTCCTTCCGCGAGACAGACGTAACAGCGATGCACGGCCCGCTCGGCAATCTGGCGTGTCAGCGCCCGTTGCGCCGCGGGACTGGCCGCGACCACCATCACGCCGCTGGTGTCTTTGTCCAGGCGGTGTACCACCCCCGCGCGCGGCAACGCTGCGAGCGCCGGGCGATGATGCAGCAACGCGTTCACGAGCGTGCCGCTGGCATTACCGGCGCCGGGATGCACCACCAGCCCCGCGGGCTTGTCGAGCACCAGCACGTCGTCGTCTTCGAAGAGCACGTTCAGCGGCAGCGCCTCAGCGCTGCGCCAGTCTTCGCGAGGCTCGAGCGCCGCCCGCAGCTCCAGCCGCTCTCCGCCCGCGAGCTTTACCTTGGGTTTCGCGGGCACGCCGTCCACACGCAGAGACCCGGCGCTGATCCAGCGGGTCAGCTCGGTGCGGGAAAAGTCCGGAAAGAGTTGCGCGGCCACCTTGTCGAGGCGCTGCCCCGCAAGCTCAGGCGGCACGTCAACGATCGCCTCATGAGTGCTCATGCTGTTGCAACCCTACCGAAATTGGTAAAAATAGCGACCTTCTACGCCCCGCCCATCCAGCCAGGTTGCCATGTCACTAACTGCCCGCTCCTCGTACACGTCGCTCCGCCCCCTCGGCACGCTCCTGCTCGTCGCCATGCTGGGCGCCTGCAGCTGGATGCCGTTCATCGGCGGCAAAGACAAAGACAACCGGCTGCCGGAAGAAGTGGAAACCTCAGAGCAGAAGCTGTATCGGGATGCCCAGCGTTTTCTGCGCTCCAGCAACTATCAGCAGGCGATCACCGCGCTGGAAATTCTCGAGGCGCGCTTTCCTTTCGGCCGCTACGCCGAGCAGGCGCAGCTCGAGTTGATCTACGCCCGCTACATGTCTTTCGATCTGGATGGTGCGCGCATTGCAGCCGACCGCTTCATCCGTCTGCACCCGCAGCATTCCAACGTCGACTATGCCTTCTATCTGAAAGGCCTCGCATCCTTCAGCGAGAACCGCAACCTGATGGACCGGCTCATACAATCCGACAACTCCAAGCGGGACATGTCGCCCGCCCGCGATGCCTACGCGGACTTCGCGCAGTTGCTGGCACGCTATCCGAACAGCCCCTACGTGCCGGACACCAAGCAACGCATGGTGTATCTGCGCAACCTGCTCGCGCGCTCGGAGCTGAACGTGGCTGACTACTACATGCGCCGCGGCGCCCACGTCGCCGCCGCTAACCGGGCCAGGTTCGTGCTGGAAAACTACCCCAACGCCAGCGTCACCGACGAGGCGCTGGTCGTGCTCGTAGAGGCGAACTACAAGCTGGGGCTGGAAGACGAGGCAAACAACACGTTGCGCGTGCTGGCGCTGAACTATCCCAACCACGAAGCCTTCGACGAAGCCGGCAACCTCGTGCTGGCCGAGCGCATTCGCAACCGCGATCGGTCCTGGACCAACATCATGACGCTGGGACTGATCGACCGGCCCGACGTTCCGCCGCCCATCACCATCCGGCACCCTGAAGGTTTCGTACCGCCCGTACGGGAAGCGCCGGCTACCGCTGACAAGCCCAGAAAAGAACGTAAAGGGGGCTGGTTCAGCTGGCTGCCTTTCGTCGGATGACGCGCCCGCCGCGCAGCCACTCAGCCGCCAGCAGACACCCATGACCGCCAACACCCGCGCCGCCACCTCCGGAGGCGGGCCGCGCGACGACATTCTGGCGGAAATCGAGCGCCAGCGCTTTCAGCTCAACCTGTCCCTGCTGACGGTTTACAACTACTACCGGGCGTTCATCGGCTTCGCCCTGCTCGCAGCCTTCTCGCAGACCCTGTTCGATACCAGCCTGGGCTCGCTCGCTGCGCCGCTGTTCTGGTGGACAGGCATCACCTACACGCTGTTCAATCTCGGCACAGCCATTGCGCTGCAGCTCATGCCTGCACGCTGGTTCGAACGCCAACGCATCACGTTCGGTCTCATCACCATCGACATCCTTGCCCTGGTGACGATGATGTTCGCCTCCGGCGGCATCACCAGCGGCGTGGCCGCCTTGCTCCTGGTGACCGTGGCAACCGGCGCCATTCTGCTCACCGGCCGCTCGGCGACGCTGGTGGCAGCGCTGGCAACCATTGCGCTTCTGTACGAGGAGTTTTACCTGTCCTTCGCCTTTCCCACCGTGGACGGCGACTATTTTCAGGGCGGTGTCTACGGCGGTCTGTACTTCGCCGCGTCTCTTGCGATCCAGCGGCTGTCCACGCGTATTCGCAACAACGACGTGCTGGCCCTCACACAGGCGGCGGAGCTTGCTGATCTGGAGCGCCTCAACCGGCAGATCGTGCAACGAATGCTGACCGGCATCATCGTGGTGGACGGGCAGAACGCCATACGCATGCACAATCAGTCTGCGCTGTCGCTGATCGGCTCGTCCAGCGACAAGAGCTTTCTGGAGCTGCCGGACGGGCTGCTGGCGCGCCTTAACCGCTGGCGCGCTGACACCACCCTGCGCGCCGAACCCTTCAAGATTGCCGATCACACCCCTGAAATCCGCGTGAACTTCTCCGCCGTGCGCAGCACCGAACCCATGGGTGACGTGACCATATTCATCGAGGACACCAGCGAGGTGCAGCAGCAGGCGCAGCAGCTCAAGCTGGCCGAGCTGGGCCGGTTGTCGGCAAGCATCGCCCACGAGGTGCGCAACCCCCTTGGCGCCATCAGCCATGCGGCGCAGCTGCTCGCGGAAAGCGACGCGCTCGATGCGCCCGACAAGCGTCTGTCGGATATCATCATCAGCCACTGTCAGCGCATGAACGGTGTGGTGGAAAACGTGCTGGAGATGTCCCGCCGCCGGAATCCGCAGCCCGAGCGTTCCACCCTGAGAGATCTCGTGATCGACTTCGTTGACCAGGCGCGGGATGCCTTCCCACAGGCCCGGGTCGAGCTTGCCATCGATCCGCCCGGGACAATCGTGCGCGTGGATCCGGCCCATCTGAATCAGGTGCTGACCAATCTCATCGACAACGCGCTGCGCTATTCCAACGAAGCCGGCAACGGCGAACGGGCGCGCATCGAGGGGGGCGTGGAACGCAACTCCGACCGGCCGTTTCTGAACGTGATCGACTTCGGCACGGGCGTCGACGACGAGCAGATCCCGACGCTGTTTCAACCGTTCGTCACCAACGCCGAGGGCGGCACGGGCCTGGGTCTGTACATTGCCAAAGAGCTCTGTGACGCCAACCAGGCACACCTGTCCTACTCGCGGCACGCGGATGGCGGCAGTTGTTTCCGCATTCTCTTCACGCATCCGGACAGGATCATTTCATGAGCGACACCCAGCTACGCGACAAGCGCACCCTGATCGTCGACGACGAACCCGACATCCGCGAGCTGCTGGAAATCACGCTGGGGCGCATGGGCATTGAAACGCGCAGCGCGGAAAACCTCGGCGAGGCCGTGGAGTTGCTGGAAAACGAAGCGTTCGACCTCTGTCTCACGGACATGCAGCTACCCGATGGCAACGGCCTGCAACTGGTCGAGCACATCAACGAGCACCTGCCTCAGCTGCCGGTGGCCATGATCACGGCCTTCGGTTCCATGGACACGGCCATCGCCGCCCTGAAAGCCGGCGCCTTCGACTACGTGCAGAAACCGGTTGATCTGGAGCAGCTGCGGCGGCTGGTGGACACCGCGCTGCGTTTGCCCGGCTCCAACGCGCCGGGCATGGACACCGGGGTGAACCTGCTGGGCGAGTCGCCAGTGATGGAAATGCTGCGCCGCCAGATCCACAAGCTGTCCCGCAGCCAGGCGCCCATTTACCTGAGCGGCGAGTCCGGCTCGGGTAAGGAAGTGGCCGCACGACTCATCCACGGCTACGGACCCCGCGCGGAGGGCCCGTTTGTGCCCGTGAACTGTGGGGCCATACCCTCCGAGCTGATGGAAAGCGAATTCTTCGGCCACGTGAAAGGCAGCTTCACCGGTGCGGTGGCCGACAAGCAGGGGCTCTTTCAGGCGGCCGCCGGCGGCACCCTGTTTCTCGACGAGGTCGCCGATCTACCGCTGTCGATGCAGGTGAAACTGCTGCGGGCCATTCAGGAGAAAGCCGTTCGCCCGGTGGGCGGTCAGAGCGAAGACGTCACCGACGTGCGCATTCTCAGCGCCACGCACAAAGATCTCGCCGCGGAGGTGGCTGCCGACAACTTCCGGCAAGACCTTTACTACCGGTTGAACGTGATCGAGCTGCGCATACCGCCGCTGCGCGAGCATCCCGAAGACATCCCGGATCTTGCCCGTGCTGCGCTGGTGCGCCTGGCCGACGAGTACCACGCGGCCCTGCCCACCGTATCCGACGAAGCCATGGCGGCGCTCGAAGCGCACGACTTCCCCGGCAACGTGCGCGAGCTGGAGAACGTCCTGGAGCGCGCATTCACACTGTGCGAAGGGGACCAGATCGAGCCGGAAGATCTGCAGCTTGCACCCGCCACGTCGCCAGCCCTTCCAAGATCCGGCGGCCCCGAAGACGCGGGCGCGGAAGCGACCCCCGCCTCCGCTGTTGCAGCCGGAGAAGATGGGGAACACGAGTTACCCGAAGGGGAAAATCTCGAGAGTTACCTCGAGGGCATAGAGCGCAGCCTCATCATGCGGGCGCTCGATGCCAACCGCTGGAACAAAACCGCGGCCGCCAAAGATCTGGGCATCACCTTTCGCGCGCTGCGCTACAAACTGAAAAAACTCGAGCTGGAGTAGCGTTACAGCTACTGGCAGGCAATCCGCTGTGCTGAGCTCTGCGCGAACTGATTGCGCATGGCGAGTGTCTGCCCGCTCTGCGCCACCGTGATCTCGTCCAGCAGCGGCCAGTCCAACACTGCGGTGGTTGCGTTTTGCGCGGTCCAGGTGCCGTGGAACGGACCGGCTGAGATCGTGCCGTCGGCCGCCAGGGTGAGCACCGCGCCGTCAGAACGCTGCCAGACACCGGCGACGCTGCCGGCCTCGCCGGAAATCCGATGGCCCGTGAGCTGCACATTGAGACTGCTGAGGCTGTGAAAGCGCGTCCCTCCGTCGGAGAGTGTCCACGTGTCGCGGATGGGCGGCCACTCGATCGTGTAGGCGTTCTTCCCCGCGCCGGCCTGCCACTGGTTCTGCAGAAAACCCGCCTGCACGAAACCATCATCATGAATCAGCACGGTGACGCCGTTGGACCACAACCAGCAACCCGCTATGGACGGCCCGGCGGACGAAACCTCGGGCGCGGGACCGGGTGCCCGGCCGAGCACGGCGGCCAGATCCGGCTCCTCCTCTTCTTCCTCCTCATCCCACGGCATCGGCCGGGGTTCCTGCGGTTGCTTCAGCGCCATGACCCGGTCGTACTCCGCATCGCTCACCTCGGTCAGCGACAGCCAGCGCGTGTTGTGGGCGAAGGTGAGCTTGTTTTCGAACTGCAGCAGCGTGCCATGCGTGGTGGAAAAGCCCGGCATCACCGTCAGGTCCGGAATGGCCGGATCATCGAACCACACACCATCCCGCCACCAGTGGATGCGGCCCTCGTCGTGCGACCAGGTGTTTTCGCCCTCGGGCTTGTCCTTTCGGTAAGACAACACCCACAGGTTGCCTTTGAGGTCAGATTCTATGAAGCGGCCATTGGCGACGGAGGCCTGCTGCTGCCAGCTTGATCCTTCGCGCCTGAAGATCAAACCCGTGCCCGAGGCGGTATCGCCCTGGTAGATCAGCGCCCAGAGGTTGCCCGCGCCATCGAACGCCATGCCGTTGGGCGTGCCCGGTAGACCGGTGACATCCTGCCAACGGCCATCGCGATACAGCTTCGGGTGAGGATTTTGTGCCAGCCAGCGGTCGTGTTCGCCTTTGTGCTGCCGGTGTGCCGTGCGCCGCGTCCACACCGCGGCCTGCCCGTTCGGCCCGGCAATCACGTCGCTGGCCATGACCGGCGCCCGCGCCCACGCATCGCGCCCCCCGCCGAAGACCCGCCCCCGGGTTGTCACCACCCAGAAGTGGTTGCGGTCGTCGATGGCGACACGCTCGGCAATACCGTTTATGCGATCGGGATGCATCATGCGCACGAGGCCATCAGCCTTCAGGCGGGAACGGCTTTTCGGATCTTTCACCGCGATGACATAGCCGCCGGTGCCCTCGTTCAACGCCAGTCCTTTCGGCAGGGAGTCGACCGATACCCACTCTCCTGCGTCGTAGCGCTGCAGCAGCCCGTTGGCCATGTAGATGGAGCCATCGATGCCCACCGTCACGTCCTTGGCGTTGAGCGAGTGCAGCCGGTAGCGCTCCTCGTACGGGGTCATCGGCACCTTGCGCCACAGCGTGGCGGCGGCCGCGTCGGCACCCGCCAGCGCTGCAACGACACTCAACCACAGCAATTGATTCAGACGCATACAATCCCTCCAGCCGAGACGCACTCACCCAGCCAACAGCATTTTCTCACGACACGGGACGGCGCCATCGCCTGTCACGGTGCCGTGTGCCCGGGCATTGTGCCGCGGTGCAGCCGCTGACCACAAACCATGGATTCACCCTGTTAGAGCTGCTGGTGGTGATGACCATTGTGGCCGTGCTGACAACGTTCGCCATTCCGGGCTTCGCCGGCTGGGTCGAACGCCGACACACTGACGCCGATCGGGCGCTGCTGGCGACCACCATCTACGGCGCCCGCACTGCCGCGATTCATCTGAATCAACCCGTGGTGATGTGCCCCGGCGACGACCAGGGCTGCGGACGGCGCAATAGCTGGCACGAAGGTGCGGTGGTCTTCGCGGACCCCAATCGCAACGGCCGCCTCGACCGGGGCGAAACGCTGGTGGGCGGCTTCGGCGCTCTGAACGGCACCGTGCAATGGCGCTCGTTCCGCAACCGCAGCTACCTGCGCTTTCTGCCCAACGGCCTTACCGACTGGCAGAACGGCCACTTCCTGCTGTGCCCCACCACCGACGACCCGGACCTTGCCCGCCAGCTTGTGCTGAACCGCGCCGGGCGCCTGTACTTTTCCATCGACGCGGACGGTGACGGCCGCCACGAAGACGTGCAGGACAACCCGCTCGAATGTTAGATCGCCCGGGCCGTTGGCATCGCTGCGTGATGGTGGCCGGGGCAGGTCTGACCGGACCGTCGGCGGCCAGGGACGGCCGCCGCCGCAGCGGACACGGATGTGAAAGCGGTCCGGTCAGATCTGCCCCAGCTGCCATCGCCGGATCAACCGGACCAGCTACTCCGAAGGTTCCTCGACAGCCAGCACAGCCACATCGAAGACAATCGTCGAACCACTGAGCGGATGATTGAAATCCACCTTCACCGTGTCCTCGTAAACCGCCACCACCACCCCGGGCAGCTCCCCATCCGGCGCCTGAAACGACACAATCAGACCTTCTTCCAGCGCCTCGCCTTCCCCCACCATGCCCGCAAACCGATCGCGGGGCAGCAATCGCACGTTCCCGTCGTTGCGCTCGCCAAACGCTTCTTCGGGCGGCAGCTCGATCTGCTCGGCAAAACCCGCCTGCCGACCAAGCAGCACCGCCTCGAATCCCGGCAGCAACGACCCGTCTCCCACGACAAATTGCGCGGGATCACCATTGCGTGTGGAATCGATTTCCTGGCCACCAGGCAGAAGAAGAGAGAAATGCAGCGTGACGCGCGCACCGGGCTCGATGGACGGATTATCGCTGGCAATCAATTGAGACACAGGCTGACTCCTATGGACCTTGTGGATCTGTGCGCCGGTCCCGGAGGTAATCCAGCAGCATCAGAAGGATCCACAGAGCCGCACCGCAGAACAGCGCCGAGTCGGCCACGTTGAACGCAGGAAAACCGTAGGCGCCGTATTCGAAGCGGATAAAGTCGACGACGTAACCGTGGATCAGTCTGTCCAAGAGGTTACCGATGGCTCCGCCAAGAATAAGTGAAAAAACCCAGCCAAGACGCCGCTCGCTGTCCGACAGGCGCCACAGCTCGTAGATGAGGTACGCAGAGAACCCTGTTGCCAGCGTGACAAAAAAGTAGTGCTGCCAGCCGCCTGCCCCGCTGAGGAACGAAAAGGCTGCCCCGTCGTTGTGCCAGCGCACCCATTTGAAAAAGGGCAGCACGACAATCTGATCGAGGTAGTCCATGCGCGTCACCACGACGTACTTGGTGACCTGATCGAAGGCAACCACCAGCCCGGCAATGCCCAGCCAGCCCGCAAGGTCGGTGAACCGTTCGCGCATGCCGCTACGCATCCGAAGCGCGGGCGAACCAGTCGCGGGCTTCTTCCAGGTCGAGATCGATCTGCGCCTTCAGCGCATCGATGGATTCGAAGGCGCGTTCGTCGCGGAGTTTCTTCTTGAAGGTAATCGTCAGCAGCCGGCCGTAGAGATTGCCGCTGAAATCGAAAACGTGCACCTCCAGCAGGGGCTCTTTCCCATCCACGGTCGGCCGAACGCCGATGTTGGCTATGCCGTGATACTCCGTTTCGCCGATGCCTGCCACGGTGACGCAATACACCCCTTCCAGCGCCGCTTTGTAGCGCTGCAGGCGGATGTTCGCGGTGGGCACGCCAAGCTGGCGGCCAAGCTGGCGGCCGTACACGACGCGCCCCATGATGAAGTAGGCGTGCCCCAGTAGGCGCTCGGCCAGCGCAAAGTCGCCAGCAGCCAGCACTTGCCGCACCCGCGTGCTGCTCACGCGTTCGTCCTCGTAGACGTGTGTGCCCATGTGCTCCACGGTGTAGCCGAGGCGATCGCCTTCCGCCTTCATGAACGCAAAATCGCCCTCGCGGTTGTTGCCAAAACGGAAATCGTCACCCACCACCACGTGGCGCGCGCCGAGAAGCTCGTGCAGCAGCTCTTCGGTGATGTACCTGGCGGGTGTGCGCGCCGTGTCCTCGTTGAAAGGCATGAGAATGAGTCGGTCCAGGCCCGCTTCGCTGAGCAGGCAGGCCTTCTCCCGCAGGCGGGTCAGCCGCGGCGGCACCTCGGAGCCGGCAAAAAACTCCCGCGGCTGCGGTTCGAAGGTGATGATTGCGCTGGGCACCCCAAGCTCTGCGCTCTTCGCGCGCAGATGGTCCAGGAGAATCCGATGACCGTGGTGCACACCATCGAAGTTGCCGATCGTAATCACGTTACCGCGATGCCGCGGCGCAATGTTGTGGCTGCCTTTGATGATTTCCATGCGGCGATTATAGCTAATCGGCGACGGCGCTTGAGTGTTTCAGATCCTGCAGCCGCACCCCCGTCAGGGCGAGCACCACGGCGTAGCCAGCAATGCCGAGAAAGGTCACCACCGCCATCCACCCCGCGCGTTCCAGCGGTGCCATGGCCAACCAGTCCCAGCGCCCGGCGGTGAGCGTCAGGCCCGCACCCAGTACGAGCACCCCGGGCACCAGCTTCAGCAATCGCAGGCCAAGCTGCCGGTCCGGCGCATACAGTCCGTGCAGCCGCAGCCCCCGCAGCAGCAGAAGCACGTTGGCCCATGCAGACAGTGCCGTGGCCCAGGCCAGGCCCACGTGGCCGAACCAGCTGAACGTGGCCAGGCTCGCCACCAGATTCACCGCCACAGCGACAGCCGCGTAGCGGAACGGCGCCTGTGTGTTTTCATGCGCATAAAAAGCCGGCGACAGCACCCGCACAAGCACAAACGCCGGCAACGCGAGCGCAAACATTTCCAGCGCATACGCGGCCATACGCAGATCGAAATCTGTCATGGCGCCGCCGCTGATGCTTTCGAAGAGCGTGGCTATCAGTCCCTCCGAGAGGACGAACAGGGCCACCCCTGCAGGTAGCCCGAGCCCCAGGCCCAGGCTCACCCCCCAGCTCAGGGTAGCCCGGAACTGCTGCGCAGACCCATCTGCCGCCATGCGTGAAAGATGGGGCAGCATCACGGTACCGAGCGCAATGGCAACGAGGCCGACGGGCAGCTCCAGCAACCGGTCGGCGTAGTACAGCCAGCTGATGCTGCCTGCCATGAGGGTGGAAGCCAGGATCGTGTTCACCAGCGCATTGATCTGCCCGACAGAGCCCGCCAGCACGGCCGGCACCAGCAGTCGTCCCACCTGCCGCACGCCGGGGTGGTGCGTATCCACGGCCGGACGTGGCAACAGCTTCAACCGCGCCATGCTGGGCCCCTGGAACAGCAACTGCACCACGCCCGCCACCAGCACACCCCAGGCCAGCACCTCCACGTCGGCAAGCTCGACGAAACCACCCAGCGCCACCAGCGCAGCACCGATGAGGCAGAGGTTTAGCAGCACGGGGGTTACGGCCGGCACCGCGAAGCGGTCATGGGCGTTCAGCACCGCACCGGCATAGGCGGTCAGCGATATGAAGGCAAGGTAAGGAAAGGTGATGCGGACGAGATCGCCGGTCTGCTCGAGGCGTCCGTTCTCACCCGCAAAGCCCGGAGCGAACAGGAACGCAAGCGGCTCCGCGAAAACCACACCCACCACGACAAAGCTGCTGACCGCCAGTGCAAAGATGCCTGACAGCGGTGCCAGAAACGCGAGCAACGCCGCATGGCCCTGATCCCGGTACCGCACCATCACGGGCACGAAGGCCTGGTTGAACGCGCCTTCGGCAAACAGTCGCCGAAAAAAGTTGGGTATGCGCAGCGCCACGAAGAACATGTCCGCTATCTGCGAGGCACCGAAGAGGTAAGCGAGGGCCATGTCGCGCACCAGCCCCGAGATCCGCGACAAGAGCGTCATGCCAGCCACCACAGAACCCTGGCGCGCCATGTCGGCGCCAGCGCTTGCAGCCGGGGGGTCCCGGCGGTCAGCGGGTCTCGGTTCGTCCGCCATCAGGAGGGTTCACGGGCCTCGTCGAATTGTTGACAACCTTCCACTCGGACGGCATATTTGCCGCCCTTTTTCGAGGGCCGCCTGCCGCGGCTCTGCGTCTTCCTAAAACAGTTACAGCCTGCGGAGGAAAATTGGCCAACAGTCCACAAGCCCGTAAGCGTGCAAGGCAAGCAGAAAACCGTCGCGCGCACAATGCCAGTCAGCGTTCCATGGTGCGCACGTACATCAAGCGCGTCGACGCCGCTGTCGGCTCGGGCGACGCTGCTGCCGCCGCCGAAGCGCTGGAAAGCGCCATGCCGATGATCGACAAAATGGTGTCGAAAGGCATCATGCATAAAAACAAGGCGGCACGGCACAAGTCCCGTCTCAACAAAAAGGTGAAAGCGCTCGCCGGCAACGGCTGACGCCCGCCGGGACGGCCCCGCCGTCCCTCACAGCAGCACCAGGTTGTCGCGGTGCACCAGCTCCGGCTCACCAACGAACTCGATGTGCTGCGCAAAATCTTCGCTGCGCACGCCACGCAGCTTGAGCGTGTCGGCGTGCCCGTAGTTGCACAGCCCCTGGGCTACATCGCGGCCGTCGGCATCCCGGATCCGGACCACGTCGCCACGGCCGAAAAGACCGCTGACACTCACCAGGCCCACTGCCAGAAGACTGACCCCTTTCTCTTTCAGCGCCCGCGCCGCGCCCGCATCCACAACCAGGGTGCCCTTGGCCCGCAGGTGCCCGGCAATCCACCGCTTGCGCGCTGTCATCGGATTGAGCTCGGCCGTGAGCAGCGTGCCGTGGCACGTGCCCGCCACGAGCTCCGTTAAAACGGCATCTTTCCGACCGTTGGCGATGATCGTATGGGCGCCACTGCGCGCCGCCAGCTTGGCCGCCTGCAGCTTGGTGATCATGCCGCCTCTGCCGAGCACTCCGGGCGCCTTACCCGCGAGCGCCTCCAGCGCGGGATCGCCTGCCTGCGCAACCGGCACGAGGCTCGCATCCGCATGCGCGGACGGGTCCTTGTTCATGAGACCTGGCACGTCAGTGAGGATGACGAGCAGATCCGCCTGCAGGAGATTGGCCACCAGAGCTGCGAGCGAATCGTTGTCGCCGAAGCGGATCTCGTCGGTGGCTACCGTGTCGTTCTCGTTGATGACGGGCACCACGCCAAGCGCCAGCAGCTGGTTCAGCGTCGCCCGCGCATTGAGATAGCGTTGCCGGTCCGCAAGATCGTCGTGCGTCAGCATGATCATGGCCGAGGCCCGCCCATGCTCGAGAAAGGCGGCTTCGTAGGCCTGCGCCAGCCCCATCTGACCTACGGCGGCGGCAGCCTGCAGCTCGTGCACCGTGCCGGGCCGTTCCACCCAGCCAAGGCGGGCACAGCCCTCCGCAACGGCGCCGGAAGACACCAGAATCACTTCCCGTCCCGCGTCCTTCAGCGCGGCTATCTGCTCGCAGAGGGTCGCAATCTGTGCGCGCGCGAGACCGTCGGCAGGATCCGTGAGCAGCGCGCTGCCGATCTTCACCACGACACGCCGGGCGGCAGTCAGTGACGTTGTGATCTCAGTCGACAACGTACACCACCTCCGGACCGTCCGGGTCGTCGTCATCACGATCCTGCTTTCTGGCCTGCGCTTGCGCACGCATGCGCTGCGAGTGAGCCAGTACGTCATCGGTGATGCGCGCCTCGAGTTCGGCTTCCCCCTCCGCAAAGGCCGGGTCTTCCGCCAGGCGCAGGCGGTACTCGATGAGCGCTCCCATGAGATCCTGCTTGAGCGCGTCGAGGCCCACATCCCCCAGCGCGGACACATGACGCAGCTGCCGGTTGGGAAAGGCGCCGCGAAAGCGCTCCGTGAGCGCCGCGAGGGCATCATCGTCGAGCTGGTCCACCTTGGACAGCACCAGCCAGATGGGACGTTCCAGCAGAGCGTCGCTGTAAGCCGCCAGCTCAGCCTCTATGGCCTCCGCGTTCGCCAGCGGATCGCTTCCATCTTCCGGCAGCACATCTATCAGATGCAGCAGAATGCGGTTGCGGGCGAGGTGCCGCAGAAACTGTGCGCCCAGGCCGGCACCCTCCGCAGCTCCTACGATGAGGCCGGGAATGTCGGCCATGACAAAGCTGGCGTCCGTATCGATCCGCACCACCCCCAGGTTCGGCGTGAGCGTGGTGAAGGGATAGTCGGCCACCTTCGGATTGGCAGCCGACACCTGGCCGATGAGCGTCGACTTGCCTGCGTTGGGCAGCCCCAGCAGTCCCACGTCGGCCAGAACTTTCAGCTGCAAGCGCAACCGGCGGGCTTCTCCAGGGGTGCCAGGCGTCGTCTTGCGGGGTGCGCGGTTGGTGCTGGATTTGAAGGCAGCGTTGCCGAGGCCGCGATGTCCCCCCTGAGCCACCAGCAGCGTCTCGCCGGCGTCAGCCAGGTCGCCGATCACCTCCTGGGTCTCGTCGTCTACTACCGTCGTGCCCACCGGCACTTTCACCAGAACGTGCTCACCTGCCGCACCGGTTTTGTTGCGACCGCTGCCAGGGGTACCGTTGCGGGCCTGGTAGCGCGGCTGATAGCGGAAATCGACGAGCGTGTTAAGCGCGGTGTCAGCCACCAGCAGCACGTTGCCCCCGTCGCCACCGTTACCACCATCGGGTCCACCCCTGGCGATGTATTTCTCGCGACGGAAACTCAGGCATCCGTTGCCGCCTTTGCCGGCCTGCACCTGTATCGTTGCTTCGTCGATGAATTGCATGGTTTTCGGCCTGCATACAAAAAGCCCCGCGTCGGCGGGGCTTCGGTCGTTCGCAGTGGCGGGAGGCCGTCAGGCGCTTTCCGCGACCACGCTGACCGTTTTACGCTTGAGTGGCCCCTTCACGGCAAACTGCACGTAACCGTCAGCCGTGGCAAACAGCGTGTGGTCGCGGCCGCAGCCGACGTTGGCGCCGGGATGAAACTTGGTG